>JAXLTZ010000039.1:0-4887 GCA_046329785.1 Chitinophagales bacterium
GTAAAACCGGTATGTCCGAACGATTCCGGGGACGCGGCATCACAGGTCGGTCCGTCTTGTCCTGCAGGTGTTGGCTTATCAAAACCAATCGCTCTTCTGTTGTTTGGATATTGTTTAGTCGTAAAGTTTTTAATCGTGCTTGCATCATAATATTTATAGCCACCGTAACTTCCGCGGTTTAGTAATAATTGGAAATATTTCGCCAAATCATTAGCGTTACTGAAAATTCCTGCATGACCAGCTACACCGCCCAGCAACGCTGCACCTTGATCGTGTACGGTTCCTAACAACAAAGACTGTCGGAAATTCTTTTCTATTTCTGTCGGCATAATTTTATTCAGATCATATCCATTCCATTTCGGATTATATTGGGTATAATTCATACCCAACGGTGCATACAAATATTTTCGTGTAATATTCTGCAAGGAATCTTTATACGTTTTTTCAATAATTGGTTTTAGCAAATAATACCCTAAATCGCTGTACTTATACTCTTTCACCGGCGATAAACCGCAATCATAAATCATTTTCCAGACAGAATCCTGAAATGACTTTTTCAAAAACAGACTGTCTAAAATTTTCACAGAAAATACAGAATCCTGAATTTTAGCATACCACAAACTATCAGGATTTCCGGCTGAATCCAGCGTATTCTTATAAAACGGAATCCACGCAGGCAGACCAGCCTGATGGCACAGCATTTCTTTAATGATAATATCTTTCTTATTTGAACCTTCAGGATACGTATAGTAATCACCCAGTTTTTTATTGACATCAATTTTACCTTGTTCCTGCATTTTCATAATCATTGGCACACTTGCCGTTACTTTTGTAAGAGAAGCAATATCAAACAAGTCTGTTAACTTAGTGGCTATTGTATTATCGTACGTATGAAAGCCATAGGCTTTTTCATAAATCACATTGCCATCTTTCGCTACTAACAATTGTGCGCCCGGAAAAATTTTATCTTCAATGGCTTTATAGATAATTCCATCCGTTTTTTTGAGTGTTTTAGCGTTCATATTTACCTCGAGCGGATTGCCATATTTTAAACGCATATTGGCTTGCGTGCATTCACCGCTGCCGTATTGAAATTTGCCAACGGTAACCGGCAATGTTCCATCTGCACCGCGTGCACCAAAAATAATTTGTGCAACAATAGATTCCGCCTCCTCTTCTTCATTATATCCAACAATAATTGAGTTAAAATCCTGAAAGTATTTTAAACTATATGGTGAGCCTAATACACATAATATCGTTGTATTTTGTTTATTCACTTGCTTTAAAAAAGAAATGGAATTATCTGTTAAGCCGAAATTTTTTGCAGCAAAGCGACTCATATCCTGTATGTCCGCTATTACTAAATGATAGTCTTTTAGTTTTACAAGTGCATCATTAAACGTTTTAATATCTGTATCTTTTGGAAAAAAGAAATGATCGACTTGTGTATATTTATCAAGCATCGTAGAAAAGACTGTAGTTTTGCTGCTACCAATACTTACATTTGCAATTCGTTTCTGCAAATTTAAAACCGGAATAATTTTAGCGGAATCCTGCACCACAGTAATTGCATTTTCAAGTAATCTAAACTTCAGGTATTTGGCACTATCGCTGTTGATATCCGCATCAATACCATCTAAATTGATTGGTTTATATTGATTTAATCCCAGCCAAAATTTTGCTGCTAAAATTTTGCGAACTTTTCTGTTAATTGTCTCTTCACTGATAATAGAATCCTGCAAAACTGCGCAACGTACTCCTGCAATGGCAGCATCTACATCATCCGGAAACAGCATCACATCATTGCCTGCAACTATCGCCATTACTTCTGCTACTCCTGAAGGATAATATTTCGTAATACCTTTCATGTTCATTGCATCCGTAAATACCAGTCCTTTAAAACCCATGGAGTCGATGAGTTTTTGTTGAATAATTTTAGGTGACAAGGTTGCAGGAAAATTGGGTGCCCCATCCAAAGCCAGTACATTCAAGTGTGAGACCATAATACTGCCGACACCATAACGGATAAACTGTTTGAATGGATATAATTCTACAGACTCTAACCTTTCTAAGGAATGTGTAAGGACCGGCAAGTCTTTATGTGAATCGACATCCGTATCGCCGTGACCGGGAAAATGTTTACCGCTTGCCAGGATTTTATTATCCTGCATGCCTTGCATATAGGCTAGCCCGCGGCGCACCACACCAAATTTATTATCACCGAAAGAACGATCGTTAATCACCGGATTATTCGGATTACTATTGACATCTATATCCGGCGCAAAGTTGATATGAATACCGATACGCTTCATTTGTCGCGCAATTTCTTTACCCATATCATAAATCAATTCAGGACTATCAATTGCTCCCAGTGTGAGCTGGCGTGGATACGAAATCGTATTATCTAAACGCATACCAAGCCCCCACTCTCCATCGAAACCAATCCACAAAGGAATTTTACTTTGTGCCTGATAACGGTTGGTTAATTCCGCTTGTTTTTGTGCTGTCCCCTGAAAAAAAATCAAGCCGCCAACTTTATACTCATTTATGTATTTATCAATCGTTTTATAACTGGCCTCATCTTTATTGGAATAAGCGGCCACCATAAACAACTGACCAATCTTTTCATCCAGAGTCATGGTCTTCAGGATAGAATCCACCCAAATAGTTGAAGTGTCTTTTAGATAAGGTGGCTCGGCTGCTTTTGAGTAGGCAGTAGTAAGCAGGCAGTAGGCAGTTAATAATTGTAGAATTGTAGAATTGCGGAATTGCACAATCTTATTTATCACTATTTTAAAATTTTCTATTCTCATTCTTTAATTCTCCAATTCAATAATTCAACCATTATCACAAAAATCAGTCCTAAATTTGCTCAAACATAAGAAAATTATAGCCTTTAATATGTTATAAACTTTAAACGAACGTGGAAACGCGGATTTTATGTTTTAAACACATAGAAACGTGCCTATTCTATGCTTTTGAAACTAAAGCATTTACAGGAATTAGTATTAAAACCGGATATCAAAGAAAAACAGAGATTCATCTTCGATGAGTTATTTTCATCATATCTTCACATATAGCCAGTTCCGGCATTTTTATTATCAAAATAACAGCATTTAACACGATGTAACGAGTAGTATTTTGTATTTTGTGTACCTATTATGTCTGATATTATAAAACTTTTACCGGATGCCATCGCCAACCAGATTGCGGCGGGTGAAGTGATACAACGACCTGCGTCAGTGGTAAAAGAATTGCTGGAGAATAGTGTGGATTCAGGTGCCAAAAACATTCAGTTAATTATTAAAGATGCCGGTCGTGCGCTGATACAAGTGGTAGATGACGGTTGCGGTATGAGCGAAACAGATGCACGCATGTGTTTCGAGCGACATGCGACATCTAAAATTAAAAAGATTGAAGATTTATTTTCATTATACACGTTTGGGTTTCGCGGTGAAGCCATGGCTAGTATTGCTGCGGTGGCGCAAGTGGAAATGAAAACCAAACTGCACAACAAAGAAGTCGGAACTATATTAATTGTGGAAGGTTCTAAGGTAATTTTACAGGAACCCACAGCTACCAATCCAGGTACTTCCATTTCTGTGAAAAATTTATTTTATAATGTCCCTGCACGTCGTAATTTTTTAAAATCAAATCAGATTGAAACGAAACATATTCTGGATGAATTTGTACATGTTGCTTTAGCAAATCCGAATATCTTTTTTTCATTACATCATAATGGAATAGAAGTTTATCATCTGAAAGCTACAAATATTCGTCAGCGCATCGTAAATATTTTTGGAAAAAATTACAACGAAAAATTAGTGCCGATTGAAGAGGTTACTGATTATGTAAGTGTACGCGGTTTTATCGGCAAACCGGAAGTAAGCAAGAAAACACGCGGTGAGCAATTCTTCTTTGTCAATAATCGATTCATCAAAAATAATTTTCTGAACTATGCCATTACTAAAGCGTATGATGGCTTAATCACGGATAAAAGTTTTCCGTTTTATTGCTTGTTTATTGATATAGAACCCGGCGCGATTGACATCAATGTACATCCAACCAAACAGGAAATAAAATTTGAAGACGAGAAAGCGATTTATTTATTATTGAATGCAGCAGCAAAACATGGTTTGTCACAATACAGTGTGATGCCGACGATTGATTTCGAACATGAGTCTACGTTTAATCAATTAATAGATGAACGCGTGTATAATGAGCAACCCTTTAAAGTGGTTCAATCCAAATTAAATTCTGAAAATACGCGCGGTTCGTATCATTCGCCATTTGACAAAGATATTCCGGCAACACAGCACCGAGATTTCACTAACGATAATAATGGAAGTTTTGATGACTGGAAAAAATTATATGAACTCGATGAGACAACGGAAGAGAAAACCGTAACGATTCGAAGCAAGATGGATTTACATGCGCTGGAAAGTGAAAATGAAATCTCGAACAATCCTTTCAAAAATGAACGTTTTGAACCAATTCAGCTGCATGAACGTTATATCCTTACACAAATAAGAAGTGGTTTTATTCTGGTGGATCAGCACAAAGCACATCAACGGATTTTATTTGAAAAGTATTTGAAGAACTTAGCGAATCAGCCTGCGGCCACACAAAAAACTTTATTTCCAAAATCACTGGAATTAAACAACAGCGATACGGAAATTCTGAAAGAGATTATTCCTGAGTTAAAAGCTTTGGGTTTTGATATAGAATTTTTTGGCGGCACCACTTTTGTGGTGCATGGCATGCCAAGCGATTTGCGCGATGAAAATGAAACTCAATTGATAGAAAAATTGTTAGAAGATTTTAAAACCACCAATAAAACAGATGAATTTGATAAACGCAAAAATGTAGCAAAAACATTGGCATATC
>JAXLTZ010000040.1:0-4327 GCA_046329785.1 Chitinophagales bacterium
GTGAGCGGCAGGGCCGGGCGCAGGGAAAAACGCGGCAAGGTGATGATACAAATTGGCAATGTACACCACGTGATAGCGAACTATATTCTGGAAAGCAATTATGAAGATTTCTATCAGGCGCAATTGCAGGAACGTAAGCAATTCCATTATCCGCCGTATTCCAGGCTGATACAGCTGACGGTGAAACACAAGGACATCAAGACGACCATAGAAGCGGCCAATAAGGTGGCGGATTACCTGCACGCCAAATACAGCGGCTGGGTGGTAGGGCCGAATGCGCCTATCATTCAGAAAATCAACAATTATTATCTACGCGATATCATGGTGAAGATACCGATAAGTTTCCGTGAGCTGAACCGCATCAAATACGATATACAGCAAGCCATCAACGGCCTGTACCAGTTCCAGTCCTTCAAACAAATCCGTGTAGTAGTAGATGTGGATTGCTATTGAATTCGTGCCACGATTATCGTGGCACTATATACCAAAATCACCCGGCCATCAACCCAAACATCAAAATGGTCATCAGGATAAATACCAGCGTATAAAACACTTTCCATCCTTCTCGTTTGTACAATAAATAGAAAATGGACATAAGCGATAAGAAATATCCGAGAAATAAGATTGCTCCGCCGATCAACTGAAGAAGCCCTATGTCCGCCAATGCACTGAGGATAAATATGGGTAAACCCACATACATAAGCACAATAGGTCTTATCCAGTTTTCAAACGGATGACGGAGTATGTCTTTTACGCTCATAAATTAAAGATACGAATCTTGTTTAATTAGTAGTAGGGTTCCATCATTGCGAGTGAAGCGAAGCAATCTCAAATATGCAAAAAGCGAATTACCGAAAATGAGCCCCGTCATTTCGAACGCAGTGAGTAAGGTAAGTTCAGTAAAGCTAAATCTTAGTTTGTAGTTGGCAGGTGATAACACCTACCAAGGGCGGGGAGTTGGCAAGTGGTAATACTTGCAAAAGATGAGGAAAATACAAGGTATTTTAAAGTTTTTTAGTTTTTTAAAGTTAAATAGTGCAAATTTGGATATTTAAATGCAATATTTGCAGTATAATTGTAAAAAACTAATTTAAGATGTTAATAGAGTTATCAATAACAAACTATAGGTCAATTAGAGAAAAAGTTACTTTAAGTATGATCGCTGATAAGTACGATTCAAAATCAAATAATGTTTTTGATTACAAGTTGCCAAATAAAAAAGGGTTAAGGTTATTAAACACAGTCTTGATATTTGGCTCTAATGGATCAGGTAAATCAAATATTATTAGAGCGGTTTTTGATTTACTATATTTATTAAAAAATCCAACACATGCAGGTACAGGTATAGCAAATTACAATCCATTTAAATTTAATTCTGAAACATTGAATTTGCCATCTGAATTTCAGATACGTTTCTTGGATAAAAATTTTATACCTTATTTATATACTGTTTCTTTTAATAAAGAACAAATAGTATCAGAAGAACTATTATACTGGCCTAATGGTAGAGAGACTCTAGCCTTTCAAAGGAGCACAAATGTTAAAGAAAAAGGGATTCATATTTTAAATATTGGCAAAAGTGCTCAAGAAGGCAGAGAATTTGAGAAAATTTATAGTAATAATTTTGGATTATCACATTTCTCATCCTTAACACCAAATAAAGTCATTTTAAATGCATTTAATGCTATTCAAGAAATTTTTGTTGTAAATACACTTAACAGCACACATAGATATGGAAAAAGAAATATTCCAGAATTAATTGCAACAAGTGATAAATTTAGAAAGAAAATAAATGCTCTTATTAGGTTTGCAGATTTGAATATTTATGAAATTAAGGCTGAAAAGGATTTATCATTTCAAAATGAAGTTGATTCAGAAAGTAATAATGGAAAGAAGAAATATATTCTTTTGGCTAACCATGAATTTTATAATGGAAATAAGAGGACAAAAATTTTAAAAAGTCATTTGTTCTCAGAGGAATCTGAAGGCTCTAAATCTGTACTAGGATTAGGTAGTGAGATTATTTTAGCTCTCGAGGAAGGAGGCGTATTATTTGTTGATGAGTTTGAAACAAGCCTTCATCCTTTGTTAAGTAAAGCATTAATTAGAATATTTCAAAATGAAAAGCTGAATACGAAAAAAGCTCAATTAATTTTTACGACACATGATACAAATTTAATGGATCAAACTATTTTCAGAAGAGATCAGATTTGGTTTAGTACAAAGAATACAAGAGGTGAGTCCTCTCTATACTCTATGGTTGATTTTGCAGAGCTAAGAGAAGGACATGCATTTGAAAAGTGGTATTTGTCTGGCAAATTTGGTGCGCTACCTAATTTAGATGATATTGAAAAAGCATTCGGATGATAACTAGGGTTTCTAGAAAGAAGAATAGTGTTTACTCAGTTTTAATTGTCTGTGAAGGACAGAATTCAGAAAGAAAGTATTTTGAAGAATTTGAAAAATATTTGAATGAAAATTTTCAAGCTATATATCCAAATGGGATTAAATTCATAGTCTTTCCAGTATATCCATTTGAAGAAACAATTGATGATGCAGGCCAATTTCTTACAAGAAAAACAAACAAGAGAAATGTTTATAATTTCGAATCTGTAATTAACGAAGATATTGAAGATAAGTATTTCCCAGCACCAGTAAGGTGGGTAAGATATGCGCAAAAACAAGCAGAGAATTCAGGATTTAATCTAGTGTGGAGTGTATTTGATTATGATAATAGGCCATTAGATAAGATTAAAGAAGCATATGAATTAGCTGATGAATCAACAGATTCCGATGATGGAGTTGTTCATATTTCATTTAGTTCATATTCTTTTGAATATTGGCTTTTGTTGCACTACGAACTATGTTTAAAATATATTGGGCATTCAGAGTGTCGAGAAAAGAAAGTAAATATTAACTGTGGAACTTTTAAACATTCCAACCCAAAAGATTGCAAAGGAACAAAATGTTTGGGAGGTTACTTAAGAGTTAATGGGTATGATGTCGGATATTATAATAAGAGTACTAAGTCTACTTTTCCTGCACTTGTTGATTTTATTAACAAAGCAAGATATCATTCAAATTATGTTAAAAGTCTGCCAGCAAACGCTCATAAGGAAATTTGGGAAATGAAACCAGTTACAACGGTTGATAATTTAATTGATATACTAATAAATTTTAAGTATAAAATAAATTGGCAGTTTGATAAATGTAGAATTGTTGCAAAAAAGTTTATTTTAACTTGGTCTATTAATGATAAAAAAATATTACGTTTTGATGTTTCACCGATTCAAAAAAATATAGTTTTGATAAATAGAGGAGAGATAAAACTTATGAATATAAATTTTGATGAATATTTGATTAATGAACGAGTTTTTATTAATGGTGAAAAAGGATATACGTCAGATGGATATGATGTGCATAGTTATGAAAAGCCTTTTGTTTATATTTCAGTTATAGAAGGAGATATTATACATGTAAGTGAATTGTAATTTTTATTAATTTTTTGATTTATAGATTGCAAATAATCACTTCCCCTTTCCTTTCCACAAAATCATCGCGGTATAAATCAGGATTTTTACATCCATCAGAAAGGAGATATTTTCGATATAGAGCAAATCGTAGCGCATGCGCTGGTGCATTTCTTCCACCGTGGAAGCATAGCCGAATTTCACCATACCCAGCGAGGTGATGCCGGGTTTTACGCGCTGCAGCAGCTGGTACTGCGGCGCGGTTTGTATAATCTGATCGATGAAGAATTTGCGTTCCGGTCGCGGTCCTACAAGGCTCATGTCGCCTTTCAGCACGTTCCACAATTGCGGCAGCTCGTCGATGCGGTACTTGCGCATGGTTTTACCAAAAGGTGTAATGCGTTCGTCGTTTTCCGAAGACAGGCGCGGCGTGCCGTTCTCCGCATTCTCTATCATTGAACGGAATTTGATGATGGAAAATAAGCGGCCGTTTAATCCCACTCTGTCCTGCAAAAAAAATACGGGACCTTTGGAAGAGCGTTTGACTTTTATTGCCACTATCCCTAAAATCGGGGAGAGCAGCAGCATCCCGCTAAAGGAAAGCAATATATCTGCGAGCCGTTTGGTGATTTTTTCCCAGGGCGTCATCAGGTCGGTCGGTATCTCTATGAGCGGCGAGCCGAAAATACTTTGCGTCTTGAATTTTCCCGAAAGGATATCCAGTTCGTCCGGCAGTATCTGCACGGTTTTCCCTTTGTTCAGGAAATAGATGATATGGTTCTCGATGGTCTGTGTAGATGCACTGCCCAATGCCAGAATCACATCTTCGAAATTAAATTCGCTTAAGGTGATTTTGT
>JAXLTZ010000041.1:0-4321 GCA_046329785.1 Chitinophagales bacterium
ATCAGCGAAATATTTGACCAATCAAGCGACAGTACAATAGACTACATATTAGTACCGCCATTTTCTTGGGTCATGCATAATCCTGAAATAACCAATGCAGATTTGAGAGTTTTAAAGAATACTTCACCTGATAGCGTGGGAACATGGTTAACAAAATACGGTTATCACAATAATCCCATTACTCGTTTTTACGCTCTAAATAAGAAACTACGTATTAGCCGGCATATGACTGTTCCTGAAGCGAATGTAATGATTTCGGGAATATTCAAAAAACTATTTTTAATAATGATTCCCGTATCAGCATTTATATTCTTTATTTTATTTTATAGGAGGAAACTTCTGTATTATGATGCATTGCTTTACTCCATTCACTTTACTAGTTTTTTTTTGATACTATATTCAATATTATTGATTGAAATATTATTACTAATAAAAGTGAATCAATTTTTGTTGCTTATATTGTCTATTATAAATTTACTAATACTTGCGGTATACTTAGCAGTCTCACTTAAAAAAGTATTTGGCCATACGTGGCTATGTACAATAATTAGAATGACTTTTGCATCTTTAATTTTATTCACTTTATACCAGTTCATTCATTATACTATATCATTCAACTCTGGTAGATAAATTTTGATAGTTGACACATACACACATCTCATAAAGTATTTCGTATAGTAATATAAACAGCGTGTTTGTGCCTCTAAAGTATATACCATTATATAAAGATACAAGAAACAATGAAAAGATTTTCAAGTTTGCAGTTACGCTTAATACAATGATGCTTTTGTATATTTGAGATATGCAAAGCTGAATGTTTCAGCTTCCATAATTTACCATTTTAGTATCTACAAACCATTATCAAAATCTATTGAAAAAACACAAAACGATTCACTGAACGGCAAAGCAAATGAAAGTAACTAAATTATTTAAAGAGTTTTTTGACAGCGAGAAAACAGCCGGACTAGTATTAATTGCTTTCACAATTTTATCTCTTATACTTGCCAATTCATCCATTGGAACCAATTATCACAATTTTTTTAAATCTGAATTTGCAGGACTAAGTGTTGAACATTGGATAAATGACGGATTAATGACAATCTTCTTTTTACTCATTGGCTTGGAATTGGAAAGGGAAATCTATCATGGCGAACTTTCAAATATAAAAGATGCACTACTGCCAATTTTTGGAGCATTCGGCGGTATTATTGTTCCGGCAGGAATTTTTATGGCGTTCAACTACGGAACGGCTTCACAATCAGGTGCAGGTATTCCAATGGCAACTGACATTGCATTTGCATTAGGTATTTTATCGTTATTAGGAAACCGAGTTCCTACTTCATTAAAAGTATTTTTAACAGCATTAGCAGTAATTGATGACTTAGGAGCAATAATTATCATTGCTATTTTCTATACTAAAACATTGCTTTGGACAAACCTGTTTATTGCTTTAGGCATTTTTATATTGCTTTTGGTTTTAAACAGATTGAAAATCAGAAACCTTATTCCCTATTTAATTGGAGGAATTACTATGTGGTATTTTATGCTGCATTCTGGTGTTCACGCCACTATTACAGGCGTTTTGTTAGCATTTGCAATTCCGTTTGGTAACGGAGATGAAAAATCAACTTCTTATATTTTACAACATTTCTTACACAAACCAGTAGCATTTGCAATTTTGCCAATTTTTGCATTAGCAAATACAGCAATCGTTTTCGGTGGCGATATTTCAAACATCCTAAATGAAAATTACAGCTTAGGTATTGCTTTTGGACTAATTGCCGGCAAACCAGTAGGCATTTTCCTAATGTCATTTTTAGCTGTAAAATTTGGAATATGTAAACTTCCAACTGATTTAAATTGGAAATCCATTTTTGGTGTTGGTTTATTAGGCGGTATTGGATTTACAATGTCAATTTTTATTACTTTACTTGCTTTTGAAAATGAAACAATAATCAACAATTCGAAATTAGTAATTTTAATTTCTTCATTAACAGCAGGAATTTTAGGCTTCATTACATTAAAAGTGACTTTAAAATCATAAATAATCAATGCAAATTAAGAGAAGGACACAAATAAAAATAACAAACCCTATGCCTTTGTTGGTTTTCAACCAACAAAACATCAACCGCAGAAGCGTTAGGTTTATGATTTTTGCAGTGATAGAAGTAAAATTAACGAAGTGTGGCAATCAGCATTTGAGTTAATTTTAGCTTCGGTTGTTTTCGACGATAGGAGAAAGCAAATCACCTTAAAAATCATAAAAGCTTTTTGGTGACTTTTGGCTTCAAAAAGTTACAAAAGAAAATTTATTTACGGATGTTTAATCATCACCGTGCTACACAAAAAAATCTCTCCATAAAAAACCACAAAAAAAAGCAACATTCATTTCTTCCAAAATCCACCTATATTTACATCATTCAAAAGAAATAAAAGTGCACCTCATTCCTGAAATAAAAAAGGACAGCTACGGTCGCCCGATTGCGGATAATAAAACTATTTCTTTAAATGATTATTTGAAAACAGATACTGAAGAAGATAGTGAAACCGCAACCGACCGCCTCAAAGAGCATCCTGTAAAATTAATTTTCAGGGCCATCGGTTCGCCTTCTGTTGTACTCAATAAAACAGGCAGATTAATTTCTACCTTGTTTAATACCTTTTATTTGCCGGCGCAGAAGAAACGCTTGCAGCGTTTGCAGCAAATCGGTTTCATCGAAACCATTCCATCGCAAAAACAACTGTGGTTTGGCGCTTACGATATGCTCCGCTATTTTATTTCACCCGGTGCAGCCAGTTATTACAAAACAAAAAATATCAATTTTACTTTTCATCAGATACTGCGTTTCTTAAACGATCCTTCCGGTATCTCCGACCCCATCGGTATCCGTGTGCCGCGCGATACGATTATCTGTCATTTGCTGGAAGTCGTTCACGCCAATCCTGTGTATGATTTGCAACTGCTCGACCAGTTTGAAGATGGTTTAGCGGAAATGGAAAAGCAAACACAGCAAATGCTGGATAAAACACATCCGCGCTACAATTCCATTACCGCGATTACGGAAGATGAAAATTACCACGCGCGTTTATTGGAATACGTGAAAAAATATCGTGTCAATCCCTTGGAAAAACAAATGCTGAGGGCATCCGGAACGGCACGGGAAGATGCACATTTTTTACTGGCGGAATGTATGTTCGGTACCTTGCCTTCTGCATTCCGGTATTTCAACCGCCTGCCTGATACATTTTCCGCCTTGTGGAAACATGCACGCACACAAAAAGTCATTCATCCGAAATATTGCGATGAATGGATAATAGCACAGTTTTATGAAAGAAAATTGTTGTAAGTAATTCTCGCGAAAACGGAAATCTTACTCTTTAATATATGAGATTCCCTTTTTCAAGGGAATGACAGCTTACAAATTCGCAGGGCAACCGTACGATTTATTCGTTCCAAATTCCTGATTGTTAATGACAATTCTGTCTATATGTTTGGCAGCTTTTGCCAGACATACAATAATACCTTTGCTGGTTTTCGTTTGCCCGGGTTTGTACACGTCATTTACCATTGCCTGTGTTTCTTTAAATACTGGTGTAAGCTTTTCCGGTTGCGCCGGTTCCATCATGTTGTAAATAGAGCCAAACGATAATGGATATTGGGAAACAAAAGGCTTGTAACCGGTTTCAGTGCCAAACATTTTTATAGAAACAAACAAAGCATCTGTAGCTGTGGAACCTAATTTTATTTCAGAAGAAGTAGTATTGGTTGCTTTTATTTCCACTTCAGCCAATTCATAGGCAAAGCGCTGTGAAACATCATCCGGAATAACTACTGCCACACCTCTTGGAATCGAAAAACGATTGAGTTTTACAATCGTTACTTTCATTCCGTTATTCAGTAAAACTTCGTTTGGTGTGTTTTGGTAAGTATAATCCTTGGTATCACTGGTAAAATTTGCGTAAAATGTTGAATCCGCTGCCCGCTTTTCCGCTTTTAAATCCCGTGGTGGTGGCGGCGGAACCGCATTCTTTTTATTGTCACCGCCTTTAACAACTACTATTCCTAAAAGAAATACGCTAATCATGCATATAGGAAGTAAGAATTTTTTCATTTCTTTTCTTTATTTTTTAATCAGAAAGTTAAATATAGAAGCAAGTTACAAAAAATTGATAAATCAACTTGCTTATCTTCGTAGAATTAAACAAAATCTATGCCGAATCTGCCTGCTCTGTTTCGTTTATCTTTACTAATCTTTTATCCGTTTTTTGCTTTTGCTCAGGAAGATCAGCTACTAACACAAATAAAAGGAATAGCTAAAGA
>JAXLTZ010000042.1:0-3756 GCA_046329785.1 Chitinophagales bacterium
GGTTGGATGTCAATGCAAAAGCAGATCTTATTGCATATCCAAATCCAACGAATGGGTTAGTCAATATTGCAAATGGAACTGCAATGGATATCACTGTTTTTGATGTAACCGGTAATCAGGTTTTAAAAACGGAAAAAAACACCACGCAAATTGACCTATCCGATTTGTCAAACGGTGTTTACTTCTTGAGATTTAACAATCAACAAGAAGCATATACGAAAAAATTTGTACTGTTGAAGTAGAGAGCTCGGTATAAATTCTGTTTAGAGGGGGCTGTTAATTTATTAATGGCTCCCTTTAAAATTTCTCAAAGGCACCAAGCCCAAACAAAGAAAAATCATATTTAACAGGATCATTCGGATCAAACGTACGCAAGTTTGCAGTAAGCTCTTCAACCGCTTTCCAATCATTCTGTGTACGCTGTAACAAGCCAAGTTTACGTGCTACATTTCCGGAATGAACATCCAGCGGACACATCAACTGAGCAGGACTAAGTGCTTTAGACTTCCAAATACCAAAATCAACACCTCTTTTATCGGTTCTTACCATCCATCGCAGATACATGCACAGACGCTTCGCAGACGAATTTTCTGAAGGGTTGGAAACATGTTTACTCGTACGATCAGGAAAAGGGATGGAGAAGAATGTGTTTCTGAAATTCATGATGGAATGTAGTAATGGTGTTTCCTCTTTTGAGCTCGCTCCAACTGCAAATGTTGGTTCCAATCCTCCATGCTTTTTATAAATATGCTGAAGTGATTTTATAAAAAAGACTGCATCCACACCATTGAAGGTACGATGTACAAAATCATTGAAACGTTTTAATTCTTTATCTTTTGCGCTCATTACAAAATCGTGAGGACTGGACCCCATGAGCTTCATCATTTTTGTAGCATTGTTGATAATGGTTACACGTTGTCCCCAGGCAATGGTGGCAGTAAGGAAACCGGCAATTTCAATATCCTCTTTTTGCGTAAACAGATGCGGGATTTGAATAGGATCTGTTTCAATAAATTTCAGATTATTATACAGGTCGTATTTTTCATTGAGGAAATCTTTGAGTTCCTGTTTAGATATGAGATATGAGATTGGAGACATGAGAATTTGATAAACCTACTCAATTTCTTTTAAATCAAGTTTACGAAGCTTTGGAGCTAATTTGGCTGTCGTTCCAACAATAAAAACAGTCATTGCTCCACCAAATACAATAGAAGGAACTAATCCCATTAATCGTGCAGCTAAACCCGATTCAAAAGCACCTATCTCGTTAGAGGAGCCAATAAATATACTATTCACAGCAGAGACTCGTCCACGCATATGATCCGGTGTTGCAAGTTGTAAAACGGTATGACGAATAACAACACTTACATTATCGAATGCCCCTGTTAAAAATAAAAAGAAAAGCGCCCAATAATAATTCGTACTTAATCCGAATAAGATTGTTGCAACACCAAATGCACCAATAAACAAAAGTAAATTCTTACCTGCTTTTTTTGTGGGTGGATAATACGCCATAATAATTGCCGTCATCACAGCACCAACAGCGGGTATTGCTCTTAAAAAACCAAATTCTATTTTCCCTACATGCAATATTTGATCTGCAAATACAGGCAACATCGCCACAGCTCCACCGAACAAAACTGCAAATAGATCCAATGAAATAGGCCCTAAAATTAATTGATTGCTAAAAACAAATTTCACTCCTGCTGAAAGGCTTTCCCATAAGGTTTCTTTTTTTTCTTTTGCAGGAACAGGTCTTGATTTAATAAATAACAATGAAAAAATAGAAAGAAGAATAAATATTAAATTTATTTTGTACGCGGTGTCAAAGCCAAGAGCACATAAAAAACCGGCTACCGGAGGCCCCAGAATAGCACCGGTATGCCAAACACTACTGTTCCAAGTTGCTGCACTTGTGTACCATTCTCTATCAAGTAATTGCGACATAAATGGAGTGAGGGCAGCAGAAATGAATCCTCTGATAATTCCGGTAAGACCGATTACTAAAAAAATGGGTAAAGTCCCATATAGCTTGAGCATTTCAATGGAATTTAGAGAAAAATACAACAAAATGAAGGTGGATAATAGGAGAGAAGCTGTAGAAATAACAATGATTCGTTTTCTATTGTAAGTATCTGCCACGTGTCCTGAAAACAAGGAAGTAACAATAAAAGGTAAAGCTTCTGCTAAACCAATCATCCCTAAGGCAAATGCATCGTGTGTTTGGTTGTAAATTTGAAGACCTACAATGACACCTTGCATTTGTATAGCCATAGTCATGAAAAACCGTGTGTTAAGGAAAAGAAGAAACTCTTTATTTTTTAAAACAGCGAAAGGATCGTGTTTTTTACTCTCTGTGCTCATAAAAATTGGAATAAATACAAATTTATAGTTAATTTGTATATCAATAATCAATAAACGCTAAAACATATCCTATGAAAAGAATTGTACTATTGCCTCTGGCTTTATTTTCTTGCATGCATGTATTTGCTCAAAAAACTTCGGTGGATAATGTTCCGGCGCCTGTTGTCGAAAAATTTAAAACCGCTTACCCTACTGCAGAGAAAGTACAGTGGGAGTTGGATGAAGAAGAATTTTTTGCTGGCTTTATTCTGAATAAAAAAGAAAAATCAGCTCATTATGCAGCTGATGGAAAATGGTTAAGAACGGAAACACCCGTGCGAATCTTGGACATGCCCAAAACTGTTAAACAATGTGCCTTCAAAAATTTTAAAAATTATTCCATTATGGATCCAGTAAAAGTGGAAACAGGTGATAAAGGGATTTACTACAAAATGGAATTAACCAAAGATGATTTGACATATTATGCTGAAATTTCAGAAGTTGGCGAACTAACCAAGCATTATGAAAAAGAAGATCCGAATAAGAAACCGGAAGAAAAAAAGGAATAAAAAAAAGGGAGCTGATTTAGCTCCCTTTTTTTTAATCTTCTTTTTTACTGCTTTTCTTCGCTTTTGGTTTATTTACTTTAATTTTGATTTCTTCTTTTTCTTTGTCAAAATCAACATCAATTACATCACCTTCGCTTAAGTTCGCTTTAATGATTTCTTCTGCTAATGGATCCTCTAGATATTTTTGTATAGCACGTTTCAATGGACGAGCACCAAATTGAGAATCGTACCCTTTGTCAGAAATAAAATCTTTTGCTTCATCTGATACTTTAATTGTGTATCCTAAACCATTGATACGGCCATACAAACTGTTCAATTCAATATCAATAATTTTGTGGATATCTTCACGTGATAATGAATTAAAGATTACCACATCATCAATTCTATTTAAGAACTCAGGAGCAAATGCTTTTTTCAACGCGTTTTCAATCACACCTTTAGAATGATCACCTTCTGCTTCTTGTTTAGCAGATGTAGAGAACCCAACACCTTGTCCAAAATCTTTCAATTGACGGGCCCCGATGTTTGATGTCATGATGATGATGGTATTTTTGAAATCGATTTTACGTCCAAGACTGTCTGTCATCATTCCATCATCCAATGCTTGTAACAATAAGTTAAATACATCCGGGTGTGCTTTTTCAATCTCATCTAACAATACAACGGAATAAGGTCTTCTGCGAACTTTTTCGGTTAACTGACCACCTTCTTCATATCCAACATAGCCCGGAGGCGCTCCAACAAGACGGGATACTGCGAATTTCTCCATGTATTCACTCATGTCGATACGGATCAATGCATCATCATTATCAAATAAATATTTAGATAATATTTTTGCTAATTG
>JAXLTZ010000043.1:0-3531 GCA_046329785.1 Chitinophagales bacterium
TGAGGAATGCTGAATCTGCTTTGAAATTCTTTATAAATACATCCAACGTAGGATATTGTTTTTCCAGTGCCGAACGGTTGTTATCTACATATGCCAGTAAAAACTGACTGAACGAACCGGAACGAACGAGCTTTCCGTAAAACTTAGAAGTCCACGTAGTATCGAGTCCCACAAAGATATCCGGTGTAATACCACCTCCTCCATACACAATGCGTTTGCTGTTGGTGAAATATTTAGTAGAATCAATTATTTTTATTTTTGAAGAGTCAAATAACTCTCCACTCTCATATCTTTCTTCTAAATCTTCCTGATATTTTTCTACTCCTTTCGCATATGACTTCTGAATATTTCTTCCACTTGGTGTGTAATAATGTGCCATTGTTAGTCTTACAACCGACATATCCGGCAGGGTATATCCTTTTTGTACCAATCCTTTTCCATAAGTTCTTCTGCCTATTACAAGGCCTCTGTCCCAGTCCTGCACAGCTCCTGAAACAATTTCTGAGGCAGATGCCGTATTCTGGTCTACCATAACAACCAGTTCTCCTTTTTCAAAATTACCTTCTGTTGTAGCATTTAAATCTATCCGTGGCTGAGAGCGGCCTTCAGAATACACCACTAATTTCCCTTCGCTTAAAAATAAATCGGAAAGTGCATGTGCCTGATTCAGGTAACCTCCACCGTTGCTTGTTAAGTCTAAAATTATTTTTTTAGCTCCCAGTTTTTTTAAAGAATCAATAGCTGCCTTTGTTTCTTCTGTGGCTGTTGCAGAGAATCGTTCTAATTTTACATATCCGATTTCGGGTGTTGCCATGTATTGCGCACCAATAGCAAAAATCGGTATCTTATCTCTTATAATTTCAAACTCTAATAATTCAGGCTCTCCGCTTCTTTTTATTTTTATCATCACTTTCGTGCCTTTCTTTCCGCGGAGTTTTTTAAACACCCCATCATTGTTTATACCTACACCGGCAACTTTTGCAGTATCAACAAAAATGATTTTATCACCGTCTTGTATGCCTACTCTTTGCGAAGGGCCACCACTTATTACATGCACTACCTGAATGGTATCTTCATAAATCTGGAACTGGATTCCTACTCCTTCAAAATTTCCTTCCAGCGGTTCATTCGCTTTCTTAATCTCTTCTGCATTCATATAAACCGAATGCGGATCGAGTTTTTTAAGCATCTCTGTGATGCCTATCTCTACTAAAGAATCAATGTTTGCATCGGTTACATAATAATTATCAAGCAGGTTTAAAAATGTAGCCATTTTTTGCTGATACATTTGCGCCTGCGAAAAATATGCAGTAAAAAGTATGCAGTATGCAGTAAATAAAATCTTTTTCTTCATTATAATCTATAAGCAATTAAAAATACAATTTTAGCGTTTGGCAGAATGTTATACTTTCTTATTTTTTGTGCGAAAGCGGATGTTTAATAATTCAACAACAAAAGAAAAAGCAACAGAAACATAGATAAATGATTTTTCTACTTCTCTGCCCATACCTTCCATAATAAGTGTTACACCAATCATAATTAAAAATGACAAGGCAAGAATTTGTAAACTTGGATGTTTATTTACGATTTTACTTACCGGTTCTGTAAACTTCATCATTACCAGCATAGATAATACTACAGCAACTATCATAACAATTATTTCTTTTACTATTCCTATAGCAGTTAGAATTGAATCGAAAGAAAAAACAAGGTTTAACAATGCTATTTGAATGAGTACCGAAGTAAAGGAAGATTTTGCTTCAGCTTTGTTAACATTAAACTCGTCGTCATCACCGGTGATTTTATGGTGGATTTCGGTGGTAGATTTATAAATAAGAAAAATACCTCCTAATAATAAAATGATGCCTTTTCCTGTAAGCTCAAACCCAAATGAAGACGGTAGTATGTTTTTATTCAACCCTAAAATATAACCCAGAAAGAATAACAAAATAATTCTGAGTATTAATGCTAAGGTTAAACCAAGGTTTTGTCCTCTTTTTCTTTCTTCCGGCTTTAATTTTTGTGTTACAATTGAAATAAAAATTATGTTATCTACTCCTAAAACTATTTCTAAAAACGTAAGTGTAAGTAAACTAACCCATGTGGCGGGTTCTGCAAAAATGCTAAAATCCATATGTAAAAGTTTTGCTGAATGCAAAGATACATTTTGCGGCAATTAATTTATAATTCAGGTGAAAGGTACTGACTATGCTTCAAAAACCCAATTGGGTGTAGCATCCGAAGATATTTTATATAAAGCCGTCTGTTTTTATTTTGTCAGTACTCCTAATAATAAGATGACTAACAAAATCAGAAAATACTGAAAGGCTTGTACTTCCTTTGGGATTGGTAATTGTTTTTTCATCTTTTTTTGGTATTTGTATATCAAATTATACCAAAACCTACATATTGTCAATTATTTTAATGCATTCTATTCCAATATGTACTATGTTGAAATGTGGAAAAGAGTGATAAGTTGTAAGTAATAAGTTGAAATATAGATAAATTGTTCAGGGGTTACGTTCTGTCAATGCCTTTGTACTGTAAATCGTGCTGGTAGTAAAACAAATCCCAGTTTCCATTCACATACTCTAATGCCGTAAGATTTTCTACCCAATCACCGCTGTTTAAATACATAGCTTTTCCTTTATCTGTGATTACTTCGCGAATTTGCGGTTTATGAATATGACCACAGATAATATAATCATATCCTTCTTCGATACCAATTTCTATGGCTACATCTTCAAAGTCCTGTACTTTACTTTTTACAAGCGATTTTACTTTATCTTTAATATATTTTGAGATGAAAATTTTATCCTTGCCATATTTCATTCTCACATTATTCACATACCTGTTAATCTGCCAGATAGTATCATATGTTCTGCCACCAAGCTTTGCCAGCCACCGCGCAGAGCCACCCACCGATAAATCATACTTATCTCCATGAAAAATCCAGTGCTTTTTACCATCCAACTCTAAAATAATTTCATCCCGCAATTGCAAAGTATCAAATTTATACCCTGAAAAGTTACGCATATGGTCATCGTGGTTACCTGTAACATAATACACCGGAATGCCTTGTCTTGCCATATCTAAGACCAAAAACACGTTTTCTATATGTTCCTTAGGGAAATAACCTGCACCAAAATTCCAAATATCCAGCCAATCGCCGTTTATAATCAATATAGTGGGTTCAATACTTTTTAAGTAGCGGTTCAATTCTTCGGCATGGCATGCCCTTGTACCCAAATGGATATCAGATATTATACAAACTTCAACCTTGCGCTTATCTTCTGCCATACTTTTTAAAAGTAAGAAGGAAAAAGTTAAAAGTGGTTTCTTTTTTATTAAAAAACTGTGTACTAATGCGGTTTAACTGTTTTTAAGTAATAATCTTTTAAAATTAACTTAACCAACTAAAATCTTGTATATTTTTTACTTTTTGCCATATTTGTATAACAAGAAGAATAAATTATTCACATTTTAAAAATTATAACATGTCTTACGCAAAATTAGAGTACATTTGGTTAG
>JAXLTZ010000044.1:0-3471 GCA_046329785.1 Chitinophagales bacterium
GTAAATATTAAAGATTATAACAAGGCAAAATCATATGCACCACAACTGGCACAATTGACAAATTATAAAGCTGAAGATTGGGAATCAGCCAATGAAACCTATATGGCAGCAACAAGAATGCGTGCTATCATTATTCGTTTTGTTTCCATTTCCATTTTGCTGGTTGCCGGATTTGGTATTTACAATATTTTAAACATGACAGTAATGCAGAAAATTAATGACATTGCTATATTAAAAGCAATCGGATTTAACGGGCGTGATGTTATACGCATATTTGTTGCACAGGCATTAATTATTGGGTTGATTGGAATCGTATTCGGGGTGCTTTTCGCTTCTATTATGGTGGCTGTTCTGCAGAACTATTATGTTGGGGGCGATATTGGTTATTTTCCGATATATTTTAAACTAAGTAATTTTTTAAAAGGAATATTTTTCGGATTTGTAGTGACTTTTCTTGCAGGATTTATTCCGGCAAGAAAGGCAGCTAATATAGATCCGGTTACAATTTTCAGAAAGTAAGATATTCAAATAATTAACGGATGAAAGAAATTATTTTAAAAACACAATCTGTTACCAAACACTTCTACGAGCCGGTGGAGTTTAAAGTATTGGATACAATTTCTTTCGAAGTGTACAAAGGAGAATTTTTAACGGTGATAGGAAAATCCGGTTGCGGAAAATCAACGTTGCTATATATTCTTTCAACAATGGATACCGATTTTGAAGGAGAGTTGTTTGTTGATAATCAGAATATATCCAGATGGAAGCAAGATAAACTAGCTGCAATCAGGAATGAAAAGATTGGATTTGTTTTTCAGTTTCACTATTTGCTTGGTGAATTCAGTTGTTTGAAAAACGTAATGATTCCTGCATTGCGATTAGGTAAATTGCCACACGATGTGATAGAAGAAAAAGCATATCAGAAACTTGAATTACTCGGATTAAAAGATCAGGCTTTAAAACCTTCTTCTAAGCTTTCCGGAGGTCAGCAGCAACGCGTGGCCATTGCACGTGCACTGATTAATGATCCTTTAATTATAATGGGAGATGAACCAACCGGAAATTTAGACAGCGCAAATACTCAAAATATATTTTCCATTTTCAAAGAACTGACACAAGAGTTCGGGCAAACCATAATCGCGGTAACCCACGATCAGGATTTTGCAAAAGCATCTGACAGAACAATTGAAATGCAGGATGGAAAAATTATCAATCAGAATTACAAATTCAATTAATTAAATAAATATGGAAGAGACGACACAAGAAAAAAAATCATCTAAGAAATTATTGATGCCCGTGATAGGTATCATTATATTGGGATGTGCTGCATTTTTTGCATACAAAAAGATATCATATGCATTGCACAATGAAGATACCGAAAATTCACAGCTTGAATGCAATATTATACCCATTGCACCACGTATACAAGGTTACGTTGATGTGATCTACGTAAATGAAAATCAACGTGTAAAGAAGGGTGATACCATTCTAAAATTGGATGACAGAGATTTAAAAATCCGTTTACAGCAAGCAATCATTAATGCGAAAAGTGCCGGTGCTAATGTAAATGTAGTAAGGAGCAACGTCACTTCAGCAGATGCTTCAGCAAGCGCGGTATCAACATCAATCATAACGGCACAGGCAGGCATCGAAACGGCTAAAGCAAATGTTGACGCAGCGAGAGTACGTGTCTGGAATGCGACGGAGAACTTCAAACGTTATGAAAAATTATTCAATCAGACATCCGCTACTCAGGCGCAATATGATGCAGCATTAGCTGAAAAAGAAGCGGCAGAAAAACAGGTGGCGGTATTGGAAAAACAAGTGCAGGCGGCAGAGGCTCAATTAAAAGTGGCGCAACAACAATCAGCAGCATCACGTACACAGGCGAGTGGTGTCGGAACGCAGGTAAATCTAGCTGAGGTAGGCATTCTACAACAACAAGCAAATGTTGACTATGCACAATTACAACTCTCGTATGCGTACATAATCGCACCATGTGATGGTTTTATTTCTAAGAAAAATGTGCAGGTAGGACAATTAGTAAATCCCGGACAAATTGTAATGAGTATTGTAGATGATTCGCATCTTTGGATTACAGCCAACTTTAAAGAAACACAAATAGAAAATATGAAAGAAGGGCAGGATGTGGAAGTAAAAGTAGATGCCTATCCGGATAAAACATTTAAAGGAAAGATTGAATCACTGCAGGCAGCAACTGGCTCTAAGTTTTCTTTATTGCCTGCTGATAATGCAACAGGAAATTTTGTGAAAGTAGTCCAACGTGTTCCTGTTCGTATTGCATTGTTAGATGATAAAAATGATAAATATGATTTACGTGCCGGTATGAATGTAAACGTTGCGGTGAAAGTAAAATAGACAGTAATTGATATTCAAACAAACTTACATAAAGGAGAGAAAATGTCAACAAAAAAAATACTACTGATAAACGGACATCCTGATAAAAATAGTTTTTGTTATGCTATATCAGAAGCCTATATAAAAGGAGCGAAGAGAGCCGGATTGGACATAAAAGTAATTCATATTTGTGACCTTAATTTCAATCCTAATTTACAATATGGTTATCAGAAAAGAACGGATTTAGAAAAGGATTTACTCGATGCACAGGAAATGATAAAATGGGCAAATCATCTTGTATGGGTTTATCCTGTTTGGTGGGCTTCTTATCCTGCTATTATGAAAGGATTTTTAGACAGAACATTTTTACCGGGTTTTGCATTTGCGAAAAGAGAAAATTCTGTTTGGTGGGACAAATTATTAATAAATAAATCTGCGAGAATTATATCCACACTCGATCAGCCTTCGTGGTATTACTGGTTGGTTTACAGACAACCAAGTACAAACGCAATGAAAAAATTAACGTTGGAATTTTGCGGGATTAAACCTGTAAAAGTTACAACTATTGGACCAATACGATTGTCTAAAGAAAGTTACAGAAAAAATTGGCTGGAAAAAATTGAAACATTGGGATACAAAGGTGAGTAGTATATCAATAACTATAATAATTTATGACACAGGAACAAACAAATAGCTTAATAGAACACGGCGCAAGACGTTATATAATTACGATAACAGTAGTGTTGTGTACGTTGTTAGAATTGATAGATACAACAGTAGTAAATGTAGCAACAAACACTTTAATGGGAAATTTGGGTGCAACACTTTCGGAAGTAAGCTGGGTAATCGCCGCATATGCGATTGCCAATGTTATTGTTGTGCCGATGAGTGGTTTCTTATCTTCTTTTTTTGGCAGAAAATATTATTTTGCCGGTTCAGTTGCCATTTTCACATTTGCCTCGTTGATGTGCGGTTTATCCGGTTCAATATGGACACTCGTATTCTGGCGTTTTATACAAGGCATTGGCGGTGGTGCTTTATTTGCGACTTCACAAACCATATTAAAAGAAATCTATCCGCCGGAAAAAATCGGAATGGCCATGGCTATGTTTG
>JAXLTZ010000045.1:0-3428 GCA_046329785.1 Chitinophagales bacterium
AAAAAAAATCCCAAACTAAAGGCTTGGGATTTTTTCAAAATTAATATTTTTTATTTTGATCCTGCCGCAATTTCAGCATCAGGTGTTTTATTGTAAGCTAACTCTTTAATGGTGAGTGTTTTATAGTCAGATGAAAGGTTAACTTTCATCCATCCATAGTGTGTATTTGCACCTGCTTTAAATCTGAAGCCGATAAGTTTATCGCCACCACCGGCAATTCCAACTTGTGCTGAGTTATATTTATAGCCAACATAAGAATTATTTTCCCAGTTAGAAGAGGAGGAATTGATTTTGTCTCCGCTATTCTTAGTTGTAACTATAGGAAGCGTATATGAACTAAAAGTTTGGTTGTTACTCAAAATTTGATTGCCTGTCACTTTTCCATCGATAAAACTATAACCGTAGGTGTTGGAACTATATGTTTCAGTACCAACGGCCAGGTCAAAGTCAAATTGGCCATCACTATTTACGTCTATAGAATCTTCTTTACCAAATTCAGTTCCCGATATTAAAACTGCATTTAATACTTTATTGACAGTTTTGTCGTCAATGTTAACATCATTGCTTTCTTTGTCTTTTGAGCATGACATAGGTAAAATGGATGCAGTAGCCAAAGCTAAAGCGGAATACTGTTTGATTTTTTTGTTCATTTTATACTTTTTAAGATTTAAAAATAATTATATTGACAAATATAAATTATTTTTTATAAAAAACTAATTTTTTATATTTATTGTGTAAAAATAAGAGATAAATTAAATTAAACTCTTTGCAGCATGCTATCGTGTATCTGAATGAGTGTTGTTTTTAAGTCGTACTTAAATGACCATTCGGGATAGTGATTTTTAAATTTAGTTACATCAGAAATATACCAGATATGATCACCAATTCTATTCGTTTCCACATATTGGTAATTCATTTTATTGCCTGAAATTTCTTCACACAACGTAATTCCTTCCATCATAGAGCAATTGGAAAAACGTGAACCACCGGCATTATAGGCTTCTCCTTGTTTTGGGTTCTGATAAAAATGCCAGAACATATTTACTAAATCGTAACTGTGAATATTGTCACGGACTTGTTTTCCTTTATAACCGAAGATGTTGTACTGCGTTCCTGTTATAGCACATTTCATTAAATAAGATAAAAAGCCGTGTAACATGGCTCCGCTGTGATTCGGACCGGTTAAACATCCGCCACGAAATACGCCGATGTTCATCCCGAAGTAACGTCCATATTCCTGACACATAATATCTGCTGCTACCTTAGAAGCACCAAATACAGAGTGTTTAGTATGGTCTAAGCTCATGAACTCGTCAATTCCATCTTTAAAATACGGATGCGATTCATCAATTTCCCAACGTGTTTCTTTTTCAATGAGGGGCAAGTAATTCGGATTATCACCGTACACTTTATTCGTAGAAGTAAATATAAATACTGCTTTAGGCGCATACAAACGGGTATATTCCAGCATGTTTAATGTTCCATTGGCATTTACGGTAAAGTCAGTAAATGGTTCTTTAGCAGCCCAGTCGTGAGACGGCTGCGCAGCAGTGTGTACTATGAGTTTTATATCTTCATTATATTCTTTAAATACATTTTCCAAAGCTGTGTTGTCTCGAATATCCAAATTATAATGGGTATAGTTTTGAAACTTTTCTTCCAGTTTATTTTTATTCCATGCAGTGGAAGCATCCTGACCAAAAAAGTAGGAGCGAAGGTCGTTATCAATACCAACGACTAAATCAAATTTATCTGCAAAAAATTCAACAGATTCGCTTCCTATTAAACCACCGGAGCCGGTGACGATACATATATTCATATTACTTTACTTTTTCGGGTGCAAAGATAAGAAATTCAAGATATTAAACAAACAGCAGGATTTGGATGATTTCAATTTAATTTGGCCAAACTTTCTTCCAGTGACTGTAGTTTTGATTGTCCGTCCGCCATTTTTTTTCGTTCGTTCTCTATAATTTCAGGCTTTGCATTGGCTACAAATTTCTCATTGGACAGTTTCTTGTTTACACTTTCTATAAACCCTTTGTAGTATAAAATTTCTTCTGTGATTTTTTTTCTTTCACTTTCAATATCAATTTGCAACCCTGTTTCGATGTAGATTTTATCTGTTTGTATTAATTGTGAGACAGTATTCTCTACTTCTTTTTCTGTAAAAATAATTGAATTGATATTGGCAATCTTTTGAATCAATGTGCCAAATTTCTCGTATAAACTTTTATCTTTTGTCTGTATGTAAACTGTAAGAATTACTTTAGGAGATAATCCGTTTTTATTTCTCACATCACGAACAGCAGAGATGATTTCCTTTAATTTTTCACCTTCCTGTATAATTTTTAAGTCGTAAGTTCCATTTTTTGGATAAGCAGTAATTATAATATCTGCACTTTTACTTTCATTTAAATAATGATAAATTTCTTCCGTAATAAACGGCATAAATGGATGTAATAACTTCATCAATTCTTCAAAGTACAGAATAGTTTTTTTATAAGACAAGGTATCAATCTTCTCTCCAAAAGGTGGTTTTACAAATTCCAGATACCACGAGCAAAAATCATCCCAGATGAATTTGTATAAATCAATTAATGCTTCGGACAAACGATACGATGCATATGATTTTTCTAAATTTTCTTTTAAAAGTTCCAGTTTGTGTTCAAACCAGATAAAAACGGCTTCATTATTGTTTACTTTTTCAACATCAGTTTCCCAACCTTTAACCAAACGCAATGCATTCCATATTTTGTTAGTGAAATTTCTGCCTTGTTCACAAAGTTTTTCATCGAATGGTAAGTCGTTTCCTGCAGGTGAGCAAAACAACATACCTGTACGTACACCATCTGCAGAATATTTCTCAATTAAATCCAATGGATCCGGTGAGTTTCCTAATGATTTAGACATTTTACGACCCAGTTTATCGCGTACAATTCCGGTAAGGTAAACATTCGTAAATGGTTTCTCATTTTTGTACTCGTAACCAGCCATTATCATTCTTGCCACCCAGAAAAATAAAATTTCCGGAGCCGTTACTAAATCGTTCGTCGGATAGTAATAATTGATATCTTCACCACCCTGATGTTTAAAGCCATCAAACACACTTATCGGCCACAGCCAGGAAGAGAACCAGGTGTCGAGCACATCTTCGTCTTGAGATAGTCGATAGTCGATAGTCGATGGTCGATAGTTCTGTTCGTAAATTGATTTCGCTTTTTGTAAAGTTTTTGCAACTACCACATTTCCTTTTTCATCGTACCATGCAGGAATTCGGTGTCCCCACCACAACTGACGTGAAATACACCAATCGTGAACATTTTCCATCCAGTGCTTGTAGGTATTTTTAAACTTCTCGGGAATCAGCTTTATGTTGTCGTTCAATACGTTTTCTAATGCCGGTTTAGCAAGCTCGTCCATTTTTA
>JAXLTZ010000046.1:0-3281 GCA_046329785.1 Chitinophagales bacterium
ATTTTTTCTGTTGTTTGGATATCTAATAGAAACAAAAGATTTATTCAATACGCAATCCTTATTACTTGCAATGGGTATAGTTGCCGCAATTTTCATTTTAAGATGGTGCATATTACAATTGTCAGGAATGCCAACAAAACCTCTTCTCTTTGTAGCGCCAAGAGGTTTAATAACAATCTTATTATTTCTATCTATTCCGGCAACAAAATGTATAACAGTAGTTAATAACTCTTTAATTATACAAGTTATTATTTTATCAGCTTTGGTAATGATGTTTGGTTTAATGTGGGTTAAAGAAGAATATAAAGATTCTTCGGACAGGTAAAAATTATTGATTGAAAGTGTATTCTTCCCTTATAACATTTTGTCGGCTAAAGCAGCTATTATTTTAATTGTCAGCCATTTTTTTTCAGACTAAATATCACGTCGAATTAACTGTGCTAGTTTACATAAGAGCTATTCATTTTTCATATCTGAAGTTTTTATCTCAGCACTCGATTTTTTAAAAATCAACTGCTCACCACTTCCTTTTTTAAAAACCTTTCTGCTCGGATTGATCCCTTTACGCAAAGCTCGCTGTTCTTCTTCCGGCAATAATGAGACCTTCATACAATCTTCGCAGCAACAACACAATATTTCTGTGTTTTGTGTTTCGTGTTTACACGAACCACGGCAGTTAACTTTTTCTGATTTTGTTTAAATGAGAATGTCCGATTTAATTATTAAATTTATTGGTTCAATAATTTAAAGGTAGATTTATAAGATGCGATTTTTTCTATACCAATTCTGTCTGTTATCTATGTTATTCATCAGCTGTAAGAATAATATTCCTAAGCCCTCATCATTAAATCTTATATCCAATGATAACTATTCCTCTTTAACGCTTTATCCTTCGGATATGGCTTATAAAAACGGAATAGTGGATGATGGTGGATGGGTAATCACTAAACTTTACACTCCGGGGATTTTTCAGCAAAGTCCGGAATTAAATATGTTGGGAACAGGTTCAGCAAAAGCAAGCGTATATCTAAAAATACCGGATCACAGTTCATTGGAAGATAAGGTTGCTACGATAAATATTATTAATAAAAAGGACGGGAAACTTTTGTCTACAAGAGTACTTTATAAAAATGATTTTAGTCACAATAATACGTATCAGGATTTTGATTTGTATTTTGAGGTGGAAGAGGGAGCTACTGTGGAATTCAAAATCTTTTGGCACGGTACTTCAAATCTTTCCTTCAGCCATGTGCGGATTGATGTTTACAGAAATAAAACAGGTATGCCAATACTTGTAAACAAATCCGGAATCAGTGATGCTATCGCACAAGCTCTAGTACAAAGAGCAATGGATGGGTTGGGATTTAATGCCGGTTCAGCAGATGGCCCCAATAAAAATGATATTGCATTTGTTGGTATATATTATATAGCCTGGATAGACCAGACCGGTTTTTACGGTAAGATGAATGGCCTGTGGCTTTTAAACGGATTAGATGGAAATGCATTAGATTTCTTACATACTGAAAATGGCCGACCCATAAATTATTTGGGAGTTGCCGAAAATGGTGATGGAAGGTGGATGCTGAATTATGTAGGTGCTGAACATTACGAATTGCCACAATTAATTAACGAACCCGGAGAATTAATAAATGTCGGTGAATTTGCAAATTGGTACAGCGTAAATGAAGCAGGTAAAATACTTGGAAATAATTTACCACACTGGAAGTCTGCCATGAAATACAGAATGGGCTTTTCCATTTTAAATGAACCTATTGAAAGAACTGAATCAGCCAATCACTTATATATCAACTATGAAAGTCCTTTAACCAAAGAATCAGACGGTGATTTAATTAAAGATGGAGACCATGCCCATGCGAACATGATTTTTGCAGATCAGATTCGTTATCCATTTTATTTAAGGACAGGTTACACGCTTTATGGAGACAAACCCTATTTTGAACGCCATTATCAATATAGAAATGGAGAAAATAGCCCGGCACTTACCTCTGCAGAAATTGGCGGCTGGAGTTTGATAGGTGGAATAGTAATTACAAATTTTAATAGTGCTTACTCTTTTAAAACAGGATTGAATAAATATGTTAGGTTAAATGAATTTACAAAAGGACCATTAACTGTAGATACCTGGGCAGATGTGGATCCTCGCCAATCAGGACCTCCCGATGCGTTATGGCATTACGGACAATCTTATACCTTAAGTAATAACGCAACTTTTGAAGCAGGTAATTCTATTCACGTTTCCAATACGAGTACCGGAAGAAGAAATACAGATATGGGAGGTTGCACTTGTTATGTTCATCAAGGACTGGAAATCGGAGGTGGTGTGCTAATTGGTAGTGATGTAGTGCCCATTGCAACTGGAGGATTTAGTCAAATTGATACCAGAAAATTTCTTTTTCCGCAAAATTCTTCAGACTTGGTGGATGCAACTGTAAATACACCCTAGAGCATTTATTCTCACAATAAATAATTTCTTTTCTATAAAAAAGAATTATCCAACAGGAAATAATTATTGTATATCAGAAGATTTCATTTCACCCATTGTTTTTTTAAAAATCAACTGCTCACCACGTCCTTTTTTAAAAACCTTTCTGCCCGGATTTATCCCTTTGCGCAAAGCTCGCTGTTCTTCTTCCGGCAATAATGAAATCTTCATACAATCTTCGCAGCAACACCCGTTGTATTTTGCAGCGCACTCCTCGCATTGAATAAATAATAAATGACAGCCTTCATTTTTACAATTGGTATGGGTGTCGGCAAGCTTGCCGCATTGATGGCATTTTGCAATTATTTCGTGGGAAATTTTCTCCCCTAAACGTCTGTCAAAAACAAAATTCTTTCCTTTGAATTTATTTTTCAAACCTTGCTCCTGCACCTGGCGTGCATATTCAATAATGCCACCATTTAACTGATATACATTTTTGAAACCATTGTGTTTCATCCAGGCACTGGCTTTTTCGCAACGTATGCCGCCTGTGCAATACATCACTACATGTTTATCTTTATTTTCCTGCAGCATATCCACCACCAATGGTAATTGCTCGCGAAACGTATCCACGTCAGGTGTAATAGCGTTTTCAAAATGTCCAATCTCACTTTCATAGTGATTGCGCATATCTACAACTATTGTGTCTTCTTTATCCGACAATTCATTAAACTCTTTTGCGTTTAAATGTATGCCGCAATTACTTGAATCAAACGATTCGTCGTTCAACCCATCCGCCACAATTTTAGTGCGTACCAGTATTTTCAATTTGGCAAAG
>JAXLTZ010000047.1:0-2844 GCA_046329785.1 Chitinophagales bacterium
ATGGCTAATATTTCTAAAAACTTAGACATTAATCTCAAACAGTTATACGAAGATACAAACACACACAAAACAAAAGTCGAATTAAATGCGGATGAGGGTAGTTATTTAGACATTAAAGACAGTAGCAAATTCATAAATAGTTTAGTAGATTACAGTGCAGATGGTGGTGGTAATATACACATGCGTGTAAATGGTATTCGTAAGAAATTGCACACTGCCGAATCTCCAACAGAATTTAATATAGATGAAATGCTTCTAAAGAATGATGATTGGGAAAAACTAGACGTGTATTTTAGAGAAATCCTAATTTAAGATGCAAAATTTTTCAAATAAATAATTGGTCTCTAATATCAAATTTTCGACAGTATTTATAAAAACTGTCCATTTTTTGGTTTCAAATATTTTCCTGTAAATTCATTTTACTGTCCATTTTTTGAACATAAGTGCTATATTTACATCTGATAACAATATATATCGTGCCTAAAGATTTTATTACAGAACAGCTAAAACAAAGATTTATGGGTCAACCCCATATCTCCAGAGAAGAATTGCTGCACTTTTACAGGTCATTTGAGCCTGATTTAAAGGAAGGAACTTTTGGTTGGCGTATTTATGCATTGAAAGAAAAAAACTTATTAAAACCTGTAAGAAAAGGGGTTTATACCCTATCTGTCAAGCCACAATTCCATCCTGCCCTAGATGCTAAGTTAAAAGAACTGTCAAACAAGATTGGAAAGCAGTTTCCATTTGCCAAATATTGCGTCTGGAATACTCGCTGGCTGAATGAATGGATGATACACCAGCCCGGCAGATTCTTAACCATAGTGGAGGTGGAAACTTCGGCAACAGAATCCGCTTTTTATTTTCTAAAAGACAATAACTTCAAAAATGTATTCCTCAACCCTGATGAAGAAGTACTGGAAAGATATATTTATGAAGAATCAGAAACCATAATTGTAAAAACACTGGTATCTAAATCACCGCTGAAAAAAGAAAAAAAGATTCCTGTTCCGGCAGCAGAAAAGATTTTGGTAGATTTATTTATCGACAAAAAGATATTTGCCCCCTTTCAGGGAAGTGAATTAGTCTATATCTTCAATAACGTATATAAGCAATATGCGCTGAATATGACAAAACTACTGGCTTATGCCAAACGCAGAACCAAAGAGCCTGAACTATTGGATTTCATCACTAAGAATACACAACTCACAGAATTATTAAGCGAATGATAGTACCGGCATCATATACTCCTGAATGGATAATGGGAAAAAGGAAAATATATCCTAAAAGTGACCCTTCTATAATGGAAAAGGTTATTTATGCACTAACATTAGTGGAACAGTTAGCCCAAACAGACCTAGCATTTACATTTAAAGGCGGCACAAGTCTCTTACTGATATTGCCAGAACCAAAAAGATTCTCAATTGACGTAGATATTGTGACAACTGAAAGCAGAGAAAAAATTGAAGCAATATTAGCAGACATTTGTAAGCAAGGTATATTCAGCAAATTTGAGTTAGATAAATTAAGAAGTTATAAGCCTGGTATACCAAAAGCACATTATCTGCTTACATTCTATTCACAATTAGAAAGTAAAGAAAAAATAATCCTGCTGGATGTATTATACGAAGAACATGGCTACCCGGCATTAATACAAGCTCCAATAACAAACGAATGGATTCAGACAGATGACAACCTGTTAACGGTACAGATACCAACCGTAGATTCTATTACTGGTGATAAGCTAACTGCTTATGCGCCTAATACGATTGGCATTCATTTCAGAGTTGAACATAAGGATGGCAGAGTAACAGAAAAGCAAATGGAAGTAATGAAACAACTATTTGACATTGGTATTTTATTTGAAAAAATTACTAATCTTACTCATTTTAAACAATCTTTCGCTACCACATCAGCAAAAGAGATTGCATACAGAACCGAACAAAACATTACACAGGAAACTGTATTAAATGACATTATAGATACCTCCTTGATGATTGCTTCAATGGGCAAATTCTTTGATGCTAATGGAGATTTTAAACATATACAAGTTGGGCTTACCGGGCTTAAATCATTTATCTATAATGGTGCATTTCGTATTGATGAAGCGATAGTGGCATCATCGAAAGCTGTTTATCTGGCAGCTATCATCCTGACAGATTATAAAGGAGAAATTCAACGTTGGCAGGATGGTGATGACATTATGAAGTACGTGATAAAACCTATCGAATATCAATTCCTAAATAAACTAAGAAATATTCCCGGTGCTCCGCTATTTTATTGGCATCAAACATTAAGTTTGATGGATAAACTATAAAAATAAACTTATGTAAATTAACAGATAAAACAAAAATGGAATAAAGAATGAGTTTGTCTATTATGTTTTAACTTCTTTTAATTAAACCAGCCATGACACTAAGTGAAGAAATAATAAACAAGCTATATTCAAAGCGTTCAGTGCTTATTGGAAGGTCTGAAAATGAATCACAGAATGATATAGTGGTACATGACCTAACCGTCTCTCGTACTCATTGCAAACTCGAAATTTCATCGGATAACAAAATAATTCTCACCGATTTAAATTCCAAAAATCATACCTACGTAAATGGAAATCCATTGATAAATGATTCTATGGTCATTAGTGAAACAGATTTTATTTCTATTGGCAATAATGTTTTTTCACTCAGTAAAAAAAGTATCCCAAAAGAAATAGCTATTACGGCTATAGACATAAGCAAGAGATTTTCCAATAATAAAGTTGCCTTAAACCCTATTTCCTTCAGTATATTTCAGGGTGATTTTGTTGCTATTCTTGGTCCAACAGGTTGTGGTAAATCTGTCTTA
>JAXLTZ010000048.1:0-2513 GCA_046329785.1 Chitinophagales bacterium
GGCAAGCGCTACAACCGTGAAACGCTCGAAATAAAATACAAAGGCAAAAGTATTTACGATGTGTTGGATATGCCTGTGGAAGATGCCGTGCATTTCTTCGAGCATATTCCATCCATTCATAACAAAATAAAAATGCTGAACGATGTTGGTTTAGGTTATATAAAACTCGGACAAGCGGCAACAACGCTGAGTGGCGGCGAAGCGCAGCGTGTGAAGCTCTCAGAAGAATTAGGCAAACGCGACACCGGAAAAACGATTTACATTTTAGACGAACCAACTACAGGTTTGCATTTTGAAGATATACGCGTGCTGTTGGATGTATTGCAAAAATTAGTAGATAAAGGCAATACGGTTTTGGTGATTGAACATAATTTAGATGTGATAAAAGTGGCTGATCATGTGATTGACCTTGGTCCGGAAGGCGGTCGCGGCGGCGGACAAATTGTTGCGACAGGTACGCCCGAAGAAATCGCCAAAAACAAGAAAAGCATTACGGGTGAATTTTTAAAAGAAGAGTTGAAGTAGAAAAATCTAATACTTACAATCAACAACTTTTACTTAATATGGTATAATATTATACCATAAACACCCAATAATAGGATATTAATCATGGCATCATAGGATATTAACTACCCTATTATGGGATGTTCTTCAACCCATCATGGGGTGGTTATCATGGGATAAAGGGATGTTTATCATCCCATCATGGGATATTAAACACCCTATCATGGGATGGTTTTCACCCTATGATAGGATACTTACTACCCTATTATAGGGTGGTTTCTATCCCATTATAGTATGAAAATGGTGTAGATTCTGCCACAATAATAAATATTGTATATTACACAAGGTTATGAACAGGTTGATACTTATAGGAAATGGATTTGATTTAGCACATGGTTTAAAAACCAGCTACCATGATTTTATTTTAGATTATTTGAAGAAGAGTATTCAAACCGCTTTAATGATTGAAAGAAAATACATTGATAATAAAACATTTTATGATGTCTATTACAATGATGAATTAATTTCAATTTCAGCCAATTCAAAACCATATAAAAGTTTCATGGATTCTTTCAAAAAGAAAGATCAAATAGCTGAAATAGTTTTAGAACTAAGAGAAAACAACATAAATATTACATATAACGGCGATTTTATAAAATCTCTGTTTAATGAATGCATCACTAAGAATTGGGTTGACATTGAAGGCATTTATTATGAAGAATTAAAAAAGTGCTTAATACAATACAATAAGAGCAATGGTTATGACGGCAGAATTGATGGTGCGATTAGAATGTTAAAGCATTTAAACAATCAATTAAATTTTTTAAAGGAAAAATTAGAAAAATATTTAAGTAATGTTATAGAAAATAATAATCCTAAAATTAATCAAATAGTCGACATATTACATGATAACTTACCTAAACGCTATCTTGCAAAAAACGCAAAATACCCAAACCATATACTGGATAAACAAAGTGAAAAGGTATTGTTTCTCAATTTTAATTACACAGAGATTTCCAAAAAATATAAAAATCATATCCTAGATGATATAATTAATATTCATGGTGAATTACATAAAAATGATAATCCAATCATATTTGGTTATGGTGATGAAGTAGACAAACACTATAATGAAATTGAAGATTTAAATGAAAACGAGTTCTTCAAACACATCAAATCATTTGATTATTTTAAAACATCAAATTACAGTAAACTACTACGTTTTATAGAATCTGAAGATTTCGAAGTATTTGTTATGGGTCATTCTTGTGGCTTGTCAGATAGAACTATGCTAAACACTATCTTTGTACACCAGCATTGTAAATCAATCAAGATATTTTACAATCCAAACGATGCGGTTAATGACTATAGAAATAAAACTTACGAAATATCTAGGCATTTTAACAATAAAGCTTCTATGCGAGAAAAAATTGTACCATTTCCGGAATGCAGCCCTATGCCACAACATAATGGCTAATTCTTTGTAAATTTAAATATGAAGTCATTGTTCTTATTTATTGTGTTCTCTTGCTTTCATTGGATGTTTGCCACTGAACCGAAAGTTGAAGGTATCTGGACATGCAGTAAAAAAGATTGTAAAGTAGAAGTGTATAAGACAGGCAATACATACGAAGCAAAATTATTATGGGCGCGAAAAGAACTGGATAAAAACGGCAAACCAAAACTGGACAGCAAAAACCCGGATCCGGCAAAACGAAATTTACCAATCATTGGCGGTAAAACATTGTGGAACGCTCAGTACAATCCGAAAACAGATTACTTCGAAAATGCAGTTGCTTACAGAAACGGTAAATATTTTTGTGGAAAATTTAAACTGAATACAGACGGCACGCTGACCATCACCGGATATAATTGCACCTTGAAATTTTTGCAGTTCTCAGAAACCTGGACTAAGATTGAGTAGTATAAATTCTGTCCCTTAATTATTGTTTTACAAATTTCTGCACGGCAAAAGATTTATCGGTTTCAATCGTAATTAAATAGGTTGC
>JAXLTZ010000005.1:0-237361 GCA_046329785.1 Chitinophagales bacterium
ACGTTGCCACAAATACTTTAATGGGAAACCTGGGTGCAACACTTTCTGAAGTAAGCTGGGTAATCGCTGCATATGCAATTGCCAACGTTATTGTTGTGCCGATGAGTGGTTTTTTATCTTCATTCTTTGGCAGGAAATATTATTTTGCAGGTTCAGTTGCCATTTTCACATTTGCCTCGTTGATGTGTGGTTTATCCGGTTCTATATGGACACTGGTATTCTGGCGTTTCATACAAGGCATTGGCGGAGGTGCATTATTTGCTACATCTCAAACAATTTTAAAAGAAATCTATCCACCTGAAAAGATTGGAATGGCAATGGCCATGTTTGGAATGGGTGTAATTGTTGGTCCAACTATTGGCCCGTATTTGGGCGGATATTTAGTATACAATTATTCCTGGCCGGTTATTTTTTACGTTAATATTCCAATAGGAATTATTGCCGTTTATCTCACCTTAAATTTTATTCGCGATAACCCATTTGAAAAGAAAACAGATTCAAGTGTTGACTGGCTCGGAATTATTTTATTAATTATTGGAATTGGCTCTCTGCAATTAGTTTTAGAACAAGGAGAGCGTAACGATTGGTTCGAATCACAATATATTATTACATTTACGATTTTGGCGGTAACGGGTATTATAGGTTTTATCATCCGGGAATTAACTGCAAAAAACCCAATAGTAGATTTGCGTGTATTGGCAAAAGGAAATGTGGCCATAGCCACTATTATGAATTTTATTTTAGGATTCATTTTATTTGGAAGCGTATTTATTTATCCTATTTATATGCAGGCATTTTTAGGATTTACCGCTCAAATGTCAGGTTCGATGTTTATACCAGGTGCTATGCTGAGTGGTATGCTGATGCCTGTTGTGGGCGGTTTATTGTCGAAAGGAACACCTCCGAAATTTATGATAATATTTGGCTTCTCCATTACGGCAATATTTGTTTTTTGGTCATCTTTTATTTTTACAACCAATACTGGAACGGAGGCAATGTTCTGGCCGTTGATGATAAGAGGTTTGGGAATGGCATTCTTATTTGTTCCGCTGTCAGGGCTTACACTCGGTGGTTTAAACGGAAAGGATGTGGGACAAGCATCAGGAATTTCCAATATGATACGACAAATAGGCGGATCTATGAGTGTGGCTATTATTGGTGTATTGAATGAAACATTGAGTGCGGAACACAGAGCCAATATTTTACAAAATGTAACACCCGATAATCCTTTATTAAACGAGCGACTGAATATGATGAAAGCTGGCTTACTGTCTGCCACAACAGATGCTGATAAAGCGGCACAACAAGCATTGGCTTTTTTAAATTTTTCAATAAATAAACAAGCAGCAATTTTAAGTTATATTGATATTTTTCATTACCTGACAGTGTTCATTATCATTGCTGTTCCTTTAGTATTGTTTGCAAAAACATATAAGCTTAATCCGGGTAGCATAAATGAAGGACACTAATTTGCAGGGAGTGATTTTGAAAAAATAATTACCATACAATACCGTCTGCATTATATACATCGTAAAAGTAACCGATTTTTACCTGAGAGTAGTCAATCCATTTTTTCGAGCTATTATTTTTTCTGAGGCTGTTTAAAGTATTAAATCCGTTCATTGCAACCTGAACACGCTGAGTGGCATTGGCCAAATTATTTACATTTGCCGGTATATGTATTATATATCCTTTATTTGCTTCCAGTGTTTTATTTGTTCCGACAAAAATATCCCCGAAGAACACAAATTTATGTCCTGTCATTTGTATCATAACTTTATCCAGATTAGCAAATTGCTGCATCATTGGTTTATCCCACATTGGCTGAAGAATATAAATCTGTTCATGCGCACCAAACTGAATAGCCGCCGCCGTCTGGATGTCCATAAATTCGGTGCAATTACCAGCTTTTAAAGCACTTTCTGCTTGTTCCTGTAAACGGAAACCTTCTCTTGCTTCAGCAGTCAGCCAATTTTCATTTTTAATATTTGCCGCGCCGCGATTATGGTTTAAAATTCCCAGCGATCCAATATCTGTCAGCACATCAACTTGACCTTGTATTAATATTTGCGAAGATTCCAGCATTGCAGCAGAAACATCTGTAGTGCCAAATGGAATGTGTATATTATTTCTAATAAGTAAATCACGCAGTGATAATGCCATTACCAGGCCTGAGCGGACCTCATTAGCAGCAAAGATACCCAGTTGTGTCCACATAAATTCAGGATATTTTCGCTGTAGTGCATCGTAACTCATCAACACAAAGGCATTTTTAGCAAGAATTACTTTTGCTTCAGAGCCATTGTAAAATAGACTGGCCTTCTGTGTAACCAAGTCTGCGTGCTGTAAAAAATTTGCTTTTACCAGATTATAGTATCCCTGAACAGGAAGAGTTGTATCAATCGATGAAGAAAGAATATCTACATCATTTGCTATAATGCGAATTTCATTTAACAACTTTCTTTCTGCGGAGGTAACTTGTACAGAATCGTTCGATAAATATTCCAGAGATTGTAAAAAAGCATTTTTTTGTTGAATATTGATACATTCTGAAGGTTGTGTCTCTTTAGTACAATGTGAGAGGTTAATTATTAAAACGATAAGGAGAAAAGTTCTGAAAAAATGCATTATGCTTATTTGATGCAATATTACTAAATATTTAAAGAATAGAAAAATAGAGGTTTGTGAAGAATGATTAATGATTAATGTTGAATGATTAGTTTTATTTCTTTATTTTTGAGGTAACACTTTTAACTCATAACTTACATGCAATATACCGCTGAAATAAACGTAATGCCATTAAAAGAATTGCTCGACCCGCAAGGAAAAGCGGTTGAGCAAAGTCTGCATAATCTAGGATTTCAATCAAATAATGTACGCATCGGAAAACACATTACGTTGAAGATTGAAGCTGCTTCAAAAGAAGAGGCAATTGCAAAAGTAGAAGATGCCTGCAAGAAACTATTGCACAATCCGGTGATGGAATATTATGAGTTTACGGTAAGTGAGTAAATTATTTACCCAGCAGTTGTTCTAGTTTTCCAAAATTCAATGCTTCGATAAAATTCTGATAAGCTTTTTGTGTCACCGCATCATTGGTTTGTCGTCTTACTTCTACACAAATAAATTGTGGTGCTGTTTTGTTGGTCTTAGTATTAATATAAGCCGGGTTTATTATATATGCTAGTTTATCCCCGTCGTTCTCCATGAAATTCTGAATGGATTCAGCACTTTCGATGTATGTTGAAAGTAGCATGGAATTCGCAGGTTTATTTAATGTAATAGCGGGTGTTTCTTTTAAATAGGTATCAATCGTCTCTACCGCTGTTTTGGAAATATCTATATTTAGGGCTTTCCAATAATTTCTGTTTAATTCTAACGCCTGTTGTACGGAAATAGGAACTAACAAAGGTGTTACTTTCTTTGCCACCACAAAATATTCCGCATCGTCTGTTTTTACATAGTAGGCAAGGGCAGGCTGTTGTGGGTAGGCACTAATAGGGCTGAGGGCGTACACCTGATTACCGTTTACTTTTTGGTATACATATTCCGAACTGCTCTCTTTGTTTATTTCCACTTTTGAAATATCGCAAATGGCCGGTGCCAATGCATTGCTGCGCAATGTTATGACCAAACCTGATTCGTGACCGGAAGTTATTTTATTTTCCTTACAGCTTAATTTAGACAAATACATTTCAATCTCAGAGATCACCAAACCTTCTTTTGAACTGCCCAATAATGAGCCACCCAAGGGAGACCAATTGCCCTTTAGGCCTTTGGTGTTTTTGAGTGCCGGCTCTACAACAGATGTAAAAAGGGAAGACAAGACTTTTTCCTGTTCCACATTAGGCTTATAAGCAGACTCATATTCTTTTTTATACAGTGTAGGTACATCCGCCAATTCTTTCGTAGAGTTGCAGGGTTGGGCATTACTTACGTAGAATGTAATGCAGTTTACAATGATTGAGACAAGTATCTTTTTCATGGCAGATATTTATGTTATTCAAAAGGTTTTATTTCATCATTATTTGTTTTGGGTTTAGGTTTTGGCTTAGGTTTCGGACTTGGTTTCAATGGTTTCAGGTCATCGTCGTCGGATGGTGTAGAACTACTTTCCGGTTTACTTTCCGGTTTGTCATATTGCTCGCTGGGACGATTCTTAGGGTCATATACAGGTGTATCGAATGATTCAGTCGGATTGGTAATCATGGTTAGGGAAAATTCGCCACTTAAAATATGCTGATACGAATCTGCACAGGCTTTTTTTGCAGGACGGTCTTCAAACACTTTGCCAGAGAAAGTACCTGAAATTTTCTTCGTTTTAAGGTCAAACTCAGTCAGGTTTAATTCAAATGTTACGCATTCATCTTTATCATTGCAATCGCTGGGATTGCCCCACCTTTTGGTTAATACATTATTGAAATGTTCAGAATTTACACCCTTCAGAATAAATTCAATTTGTCCTGGACTTGTATTTCCATATCCTTCTCTCGGATATCCAATTTCATCATCACAAAGCAGAGCGTTTTTCCCGATTTTAGGATTCTTTATAGTAAAAGATAGTCCTTCTAAATTGCTTGCGTTCATGGGTACAAGTGCACTGCTAGTAGTATGAATTATCAATTTCCCATCGCTATAAATGGCTTGTGCAACTGGCGTTTCATTTAAAGCTTTATCTACATCTTTCTTAACTATATTCTGATATTGGGTGGAGTATCCAAATTCAAGTGTCTTAGTTTCTTTGCCATCAAAGGTGTAGTTTAAATAACCTGTACTGGAATCCATTAAATTTATCTTAGAAAGCAACAGATAATTTACGGGCTTGTGAGATTTATTTTGAGCAGTTACAGAGGCATAGACTATAACTGATTTTTTATCAGAAGGCAAAGTTTTAGGTGCAGTATAAGTTGCAGTTTTTAATCCTGTCTCCGGAACAAGTGAACCATATTTATTATTGATTGGTGCTTTAATGCTTTCTAATTTCCAGTTATTAACGGTAAGTGAAATGTCATTTAAATCTTTGAAATTTGTTATGATAGCAATATTCGCATCGGGTGTAAGATATAATTCTTTTTCAATTTTGCTAATTTTAGTCTTTAAATCTCCTTTCTCTTTTTCTGATTTTACATTCCTGGAATTAAGTTGTTCTTTTAACTTCTTGTATAAATCTGTGTAACTTCTAATATCGTTTTCATCTTCTGCCAGATTTTCAAAACTTGATTGTGTAAAAAGAATATCTTTTTGTAAATCCTCTATTTCTTTCTCATTTTGTCCTTCTTTTTGTAACTTATTTAATTTAGATATAAGATCTTTCTTATTTTTTACAGGGTCTATTTTGTGAAATCCTATTGAAAGTTTAATACTTTTTCCCTTATTTAAATTACATTCTTTTGGAGATATATATAATTTTAATCTCGAAGCCATGCTCCATTTACTGAAATGTGATATATCAGTAGATATTTTTTTATAAACAGTATCTAAGGATGTTAGTAAATTCTCATATAGAATTCCATCTCCGCCATCATTGATTATTGTTAAATCTGTAACCGAGGATTGTTGTAAATCATTTTCAGAATAAGTAAAAGATAATTTAACAGGCACTTCAAATTGTAATCCTTCAGGCTCTAACAGAAATGAATTACCTAAAGCAACTTCTGATATTGCAGTTATTTCTTCTATACTGATTTCAGTTTTCTTGGAAACCGCACCTGCAGGAAATTTCAGTGTAATTTTTCCGTTGCCTGATTTTATTTCTCCACCTTCGGGACCAATTATCTTTGCAGTTTTCGTACCTATGGAAGACGCAGACGGAGTTGTGGAATTGCCGGTAGGTTTAGCGTTTACTGCGTTATCAATTTGAGGAGACATATTTTTAAACATATCTTTCGCCATCTGTTGTTCTTCAGGCGATAGATTTTTCATGGCATCGTCCATCATTTTCTGAATATCCGATGAACTTGGTGCTTGTGTTTTACTGCCTTTTGTATTTTGTGCATTACAGAGAATGTAAATGCACGACAAGAGGATGAGAATTATATTTTTCATAGTTGTTGAATTATATTATTTAGTCTTGTTTACGTAGTTTGTGACCATCAATAAAAATAGTGTTATTGTTTGTATTTACATCGCTTCCCAAAAAACCGGTAAAAGTGGATTGGCGCACAATCCCATTACTGTATTTGAGTGTAATGGTAAAATTATTAATGGAATAAGTGCCATTGCCCGGCATGGTTTTCACCGAAGAAAAATAATCAATGCCTTGCGAGAAGATACCGTAGTCTGTAAATGTACCATCTTTGTGAAATGTAATGAGCGAAGAAGGAGAGCCGTCCGATACTGCACTATTCGGGTTGGCATAGGTAGACCAGGAGCCCTCTATCCGAGCACCATTTACAGATTTACATCTGAAATAATTCTGGTCTCCGGTAGAAGCAATAACTTGTATCTGGTCGGTATTTTTAAAGATTATGTTGGTGCTGGCGGTACCGGCATACCACTGTAAACTGGCATTAGAGCCGGATATTTGGTAGGTGCCTAAATCAGGGGCATTTTTATTATTGCTCTTAAAACTGCTGGGAAGTACATTGCCCAATTTTCCGTTATCATAAAATATCAGCCAGATTGGGTCGCCCGAACTTTTGTAATTAAAATCGCTGGTATTGATATTCATACCTTGCCAAATACCCACAAGTCTGTTAGAATTACCAAAACTGCTGCCAGTGTTAGAAATATCATTGGTGTTGTTTACAGTTGTATTGTTATTTTTTACAGATCCGGTTTTCTTTAGTTCCAGACTGCCCAGCATATCTTCAATCACTTTCTGATAAGATTCGCTGTTGGTTAAGGCAAGTATGCTTACGGTCTTACCATAACCAACCAATGTTGTGAGATAAGCCAAACCATTCAAGGAACCTTTGGTAAAATTTGCACCTCCGGAAATAGCTTCCCAACCGTCGTCTTCCGCTTTTTCTGTTTCCGGTGCCTCTTTGATGTTATATGGTTTTGCAGCTAATTCCTGCCAGTCATCCATAAATTCCTCTCCAGTATTTCCCCTTACAACCTTGCTGGCATATACCGTTATGATACAAAAGGTTTGGTCTTTATCATCGGTGCTTGTATAACTTACCAAGCCCGGTTTTGTACTTTTTTGCCAGCCATCCGGCATATTGAATGTAGCAATATCAAATTCTTCTGTTCCAGCAAAAGAAAATTGATTCCATAAAAGAATAATAAGAATTAATAAAAGTCTCTTCATAGGTTTGGTTTAATTAAATGTAGCATAAATTTTGATATCGTTCCAAATATTTTCATAAGACTTCACTTATATTTTGAAATTAAATCATTAAATCTGCAAGAAACTACTGAAAAATCGGTGATTGAATATTATTAGTTTACAGTAAATGAATAACTAAGTTTTTTGCGGTTTCTTTTTCGCTGCCGGAAATAAAATATTATTCAGTATTAAACGATAGCCTGCGGAGTTTGGATGTAAATTTAAATCTGTCGGCGGGTCGCCCACACGATGCTGATAATCTTCAGGGTCATGACCGCCATAAAACGTCCAGGTGCCTTTACCATATATGCCGTGTATGTATTTTGCTTCGTTTAAACTTTTATTTTCTCCCAACACCAGTACATCTGATTTAATAAGTGGTTTTTTAAATGCTGTTGTTTGTCCCATAAATCCTTTGACAATTCTCTCATGATCTTGTGTAAGCATGGATGGCACCTGATCCCATTTGGCGGAAAAATCAAATAAGCTGAAATAGTCCATTTCTTTGGCAATAGGACGAATACCGGGAACGTCTATCGTAGAAAATTCATACTCGTACGGATTCGTGCTTATCTGATAATTTTGGAACGCAAATCCCTTGCTGTAATCAATCTTGCTTTGAGCATTCGGGTCAATGGCGTCGTGATCAAATTGTGTAGTACAAATATCAACTCCTTCCGCTGCTAATGCAATATCATAGGAGTCTGTGGCAGAGCACATGGCAAACATATATCCACCGCCCATTACAAAATCACGAATCTTTTTTGCAACTGCTAATTTTTCCTGTGATACTTTTGAAAAACCTAATGCGGTAGCTCTTGATTCATAATCTGCTACTTGTTTCTGATACCAGTCCGCATTCTGATAGGCTGCAAAAAATTTTCCATATTGTCCTGTGAAATCTTCATGATGTAAATGCAGCCAATCGTATAAATGCAAATTATCGTCTAAAATTTCTTCATCGTAAATTACTGTGTAAGGAATCTCAGCATATGTTAATACCAATGTAACAGCATCATCCCATGGATTATTTGTTTTCGGAGAATATACAGCCACCTTCGGTGCTTTCTCTAAGCGTACTGCATCCATGTTTATTTCAGGATTGGCAATGTCTTCCAGAATTTTACTCATCGATGCATCGGCAACCATTTCATATTTTACATTGCGTACCAAACACTCTTTCTCAAAATCTTTGCTGTAAGGAAATGAAAAGCTTCCACCGCGATAATTCAGCAACCAGTCTATTGGAACATTTTTTGTCAATACCCAATATGCAATTCCATATGCTTTTAAATGATTTGTTTGAGATTCATCCATTGGTATTACGATAAAGGATGCATTGGAAAGCAGAGAAATAAGAAATAATATGGAAAACAGTAGTTTTTTCATTTTTTCAAATTTACTACAAATTCGATTCCAAAATGGTTAAAAATTTCTAAGATGAAAGAGACTAATAATTATAATGATGAAAAATACTATCAATGCCGGTTTGTTGTGCCGGGAAATTAGTCTTTAGTTTTGTCTTCATCATATCGAGACTTCTCATATCAACGGTGAGTAAGCTGTAAATTTGTGGAAAGGTAATATTTGATACAAAATCAAAACTTTCATTAGTACCTGTATCAAATAAATCATAATAAATGCCATACGGAATCCAGTCTTCTATCGGATCTTCGTTAAAGTTCAGATACCTTTGTTTGCCATATGTATAGTATGCACAAATATTCGATAAATCTTCTGCCCATGCTTCAGATACACCAACAATACCGGAGTTTGGAAGGTCAGGAGTACCATATCCGCCATTGCCATAGATGTACTCTACATAAGGCAACCAGAAAGATGGTCCTACTTTTGCATAATGACTGGCATGTGACAATTCATGAAACATAGTCTCAATAAAAGAAGCTCTTGCTGCAGTTGCATACCGAACATAATAAGGTGCATAAACATCCGGTAGCTGGTCTTTAACAATTACAGCGAGCAAACCGGCTAAACTTGTAGGAACACCAATTAAATTTGTAAGTAGTTGTGTCGGATTTGAAATATTTTGCTGCGCCATATTTCGAAGCATTGGTGTGGCATACGATGTGCTTATCGGTGCTTCTGTTCCTAACCAAAACAAAAATTTCTTATCCGGCATCAGAAAGCCATAGTGATTTGCAAATTCTTTGTATTTGTTTAAAGAATGCAAAGCTGCACAGGAATGATGCAAGGCAGCATTGTTGAATGCTCTTCCTATTTCGATATTTAAGCTGGTAAATGCGCATGATTTTTTGAATCCTAAGGAATAGGTATTAATTCCAAAAACACCAAATATATTGGCAACATCAAGTGTATGTATTTCCAGATAATTATTATCAAATTTTAATAATACTTCCACCGTGTCAGAAATAATATTTGGAGAAGAAAGAAAAAAATTCCCGAGAGAATCTGTAAACGCAGATGCTGTTTTAGTTACATCTTTAATAATAACCTGTACTCCTTTTAATGGAACTTGAATACTGTCTATAGGGTCAAAAAATGTAATGTTGCCTGTAAATTGTTTGTCACCAAATTCATTTATTCTTCCATTTGGATTTTCTTCCTGCATGTTCAGATCACTTATTTTCTCTGTTTGATATGCGGATAAATTAACCCCTTCCGGCACTACACCATAATACACGCCATATTGTTGTGTGTGTTCGGTTTTATATTGTAAATTTTTATCAGGAGCAATATCAAAAGGATGGTCCAGTAAAAAAACACCTTGTGCTTCCAGTGCACGATATTGCTGAATAGTCTGTAAATAAAATTTTACATATTCGTGTGACGCTTTTTTCCCGGTAAGCAATACTTCTTCCGGAATTTCGTAAGGATTCTTAAATGTATGTGTAATCTCCACCGTACAAGATTCACCAATTGGATTTTCATTATTTTTGGTACAACCTAAGACGGTGATGCAAAAGAAGAGAATAATTATATGACGAAACATCGGATATGGTTTTTATAAAGATACTTAATTCTATCTAAAATAAAAAAGCCTTGCATGTAATTAATGCAAGGCTTTATATCGAAATAATATTTTTTAAAAGTTGCTGATAATTGCTTCTCCGAATTCAGAGCATTTCAATAATTTTGCACCTGTCATTAATCGTTCAAAGTCATAGGTTACCGTTTTATTTTCGATGGCTTTTTCCATTCCTTTGATAATTAAGTTAGCTGCTTCTATCCAACCTAAGAATTCAAACATCATCACACCGGACAAGATAACAGAACTTGGATTTACCTTATCCTGATTTGCATATTTTGGAGCTGTTCCATGAGTAGCCTCGAAAATTGCCATACCGGTTAAATAGTTGATGTTGGCTCCAGGCGCAATACCGATACCACCCACTAAGGCAGCCAAGGCATCAGAAATATAATCTCCGTTTAAGTTTAAAGTTGCAACCACGTCATACTCACTTGGACGCAGAATAATTTGCTGTAAGAAATTATCAGCAATAGCATCTTTAATAATCAGTTTGCCATCAGCTTCTGCTTTTTTCATTGCAGCATTGGCTTCTTCTTGTCCTTCTTCTGCTAAAATCTTATCATACTGCGGCCAGGTAAATACTTTATCACCATATTCACGCTCTGCTAATTTATAACCCCATTCCTTAAACTTACCTTCAGTAAACTTCATGATATTTCCTTTGTGAACCAGCGTTACACTTTTACGATTGTGCGCTAATGCATAGTTTATTGCAGAGCGTACCAATCTTTCTGTACCATCTAATGAAACAGGTTTGATACCTAAGGAAGATGTTTCCGGGAAGCGGATTTTATCACCTATGTTCATTTCTGATTGTAAGAAATGCAATAATTTCTTGCACTCTTCGGTTCCTTCCATCCACTCAATACCGGCATAAATATCTTCTGTATTTTCACGAAAAATAATCATATCTACCTGTTCCGGTACTTTTGAATTTGATGGTACTCCGTTAAAATATCTTACAGGACGAACACAAGCGTACAAGTCCAATAACTGACGCAACGCAACGTTTAAAGAGCGGATACCACCACCAACCGGTGTGGTTAATGGTCCTTTTATTGCAATTAAGTTTTCTTCAATTACTTTTAATGTTTCATCCGGTAGCCATGAGCCGGTTTGTTTGTATGCTTTTTCACCTGCTAACACTTCTTTCCAATGTATTTTTCGTGTGCCTCCATAAGCTTTTTCTACTGCTGCGTCCAATACGCGTACCGAAGCGCGCCAAATATCCGGCCCGGTTCCGTCACCTTCAATAAATGGAATAATAGGTTCATTGGGCACATTTAGGTGCCCGTCTTTCATCATAATTTTTTCTGCTGACATATTTTTATTTTATGAGTTAGTGAATTAATAAATTGCTAAACATCAAATCTCTCAGAGTCAATAATTCTCAAATTCAGCAATTTTATAATTTGACATGCAAATATAAGCATAATTCAGTGCTTTAACATAAACTTTACAAAGATTGTTTATTAATAAGTGTGAAAATCAGTACTACAATTGTAAATTACATTAGATGAAAAAACAGGTGTTTATATTGACTTGGCTGCTTATTCAATGTGTTGTTTCATTTTCTCAGGAAATAAAAATAATGGCGTGGAATATTTTTATGGTTCCACCTGTTATCTTTAAATCATGTCAAACAGAAAGAGCATTCTTAATTGCTGATTATATTAAGCACACTAATCCCGATATAATTGTATTGGAAGAAACCTTTATGAAAGAAACACGAAATATTATTCATAATAGTTTAAAGGATATTTTCCCATTTCAATCGGACATCACTAAGAAAGGGTTGCTAAAAGCAAACAGTGGAATCTGGATTCTTAGTAAATATCCGATTGTGAAACAGGATTTCCTGACTTACAGAAAGAAAAAAGGTTCTGATATTTTTGCAAAGAAAGGAGCGACACTTACAGCGTTAAAATTGAATGACAAAATGATACAGGTTGTTGGTACACATACCCAAAGCTTACCGAAATACAAGCAGACAAGAGCCACACAATTTAGTCAGCTAAAGAATGAAATGTCAGAAAAAAATTTTATGGATTCGGTGCCACAATTTATCATAGGTGATTTAAACTGTAATTATTATGATTCAACTGAATATAATGAGATGCTTACATTGCTGGATGTGTTGCCTGTTTCATTTTCGGGTGAAAAATACAGCTGGAATGGTTTAGAGAATGATTTGGCATACAAATTTTCAGAACACACATTGGAAACACTCGATTACACTTTGTTAAGAAGACAGCATAATACTATTGCTGAGATTACTTCTACTAAAATTTTAAAACCTTACAATGATACTTGTTTTTGTAAAAGTAAATTCAGGTATCTGTCAGATCATAATCCTGTACTTTCAACGATAATCTTAAAGTGATTCCGTCGGATTTATTATAAAAACCTTATTCTATTTATTTATCTTTGTTGAAATGCAGAATCCGAATTTAGATGCTACCGGTGATTTCTTGTCCAAGACGGAAAAAGAATTGGAAAAAGTATTGCGTCCGCAGGCATTTGAACAGTTTTCCGGCCAGCCTCAGATTATAGAAAATCTTGCGGTTTTTATTCAGGCAGCAAAACAAAGAGATGAAGCACTTGACCATGTTTTATTGCACGGACCACCCGGTCTGGGAAAAACAACATTGTCGAATATTATTGCAAATGAACTTGGAGTGGAAATGAAAACTACTTCAGGGCCGGTGCTTGAAAAACCCGGTGATTTGGCAGGTTTGCTCACAAATTTACAGCCAAATGATGTGTTGTTTATTGATGAGATTCACCGGCTAAATACCACGATAGAAGAGTACTTGTACTCTGCAATGGAAGATTACAAGATTGATATTATGATTGATAGTGGTCCAAGTGCCAGAAGCATTCAGATTACACTAAATCCCTTTACATTAATTGGCGCTACTACACGTTCAGGTTTGTTGACGTCACCATTACGTTCCCGTTTTGGAATTACGTTTAGATTAGAGTATTATAATACTGAAGTCCTCAAAAAAATCATCAAACGTTCTGCAAATATTCTGAATACAGAGATAGACGAAAAAGGAGCCACTGAAATCGCAAAACGAAGCCGCGGAACACCACGTATTGCGAATGCATTACTGCGACGTGTAAGAGACTTTGCCCAAATAAAAGGCAATGGAAAGATAGATTTGGAAATAGCAAGATATGCTTTGTCTCAGTTGAATGTAGATGAACATGGTTTAGATGAAATGGATAATAAAATCTTATCGGCTATTATTGAAAAATTTGCAGGCGGACCGGTCGGTATTACTACGATTGCTACGGCAGTAGGTGAGGAAAGCGGCACGATAGAGGAAGTATACGAACCTTTTTTAATTCAGGAAGGATATTTAAAACGTACACCGCGCGGCAGAGAAGCAACCGCGAAAGCATATCAGCACATAGGTAAAGTGCCGCCACAACAAACAGGTAGTTTGTTTTAGTTTCTTGTAATTATGAGTAATCAGTTTATTAGAGTTGCCACATTTTATAATCAGTTTGACGCCGAGCTTGCAAAATTTAAGCTTGAAGAAAATAATATTTTCTGTTTTCTTAAAAATGAATATCTGGCACAACTGCAATTTGGTATTGCCAATTTTGAATTGATGATTAAAGAGGAAGATAAGGAGTCGGCTCTTCATTTCTTAAATGAATTAAATAATGATACAAACGATGATACAAATAAAATCTATGGTGGATAAATCTTAGAATTATACTATCTTCAATAAGCAATCATAAATGAGTTCATTTAAAACCTGATTCATTTGGAAAAACATGTTGACCTTAGTAAGTTAAGTATAGCAGGTGTGTTTATTACACTGGGTATTATCTTTGGTGACATCGGCACTTCTCCGTTATATGTAATGAAAGCTATAGTATTTAATCACACTATTTCTGAAGAATTGATATTGGGTGGTGTTTCTTGTGTGTTCTGGACTTTGTTATTAATCACCACTTTTAAGTATGTGATACTGGCGCTTCGGGCAGATAATCATGGAGAAGGCGGGATTTTTGCATTATTTGGACTTGTTAGCGAGCATAAGCTGAGATGGCCAATGATTGCAGTATTTCTAGGCAGTGCCGCTTTAATGGCTGATGGTTTTATTACGCCACCTATTTCCATCTTGTCAGCTGTGGAAGGATTGAATGTCCTTTATCCAAATTTGCCGGTTTTACCTATCGGAATAACTATTCTCATCTTGTTATTCAGTTTTCAGCGGTTTGGAACAGATATCGTTGGCAAAACCTTTGGGCCTGTGATGTTTTTATGGTTTTCTGTCATGGCTGTTTTGGGTTTACTTCAAATGGTGAAGCATCCGGAAATTCTGAGAGCATTGAATCCTTATTATGCTATACATTTGCTGGTACAGTACCCGGGCGGTTTTTGGCTGTTGGGAGCAGTATTCTTATGTACCACTGGTGCCGAATCCATGTATGCAGACTTAGGTCATTGCGGTAAGCTAAATATCCGTTTTAGCTGGACCTTTGTATGGAGTTGCTTACTGTTAAATTATTTCGGGCAAGGAGCTTGGTTATTAGGGAAAACCGGTACACAGTTGGAAGACATCAGTATTTTTTATGCTATCGTTCCAAACTCCGTATTACCTTTTGTAATTACCCTGGCCACTATTGCAACTGTTATTGCAAGTCAGGCATTAATCAGCGGATGTTTTACATTGGTTAATGAAGCAATGAAGTTGCGCCTGTGGATTAATCACAAGATTTCATTTCCATCAAGCCATAAGGGACAGATTTATATCAGTTCAATTAACTGGTTTCTGTTTGCAGGATGTATGTTGGTGGTGCTTGCCTTCCAGAAATCTTCTAATATGGAAGCAGCATATGGTTTGACAATTACATTGGATATGCTGATGACATCAGGATTGTTGCTGCTATACTTTAAATCGAATGGAACTCCAAAAATATTGGTTGCATTGCTTGGAATAGTATTCTTCTCAACAGAGCTGGCATTTTTTGTATCAAACCTGAAAAAATTCTTTTACGGCGGATGGTTTACTTTACTCATTTGCATGTGTATCTTTTTACTGTTATATTTTTTGCATCGCGCAAGAAGATTACGTTCCGTGAAATATAAGTTGGTAAATCTGGATGAATATATTGAAATGTTTAATGATTTGATAAGTGATGAATCAATACCAAAGGCAGCAACGAATATTGTTTTTATGAGTAAGAAAGCAAATACTGAATCTTTGGTAGATTCCAATATCATATATTCCCTATTTCAACAAAACCCAAAGAGAGCTGATGTGTACTGGATTATTCATGTGGAAATTTTAGATTATCCGAACGAACATGAAAAAAATTACAAGGTTTCAACCATTATTCCCGGAAAATTATTTTTGGTAAATCTTCAATTCGGATTTAAAGTTAAGCATAACGTACATCGTTTATTTAAAAGAATAGTGGAAGAGATGAGTGAGAACAAGGAGGTAGATGCTTTAAGCAGATATGCATCCATGCGAAAACATAATATTCCCGCAGATTTTAAATATGTATTTGTAAAACCAATTATCTCTGCAGACAATGATCTTGAACCGGTGAACAAATTCAGTATATCCGTTTATGAAGGGTTAAATAAAATAGCTTATCCATTATATATGGATTTTGGTTTAGATACCGTAAATGTTGTAACGGAAATTGTTCCGATTCATTTTCATATAAAAGGAGATTTGGGATTAAAAAGAAAACAGTAGATTTTTATTTTTCTTTACTAATATTTTGCATGGAAGCAAAGACAATATAGCTGATAATTACAGTACTCAAACTCAGCCATCCCAAAAATATAAATTGAGGAATTACAGAGATTAATAATATTACCCTGAATTTATTTTGTTTCCAGCTAAATGGATTTCCTTTTAAACTAAACATTGGAAATTCAGCTATCATCAGGAATGCTAAAATAAATGGAGTAATCATCGCTGCAATTTTAGAATAAATAGCAAAATCCCAGTTATTTCGCAGATTCCAGTCAGTAAAAAACTGCATATAAAATCCTAAAATAAAAATAGCACCTGAAGGTGTATTCAATCCTATAAAATTTTCTGTCTGACGGGTATCCAAATTAAATTTTGCTAAACGCAGGCAAGCAAAGATGGAGTAAATAAAACCTAATAAAGCCGATGGATTATCATACACAAAATTACGTGATTCACTAACAGTAATCCCGGTTAAAAAATTCGATTTGGCACTAATAATACTGAACAGCATAACTCCGGGTAATACTCCAAACGTAACCATGTCTGCCAATGAGTCGAGTTGTCCGCCAAGTTCAGATTTTACATTTAGTGCACGTGCAACAAAGCCATCTAAAAAATCAGCTAACAGTGAAATGCCAATAAATACCGGAACTAAATAGTATTGTTGTTGTAGACATGCAACAATACCACAACAGCCTGAAAATAAATTTAGCAGCGTAAGTGAATTAGGAATATGTTTTTTCATAGTAAACTTAATAATGCAAAGCTATGCTTTTTTATCTTCAGGTTTATACAGTTTATCCAGAAAATCAACCACCATATCTTTAAGGGAACCACTGCCGGAGAGTTCACTCATCATGCCGTACATGGCAGCTTTTCGTTTGCTTTCCGGGCCATCGCCGCCGGAGAATCGCTGTGTAAGATTTGTGAATTGTTTTTCATTCAATATTTTTTTTAATCCTTTTACCGCGCTTATCTGAATATTGTTTTTAAGATGAACCATAGAAAAACGCTTAGCCTTTTGTACCGCTGTTTTTAGATCATTAATAAACATTTCACCTTTGCCAACATGAATATAATTTAACAACACATGCAAACTTGCCGGTAATTGCTGCCGGTTGATAGTCCAACCCAATTCAGCTAATTCATCTGCTACTTCGTACACATCTAATGTGTCAGAAGCAAAGGCAAATAAAGTAGCCTGCGGATTTCCAAGAATTTTCAATTCTTTAATTTCGTCTCGTATTTTTTGCTTGATGAAAATAGTTTCCTCATACGTTTCTCTTGCCATACGTCTGTAGCCATCTTCACCGATATGATTTAATGCTGTCCATGCTGCTGCAATCGGTCCACCGCCACGTGTTCCCATGAACGAAGGAGAACCATATATGCCGCCGCTCCAATCTGTTCTTACATAAAATTGCCCTTTGCGAAGTTCAGCATTTTTATATAACACCACAGAAGCTCCCTTTGCTGCATAGCCGTATTTATGAAGATCCGCTGACATAGAAGTTACACCATCAATTTCAAAATCAAATTTTGGCAAGTCTACTTCTTCCATTTTTAAGAATGGTAAAATAAATCCGCCCACGCAGGCATCTACGTGCAGTAAACATTTATGTTGTTTTGCAATAGCTGCAATTTCTTCAATAGGGTCAATCATTCCCTGAGGATAAGATGGAGCAGAGCCAACAATGAATACGGTATCTGTTGAAATATGTTTTTTCAGATCTTCAATATCTAATTGAAAATTATGGTCCACTTTTATAAGTTTATAATTAAACTCTATAGTGTCAGCGGCTTTACAAAATGCAGGATGTGCCGTTTCTGCCAAAAGCATTAATGGATTTTTAGTATGTTTATTTTTTTTAGCCCATTCCTTCGCTGCTTTCACCGCCATAAAAATACTTTCGGTACCGCCGGAAGTCATACAGCCGCTTACGTTTTCATCGCCATGCAATAAATCGGCAGCGATTCGAACGACCTCATTTTCCATTTTCTTTAAACTGGAGAAAACGGCAGGATTCAGAGCATTGGTAACTGAAAACTTTGCATAAGCTTCTTTTATAATCTTGTAATATTCGTCACCGGGATAGTATACATACCCAAAAAATTTTCCTTCTTGCCATTTCATATCATCAGCGGTATATGCTTGCCATTGTTGATGAATTTCTTCTTCACTTAATCCTGATATCGGTATTGTTTTTTTCATGATAATATTTTTAAACTACCATTAACGGCAAATGTACTTGTGATGGATATTCTTTTGTACAGAAAATTTGCATCGATGTTGGGTTACAATCTTCATTATCTATTTCATCGAAGTGGTCAACATCTGCACCGGCAATGGATATGCGAATGCGTTCTCCTTTTTTTATCAGGTGCGAAGTTGGAATTAATTCAAAATGAATTTTCTCTACCTTGTTCGGAATCCATTCCAGCGCATCTTCTTTGTTGAATGTATGGTAAGGTGCAAATGTTGGTAATATCGATTTTTTATTGGATTCTTTTCTGTGTATTCCACGAAATTGTCCTTCAGTAATATGTGTTACTTTACCAAATTTATCAACAGAAGAAATGTACACAAATAATTGTACATCTTTTGCGTTAGAGCTTACATATATTTCTGCTCCTGCGTGTCCGGTAAGTTCCATATTTTTTGTCAGTGGCTCTGAGGTAAAATGTAATAAATCTTTAGTTCTTCGTGTCCAGTCATTGTAAGCAATTCGCCTTTTATATCTGTATTTTATAGTTAAACTATTCCATCTGGCACCGCCACTCGTGCCAAACTTTTTATCAATACTGTAATGCAAACAACCATCCAATTTTACATTACTTTTTTCAACTATTTTATTATCAGCAGAACATAAATATGATTTTATTTTTGCTTCATCAGGCATCCACTTATAAACATGTCGCCATTGCTCTTTGCCCATAGCATAATAGGAGATGGGAGGTTCATCCATAATACCGTTGTCAATATCTTTTAAATGATAATCAAAAAATCGAAGCATCTCTGTCCACACGGAAAATGTCTTTTTATTAGATAAAACAAATGGTGAAATATTTTGTGCCGGACCGTGATCCCAGGGACCTACTAATAATTTCACAGAATTTTTAGTGCTCAAAAATCCTTTTATAGCAGAGTTAGCTAAAGCACCATCATACCATCCGCCAATACGGTAAATTGGTGTCTTTGATTTTTCAATTTTATCTTTATAATGATGTACGGAAAATTCGTTAATACTTCTTTTTAATTCCGGATGTACATCATTTCGAAAAGTAATTTTATACATTCCTGAAAAAATATCAAAATTGCTTTGATGTTGTGCATGCGCTGTTTTGTATTGTTCTGAGTGTATATCTGCTTCTACAGGTTTTGGGTTTTTAATGACCACACTGGCAACTGCACCAATATATTTTAAATTATTTTTATCGAGAGATAAAGTTGTATCGCGCCAAACTTCAATAAACTTACCGTGACGTACACCTCCCGGGAAAGCAATATCATTATATAAATCAAATATACTGCTGCGCGGAATGCAGGCTTTTACATTCGGATGCTGATTCACTAATAACATTTCAGCAGTTGTACCTAAATAAGAAATTCCGGTAGAGCCTACTTTCTGATTGCTCCAAGGCTGACTGATAATCCAGTCTACAATCTCTCTGCCGTCTTCTACCTCTTCAGGACTGAATTCCATATGACGTGTGCCGAATGATGCACCCGTACCACGCACATCAACTATTATTACTGCATAACCATATGAAGTGAAAAAATTAATTTCTTCTTTTTTTATTTGTCCAAAAATAGTAGATGAAATTATACTGAATGGAAACTTTGCTTCAAAACTTCTTACATACCTCGTTAGATACAGGATAGTAGGAATTTTAGTTTCCTTTTCCAGTTTCTTAGGTAAGAAAATGTCTGCTGCGAGTTTAATTCCATCACGCATCAATAAATATTCTGATTGATAAACAAATCCTTTGTAGGTAGCATTTGAATAACCGACATATTCACCTAATGTACTTACTTTTTTCTGTTTGAAAATTCCTTTTCGCTGAGGTCTTTTCTCTGATTTTATATTAATATTCACATTCATGAAAAAAAGTTACGATTTTATTATGGAATTTCTATGCCTTTTGTCTCTCAATAGGTAAAAGAAATAAATTATGTTAGTTAAAACGTTTGGGAGTGCTGTTTACGGAGTAGATGCAGCTACTATTACGGTAGAGGTAAATGTTTGTCAGGGCAGTAAATATTATTTGGTTGGATTGCCGGATAATGCAGTAAAAGAAAGCTGGAGCCGCGTAGAAAGTGCATTGCGTGTCAATAAATATCATATGCCCCGGATCCGGATTATCATTAATCTGTCACCGGCAGACATTCGTAAAGAAGGTTCTTCCTATGATTTGCCCATTGCTATTGGAATATTAGCAGCATCTGAACAATTAAAGACCGACAATTTAACGAAGTATATAATCATGGGAGAACTTTCTTTAGATGGGAAATTACAACCTATAAAAGGAGCATTACCCATTGCCATACAAGCACAGAAAGAAGGATTTGAAGGATTTATTTTACCAAAACAAAATGCAAGGGAAGCAGCAATAGTAGATGGATTAAAAGTTTATGGAGTAGAACATTTAGATGAAGTAGTTGATTTCCTTTCCGGCAAAATGACATTGGAACAAACAATTGTAAAACCTGAAGTTGATTTTTTTAAAAACATTGAAAATAGCTCATTTGATTTTTCGGATGTAAAAGGACAGGAAAATATAAAACGTGCTTTGGAAATTGCAGCAGCCGGCGGTCATAATGTGATTTTAATAGGACCTCCCGGCGCAGGAAAAACCATGCTGGCGAAACGAATACCTACTATTTTGCCGCCATTGTCTTTAGAAGAAGCTCTGGAAACTACCAAGATTCATTCAGTTGCAGGTAAATTGAGAAGAAATTCGTCACTTTTATATCAACGACCATTTCGCTCGCCACACCATACCGTTTCAAATGCAGCTCTCGTTGGCGGTGGCAGCAATCCGCAGCCAGGTGAAATTTCACTGGCACATAATGGCGTTTTGTTTTTAGATGAATTGCCTGAGTTTAAAAGAGATGTTTTGGAAGTAATGCGCCAACCGATGGAAGAACGTAAGGTGAATATTTCCCGTACCCGGTTTTCCATAGATTACCCTGCTAATTTTATGCTGGTGGCAAGTATGAATCCATGTCCCTGCGGGTATTACAATCATCCGGAAAAAGATTGCGTATGCGGGCCCGGAGTAGTACATAAATACCTCAATAAAATTTCAGGGCCGCTGTTAGACAGAATTGATTTGCATGTAGAAGTTACACCTGTAAAACTCGAAGATTTATCTTCTAAAGGAAACTCAGAAAAAAGTTGCGAAATAAGGAAGCGGGTGATGGAAGCCAGGCTTATTCAGGAAGCACGTTTTAAAGATGAAGAAATGCATTGTAATGCACAAATGAGTACTAAACAAACAAGGGAATCATGTGTGTTGGATGCATCATCACAACAATTACTGAATACTGCTATGAAAAGATTAGGATTGTCGGCACGTGCATACGAACGAATTATTCGCGTAGCAAGAACCATCGCCGATTTAGCCGGAAGCGAACAGATTCAAATGGAACATCTTGCAGAAGCCATCCAGTTCAGGAGTTTAGACAGAGAAAATTGGGCTGCTTGAATATATTCAAAAATCAAAATTATTTAACACATAGACAAATAGAGATTTATGATAACGCAAAAATATCTTGATGATTTGACCTATGAAATTATTGGTGCTGCAATTGAAGTACAAAAAACTGTTGGGAGAGGATTGCTTGAGAAAGTATATCAGGAATGTATGATTGAAGAGATGAAGCATAGAAAAATAAATTTTTCATCAGAACTAGCAGTGCCTTTGATGTATAAGAATAAATCTTTACAGACAGATTTCAGATGTGATTTCTTAGTAGAAGACTGTTTAGTGGTCGAGATAAAGTCTGTGAATGAAATGAACACTATCTATGAAGCACAGCTTCTTACTTATATGAAATTGTTAAAAATGCCGAAAGGATTATTATTGAATTTTAATTGTATGAATATTTTTAAACATGGTCAAAAAACAATGATAAATGATTATTTCAGAAATCTACCCAAAAAATAAGACTATATGCCTATGTGTTAAAAGAAATAGTAGTAATTCGTGTCTCCATCACGAAGATTAGTTTAGTTCCGTCGTTGCAGTAAGATAAACTTGCTGCAACGATTTTTTAATCAACAATCGTTGAGTAATTACTAATTCAGTATCAAGTCATAGTTTTATTTTTGTTTAAAGAATATTTTATGCTTAGTGATTTTCTTCAACCCATAAACAATCACCTGATAGAGGAATTTTATTCGTCTAATAAATATGTAAAAGAGTATATTCATTTGTACCAGGAAAAACAGACGCTGGAAAATTATCCTGTTGCAATATTAGGAGTGGAAGATTATCGTGGATATATTGCAAATAAAGGAACTGAGAAAGGACCTGATGAAGTGCGTAAACAATTATATCAGTGTTCTGCGTTTACAAATGGCATGCAATTGCTGGATTTAGGAAATATAAAAGCAGGTGCAACTTATGTCGATACTTTAGTGGCGGTTGTAGAAACCTTGCACGAGTTGTTTAAGCACAATGTAATTGTAATAATTATTGGTGGAGATGCAGCTCTGGCATCTGCACAATTTAAGGCATACGAAATTTTTGAGAATCCGATTTCTGTTGCTCAAATTGCGTCCAAAGTAGTTTGGGAAAACAGCGATGTAGACATTCATAAAACGTATCTTAAAGATTTCTTTTTGAGTAGCTTTTTAAGAAAGTATAATCTGGTTGCCTATCAGTCATACTTTATGCAGGAAAAGCAATTGTCTTTTTTAAGCAGCAAGAATCATGACATACTGCGCGTCGGAAAAATACGCGAACATGTTTTTGAAGCAGAACCTTATTTGCGCGAAGCAGCTATGGTGATGTATAACATTAATGCTATTCGTTATTCCGATGCACCTGCACAACCGGAACCATCACCCAATGGATTATTTGGCGATGAAGCCTGTGCCATGGCCCGTTATTCTGGGATGAGCGATCAGTTGATGAGTATTGGTATTTATGATTTTAACCCTAAAATGGACAATAGCAATATTACGGCTAAACAAGTAGCACAAATGGTTTGGTATTTTATGGAAGGTGTAAGTTTGCGTCGTCATGATTATCCAATTACAGATGAAAAAGATTTCAGTACCTATATAGTTCAGATAGATGATGCTGAAAATGATTTTATATTTCTGAAAAGTAAAAAGAGTGACAGATGGTGGATGAAAATTTTATATGATAAAAGAGATTTACAGAAACATATTTTGATACCCTGCACTTATAAAGATTATCTGACTGCGCTGAATAATGAAATCCCTGAGCGCTGGATGCGAGAATGGATGCGCTTATCATGAAATAATTACTCATGACATAAATCATCTTAAAAGAAGTTAAGATATAGTTAACTAAGTTAACTATTTTAAACTTCGCAGTAAAATTGCTGTCAATTACTAATAAATATTGGTAAAATTGTACTATGATTAAACAAATACTTTTTGTTATCTTCTTATTATGTAATTTCCTTGCATCAGCACAGCCATTTTCTGTTTCCGGTAAGATTGTTGACAGAAAAGATAATACACCACTAATAGGTGTAAACATTCTGTTTATTAATGCAAAAGATACAACACAAATTAAGGGTGCTTCTACGGATGCGGATGGTAACTTTTTTTTTAGTGCAGCAGATACAGGTGAATACATTTTAAACATTAGTTATATCAGCTACGCTACAATTATCAAATATATTAGCGTAAGTAAAGATCTTGATTTGAAAACTATTTCAATGAAAGAAGATAGCAAGTTACTGAAAGAAGTGGTGATTGAAGATAAACAGGTAAGAGTACAGCAATTAGGAGATACTTCACAGTTTAATGCAAATGCATTTAAAACAAATAAGGATGCAACAACGGAAGATTTATTGCAAAAAATGCCGGGAGTAACATCAGACAACGGAAATGTGAAAGTTAATGGTGAGGAAGTAAAAAAGATACTGGTAGACGGCAGGCCATTTTACGGTGATGATCCAAGAACAGCCATTCAAAACTTACCTGCTGATATTATTGATAAAATACAGGTATTTGACAAGATGAGTGACCAATCTGCATTTACCGGGTTTGATGATGGTAATTCTCAAAAAACGATTAATATTATTACAAAAAGCGGAGTCGGTAATTCTAAGTTCGGAAGATTTTATGCAGGTTATGGCGGACCGGATAACAGATATAATATTGGATTGAATTATAATACATTTAAAAATGACAGACGTTTTTCTATTTTGGCGATGAGCAATAATATTAACCAGCAAAATTTTAATATTTCTGATTTGGCAGGTGCAATAGGTACTACCAACAGTGGTGGACGTGGCGGGCAGGGAGGTATGGGCAGAAATAGTCCTGTAAATAATTTTTTAGTAGGGCAACAGAATGGTATTGCTACCACAACTGCTTTAGGTCTTAATTATTCAAATAAATTAGGGAAACAAAAGAAGGTAACATTATCTGCTTCTTACTTTTTTAACGGAACGAAGAATCAAAATGTAAGTTCAAGTATCCGGAATTATATCTCAAGTGATGATAGCGGTTTGGTGTATAATGAGAATAAAGAAGTAATAAGTAAGAATTTCAATAACAGACTAAATCTGAAAATTGAATATGTAATAGATTCATCTAACTCATTGACATTCACCACAGCACTAAATACTCAAAATTATATTTCCACTTCTTCATTGAATGCTTCCAATATTAAAAATATCAATACTATTGAAAGTGCTACTCAGAATGATCAGCAAACCAAATTATTTAGCTCTAATTTTTTAAACGATATCTTATACCAGCATAAATTTGTAAAAAAGGGCAGAACAATTTCAGTTAATTTTACAACAGGTACTACGACAAAAGATACTCGCGGAAATTTGTTTACACTTAATACTTTCAGAGCGGATACTATTTATGCGGCAGATACTATAGACCAAAAATCATCTGTAAAAACCAGAAGTTATACTGTTGGCGGGAACATAGTTTATACAGAACCAATAAAAAAGTATGGTCAGTTATCTATTAATTATTCACCATTCTTTACTAAGTCATCTTCACAAAAGAACACCAATAATTTTGATGCATTAACAGATAGTTATACTTTAACGGATACAGCATTGTCCAATCAGTTTAATAATATTTATCTGACCAATAAAGTTGGTATTTCTTACAGATATAACAATAAAAAATTAAGCTGGACAATTGGTGTAAGCGGACAGGATGCACTGTTAAGAAGTGAACAGTTAATGCCGAATCAATTTAAAGTGAATAAGAATTTTCTGTCTGTTTTACCCAATGCAGAGTTAAATTATAAGTTCTCAAAAACAGAAAACCTTAGATTTTTCTACAGAACATCTACTAATCCTCCTTCAATAACTCAATTACAAAATGTAATAGACAATAGTAACTCGTTGATACTTACAACAGGAAATCCGGAACTGAAACAAACATTTTCACAATCTATCGGATTACGTTATGGTAGAGCAAATACGGAAAAGGCCACCAATCTTTTTGTGTTTGCAAATGCTACCAATACAATAAACTATATTGCGAATGCTACTGTAATTTTTACCAGAGATACGGTTGTGAATGATATTGAGGCAAGAGCAGGAGCACAATTTATACAACCAACAAATTTGAATGGCTACTGGAATACACGCACTTTTATTACTTATGGTTTCCCGATTACAAAAATGAAAAGTAATATGAATGTGAACGGAGGATTTGTTTATACTCGTACACCTACTCTGATTAACAATTTGCGAAACACAGCCAATTCATTTGCATTTAATAGCGGATTCTCGTTAAGCAGTAATATCAGCAAAAAAATTGATTTTACTATTTCGTACAATGCGAATTATGTACTTGTAAGAAATTCTCTACAACAGCAAAATAACACTAACTATTTTAACCACACGGCTGCTGCAAGATTCAATTATCAGTTCTGGAAAGGATTTGTTTTTAATACTTCTGTGAGCAATACGCTTAATGCTGGAGGTTCTAGCAGTTTTAATACAAGCTTTTGGTTGCTGAATGCATCATTAGCTTATAAATTTCTGAAGGATGAAAGTTTAGAAGTGAAATTCTCAGCAAATGATATTTTAAATCAGAATAAAAATATTACCAGAAATGTAACGGAAATTTATACAGAAGATGTTAGTTCTATAGCTTTGCGAAGATATTTTTTGGGAACGATAACTTATACGCTTAAGAAAATTGGTGATAGTAAAGATAACAATAAACCCAAAGAATTTATGATGCCACCTCCTGCCGGCGGAATGCCCGGAGGGCCGCCGCCACCTGGAAATTAATGTTTATCTGATGATGTTTTCCATCTTCATACTTCGAGAACCTTTTAATAGTATTTCGGAATTTGAAAAATCTTGTTGCAAAAACCATACTTGTGCTTCATTAGTAGTTTGAAATTTTAATACGGCATTTGATGTTTGCGTTTTACTGAAATCATTTCCAACTAAAACTATTTTATCGAAATGCAGTTGTTCACATAAGCTCGCAATAAACTGATGCTCTTTCATTGCATCCACACCTAGTTCAAACATATCACCAAGGATAACAATCTTTTGTCTTGAAGATGATTTTGCAAAACTTTCTAATGCATGTTGCATACTGGTAGGATTAGCATTATAAGCATCTAGTATTAAGTGATACCCGTTTTTTTCTATAACTTGTGAACGGGCATTCTCAGGTTGATAAGTTGAGATGGCGTCTTTTATTTCTTCATTCTGAACGCCAAAATGTTTTCCAACAGCAATGGCACACATAATATTACTGTAATTATAACTGCCAAATAAATTGGAATTTATTTCAACGTCTTCAAATTGTATTTTTAAAAACGGATTGTCTATTAAAATTTTGCTGCTGTATTTATTACTTAATTTATTTCCATAAGAGATATAATTGCTGAAATTTCTTTGATTAAGCATATTCAGTAAAATATCATCATCGCCATTTACAAAGACAAAACCATTATGCACTTTCAAGAAATCGTATAATTCTCCTTTGCCTTTTCGGATTCCTTCAATACCGCCAAATCCTTCCAGGTGTGCTTTCCCGCAATTTGTAATAATACCATGTGTAGGTTCTACATATTTGCAATAGCTTTCAATTTCTTTCTGATGGTTGGCACCCATTTCAATAACAGCAATTTCTGTATCAGAAGCCATTTCTAAAAGCGTCAATGGTATTCCTATATGATTGTTCAGATTGCCTTTGGTATAATGTGTATTAAAAGTTGTAGCCAAAACAGCATGTACTAATTCTTTGGTGGTTGTTTTTCCGTTAGAACCTGTTATTGCAATAATTGCCTTAGGGTTTACTTGTTTCAGATGATAGTTAGCTAATTGTTGTAAGGTGTTTAATACATCATCTACCAGGATGCATTTTTCATTTTTATTAAATTCATGTTCATCAATAATAGAATATGCTGCACCTTGCTCAACCGCTTCTGATGCAAATGTATTACCGTTAAAATTATTTCCTTTAAGAGCGAAATAAATTTGCCCTCTGCCTATTTTTCTTGTATCTGTAGTTACGCCATTTGATTTTAAGAAGAGTTGATATAATTCTTTTATTTCCATAGGCTAAAAATAAAAAAGTCCCTCGAATTATCGGGGGACTTTTTATATACAGTTTGTGTATCTGTTATTTGTATTTTCTTGCTTTTTTGTTTTTAGAGATAGTTTTGTTCATTTCTCCAAATCCTTTTCCACCAAACATGTTTCCATCCGGAGAACCTACACGCACCATTGCACAACGGAACCCGATATCATCAGATGACTGATCTTCATTCAAGAATCTTCTTGTTCCCGGAGATAGATAGTAACCTCTGTCTCTCCATGAGCCACCTTTGTAAACTCTTGCTTTGTTGTTTACTAAAGTGGAAACACCATATTGATATTCTACCTGAGATGAAGAGTCACCGTCATTGTAGTCTAATGCGTAAGATTTTCTGTAATTTCTTCTGTTCGTCAAGTCTGCATCATCTTCACGTACATATTTAATTTTTCCCATGCTGTCTAAACCTTCATCATAAGATGGTTTCATGAAAATATTTCCACGATAAGTATTTAAATCTTCACCATCTGCTTCAGTCATTGGTCTGAAAACATCCTGTGTCCATTCGTTTACATTACCTGCCATATTGAATAAACCAAAGTCATTTGGATAGTTAGCATGAACATCCGCAGTAATTTCAGCATTATCATTTAAAGCACCTGCAACACCCATATAGTCACCACGGCCTCTCATAAAGTTAGCCATGAAATCTCCCTGGTTTTTGTTATGTCTTTGATAACGGAAAGTAGCACCGTCCCAAGGATAGATACGTCTGTCTGTAACAACTTCTTCACCCGGCATAGGCATATTTCCTCTCAATCCCAACGCAGCATATTCCCATTCAGCTTCTGTTGGAAGTCTGTAATCAGGAAGTAGGATACCATCTTTACCATTTACGTTTCTTTTTCCTGAGCCGTTTGGATTCAAGTCTTCTTTTTGTTTCTTAGTAGCACCTTGGTATAAACCTACTGCATAAGCTTCTGTGTTGAAGTTATCTTCATTCTTTTGATTAGCATTTAAATCCAAATATCCTTCTTTCACTAAAATCATCTCATTCACACGGTCTGTACGCCATTTGCAATATTCAGTAGCCTGTAACCAGCTAACTCCAACAACAGGATAAGTGTTGTATGCCGGATGTGAGAAATAATATTTTACATAAGGTTCATTATATGCCAGATTTCTTCTCCAACACATTGAATCTGGTCTTGCACTTTTCACAAACTCAGGATGGTCTGTACCGAATACTCTCTCTAACCAGTACACATATTCGTTGTAGTCTAAGTTGGTAACTTCAGTTTCATCCATGTAAAAAGAAGAAACAGTAGTTCTGCGCTGAACGTTTTGATTTTCATATAGCAAATCATCTTCAGTAGCACCCATTACGAATGTACCACCTTCAACTAAAACTAAGTTTGGTCCTGTAATTTGACTAGTATTGGGAGATCGTTCAAAACCGCCCCATTTTTTGTCATTGTAATTCCAGCCAGTAGTTGAGGATGCACCACTTTTGCTTCCACCTTTACAGCTAACTGCTAATACACCTGCAACAATACTCAGGTGTAAGAATCTTTTCATTCTTTTGTAGGTCATTATTTCGGCTTTTTAAAAAATTATTCCAAAGATATAGCAAATAAATTAATTAGCAAAATTTTTCGTCTAACTTTATCAACGTAAAATTGTTTAAAATATTGTTTTTTAGCGTAAAATTGCATAAAAATCAACATGCATCGTTTTATGTTGGATAAACATCTAACAATTAGTTAATCTTGAAGGTTGAAATGACAAAAAAATTGAAAAATATATTCTTTTTGATGCTTGTTTTTAATGTTGCGTTTCTGTGTGCACAAGAATATATTCAACAGAAGACTTCTCAGGCAATTGATTGGAAAATTAACAAACAAATAGTGGGGTTTAAGAATGCAGTTTATCCGGCGGAATTTTCAGGACTTCCCGTTTATTCTTATTCTTTAAATATTAGTAACAGCACCAATATTGAAGTGAAAATTGATAATCCTGTTTTTGAGCCATTATCAGGTATTAATCTTACTGCATCACAAATTAAATTAATTGAAAATCAGGTAATTGTAAATAAAACTATTGGAATTGACAGGAAACAACACATAGCCAATATTTCTATTTTCCCTTTTAGAAATAATAATGGAACCATAGAAATACTGAAGTCTTTTGATTTATCGGCTTTACCTGTAAATATTACAGCTAACAGACTAATATCAGGTAATACAGAAAGAAACTACGTATCAAATTCTTTGTTGAATACAGGGAAATGGTATAAAATAGGTATTTCACATGCCGGTGTTTATAAGCTGGACTATAGTTTTCTGAAAAATTTAGGCATAGCGGTAGATATAATTAATCCGGCAGATATCAGAATTTTTGGACATCGTGCCGGTATGCTTCCCGAATTAGCAGGTGCTGATAAAGATGATGATATCAGAGAGATTCCTTTAAAAGTTAATGTTGTAGCGGCTGGGCGTTTTCAGCCAAACGATTATGTTTTAGCTTATCTTCCAGGGCCTGAAAAGTGGACATACAGTGCGGATATGTTTACTGCAAAAAAACATATTTTCAGCAATACTAAAAATTTCTTTATCACAACAGATGCCGGTGCGGGAGCAAGAATAAGTTCTGTAAGCTCATCACTTTTGCCGGAAACAAAAAATATTACAACCTATAATGATTATGCTTTTATAGAAGATAACAGAATTAATATAGCACAGTCCGGAAGGCAATTTGTTGGTGATGAGTTTGGCGGTGTAACAGATAAGTCTTATAATTTCAACTTCCCCAATTTAATCAGTTCATCACCTGTAAAGCTAAAAATTGCTGTGATTGGAAGATCTAAAACATCCGGTTCGGTCTTTAACCTCTCATCAGATAATTCCGCCAATTTTAACAGCATCTTTATACCCAATGTTGCGGTGCCTTATCCAGGAATTGATGATGCGGGTACAAAAATTGAAAGACAATTTACCTTATCAAATCTATCTACTAATTTCAATATCAATTTAAACTTTGACAGAAACGGAGATTTTAATACAAAAGGATGGCTGGATTATATACAAATTAACGCAATATCTACTCTTCGATACAACGGACAGCCACTCTATTTCCGCAATATAAATTCAGTTGGTGCAGGTGCTATTTCAAAGTTTGAAATAGAGAACATGAACGCAAATGTTGAAATTTGGGATGTCACAAATCCGTTCGGCGTGCAAAAAATACTGTACAATCTTTCAGGTAATATTGCATCATTCAATATTGCCACAGACTCTCTTAAAGAGTTTGTAGCTATTGAAACTAGTAATGAAACACCCATGGAACTTGGAACTATTGCTAACCAGAATTTACATGCACTGCCACAACAGGATATGCTGATTGTGACACGGTCTGCTTTTTTACAACAGGCAGAAGCATTAGCACAGTTCCACCGCAATAAACAAAATCTGCGAGTGGCAGTAGTGGAATTGAATCAGGTGTTCAATGAATTTTCCTCCGGAACAAATGACGTTACGGCGATAAGAGATTTTACTAAAATGTTTTACGACCGAGCAAACGGAAACGTCGCACAGATGCCAAAATATTTATTGTTGTTTGGTGATGGAACTTATGATAATCTGAATCTGGGGGACTTTTATATTCCAACGTATGAGAGTGATAAATCGTACGAAACGCTGGAGACTTATGTGTCTGATGATTTCTTCGGAATTCTCGATGATAATGAAGGTACAAATATAACCAACACAGCTGCTGAAATAGCAGATGTTGCCGTTGGTAGAATCCCGGCAGATGATGTTTCCAAGGCGCAAACCGCAGTAGATAAAATCAATATGTATTATTCCAATGCTTCATATGGTGACTGGCGTAATCAGGGAACATTTATTGCCGATGATGAAGATTTTAATATACATATTGCAGACGCCAATTCATTTGCAGATAACTATGGTGATGCAGAAAAAAAATCAAATGTCGATAAGATTTACTTGGATGCATATCAGCAGCAATCTGCTGCCGGTGGTACTACTTATCCGGCAGTGAATGAAGCCATCAGCAGAAAGTTATTTACCGGAACGCTTTTCCTAAATTATGTTGGTCATGGCGGTCCATTAGGTTTATCAAAAGAAAGAATTTTAACTGTGGATGATATTGCGCAATGGCAGAACGTAAATAAACTGCCTTTGTTTATTACTGCTACCTGTGAATTTGCACCTTACGATGCTGTAAATGATTTTACAGCAGGTGAGCGGGTTTTGTTTAAGCAGGACGGTGGTGGTATTGCGTTGGTTACTACTACTCGTGTGGTGTATTCCAATAGAAATAAAACGATGAATGATAACTTTATGGCGCAGATGGTCAATGCATACACAGATGCACAAATGACATTAGGTGATATTGTAAGAGAAGCAAAAAAATATACCAATACATTTGACGGTAACCGTAAATTTTCACTCTTAGGAGATCCGGCCCTGCGTTTAGCTTTTCCAAAATATAATGTCGTTGCTACACAAATAAACAATGTGGTATTTTCTTCACCACATGATACATTGAAAGCATTATCCAAAATTACTATAGATGGAGAAGTACGTGATAACAGTAATTCCATCATGAATTCATTCAATGGTATAGCTTCCGTAAATATTTATGACAAGGTAAAAACAATAAATACATTAGTAAACGATCCTGTGGGACCTGATAATCCGGATGGTAGCCTTCCATTTGATTTTAAGTTGCAGAAGAATACCATTTACAAGGGTAAAGTAAAAGTAACTAACGGAAAATTTAAAATCAATTTCTTAGTGCCAAAGGATATCGACTACAATTTTGGAAATGGGAAAATAAGTATGTATGCGAGTTCTGATACAACAGATGCAGCAGGCTATACTTCTGATATTATAATTGGCGGTGCAAGCGATACTATTTTAACGGATAATCAGGGACCGGATGTAGATGTTTTTTTGAACGATGATAAATTTGTTTTTGGTGGCATCACAGATGAGAGTCCTAAATTGTTTTCTAAATTATTTGATGAAAATGGAATTAATACATCTGGTAACGGAGTTGGCCATGATATAACTGCAATAATAGATAACGACACTAAAAAGATATTCAATCTGAATGATTTTTACGAAACAAATATAGATGATATTACGCGCGGTGTGGTAAGCTATCCATTTTCAAAATTGGCAAAGGGCAGACATACACTACAGGTAAAAGCCTGGGATGTTTTAAATAATTCAGGAGTTGGTTATACAGAGTTTATAGTGGAGGAGAAAGCAAATTTAGCATTATCACATGTACTCAATTATCCTAATCCGTTTACCACGAACACAAGGTTCATGTTTGAACACAACAAACCGGGTGCTCCCTTAGATTTGAGAATAGAAATATTTACGGTTTCAGGAAAAGTGATTAAAACAATTACGAAGAATATTAACACGGAAGGATATCGGGTAGATGATATAACCTGGGATGGATTAGATGATTATGGTGATAAAATCGGAAAGGGTGTGTATATTTACAGAATCTCTTTGAAAGACGATAGTGGAAAAAAAGTAAGCCAATACCAAAAATTAGTGATACTAAATTAGATTTTTTCAAATAATTTTACCATTTTAACGTTTTGAAATACTCTATCACTATTATTGTAAAACAAATTAATAATCAATAAACTGAAAATATGAATGTAAATTTACACTAATCTAATATTAATAACTTCTTTACATGAGATATTTCTTGAGACCCAACATTCCGTTTATTGCTATTATTCTAACGAGTTTTTGCTCAATTTCTATTGCCCAAAACTTTGGTAAAGGCGGTATCAATACTGTAAATAGTGCGGTGCCGTTTCTTCGTATCATTCCAGACGCTCGCGGAGGCGGTATGGGTGATGTCGGTATTGCAACTTCTGTTGATCCGAACACTACTTTCTATAACGCATCTAAACTAGCTTTTGCCAAGCGTAGATTAGGACTTTCTTTGTCTTATGCTCCTTGGTTACGTGCTTTAGGTATTACAGACATCTACATGGCACATTTTACCGGATATTATAAGATTTCAAAAAATGATGTAGTGCATACCTCTCTTAAGTTTTTTAGCTTGGGAGATATAGATTTTACGGATGCTGCCGGAAATCCTATTGGTAGCGGACATCCACGTGAGCTGGCATTCGATGCAGGTTATTCAAGAAAATTAGGAAAACATTTTGCATTAGGTGTGGCATTCCGTTATATCTATTCCAATTTAGCATCCGGACAAAATATTGGCAGTGAGCCGATAAGAGCGGGTAATGCATTTGGTGCCGATCTTACAGGAACATACAATCTGGATATGACTGTTGGAAAGAAGAAGATGAAAGCAAATTTCATGACAGGTATTGCGATTACGAATATGGGTACTAAAATTGCCTATACTGCCAATGCCAGAGAAAAGGATTTCATTCCAACTAATTTTGGTTTAGGGGTTGGGTTTCGTTTACAACCAAGTAAATATCATGAGTGGGGAATTTATGCAGACTTCAATAAATTATTAGTCCCAACTCCGGATTCAACAGATAATAACAATGATAATATTCCTGATTTTAAACAACAATCCTCTATTAAAGGTATGTTTAAATCGATAGCAGATGCACCCGGAGGTTTTAAAGAAGAAATGCGTGAATGGACAATGGGAATTGGTACCGAATACTGGTACGACCATATCTTTGCAGCACGTGTTGGTTATTTTCTGGAAGCAAAGGATAAAGGATTCAGACGTTTTGTATCGGCAGGTGTAGGTGTTAAATATAGTGTGTTTGGACTTGATTTCTCTTATCTTATTCCAACAGGCGGTGCAAGAAATCCATTGGATAATACTTTCAGATTTACGTTGAAATTCGACTTTGCAAAATTAGGCGGAAATAAAACGAATGACGAAGGTGATGATATCAATGATGCAACGGATAAAGTAGATAAGGCAACCCGCAAAAAACTAAAAGTAAAATAAAATTTAAATATTAAAATAATAGAGATGCACAAGTTTTCGCTTGTGCATTTTTTATTGTTCAGATAGTACGTTGTAAAATTTTCTCACAGCCGAAAATTTTCCATTGAATCTATCAGTTACATCCTTTTGTAATTCCGCTGCATTTTTTTGCTGATAAGCATGATAGTTATCTTCTGATTCAAGCATATACTCAATATTGTATAAGGAATATAATTCGTCGTTATTATTAATTTCTTTTCGCATAGAAGCACCTGTAAAATAACCTGTATTTAATACGTCTGCAATGTGTTTTTTCTGCATAAAATCAAGCCATTCCTGTTCAGCAGATTTCTCAATGTTTATAGTAACACTATAGATATACATAGAAATAGTTTATCTTAAAAATGGATTATGTTTAATCTCTTCACCGACAGTGGTACTTGGTCCATGTCCGTTGAAAATTTCAGTAGCATCGTTTAATACCAGTAGTTGTGTTCTTATCGATTTAATGAGTACATCATAATCGCCGCCCGGTAAATCAGTTCTCCCTATGCTTCCCTGAAATAATACATCACCTACAATAGCATATTTCTCTTCTGTATTGGAAAAACAAATACTGCCCGGTGAATGCCCGGGCGTAAATAATACATTGAAGGTAATATCATCAAAAACTAAATCTTCACCCTCTTTTATAAAGTATCCAGGTTCGCATTTTTCAGGGATTTTTGCTCCAAACATTCTCGCTGCCAAATCAGCGCGTTGAAGTATAGGCAATTCCTTTTCATGAATTCCTAATTCTAAATTATATTCATCTGCAATAAACTTATTGCCGTATATGTGGTCTAAATGACAATGTGTATTCAGCAGTTTTACAGGTCTTAGCATATTTTTTTCAATAAAAGATGTCAAGATTTTCTGTTCCTGCAAGGTGTAGCAGCCCGGGTCAATAATCCAGCAATCTCCATTCGAATGAGAAATTATGTAGGTATTTTCCTGAAAAGGATTGAAACAAAATGCGGCAATATCTGTCTTTATTTTTGCGTTATCCATAAGATTTTATATGTTTTTGTTGTTTTTTAATAATGTTGCATATAGAATATCCAAATATCAATTTTGATAGTTAATATAGGAAACTACATGGATATTTATTTACTTTGTAAAAGTAGTAATTAGTAATTGTTTGGCGTATTATTGTAAGGAGAATAAACATGAGAAAAGTTAATCTGCATATTTACAAAAATAAGCATAAAAAAAATCAATCAATTTTGAGATTTTTTATCTTTCTCGCTCTGTTGATTTCTCATTCCTCGTTTCTCTTCTCACAGACTACACAGGTTCAATTCGGACAAAACCGTGTCCAATATCATTCGTTCGACTGGCAATATTACAACTCTGACAATTTTACCATTTATTTTTATCCCGGAGGACAGGAGATTGGAAAATTTATCTGGACAACAGCTGAAATGAAATTAAAAGAACTGGATAATCAGATGGATTTTCATTACCGCTCAAAAGTAGATATTTTAGTATACAATGATATTACCGATTTAGCACAAACGAATATCGGTTTAGGACAGGAAGATTATAATATAGGTGGAACAGCAGTCTTAAGAGATAATAAATTATTCCTGCACTACGATGGGAATCATCGTCATTTACAACGTGATCTGATGAAAGGATTGTCGAGCCTGTACATTAGACAAATGATGGCAGGCAGCAGTTTCGGTCAAAAAATTCAGAATGCTATTTTTCTAGTGTTGCCGGATTGGTACAGAGATGGTTTATCAGCCTACATGGGAGAGCCCTGGAATACAGAGTTGGATGCAAGATTAAAGCAGTATTTGCTCACAGCTAAAAAATCTGATTTCAACAGATTAATTGGCATAGACCCTGAATTTGCAGGACATTCCTTTTGGTATATGATTAATGAAATGTATGGAAAAGATGCGGTGCCTAATATTTTATACCTCACTCGTGTAAATCATAGTATCAATAAAGGATTTGTGTATGGTGTTAATACTTCGGTGGAGGAATTGATGCGTAACTGGAAAGAGTTTTATAAAAGCAGATACGAATTAGATAATAAAGACAGGGATAGTACAAATGGTTTTACCACTACAAAAATAAAGAAGCGAAACAATACTGTTATAGGTGATTTAAAAGTTTCTCCCGATGGCAGATATCTTGCCTATGCTGCCTTTGATGGTGGTTTTTATAAAGTTTTTGTACAGGATTTGCAGACTAAAAAAGCAAAAAAGGTAACTAAAGGAGGTTTTCGTTCCGACCAATATCCGTTTGATAAATCATATCCCATTTTAACATGGACAAAAAACGGACATAAACTTGCTGTTATTTCTGAGAAAAAAGATATAATTCGTTTAAAGCAGATAGATCTGGATAAAAATACTTCCACTAAAAATAATATTATTAAGTTCCAGAAGATTTATGGTGCAGATTTTACCAATAATCCAAATATGCTCATCGTTTCAGGACAAAATAAAGGACAAACCGATTTGTATTTATACAATACCGGTAATTCCACTACCACTCAACTGAATAATGATAATTTCGATGATTTAAATCCCGTTTATGTAAACCGGAATGGCAATGATGGTGTGTTATTTTCTTCCAACAGAACTGAAGATAAATTATATCTTGAAAATATTGATACTGTATTGCCGACTCAAACACTTGATTTATTTTATTATGATTTGAATGCAAGAGGAACTAATCTGGCACGTGTAACAGAGACACCATTTGCCAATGAAAAAGCGATTGGTAATTACAATGAAACGTATTATGCTTTTCTCAGCGACGAGAATGGAATCAATAATCAATATGTCGGAACATTAGACAGTTTCTTTGTTGGTAAAGATTCAGTGGATGTTGTTTTGAATGAAGAAACGGATTCAGCACAAACTATCAGACAGGAAGTAGATGTCTATAAATTAAAAGGTGTTACTTTTCCTGTTACCAATTTTTCCAGAGGAATAGAACAGGCGAGTAATTCTAATCAGAAATCTCATTTCTTTTTTGGAGTTGGTAAAAGAAAAACATTTATCTATACAAAGCCAATACTTCAGGAAGATGAACTTACATCCATGAAATCATTTGGGTTGCCGTCCACTTCATTCAGAAAATTTTACAGGGAAAGTGCTTTATTAAGTTCACAGGGTGCGCCTAAAGCAAAAAGTACGACAGAAGCTGTCAATGAAGAAGCAAGAAAAATAGGAAGTGAAATAACGCTGGACAGTTTATATGGTGAACCAACAAAATATACTTTTGAATCGGATTTTAATTCAACAATATTAGCTTCAAATATTCCGAAACAGAACGTAACAGATACAGTTGTTAAGATTGATTCGGTAACCGTGAATACTGAAGAAGACGAAGCACCCCCATTTTTACAGAACACACCCGTTCCGGTAGAGAGTAATGTAAATGTTGAACGAACCACCGGACAGAAAATCAGAATTTTGCCGTACAGAGCAAGGTTTACTTCTGATTACGTAGTTACTCAGCTAGATAACAGTATTATGACGCAAAACTATCAGAGTTTTAATCAAAATGGTGGTTCATATAATTTTCCAAATCTAAGTGGCATGATAAATTTTGGAGTTAGTGATTTAATGGAAGACCACAAAATTATCGGAGGTTTCAGAGTTCCATTTAATTTCAGAGGATTTGAAGCGTATGTAAAATATATTAATCTTAAAAAACGTATTGATAAAACAATCTTATATTATCGACGTTCGGATAGAAGCGAATTTGCTGCTGATACATTAGGAAATATATATTCTTTATCTTCTTCAACAGCACAGACAAATCCTAACTTATACTATGGAATAGGCAAGACTAGAAGTAATTTTTTCGAAACACAATTCAGTTACCCTTTTGATATTACTAAAAGTTTGCGTTGGTCAGTTTCTTATAGAAATGAACGTTTAGATGTTTCAATTTTAGACGAAGGTAGTTTAAAAATCAAAGACGTTAAAGAAAACTGGATTTCCGGCAGAGTTGAATTTGTGCAGGATAATTCAAAAGAAATTCAGTTTAATATTTTAAATGGTTTCCGGTATAAAGTGTATGCTGAATATTTTTATAATGCGAATGAAAAAAAATCTAATTTATTCAATATTGGTTTTGATATACGCCATTATCAGAAAGTATACAGAAATATTATATGGGCAAACCGCATTGCCGGAGCATCTTCTTTTGGTCAAAAGAAAATCTTGTATTTCTTAGGTGGTGTAGATACCTGGCTGAATCCGAAATATGCAAACGATATTCCGATTGCTACCGATCAGAATTATGGACTCCAGGCGCCTGTAACGAATATGCGTGGTTTATCGCAGAATATACGAAATGGGAATAATTATTTGTTGTGGAATTCGGAATTGCGTATTCCGTTATTCTCTTTCTTTGCAAAAAAACCATTGAAATCAGCATTCTTAAGAGACTTTCAATTAGTCGGATTTTTTGATGCGGGTATTGCCTATAATTTTGCAAATCCATTTAATAAAAAGAATGCTCAAAGTACGGAAGTGGTAACTCCTCAGCCGGATAATAATCCGGTAGTAGTAACTGTAAATTATTACAGAAATCCATTTGTATTCGGAACCGGCGGTGGTTTCAGAACAAATATCTTAGGTTACTTCATTCGCTTAGATACAGGCTTCGGATATGACGGACTGCAATTCAATAAAAAACCGGTTTGGCATTTTTCATTGAGTAAAGACTTTTAAGTGAAGTTAACGTCTTAAAAATTAAATCATTAATCGTACATCATAAATCATAAATAATCATGCTTTATTCAATGACCGGTTACGGTAAATCCAATTTGAAATTAGGTGACAAGAATTATATCATTGAAATAAAATCTTTGAATAGTAAATCACTGGATTTGAATTTTAAAGCAATAGCCGAACTGCGCGGAAAAGAAATAGAGATACGTAAACTTATTGCTTCGCAACTCATTAGAGGAAAAGTAGATTTATATTTTCAGGAAGAGAAATCAAATGGAAGTGCATCAGGCCTTAATTTCGGTTTAATAGAACAATATTATCAGCAACTTCAGCAATTTTCAAAAGATAAAAATATTCCGGTAGGAGATGTCATGCCTTCCATTTTGCGTTTCCAGGATATTGCTAAAGGTGAGTTAGCAGAGTTGGATGATGTTGGTTTTGAGGCTTTAAAAATAGCAGTGGAAGAGGCTTTAAGCAATATTATTCAGTTCAGAAAAGATGAAGGTGCACAGTTGGAGAAAGATATTATAGAGAGAATAAAGACCATTCAGCAATTAAAAGAAACATTAGCACCGCATGAAGTAAGCAGAATTGAAAAGCTAAGGGAGAAACTAAAAAATGATGTGGCTGTTTTTGTTCAGGATGAATCAATAGATAGAAACAGATTTGAAGAAGAGTTAATATATTATCTGGAAAAAATGGATATTAACGAAGAAAAAGTCCGTTTGGAAACACACTGCAATTATTTTCTGGAAACGATAAAAGAAGAAGCAATGGAAAGTGGTAAAAAACTGGGATTTATTGCTCAGGAAATCGGCAGAGAAATTAATACAATTGGTTCAAAAGCAAATGATGCCAATATGCAGAAGATTGTGGTGCAAATGAAAGATGAACTGGAAAAAATTAAAGAGCAGGTGTTGAATATATTATAGTCGTAAGTTGTGAGCGAAAAGTCATGAGAAAACAAAGTAAAAGCTTACGCAGATATTTTTTTAGATAAAACCTTATTTTTTGTTGAAAAAATCTCACAACTCACGACTCACAACTCACGACTAAATCCTATCTTCGCACATGCAAAAAGTCATTATACTTTCCGGTCCGTCAGGTGTGGGTAAAAATACCTTGGGAGACTTCTTGCTGCATCAATTTCCCGAACTTTCTTTATTCAGTTTCCGCAACTTCCAGACCAATTCGTAAAGGCGAAGCAGACGGTATTGATTATCACTTTATGAATAATGAAGATTTTGAATTAAAGATTAAAGAAGATGAGTTGTTAGAATGGCAGGAAGTGTATGAAGGAATGTATTACGGCACTTTAAAAAATGAATTAGACAGAATTAATCTCTTGAATAAATATCCTTTATTAGTGGTAGATGTATTTGGTGCCATTAATGTTAATGAAGAATCTAAAATTTAAACCACTTTCCATATTTATACAGGCGCCAAGTTTAGAAATCTTAGAAAAACGCCTTACTGCTCGCGGAACAGATTCAGCGGAGAAAATTCAGAAAAAGACTGGAAAAAGCATCAGTAGAGATGTATGAATCTGCACAGTTTGATTTAACCATCATCAACGACGATTTACCCATGGCACAAAAACAGTTGGCAGAGGTGGTAAATTATTTCCTGAAATTCGGCACTTAATTGTCCTCTTAGCTCATCATACGTCATGCTGAACTTGTTTCAGCATCTATTTATATATTAGGAAACTTATCTTTCATTTTTTTCGTTATATTTACTTTGACAATGATATATGGTAACAGCCATCACGCATAAGATAAAAGTGAGTGTAGAAACTTTCTACCAATCGGATTATTCCTATCCGATGAGTCAGCATTTTATGTTTGCTTACAGGATTACTATTGAAAACAATGGAAATAATACTATACAGTTACTGCGTAGACATTGGTATATTGTAGATGCGCTTGGACAACAACGCGAAGTAGAAGGCGAAGGTGTGGTGGGAGAACAGCCGGTAATAAGACGTGGTGAGAAGTACGAATATATTTCCGGATGCGATTTAAAAACCGATATGGGAAAAATGTACGGTACTTATCTGATGGAGAACCAACACGACGGTAAACTATTTCACGTCATCATTCCTGAATTTTTTATGACTGCACCAGTGAAGTTGAATTAATGTTCAGCCCTACTGTCATTGCGAATGCATACTAAATCTTGAATTTACCAAATTGGCAAATGCATGAAGCAATCTGTTTAATTTTTCCTGCAAAAAAATCAAAAATTATTTCCTATCTTAGATATATATAAACAAACCTTATTGAAGCTGTTTCCTGAGATACTATTATTGCTTTTATTTTTTCTGATGTATGGAAATATGAAAGCTGGTAATTGTATTCCAGTTGGATCAACATTGTATCTTACTCGACAATCAGAAATAGATTCTTTTCGGATAAATTATCCTGATTGTTCTAATTTTGACGGCAATTTAACAATCTCGGGAAGTGATGTAGTTAATTTAGATAGCTTAATTGGATTGAAAAGGATACCAAGTAACTTATGGATTTATAATACAAATTTACATACATTAAAAGGGCTTGATTCATTAAGTACTATTTATGGAACGAGGATTGAAAATAATAGCTTACTAAATAACCTTACAGGTTTAAGTTCATTAGATTCTGCTAGTTCTTTTGAAATATATTCTAACGAAAATTTGACTAATTTTATTGGCTTACATAAGATTAAATTTGTGGGTAAATTAGATGTTAGATTTAGTTCATCACTTATAGATTTTCATGGTTTTGAGTCCTTGGAACATGTCAATAATTTAGATGTTTTTTATAACCCTTCTTTAATAAATTTTAATGGTCTTAATAGTTTAACTTCATTAAGCAGTATTTTATTATTCGATAATTCAATATTAAATTTTTATGGACTACATAACATCATATCGTGTTATGAAATGAATATATCAGATAATTATTTAATATCAAATCTTGAGGGGCTTACTAGTTTAAGGTCAACTATGTATTTGATTATTAATCAAAATGAAAGTCTAAAAAACCTAGTAGGCTTAAATAGTATTGATACTATATTCAGTCTTTTAAACGTACAACATAATTCGTCTTTAATTAATTTAAAAGGTTTAGATAATTTAAATTACATTGGTGATGCTAGTATAGACATATTGTATAATCCATCACTATGTAGTATTAACGATATTAATAATAATTTGAAATCAATTAATGGTTCGGTTCAAAATATATATATCTTTGGAAATGAAAATCTTTCTTGTTGTAATGTATTGAATAAATTATTTTCCTCTATTAATTGGAAATCAATAGTTTTAGAAAACAATGCACCAGGTTGTAACGATACAACAGAAATTAGAATCTTTCCAAATCAAAATTGCTGTACAACAAAGTATACACTAATAAAAGATACAATCTGTAGTAACGAATATGTTGTCTTTAATAATCAAAATTATTCAACAGATGGCACTTATTACGATACAATTGCGAATAATGGAATAGATAGCATCATTATATTACAACTCAAGGTTTATAATAAATCTTATCATATCATCAATACTAATTTGTGCATTGGTCAATCATTTACTTTAAGTAATGGAAAAGTAATTACATCTGATGGTGTTTATAATGATACATTACGAACAATTTTTGGCTGTGATAGTATTATCGAGTATCACCTTAATTTCTTAAATAATATTACTACGAATCAAAATGCAATAGTCTGCAAGGGAAAAACATATACCTTGCCAAAAGGAAATGTAGTAAGTACATCAGGAATTTATAGAGACACGTTGCGTGCTTCTTTTGGTTGTGATAGTATTGTTATAACGAATCTTTCTTTTACAAATCCAACTCCATTTATTAATAATGTAACTATTTGTAGCGGAAAAACATTTGTTAGACCAAATGGAAATATTGTTAGTATAAGCGGTACATATTATGATACTATAAGGGCAGCGAGCACTTGTGATAGTATCGTTATTACAAATCTTACCATAAATCCATATTTGCAATCTTCTCAAATTAGTACTGTTTGCCTTGGGAAATCTTTCATATTGCCGGACGGTAGGAGTGTAAACCAAAGCGGAATTTACAAAGACACTATTAAAAATAATAATGGCTGCGATAGTATCATCATTACTAATCTTTTCATTACTAATCCAACTCCATCTATTAATACCATATCTATTTGTGATGGTCAAACTTATACTTTACCTAACGGAAATAAAGTTAGCATTGCAGCAACTTATACTGATACTATTAGACAAACAAATACTTGTGATAGTGTGATAATTACAGATTTGTCTGTTTTCCCAAATACATTTACTGTGTCATTGAAACCATCAGATACGATTGATGTAGGAAGTTCTATTGAATTAAATCCAATCTATGGTAATATGAATGCTATCAGCTGGAATTGGTCGCCATCAGATAACCTAAATTGTACTACTTGCGAAAGACCAATAGCTTCACCTATTTTAACCAATACTTATACGCTCAATGCGATTGCACAAAATGGTTGTGAAGATACAGCACAAACCACCATTATAGTTAGAGCTGTTGATGTATATATTCCAAGTGCTTTTTCTCCCAATGGTGATGGTGTAAATGATGTATTAGATGTATTTACCAATAATCCAAAATCGTATCATTTCAAAATATTTAACCGTTGGGGTGAATTGGTATTTGAGAGTACTGATGTAAACAATAAATGGAATGGATTATATACGGGTGAAAATTGTCCAGTAGATAGCTATGCATATACATTAGATGTTGTATTCCAAAATGATAAACAATACAACAAGAAAGGAGCTGTTTTATTACTTAGATAAACAAGCCATATAAAATCCATCACCATCATATTCAACCGGCAGTAATTGAATTTCTTTTTCCAATTTAAAGGAAGGATTATTTTTTATAAAATTCAATATTTGCAGTTGATTTTCCTGAGGCAAGATGCTACAAGTTGCGTAAATTATTTTCCCATTCTTATGGATCAGGTTTTTATATTCTTGCAATAAGCTTTCCTGTATATTTTGATATTCGTTTATTTTTTCAGAAGTAATTTTATATTTCAAATCAGCCTGACGTTTAAATGTTCCACTACCGCTGCAAGGTGCATCCATTAGTATAACATCTAAGTTTTTTAATTTCTTAATTTCCTTAAAGTCGATAATTTGGATATTACTGCAGCCGGCTTGTTGCGTACGCTTTTCTAAATTCTTTAAGCGTGACGACTTATAGTCAGTTGCATAGATTTTCCCTTTGTTTTGCAATAAAGCAGATAAGTGCAATGTTTTTCCACCAGCACCGGCACATAAATCTAAGATTGTTATTTCGTTTAATTTCGTTTTATCTTCTATTGCATCAAATAAAAAACTACCGATTGCCTGCGAACCAATGTCCTGAAATTCAAAGAGGCCTTCTTTGTATAAATCACTGTTTCTTAAATTATTTTTGGATAGAATTTCAATGCAATTTGTCATGTTGAGCGAAGCGAAACATCTTGTTTCGATATTATTGTCAGTTAATTGTTGAAGTAGTTTATCTTTTGTGGTTTTTAATGTATTGGTGCGAATAAACACTTTGGGTTTCTGATTTAATGCTTCTGAAAGTAAATGCCATTGTTTGCCGATACTTTTCTCGCAAAAATCATAGAATTCTTTTGGATAAGATTGCGCAATAGAATGCTCAGGAATAGACTGTTCAATTACATTCTGCAGTTTGGTAATTTCGTCAACAGAAATAGAAAATAGTTCAGGATTTTTTATTGAATAGTTTCTGTTTAATAAACTAACTAAAACTAAATGTTTATACAAAGTAAAATCAGCGTTGTAGGCAGACAACTGATATTCATACTTCAATTTCCAACGGACAACATCATACACGCATTCTGCAATCATGCTTCTGTCGCGCGAACCAAAATTTTTATTTAGTTTTAATGCAGCATTTACTTCTTTATCCGCTACTTTACCATCTTCAAAAATAGCTTTTAAACAAACTATAATTGTGTCTATGATTGGCTGATGTATTTTTATTTCCTGCATGTTTATCTGGTCAGTCGATTAATAATTTCCTTATGTTGAGGAAATTGTGTGTTTAGTTTATGTCTATCGCCTAAAATAAAATCTTCAAACCTGAATGCAGGAATAACCGTACAACCACATAATGCAAATCCTTGAGTACCTTTGCATTCACTGGCAAACCAGTTGCCACCTTTTACCACATACTGAAGATTTACTTTCTTATCCGATAAAATAGTCTGATGATACTTTCCATCAGTATCAATTTCATGAATGATAATTTCATCGCCATAATACCAGTTCCATTGTTCATCAGATTTTATTTGGTGAAAAGCTGAAAAATTTCCGTTGACTAACAGGAACAGAATTGATGAGAATGAGTTAGTCTCGGAGATAAAAGTACGTTTGTAAAATCCGCCTTCAGGATGTGGAGCTAAGTCCAGTTTTTGTATGATCGTTTCTGTAGTCATTCAACGAGAGAGTAAGGTAGTTTATAATTATTTAAAGATATTATTTTTCTCAACTCCAAAATTAGTATTACTTTGTATAAACTTTACTAAAGATATGCAAAAACCGATATTGGTTTTCAAAATTGGAACTTCTTCCATAACAGATATAAAAGGTAATCTGGATGAGACTGTAGTACAAAGTGTGACCAAACAACTGGCAGCTTTGCATAAAGATTATTATATAGTAGTGGTTTCATCCGGTGCAGTAGGAAGCGGTAAGAAATATATAAAGAATTATTCAGGGAAGATTGAAGAACGAAAAGCAGCTGCAGCCGTTGGAAATCCAATGTTGATTTATAAATATGCTGAAGCATTCGCAAAATATAAGATTCCCATTGCACAAAGTTTATGTGAGCGCGGACATTTTTCCGACAGAGAAAAATTTTTACAACTGCGTGCAACGTATGAAGAGCTATGGAAAAACGGAATCATTCCTATTGCAAATGAAAATGATGTTGTGAGTTCCCGTGAGTTAAAATTTTCTGACAATGATGAACTGGCAACGTTACTGGCAGTTGGGTTTGGAGCACAGGTATTGCTTATTGGTACATCTGTAAAGGGTGTTCTGGATAAAGAAGGAAATGTCATCCGAAAGATTGAAAAATTTGATGATAAGATTTTATCACTGGCCACCAAAGAAAAATCAGCAACAGGTTTGGGCGGTATGATTAGTAAATTGACGTTTGCTCATATGGCGACTAGCCTCGGAATTAAAGTAATCATCTTTTCTGCAAAAGAGAATAATAGCCTGCTAAATGCAATAAAAGAAAAAACAGGAACTGTCTGTCTGGCAAAAAATGTTTCTAAGAATGCAAGACAAAAATGGTTGGCGAGCGGCAGTCTGGTTATAGGCAGTATAGTGGTGGATGAAGGAGCGCAGAAAGCATTGTTAAAACGAAAAAGTTTATTAGTTGTCGGTATTAAAACTGTAAATGCTGTGTTTGAGGAAGGAGAAGCAATTGAGATTCTGGATACAACAGGAAATGCTTTTGCTGTTGCAAGAGCAAAGATTTCGTCTAAAGAATTACTGAAGAATCTGAAACAACAGAATTTAATTTTAGCACATGCAGATGATATTGTGCTGATGTAATTATAAATCAACAGTTGAATAAGGCAGCATAATAAATGCCGGAATATTTTCTTCCCTAAACTTTTTTAGTTCTTTTTCCAGCTTAGAAGACCTTAGTTGCTGCAAAGGTTTATCATGCCCTTTGAAAAAATTATTCCAGTGATTAAGTAAAACCATCGAAGCTCCGGTATTTTCTATCGCTATCTTAAGTTGCGGTTCATTCTGTTTCTTTTTCCAGAAAACACAAGTTACGATATCACATTTTTGTTCACTGTAAATAGATTTTATTTTTGCATACTCACTTTCCGAAATATCTCCGTACAACAATGCCATTCTGAATACGATTGAATCATTGTCCAGCACATCTACGAGATAAGAGTAGTTGCCTTTACCTAATTTCCATTCCCAAAGTTTATTGGGAAGTTCGTCAATAGGTTTTTCATACCTTCCATTAAATAAAACAGTTTTTCCAAAATGCGGACCATGCTTGGATAAAATTGGAAATACACGAAATGAACAGTCATACGAATAAATCCATTTTGTATGAGGAGTGAAATCTAACGGAAATGAATGTAACCGGTTTTTTGTTAGAAAATTCATTTGATTAAATATACTTGAATCTGCGACAATAGTAGTTGCCGGCTTTAGAATTTGTTGTATGTCAAAACAATGGTCATAATGTCCGTGAGAAATGGTTGTCATGGAAACATTAGAAAACAAGCTGTCGTTCATCAGTGAATTTAATGCAACGTGTTTCATGTCGCCTTTAATAACACTCGGTATGTTCGGATTACTGAAAAATGGATCGCTCATAAATTGTCGTCCTTTATATTCAATTACAAAACAGGAAGTACCGAGAAAAGAGAGTTTTATATTTTTATTATGTTGGGAAGTCAGTAGGTATGGCTTACATTCTTCTATATTTACATTTTTGCCTAAGAAAGCTAATTTCAAAACTATTATACTTATAAAAAGCACAATGAAGGCAACTAAAAGTAAACTTATTTTCATGAGCATAGTAAATTGGCTTTCATAAAAATACATATTCTTAACTTAATATAAAATGATTTCATTTTTTCTGATTTCTGAATACATTTAAGTGATAAATTACAGATATGGATTCTATAGAACAATTGCTTATAAGTACCCAAAAAGCAGGTGTTAGTGTGAGAAACAGTTCCAAAGAAATAAAACAAAAAGTTTTATTGTCTTTAGCAACATTATTATTGAGAAACACAGATAGTATCATAGAAGAAAATAAGAAGGATTTATCCAGAATGGAAGATTCAAACCCAAAGAAGGATAGATTGTTATTAAATGAAAGCAGAATAAAAGATTTAGCACACAGCCTGCATGATGTTATTGAGTTAGAAGATCCTACCGGAAAAGTTATATCAGATATAACTACGGGGAACGGACTGCATATACAGAAAATAACAGTGCCAATTGGTGTTGTAGGGGTTATTTATGAAGCTCGTCCAAATGTAACAATTGATGTAGCGGCATTGTGCTTATATGCAGGAAATGCAGTAGTGTTACGTGGCGGCAGCGATGCCAAATTTACCAACCAGATTTTAGTAAACCTGATACACCAGGCATTGAAAGAAAATAATATTGATGAGAATGTGGTACAGTTATTACCGGTTGACAGAAAATTTGTAAAAGAATTGCTGGAAGCTGTTAAGCATGTAGATATAATAATTCCCCGTGGTTCGCAGCAATTAATAGATTTTGTCCGCGAACATTCAAAAGTACCGACAATAGAGACCGGTGCCGGTGTGTGTCATACTTATATTGAAAGTACAGCGAACTTGGACGATGCTGCAAAAATTGTAATTAATGCTAAAACACAACGACCCTCTGTTTGCAATGCCTTAGATACAGTAATTGTAGATAAAAAAATTGCAGACGGATTTTTGCCTAAATTGATGCATGGATTTTCAGATTTTGATGTGGAAGTGTTTGCAGATGAAACGTCTTTTCAGATATTGCAGAAAGCAGGATATAAAAATCTACAAAAAGCTTCTGCAGAAAATTTCGGAATGGAATATTTAAGCCAGAAATGTTCTGTGAAAACGGTAGATAATTTTGATGAAGCGATTGAACATATTAGCAAATATTCATCTAAACACAGTGAAGCCATTGTTTCTCAGGATGCGCAATTATGCGAACGGTTTTTAAATGAAGTAGACGCAGCTGCAGTGTATGTGAATGCAAGCACCCGATTTACAGACGGTGGTTGTTTTGGTCTTGGTGCAGAGATTGGTATTTCCACCCAGAAACTGCATGCACGTGGTCCTTTTGCACTGGAAAAACTAACAACAGAAAAATGGCTGGTTAGAGGTAACGGCCAAACGAGATAGATTATTATTCAGCTACACAAAGCACATCATAATGCTCATTCGTGTTTTCTAAAACAGTTAATTTTGTTTTTTCAATTCCATCAATACGATACAAAGTATAGTTTAATTCATTTTGTAACTGAGTTAATATTTTTTGCTCAGAAGAATTGTTCTTTTTTAGATTCTTGTTGTCAATCTCAATAAATAAAACCGGTTTCATCTTTTTTAATGTTTCTGTACCGCCATTAATTACAAAATTTTCAAAGCCTTCCACATCAATTTTCATAAAATCAATTTTCTCAATATTATTTTCTGTTACAAAAGTATCAATGGTAGTAGAATGTACAATAGACGAAGCAGCTGATTTTTCTTTGTTTAAAGAAATACCTGAACTATTGTTATTATTTGGATTTTCAAAGAATAATTCTTCTTGTTTGTCAGAAACCGCTAAATTATTTAATGAAATATTTTGAAAACTATTTAGTTCTACATTTGTTTTTAATCGTTGAAATAAAAATGGCACAGGTTCAAAGCTGTATATTTTTCCTTTGGATGCCAGTTTTGCAAAATTCAATGTAGTTTCACCAATATTTGCGCCAATATCAAAACAAACATAATTTTCTTTTACCAAGCTGTATAATAGTCGTCTGTCAAAATCTACGGTGTCATTGATACCAAAATAAATGGCATGTTCCATATAATCGCTGATATCCAATTTAAAGTTGATGCCCTCTCTGTTGCAGGTTCTGATCGTTCCTTTGGGGTACATGCCATTGCCTGCGATTAATTTTTTGGAAAACTTACTGCCGTTTCTGATATTTTGAGCCAGCATTTTTTCTACACGCGATATCTGACTGATACGTCTGAATATGTTCAGGAATTTTGTTTTAAAATTCATGCATAAATTTACATCTTTCTAAACAATATAAAAAATGATGTGATTTTCATTGAATTTACATAATGAACTAAAGAATCAACTTTATGATTTTGCCGGAAAACTGTTGACTAAATTACATTCTCAAATCTTCAACACGCACACCGGGGTGTTTTCCTGCATCGAATTTAAAGAAGCTATCGTCTAAACTTTCTTTAGAATTAAAAGAAGTGACGTTATAAGTGTATAAATTACCATTCTTGTCAAATACTTTCATGCGTTTAATGTATTTTACATTTTTATCAATCCATATACGAACTTTAAAGAAAGGTTTGGTTTTATCTTTTGGCATTAAATCTACTATGGCACAATTTGTTTTGTCTACCATTTCCTCACCATTCATCATGTAGTTAAAATCATTCTGATAAATCGTAAACATATTCGAAGGTGTAATATCTTCTTTATTTGCCTCGTAATCGTTGATTTGAACTTCGTTTATATCTTTCAGATATGTCCATACGCTTTGTTTATCGCAGAAAATTTCCTGTTTACCCATCAGTAATTTATACTTTTCACCTTTTAAATAAACACTTCCTGCCTGATTAGTTGTTTTATTTTGCTGAGGATTATATGTTGTAAGCGTAAAACCCGCTTCAATTGACGGGTAACTTTTATAAGTTTTACTTACTGCATCTAATAATGTTTTTGCTTTGGGGTCGTTTAGTTGTTTATCCGGCTGATAGCCAAAAATGGACAGAAAGAAGGTAAGTATGGAAAAAAGTTGTATCATATTCAGCTTACAAAGTTAAAATTTATTAGTAAACGCTATTATTTACGTTTACAGATTTGTTACAAAATAAAAAGAAATTTGAGATAAATCTCATCATTCGCCGAACTCCTGCAAAATTCGTTCCAATTCTTCTTCGGTTTTGATGTATACTTCGCGTGCTTTGCTGCCAAGATTCGGACCGACAATTCCAACCGCTTCGAGTTGGTCCATCAGTCTTCCGGAACGGGCATATCCTAAGGCTAATTTGCGCTGTATTAAAGAAGTAGAGCCTATTTGATTTCGTACAATTAAACGCGCAGCCTCTGTAAATAATTCATCACGGTCGTTATAATCAAACTGACGTTCGCCTTTTTCGGCTTCTTTCGGATCAATATATTCAGGCAGTTCATACGGAGTTGGAAATCCTTTCTGTTCGCCTATAAATTTGGCAATATGTTCCACTTCCGGAGTATCTACAAACGGACACTGCAAACGGGTTAGTTCGCCGCTTTGCGAAAGTAGCATATCACCGCGCCCAATCAGCTGGTCTGCGCCGCCGGCATCCAGGATGGTACGGGAATCTACTTTTGCAGTTACTTTGAATGCAATTCTTCCCGGGAAATTTGCTTTTATAGTTCCGGTGATAATATTTACGGAAGGTCTTTGTGTGGCAATAACTAAATGAATTCCAATGGCTCGCGCCAGTTGTGCCAGACGGGCAATTGGTGCTTCTACTTCTTTGCCGGCAGTCATCATCAAGTCGGCAAACTCATCTACGACTAAAACAATATATGGCAAAAAGCGATGACCGTTATTCGGATTTAGCTGCCTGTTTAAAAACTTCTGGTTGTATTCTTTGATGTGACGAACCTGAGCTGTTTTTAGTAATTCATAGCGTGCATCCATTTCAATACACAAAGCATTCAGCGTATAAATTACTTTTTTATTGTCTGTAATAATCGCTTCTTCTTCATCCGGTAATTTAGCGAGGTAGTGATTTTCAATCAGTTTGTATAAGTTTAATTCTACTTTTTTAGGGTCTACCAGTACAAACTTTAATTCAGAAGGATGCTTTTTATATAAAAGAGAAACTAAAATTGCATTCAATCCAACTGATTTCCCTTGTCCCGTTGCGCCTGCCATTAACAAGTGCGGCATTTTTGCTAAATCAACTACAAAATCTTCATTTGAAATTGTTTTTCCCAGTGCTACCGGTAAATCCATGTCTGATTTTTGGAATTTTTCACCGGCAATCAGCGACTTCATGGATACAATACTTTTTTTCACATTCGGAACCTCGATACCAATTGTACCACGACCCGGAATTGGAGCAATGATACGAATACCCAATGCAGATAAGCTGAGTGCTATGTCGTCTTCAAGATTTTTAATTTTAGAAATACGGACGCCTTTATCCGGCACGATCTCGTAAAGTGTAACTGTTGGACCAACGGTAGCTTTTATTTTTTCAATACCGATATTATAATGTGAAAGTGTTTGTACAATCTGATTTTTATTTTGTTCCAGTTCTTCTTTGTTAATTTCAATCTGACCGCTGCCATGTTCCGCGAGTAAATCTAAGGTCGGGAATTTATATTTTGATAATTCCAGCCTTGGGTCGAAATTGGTATCTAATCCAAAATGTTCAGGTTCTTTTTTTGTTGTTTGATTCTCATCTATAGTACCAAATGCCTGAATTTCTTCGATTTCAAAATCGGGTTCAAGCGTGAATTTTTCTTTCTTAGGAGTAATGTCTTCAACAGGTTTTTCTAATTCAATATCTGCTGTTTCTTTTTCAATTAATTCCATTTGCACTAATGGAGTTTCTTTTTCGTTCTCATTCAACACTTCAAAAGTCTGGTCTTCATAATGCGGTGTCGGTAATTCTTTATCTTCTGGTAAGATACTTTCCATCTCATAACCATCTTCCTTATTTAATTCTTCTTCCTTGTAGAATTCATCTATCTCAGTGGTTTTACTTTGTTCTTTTTCTAAAGCATATTGTTTTCTGCGTTCATTCCAGGCTTGTTTCCACGTTGTAAATTTTTCGTATGCATCTTTCAGATTGAATCCTAAAAAGGAAAAGCCGATAATACCTAATAAAATACCCAAGCCTAAAGTGCCCATAAGGGAAGAAAGCCATTCATAATTATTTTTTCCCAGACCGCCACCAAACGGAAATGAAGCATCTGCAAAAACAAAAGAGGCCAATGTTGCCACAAATACTATCCAGAATAATGATGAAAAGAATATTTTAGTGAGTTTGAAAATTCTCTCTTTAAAAGTGAGGTTGATACCTAATGCAAAAAAGATGTAGGGAACTAAGAAGGATGCGACACCGAAAAAGTCATAGAAAAAAATATGCGACAGGTACGCGCCAATTCTGCCCATCTTATTTTCTACGATAGCTTCTTTACTGAAAATTATTTTCCATGAAAAATTTAAGACTTTGTCCTGATCATCTTTCCAGGTGAACAGGTATGAGCAAAAAGAAACGAATAATAAAATCGCCAGAAACAAAAAGAAAAGCCCGAAGCCGGTTTTAATTGTTTCAGCATCAATTAAAGGCGCAGGAGTGCCTTCATCCATATTTTCTTCAGCCAATACTTTTTTGGTACGTTTTGCTTTCTCTTTTACTACTTCTTCTGCCATAACTTCCAAAGATAATAGTTGTATGGATTTTTTGCGAAAACGGATAATGCACAAGTGGTGATAACTTGATGCTGAAATAGATGGCTTAGTTCTCCGTTTGAGATGCTATTTCCCTTTCCCTTTCCATAAGATCATTACGGTATAAATCAGAATTTTTAAGTCCATTAACAAGGATATATTTTCTATATAAAGTAAGTCGTAGCGCATACGCTGCAACATTTCCTCGATAGTGGAAGCGTATCCGAATTTTACCATACCAAGCGACGTAATCCCTGGTTTTACTCTTTGTAATAACTGATATTGCGGTGCTTTTTCTATAATTTGCTCAATAAAATAAGAACGTTCAGGGCGTGGTCCGACAAGGCTCATGTCTCCTTTTAAAACATTCCACAATTGAGGCAATTCATCCATTCTGTATTTGCGCATGGTTTTGCCAAATGGTGTAATACGTTCATCATTTTCAGAGGAAAGTTTTGGAATACCATTTTCTGCATTTTCCACCATGGAGCGAAATTTTACAATAGAAAATAAGTTTCCGTTTAATCCGACTCTTTTCTGTATAAAAAAAACAGAGCCTTTGGATGTGCGTTTTACTTTTAATGCGATAATCAACAGCAATGGAGAAAGAATTACCAGACCTGAAAAAGAAAAAATAATATCAGCAATTCTTTTGGTGATTCTTTGCCACGGTGACATAAGTTCTGTAGGAATTTCTATTAAAGGAGAACCGAATATACTTTGTGTCTTAAATTTTCCTGAGAGTATATCCAACTCATCCGGGAGTATTTGTACAGTTTTCCCCTTTTTTAAAAAGTAGATGATATGGTTTTCTATTGTTTGTGTGGAAGTGTTACCTAAGGCCAGAATTACATCTTCAAAAGTAAAATCATTAACGCTAATTTTTTCAACACTATCGTTATCATTCAGAATTATTTTATTGGTAACGGCATATGGCAATTTAATCTTGGAATTTTTTATTTCCTGTTCTATCTTCTCGCAATTTTCTTTTGAGCCAATTAATAAAGTTGGAATAGAAATCTTACCGTTGCTGATTTGATTCTTTATAAAACTCAACACACCAAGCCGGAAAAAAGCAGTAATGAAAAAATGTAATACTAAGAATCCAAAAAACAGAAAATAATAATCTTTGTACTCTTTGATAATATCATTGAGCATAAGGCTGAAGAATAAAATAATGCCGCCTGTAAAAGATTGCAACCCGGTTTTGTAGATTTCGGTCAAACGGGATTTCTTAATAATACTTGTGTAAGTATTGACAAAGAAATAGTATGTAATCCAAAAAACGGGAATTAATAATAAGCCATATACAAACTTTTTATCATGTATTAATTCTGAAAATGAGAAAGCAATTTTTTCAATATAAATCTTCCTGAAAATAAAAAAACAAAACCATGAGAGCAATGCTGCAGAATAATCTGTCAGCAGGTAAAGAAATATACCTTTGTTCGCATTTTTGCGCATAGTGTAAAAATACAAATTATGAGTGAATCCTTACTCTAAAGAGAATTATAGTATGTAAAAGAGTTCTTTTTTGAACTCCCTGAGCCGCAGTTAAGGTCTTTCAATCGCATACCAAATACCAAAGAAGTGCATTACGCTGCCGGTGAGTACAAACATATGCCAGACTGCATGATGGTACGGATATCTTTTCCAGGAATAAAAAATAACGCCTAATAAGTAAGACAGCCCGCCTAAGAGCATAAATAGTAAGACTTTACTTGGTGTAAACAACATAATAGTCTTTATTTCAAACAAACCCATACAACCCATAACGACATAAATTACCGTAGAGATGGTGTCATATTTTCCTGTAAGAAATATTTTTTTAATAGTGCCTATGATTACCATGCTCCATAAAATAACAATAAACCATTTAATCTTTTCAAATGGTATTGTTTGCATAAGTAGTCCCGTATATGTGCCGGCAATTAGGTAGTAAATGCTGATATGGTCTGCCACCCGAAGAATATATTTTGCTTTTTCGTGCATGACAGCATGATAAATGGTAGAACTTAAATAAACAGCGACAAGTCCGATGGCAAAAAATATTAAGCCCACCAGTCTGTAGTTTACTTCATAGTGTGATGCTTTTACAAATAATATCGGAATTAAGGTCGCAAATGTTATAAAACCAATACCATGAGTTACAGCGTTAGCAATTTCTTTTTTTATTTCAATTTTCATGGCTATTTTTAGCTTTATAAAAATAAAAATTAATGACGGGAAAAAAAACTAAAAAGTATAAAATGCCTATTATCGTATCTTTAATAGTAGGTATCTTTTTTGTGTCGTGTTATCCCTTGTCAACCGGTGCCATAAAGTGGCGTATAAAATGGGATAAGAAATTAGCTGCAAGTAAAAAAGCATTTTTAGCAGACACCGTTTTGGTTTCTGAGAAACTGCCTAATATAATTTTAATAGTTGCGGATGATTTGGGATTGAATGATGTAAGCTGTTATGGTAACTCCATTGTGCAAACCCCGCATATTGATGCCCTGGCAAAAGAAGGAGTAAAATGTACTGAAGGTTATGTAACATCCGCTGTTTGTGCGCCGTCCCGTTGTGGTATTCTTACCGGCCGCTATCAGGAACGCTGTGGTTTTGAAACGCAGGAAACGGAATATTATCCTACAAATATTATTGAATACCTTACCGGAAAATACTTTTCTGAAAAAGATAGTAACTGGGTAGTGGCCACAAAACCACGTTATCCTCGGGAATGGCAGATAGCAAAACAGGGAATTCCTCCAACGGAAATTACACTGGCAGAATTACTGAAAAAAAGTAATTATAAAACAGGCATAGTTGGTAAATGGCATTTAGGACAAAATGAAAAAATAAATATTCCAAATAAACGGGGGTTTGATTATCAGTATGGCTGCTACGGCGCATTTACCTTATATGCAGAAAAAGAAGTACAGGAAGATATTGTAAATTACAAACGCGCATCTTTCTCTGCAAAATATCAGTGGGAAATGGCACGCAAAGATGCTGCCATGATTTATGAAAACAATAAAAAAATAAAACACGAGAAACAATATTTCACGGATGCCATTCGTGACAGATCTATTCAGTTTATTGAAAAAAATAAATCTAATCCGTTTTTTTTATACATACCCTTTACTGCACCGCATGAACCATATCAGGCCCAGCTTGATTTGTATGCTAAAGAATATAGTCTGGTGAATAATAAAAACAAGGCTGTATACAATGCCATTATTCGTTCTATGGATAATGCGATAGGTGCTATTTGTCAGAAATTAGAAGAGTTAAATATAGATGATAATACACTCATCGTTTTTTTAAGTGATAATGGTTCGGCTTCTTATACAGGCGTAACAGATAATACACCATTGAAAGGAGGTAAATTGACACAGTTTGAAGGTGGTATTAATATCCCGTTTATCTTTAAATGGAAAAATCATTTTCCGGAAAATATTACTTACACAAAACCAATCAGCTCGCTTGACATCTTTACAACCGTCGCTGCTGCTACCAACACTGCTTTACCAAATGACAGAATTATTGACGGTGTAAATTTAATACCTTATTTAACGAATGAAAATCAAAATGATCCGCACGATAAACTATACTGGCGTGTAGATCATGTACATGTTATTCGTAAAGGAGATTATAAACTAATTTACAGTTCCAGGGATAAATGGAAAGAATTGTACGATTTAAAAAGTGATAAGAGCGAAAAAAATAATTTATTAAAACAGATGCCTGAAAAAGCAGAAGAATTGGATAAAGATTTGAAAGAATGGGAAAATACATTGCCTGTAAAACCAATGTGGCCCCGCATTATGGATTATCGTTTTATAATAGATGGTAAACCCTATTTGTTCCCCACCTAAAATGAAAATAATCATTCAGAATATTATTTATAAAGTAAGAAGTCAATCAATAAATATCTTGCTTCTGTTTTCACTTTCATTTACGTATTGTTCCAATCATTCTATAATCAAAAAAGATGGAATGATTTTAATTCCGGCAGGAAGTTTTGAAATGGGCGGTGATAATGAACAGGCAAGGGAAGACGAGTTTCCAAAGCATAAAGTAATTTTAAAATCTTTTTGGATAGATGAAACAGAAGTAACCAATGCACAGTTTAGAGAATTTGTAGACGCAACAAAGTATATTACCACGGCAGAAAAAGATTTTGAATATAAAAATGAAAACGGAAAAGTCGTTCATCAGAAAGCAGGCTCATTGGTATTTCAAAAATTATATCTTCATGATGAAGTTAATCCAAACACCTGGTGGAAATTTGTAGAAGGAGCCAACTGGAAACATCCGCAGGGACCGGGTTCAACAATAGAAGGCAAAGATAATTACCCGGTGGTTCAGGTTTCGTGGTATGATGCGGAAGCCTATTGCAAATGGGCAAAGAAACGCTTACCCACAGAAGCTGAATGGGAATTTGCAGCACGTGGTGGATTGGAAAACGATATCTATTTCTGGGGAAGTGAGAAGGCAACAGAAGGGAAACAAAAATGTAATATTTGGAATGGAAATTTCCCTTTCGAAAATACATTATCAGATGGATATGAGCGAAGTGCTCCTGTAAAATCATTTACACCTAATAAATACGGGTTATATGACATGGCAGGGAATGTATGGGAATGGTGTAATGATTGGTACGATGAAAAATATTACAGTAAGTGTGTAGAAAATAGTAATTTTAAAAATCCTGAAAACAAAACACTCAATGTAACAAACGAGAAAGTAATGCGTGGCGGTTCATTTTTGTGTAACGATAGCTATTGCTCCGGCTTCAGAGTTTCGGCAAGGATGAAATCAACGGCAGAAACAAGTTTAGAGCATACAGGTTTTCGTTGTGTAAAAGATACAGAATAAAAGTAATGAGAAAATTTTTAGTCATATTGTATTTGTTGCCATTGTTTGCTGTGGCAAAGCCTCAGATATTTAAAACAGGAGGAAGGCTCCGGTTGCAGCTTGGCGGACAGGTTGGAGCAAACCTGAATTATTTCAGGTATAAGAATGATGTACAACGTGATGTTTCTGCAGGCTATCAGGGTGGTTTCTTTTTCCGGGTATCTCGCCAAAAAGCATTTGTTCAGTTTGAAATTAATTTTTTGCGCTCCACCGTTTTTCTGAAAAATGGCGTATTTAAGAGTGAAATTCAAAACAATATTCCGTTTGATGAGTTAAAACTGAAATATCATACTGTTGGAATCCCCTTTATTTTTGGTGCTTATGCAGTAAAGAAACCATTATATAAACTCAGATTTTATAATGGTATTGAGGCTGAATTTCTTACAAAGGTAAAAGCTACCATTGAGCAAAACAACAATGAAGTATATCGATTAACACGTCCTGAAAAACGTCAGATTTTCCGGCCTGAACAATTTAGCTACCAGTTGGGTGCCGGAATGGATATTGCTATGTTCATATTTGATGTTAAATACAGTGTCGGTATGCGAAGCTTTTTCAAAGAAGATTATCGAACGCAAACACATTTGTTCCAGTTTACCATTGGTGCAATTTTTTAGATTTTATTTTTTTTTAATCTTATGCTTACTACTTATTACTTATTACTTACTACTTTAGCAATATGTCTGAATATTTATTTACTTATGGCACACTTCGCTTGAACCAAAGTCATCCTATGGCAACTTTTCTGGCTGAAAATGCAACACTGGTAGGATTAGCAATTTTACCTAATGCGAAATTGTATCGAATTGACTGGTATCCCGCTCTTATTGAAACAGAAAATGAAACGGATGAAGTCATCGGTGATGTCTTTAAATTAAACGATAATACTGCCTGGACAAAAATAGATGAGTATGAAGGTATTGGTATGGGAGAGCCACCTTATGAGTACAGAAGAGCGAAAGTAAAAATTAAAACGGAAAAAGAAGAGTTAGAGAGTTGGGTTTATTTTTATAATGTTGCATTGCCTGAAGATGCTGAGCTAATTGAATCAGGTGATTTTTTAAATCCGTAATTCTTTAGATAAACATTTAATAATTATAAATGTTATTATACTATTCTTTGATTCTTTTCCTTGGAAAGACTAACTTTAGTATTTAATGTAACATGAAATATCTGCTAATATATTTTGGATTTACCTGCCTGAGTAGTTTTGGCCAAGATACTTTATCTGTTAAAAAATTAAATACACAAAGTTTTTTACTGGTTAAGACAGACAAAATAAAACAAGATTCTACTTCATTCAAAACACCAAAACACAAGCAAGGAATTTTTTGTGATTTTGAAGACAAACTCAACCGAAAAAAAGTTCCGATAGATTTTTCCCTGGGCAACTCAAAATATTAATATGCAATTACAAGACAGAGCACTATTAGATTTAACTATTAATCTGGAAGATTTTTTTCAGACAAAGGTTCCGCAAATAATTGATAATATAAAAGGAGATGAGCCTGCAAGCTGGGGTTTAATGAACGTACATCAAATGCTCGAACATTTATTGTTTCCGTTAAATTTTGCCATAACAGAAGCGCCTATCATACTTGTAACACCTGAAGAAAAATTACCACGACAACGTGAATTTTTAGTAAGTGAATACGGGATGCCTAAAAATTTTAAAACTCCTTTTTTACCGGTTGATAAAACAGTTCCGCTCATAAAACAGGATTTACAGGAGTCAAAAGTATTGCTTAAAGAGACTATAGTGCAATTCCTGAAAGTTATAAATACACCGGGTTTTACAACTAAGCTGCATCCTGTATTCGGGCAGTTAGATAAACAACAATGGTTAACTTTTCAATACAAACATTTTGCACATCATTTTTCCCAATTTGCATTATTGTAATGTATTTTTTTTGTAAGTATCAAGGCAATATCAAAATCGGACAACCTAATTTTACATGCTCGAATAATTCATCAATTTCTGTATTGGTAACAGCAATACACCCAAGTGTCCAGTCTGAAATTTCGTAATCTTCTTCTTTATAACCGTTTGGTAAGCCATGTATCTTAATATCACCACCCGCAGATTTATGTTGGGTTGCAGCATATTTTATATCTTCAGTATTGGGATACGATACATTCATGTTTTTGTGAAAATTACTTGTGCTGCTTTTTGCATCAATATAGTATAAGCCTTCCGGTGTTTTTAAATCACCTTCAAATCTTTTTTTTCCGACAGGATTTCTCCCCAGCGCAACCTGATAGGTTTTTATTTCCTTTTTTTCAGAATAAACGATGAGTGTTCGTTTCGATTTTATTACAACAATACTGTCAATAACCGTATTTTCCGGTATTGAAATTAAAATTTCATTGTTTTGGTGGCTCACACAATAAATGTACCCCAAAAAACTAAACATAACAAATAAAAGATAACGAATCATATTGCAGCATAACGAAGAATATTTCATAATATTTTAGGTTCAAAACAATCTTAAATATTATTAATAAAATGTTTTCTCTGAAAAAAAGCAGTAGTTTACGACTCATCACTCACGACTTATCATTATTTTCGTACTATGGCAACAATCACATCGACGGCACAGGGGATACTAAAGGCAAAAAAGGTACTTGAAAAGGTAATTGAAATTACGCCACTCAAACAAAATGAACATTTATCTCAGGAATTCGGAGCAAATATTTTCTTAAAAAGAGAAGATCTGCAGGTGGTACGGTCCTATAAAATTCGAGGTGCCTATAATTTTATGTCGCAGTTAAATGCAGCGCAAAAGAAACAAGGTGTCGTTTGTTCAAGTGCGGGCAATCATGCACAAGGTTTTGCCATGTCGTGCAGTTTATTGAAAATAAAAGGAACGGTTTTTATGCCGGTAACCACACCTAAACAAAAAGTAAATTCTGTAGAACATCTGGGTAAAAAGTATGTCAATATTATCTTACATGGCGATACCTATGATGATGCAAAGAATGCAGCTTTAAAGTATGTGCAGAAAGAAAATAAAGTATATGTATCACCATTCGACCATCATTTGATTATTGAAGGTCAGGGAACGGTTGGTGCAGAAATTTTAGAACAAATGGGAAAAAAGAAAATTGATTTCTTGTTTGTACCAATTGGTGGTGGTGGTCTTGCCGCCGGTATTATTACCTATTTCAAACAATTTTCTCCATCCACAAAAATTGTTGGTGTTGAACCAGCGGGCGCACCTGCTATGGTAGAATCCATAAAAAAAAATAAAGTAGTTACGTTAGATAAGATAGATAATTTTGTAGACGGTGCTGCAGTGAAGCAGGTAGGTTATGAAACGCTTCCGATTTGTAAGAAAGGACTGGAAGATATAGTTCTGGTGCCGGAAGGAAAAGTATGTACAAAGATTTTGCAACTCTATAATGATGATGCAATAGTTGTAGAACCTGCAGGAGTTTTATCCGTTGCTGCTCTTGATTTTTATAAAAATGAAATAAAAGGAAAAAATGTAGTATGCATAATAAGTGGAGGCAATAACGATATTGAACGTATGCCGGATATTAAAGAACGTTCCCTGATTTTTGAAGGATTAAAACATTATTTCATTATCAAATTCCCGCAGAGAAGTGGTGCGTTAAGGATGTTTGTGAATAAGGTTTTAGGAGAGAATGATGACATCACTTTATTTGAATATACCAAGAAAAACAGCAAAGAAAGCGGACCGGCACTGGTGGGTATCGAACAAAAGAGCAGAGCCGACTACGAAGCTTTACTAGCACGCATGAAAAAATATAAAGTGGATTATATTCCGATTCAGGAAAATCCAATGCTGTTTAATTTTCTGATATAATATGTACTGGGATTGCGAGTATAAAGAAGTAAACTAAACCGAAATGGCTCAGGTCTTACGAGCCATTTTTTTACCCCAAACCCCCATTTTCCACCAAATACTCAATGAAACCTACTGAATACTAAATGGTTGGGTCTTTTTATTTCAAATGGTTTATTTTTATTAGTTAAACCATAAAAGTATGAGAAAGATTTTTACACTCATTCTGATTATCAGTTATTCCTTGCATGCAGCAGCACAAAACTTCTCTTGGGCACGCATGGAAACAGGTTATGGTGCAGATGAAGGTGCTTCAATCGTTGCAGATGCATCTGGTAATGTTTATACGACAGGTATTTTTGAAAGCACGGTTGATTTTGACCCAGGTGCAGCTACGAGCAATTTAACATCAAACGGATATACCGATATTTTTATACAAAAAGTAGATGCATCTGGCAATCTGTTATGGGTAAAACAAATAGGTGGGATTGGAAATGAATACGCTGTAGCAATAGATGTCAATTTATCTGGAGATGTATATGTTGTAGGAAAATTTGAAGGAACTATAGACCTTGACCCAGGTGCAGGTGTAGTAAATGCAATCCAAACCGATAACAGTTCATCTGTATCATTTTTACTCAAATTAAACGCAGCAGGAGACTATGTATGGGGAAAACAGTTTGGCGGAACCATTTCAAACAGTATAAGAATAAATGATATGAAGTTAACGGCTGGTGGTGCTGTAATTGCTGTAGGAGGATGTGTAGGTACATCGTGCGATTTTGATCCAAATGCCGGCACATCATATCTTTCGCCGGTATATCAGGATGCTTTTATTCTAAGAATTACATCAGGAGGCAATTTTTCCTGGGTACAACAAATAGAATGTGCAGCAGCAGGTGTTGGTGAGTTTCCTTATACTGAAATTGAGAGAATGGATTTCGACCCTTCGGGAAATATCTTGGTTATTGGCCCAATAAGCGCTACAGCAGACTTTGATCCGGGTGCTGGAATAGTTAGTCTGACAAATAGTGCAGCTACTTCATTTTCAAATGAATATTTTATTGCAAAATATACTTCAGCCGGAGCATATATATGGGCAGGATTAACCGGTGGTGCATCTAATGTTAATATTTATTCGGGGGATGTTGCTACAGATATCTCAGGAAATGTGTATGTAATATCCGAATCTTTTGGAGGCACAATAGATTTTGATATTAAAGCAACAGTAAATAATCTGGTAACCGGTAATGGTCATCTGTGCATTCAGAAATTAGATCCAACCGGTAATTTTCTCTGGGCAAAAAGTTGGGCACAATTAGGTAATTCTTTTAATATGTCTGCTTGTACAGATGCTTCTTCTAATTTATATATATCCAGTCATTTCAACGGAACAAAAGATTTCAATCCTGGAGCAGGGGTATATAATCAAACAGAAACTAGTCCGCCTTATAGTTCCTCTTTTAATTATGATGCGTTTATTTTAAAACTAGATAATTTAGGAAACTTCAATTCTGCCATAAAATATGGCGGCAATTTCAGTGATCAGGTAAATGGAATGTATATTGATGCTTCCGACAATATATATTCGACTGGTTCTTATAAAGGATATGGTGATTTCGATCCCGGCGCAGGTATACTTAATTTAAATTCTAATGGAAACAGTGAAATTTTTGTACAAAAACTGACAAACACATTTGCATTAGACTGGGCATTTGGCATGGGTGGTCAAACAAATCAGGTAGTAAATGCCGTTTCTAAAACTATGAAAGATTATGTATTTGCGACGGGCTCTTATGACGGCTCATCTACTATAAGAGATGGAGGTTATTATGGCGGAAGTGATATAATGATAGAAAGGGTTTCCACTACCGGTAGTTTAAGTGCCAACATCCGTATGGGTGGTGATGGTAATGATAGAGGAACGGCTATTATTTCAGATACTTTTAATAATATCTATGTCGCAGGCTGTTTTCAGAACACCGCAAATTTTGCCGCCTCTATTTTCGATCCTCCAGTAAATAGAACCTCTGTAGGTGGTGATGACCTGTTTATCTTAAAAATAAATCCTTCAAATGATTTAGTATGGGTAAGACGAATTGGAAGCACAGCAGATGAATATGTAAATGCAATGACACTAGATGACAATGGAAACCTTTACCTGACAGGCTATTTTGAAGGTACCGTAGATTTTAATCCAAATGTTTTTATAACAAACAACTTAACATCTGCAGGTGCCTTAGATGCGTTTGTTTTAAAAATGGATACAGCAGGAATTTATATTTGGGCAAAAAATATGGGAGGCACTAGTAATGACAGAGGATCTGATATTGTGGTAGATGCTTCTGGTAATGTTATTACGACAGGCAGATTTTTTGGAACTGCTGATTTTGATCCGTCTGCAAGCACAAGTAATTTAACCAGTGTAGGAATCGCTGATATGTTTATTCAGAAACTAAATTCAGCAGGTAATTTTGTCTGGGCAAAATCATTTGGAAGTACAGCAAATGAATACGGCGAGCAAATAATAGTAGACTCTGTTAATAATGTAATTTGTGCAGGAAGATATGGTGGTGTTACAGATTTCGATCCGGGAGCAGGTACTTTCAATTTGACACCGCCAAATAGTCTTGGTGAAATATTTTTATTGCAACTTACTACTGCCGGCAATTTTTCATGGGCAAAAAGTATGGGTGGTGCAGGTGCCGATGAAATAAGCGGATTAAATATAGACAGATTCGGAACTATATACATGACGGGCAATTTTTCAGGAACAGCTGATTTTGATCCATCTTTAGCAACATATAATCTTACGAGTAATGGTGGCAGAGATGCATATATCATGGCATACAGACCTTCTGTAGCATCAGAATTTTGGGCAAGGTCGATTGGTGGCTCAGGATATGATGACGGAGTTGGTTTGGCTATCGATAACGCATTTAATGTTTATACTTTTGGAAATTTTGCATCTACGGTTGATTTTGATCCGAACGGTGGGATATTTAATCTTACTTCATTAGGTATTAATGATATTTATGCACTAAAACTTGCACAACCAATATTGCTGCCTATTGAATTGACTTACTTCTCTGCTCATTGCGAATCAGATAACATAAAAATAGAATGGCAAACTGCATCTGAGTTCAATAATCATCATTTTGAAATTGAACGCTCAGAAAATGCCATAGATTTTAAAACAATATTGAGTATTCCAACTAAAAATGGAAATAGCTCACAAATTCAACATTATGTTGCACATGATAATATTGAATCGAAAAACACACAATTATATTATCGTTTAAAACAAGTGGATAATGATGGACAATTTACCTATTCAAATATTGCGACTACAAATTGCCGGTATTCGGAAGAACAACATACCATAGTTTCAATTTATCCAAATCCAACAAAAGATATGTTGAATGTATTTATTAATTCAAAGGAAAATGAGAAATTCTTATTCAAATTATATAATTTAAGTGGTATGCTGTTAATCCAAGAGAAGATAAATATAAATCCAACAAATAGCTTTATTGTCATTAATACAAATCAGTTGGCAGCAGGTATGTATCTTATAGAAATTTTAGATGACAATAAATCTTTATATAAAAATAAGTTGATAAAACAATAAGTTGCAGTAAACATAAAACCTTATTTTTATTATAATGATTCAATGGCTGAAATATGTTTTTGTACTTTTAGTTTGCTTTGTTTATAACAGGCAGGTGATGCATGCATCACCAACAATCAATCAATACACTATTAACAAAGATGATATTCATAAGAGTATGGTAGATACTGCGTATGATTATTTTCAGACTTATTTTTGCACACAGCAAGATTCTTGTTTTTTCATTGAAGAAGCATTTAACAATAAGTCATACAACTTAACAAAACACATGCTGCAGTTGGTGGATTATGTAAATACATCTGATACTATAATCACCCTGAAGTTTTATTCGCCCGTCTACAGATACACTAAAGTAGCTGAAGTAATTAAAATAGATAAGAATAAATTATACTTACTCGAATCAAAATTAATAGAAGCAGAAAAACAATTTTTCACCATTAGAGTATTACCGAAATCTATTGCGCACATTGCACTGATATATCAACCAATTTCATTTAAAGATTATTGGGAACAAAAAAATACTGTATACAAATATAAAAGCATACACGATACACCAATATACGACACTCGCAGCAACAACAGAAACTTTAGATTTACAGTAGAATATATGTTCATACTCGGAATGATATTCTTGATGTTCATTTTTTACATTATTGCCTACTATTATTTGCACGATAAAATTTATTTGTATTATACTTTTTACCTGATAGTTACATTCCTGCAGGTGTTGTATATGTTGCAATACATTTTGAGCAGAAATATTAAAATGTTTAACATCGTCGGGAATAGCGGTATAGATGAAGCTACAAAAGGGTTAATGATTTTTTTTTATAGTATCTTCTATAAGCAGGCATTTAAAATTACAAAAAATGAAAAAGTCCTCTATTATTCAACAGAAGCATTAAAATATATTTCACTGCTGTATGTTGCTATTGTTTTAACCGGACATCTGTTTGTACTTTCATTCTACTCAGAACCATTTATATATAGCTTGTACCGTTTTCCAATCTTCTTTTTTAGTATTTTGATACTGGTAATTACGTATAGGATTCCAAATAAAAGTTTGTTTCAGAAGTTTATTTTCTTTGGAAGTATAACCTACACTGTCTTTACAGCTATTTCTACATTACAAAAGATAAATTTTCCGTTTAAAGATTTTTACATAGATATAAACTTATTATACCTTGGAGTCGCCTTAGAACTAATTATTTTTTCCATAGCATTGATTATACGTATCAAAGATTCTTTCCTCACTTCTGAAAAATTAAAAGATGAGTTGATTGTAAAATTGCGACAGAATGAAGAGTTTATAAAAAATGAAAATATATTGTTGGAGAAAAAAGTTAAAGATCGAGTATCAGAAATTAACCAACAAAATATTCTGATTGAAGAACAAAGACGGGAAGCACTTATTCAAAACTATGAAAAAGAAAAACTGGAAATACAGCTGCAGGCTTTGTCAGCACAAATGAATCCGCATTTTATTTTTAATTGTATGAATTCTATACAGCATCTGATTATTACAAAACAATCAGATAAGGCATCTTTGGTCTTACATGATTTTGCTACCTTAATAAGGATGGTTCTGGAACAGTCGTCACAACCGAGTATTCTGCTGGAAGACGAAATTAAATTAATTAAAACCTATTTAAAATTAGAACAGGAACGCACGAATAATAGTTTCGATTTTGAAATTTATATAGATAAAGAAATTTCAACGGATTTTACACGAATTCCAACCATGATGATTCAGCCGTTTTTGGAAAATGCATTAGTGCACGGTTTTAAGTTTATCAATTATAAAGGCAAAATTGATATTCGTTTTTTTATGCAAGACCGATTAGTACGTATTGAAATTGAAGATAATGGCATTGGAAGAAACAGTGCAAAGGAAAATAAATTACGCTATAGACTGGCAGATAATCGTTCTGTTGCCATTAAAATTATACAAAATAGAATTGATTTGTTAAATAAATCAAACAAAGAGCAAAAATCTTCATTGATAATAGAAGATTTGACAGATGAAAATAATAACGCAAAAGGTACCAAAGTAATCATTTTTATACCCGTAATTTAGAATTATGACCATTTGTATAATAGACGATGAAAAAAGTAACAGAGATATTCTGAATTACCTGATACAGCAAATCGATACTTCTTTTCAAATTATAGGAGAAGCAGAAAATGTGACTGCCGGAATATCCTTGATAAACAAAAAGAAACCGGATTTGATATTTCTGGATATTGAAATGCCGGACGGAACAGGCTTCGATTTGATTCAGCAATTAGAGGAATATCAGCCGGAAATTATTTTTTGCACAGCCTACAATCAGTTTGCTCTCAAAGCTATTGAATGCAGTGCGTTGGCTTATATTTTGAAACCGGTAATTAAAAAAACTGTTGCGGATGCACTACAAAAAGCGAATAAAAAAGTTAACGCAAATTACCGATTACTGCAATACGATGTTCTGGTAGAACAACTCAAAAATCAATTACCGGCACGCGAACGATTTTTACTTTCTACATCTGAAAAAATGCACATGATATATATTGATGAACTCATTTGTTGTATGGCGCATAGTAATTATACAGATATTTATTTAGAACACAATAAACGTATAACGGTTGCAAAAACTTTAAAGGATATAGAGCAAATCTTATCAAATTACAAACAGTTTATGCGCATACATCAGTCAAATATAATTAACCTGAATAAGTTGGTAGATTTTTCCAGAGTTGATAATAATCTCTTGGTTCGGATGAATAATAATATGCAGCTTGCTGTTTCAAGGAATAAAAAAGAAGAGTTTTTATCTCTAATAAGCCTCAAACGAAGTGTTTAATTTTTTATTAAACATCTTTTTAGCAACACTATTTAAGCGAAGAAGCACATTTATATTGTATCTTTGTTATTCTTCAATTGATTAATTCTATAATTCACTAATTTTAAAATGAAAGATTATTCTTCGGAATCATTGGCACTGCACGAAAAATTGAAAGGAAAAATTTCCATTTCTTTAAAAACAGATTTAAAATCCAAAAAAGATTTGACCTTGTGTTATTCACCCGGCGTAGCGGAACCGGTGCGTCAGATTGCGAATGATGAAGAGAAAGTCTGGGACTTAACCATAAAAGGAAATACGGTAGCTGTTGTAACAGATGGGTCCGCTATTTTAGGATTGGGAAACCTTGGTCCGGAAGCAGCCATTCCGGTAATGGAAGGCAAGGCGATGCTGTTCAAAAAATTTGCCGGTGTAGATGCCTTTCCAATCTGCCTGAATACACAAAATACAGAAGAAATCATTCAAACCATTCGCAATATTGCACCGGTTTTTGGTGGCATCAACTTAGAAGATATCTCGTCACCGCGTTGTTTTGAAATTGAAGAACGCTTGCAAACATTAGGTATTCCGGTGTTTCACGACGACCAGCACGGTACAGCCATCGTAGTGCTCGCTGGCATCATTAATGCATGTAAATTATTAAATAAAAATATCGGTGAATTAAAAGTAGTGATCAATGGTGCAGGTGCAGCCGGATTGGCTATTTCCAAGTTGCTGATGTGTCATGAAATTGATAAAACCGTTTGCACACCGGTGCAGCAAATTGTCATGTGCGATTCAAAAGGCATCATTCATAAAGACCGTTCTGATTTGAACGACTTTAAACGTGAAATTTTAAAATACACCAATCCGTTTAACACCAAAGGAACTTTAAAGACTGCTTTAAAAAATGCAGATGTATTTATTGGTGTCAGTCAGGCAAATCAGCTGACAACAGAAGATGTGATGACGATGAATAAAGCGCCGATTATTTTTCCGCTAGCAAATCCAATTCCTGAAATTTCACCTGATAAAGCATATAAAGGCGGTGCAGGCGTGGTAGGTACAGGAAGGAGTGATGTGCCGAATCAAATCAATAATGTGCTTGCATTTCCGGGAATTTTCCGTGGCGCACTGGATATACGAGCACGTAGAATTACACCACGCATGAAAGTTGCTGCTGCTTATGCCATTGCTTCATGCGTTACAGATTTACATCGTGATAATATTATACCATCTACACTGGATATGAACGTAGCTAAAAATGTAGCGCAGGCTGTTAAAGATGCTTACATAGAAGACATGAAAAACATGGAAACGCCGAAACACGCGTTGTAACCCACCCCTCATTCCCCTCCAAGGAGGGGAAGTAGCAAGTATAAATCATTTCGCAAAACCTAAGACAATTCTGCTTACGATTTCCCCTCTTGAGAGGGGATTAAGGGGTGTGTAAATTATTTCGCCATAGGTTTTCTATACCATTTCTTCTTCGGCTTGTTTCCGGTATTATTTTGTGGTTTCGGTGATGTAAATTTATGTTGATGTGGTTCTTTTAATTCCACAACCGCATTTGCAATCGGATACGGATGATCCACACGAATCGGAATTTGTTTGCCGATTAATTTCTGAATATCACGCAGCAATAATTTTTCCTCAGTATCACAAAATGAAAAGGCAATGCCTGCATTGCCTGCTCTGCCTGTTCTGCCGATTCGATGTACATATGTTTCCGGAACTTCCGGTAATTCAAAATTTATGACGTGTGTCAAATCATCTACATCAATCCCGCGGGCTGCAATATCTGTTGCCACCAATACACGAATGGTGCCATTTTTAAAACTTTGTAATGCCGCTTGTCGTGCGTTTTGTGATTTATTACCGTGAATCGCCGCCGCTTTTATATTAGCAGTAGCCAGTACTTTCACTACTTTGTCTGCACCGTGTTTGGTACGGGTAAAAACCAGTGCACTTTTAACTTCTTTATCTTTTAAAAGATGTACCAATAATGCATTCTTATTTTTCTTTTCAGCAAAGAAAATTGATTGATCAATGGTGTTGGCAGTTGAAGAAACCGGAGTCACTTCTACTTTCGCAGGATTCGTTAAAATGGAATTGGCCAGACTCTGAATTTCATTCGGCATAGTAGCGGAGAAAAATAAGGTTTGACGTTGAACAGGTAATTTTGCAATCACTTTTTTTACATCATTCACAAAACCCATATCCAGCATTCGGTCAGCTTCATCTAAAACGAAAATCTGAATAGAACGTAAATCTATGTAACCTTGATTCATCAGGTCTAATAATCTGCCCGGTGTTGCCACTAAAATATCAATGCCTTTTTGCAAATCCATTACCTGTGAATGCTGGTTTACGCCGCCAAAAATAACGCTGCGTTTCAGTGGAATATGTCTGCCGTAAGCGGCAAAACTTTCCATAATTTGTATAGCCAGTTCCCGGGTTGGTGTTAATATGAGCGCTTTCGGTGCTTTTGTTTTTTTACCATTTACAAAATCATCTGCCAGTAATTGCAGCATAGGAATCGCAAAAGCAGCCGTTTTCCCGGTGCCGGTTTGCGCGCAGCCTAATAAATCTCTTTTTTGTAATACGATAGGAATCGCTTGTTCCTGAATGGGTGTAGGTGTGGTATAACCTTCTGTTTGCAGAGCACGTAATATTGGCTCAATTAAATGTAAGTCTTTAAATAACATTTTGTTTTTAATAAGTAAGAATGTATTGAATATGTGTAATACAAGCAGTTTATAATAGCCACGTGCAAGATTAAAAAAACGGAGAAGTTTAATTTTAAACCGACATATTCATGTGGCAAGTAGAAAACGAAAAAAGCGAAGTATTGGGTTTCAAATCGCTTAAGCGTTCAATAATTGTTACAAAGATACGCTTTTTTTGGATAGAAACCTATTTTAAATGTTATGTCTGTGTTTTGAAAACAATTTTCAATTGCCTGGTCTGATGATTATTTTATTTATAATCACTGGTAATCATGATAATAAATAAAACGACAAGTGCCACTACCCACGGTCCAAGTCCCAGCAAGAGCGAAAGTTTCGGCTGATACTTTATGAATGTAAAATAGAAACAGGCAATCCCCATTCCCAGAAACAGAATAGCAAAAATGGCAGTTGATAATGGTGAATATTTGCTGTCGTCTAAAATATGAAGAACATTCAGAAGATTTCTGCCACCAAAATATAGGTTTATGATTGTAATGATTCCGGTGATAATTTTCATAATAATCGGTTTTGCTAAATAAAGATAGGATTTAAAATATAAACATGACCTATACTTAATAAAACGCTAGATGCTGTCTTATGAAAAACTATTTGATACTTATTTATTCTCAATCACATAGTAAAACACATCATTTTGTTTAATCTTTTTCTTCTTGATGCTTTTACAACAGGATTTTTACCATCGCCTTTATTTAATGCACTTACACTGATGCGATATTTTTTGTGCGGCTCGTTAACTTCTTTTGCAAATTTATATTGAACAATTTTTACACTGTCGCCGGGTTGGAGTGTTTTCTCCGCTATATCAGCATGTGTTTTTTTATCTTTTGTATTTACAACAACTGGATAATAGGTGTGATTGATACACCAAACTTCAATAAAATTTTTATTAAGAATCAGGGTGTCTTTTTTACACGGTACTATTGGGTTTTGTTTGATTACGGTATCTTTTACAGGTATAATAAATGGTGTAGTTACGCGCAAATAGTCGTCGTAATTATTTTCTGTATGACTGATTTTTTTTCCGTTTTCATCAAATACATCTGTTGCATTATACCATTGAATACCGGCATCCGGTGCACTGCTCCATTCCGCTTTCTGTACAGCACCATTTGCATGATAGCTAAAATAAACGGAAGCATGACCGCCAATGGTGCGCAACTCTTTTTCGTAAATAATTTCGCCTTTTAGATTGTACGCAATGGCTTTGCCGAAATGTTTGTCTTTATCATAGCATTTTTGCGTAGAAAGTTGACCGCCTTTAAAAAACATTTTTTCACAATGAAAACTATATTCTGCAGCTTGAAGATTCAAGCAAAAAAATAATAAAATACTATGAATGAATATTAACTTCATATCTGATATTTCAAAAACTAAAGTACAATTATCTTGCCAAAGAGAGGTGCAAACAGAAGGGCTAGGTAAAGCTGTGCTTTTTGTTCTCTCAAAATACACTTGGGAAATTAAAATGATTAGCTGCCAAATTCTTTGTAATCAATCGATGGATCATAATCGTGTTTCGTTTTTATAGAATGTAATTCACTCTGCGGTTGGTCAGACCGAATAAAAGGAAACATCAGTTGAACATACCAGGGCTCTTTTATTTGATTCCATGCACCAAATCTGGACGGATATTTTCTGGTAATTTTAGCAGTGCCAAAAATCATATCCCAGATAAAAAGTAAGTTTCCGTAATTTCCGTTCGGATGTGAAATGCCGTCTTCTGCCGTAAGCCCGTGATGAGCAAAATGTGTAGAAGGCGTGGAAATTATTCTCTCTACTACCCAGGCTACAGGATGCAGAAATTTATACTTATATAAAAATCTGTCCCATTTCGTTTCACTGTGAGCAAGCAAAATGACTACTAATTTTATTGGTAGATAAAACAGATAAACGTAACCCATTCCTAAAAAAATTAAAATAGCAGAGAACCAGATACCCGGCATGGCGGCATAATACAAAATTGCATTTCTATACGTAACGAGTACACCCATTTCTTCCACTACATGATGCGGTCTGTGCAGTTTCCACATTATCCGGTTAGAATGAGAAAGTCTGTGCCACCAGTACTGTGTCATATCATCTAAAATCAAAAAGGCTAAAATTTGCCAGCCAACACCTAAATGGATAAAATAGTCTTCGTAATGCGGAAACCAGTTTTTACCAATTAAAAGAGTGAGCATAAAAATCGCAGGTTGAACAAGCGTTGGTAAAGTGAAAAGACTGACTAATTCAATTGTCCAGTCATTTTTTGTTCTTTTATCGTTAACATATAAACCACCTAATGCTTCAATAATTCCCAATACAAGTAACATCAAGGCCGGAATGGATTTACTGATTAACTCTGCTTGCATGATTCTCTGATTTAATTCTTGCTAAAGTACGTAAAATCAATTAATGTGCTGTTTATTCAAAGCTACATTCAAATAATTGGTCATGGTTCGTGTCCTTATTGGTTGGTGTCATCACCAACCAAAGATTATGTTTCGGTCGGTGAGGACACCGACCGATAGATGAAGCACTTGTGCTTAGCTGCTGTTATGCACAGTTGAGTTATTTAAATACTAGTAAAACACTTAGAATAAAGGTTGTGATCATAATAATTGCTGTTAATGCGCCTTTACCCTGTTTATATAATGCAATTTTCCATATAAACCAATTTATGATTTTAAAGCCAATGCTTAAAAGATTAATTCCTAAAACTAAAATCAATACAAGTATTGCTAATGATAAAAATATTGTAAATTCAAATACAAAAGGTGTTGAGGTAAGAAATCCGAAATAAATTGCTTTTGTGAGATTTTTTTCATTGAATAAATAGTTAATAAGGCTATACCCTACAGCACTGCTTGTTAATAAATAAAATAGTATATAAGCAAGTGATTTTAATAATACTATAATGTCTGCAATTAGAAATTTTTTTATTACTTGAGATTTATTATTATTTATTTCTGAAATAATCCAATTTCTTGCGTTTTTTCCAAAAGGTAAAGATTTTTTAAAAGCAAAACCCATTAGTATTACTGCTGAAATTATTACAACAGGATGCAAATTTATTATTAGTATGGCTTTGGCAATATCTTTCAATGATAAAAATAATGTTATGTAGAAGATAAGGAGTGTGATAGAAACAAATCCTTCAGTAAATATTATTTTTAGAAGATTTAAGGGATTTAGATCATCTAAAAAAATTGCTAAAGAATCCATTTTATCTTGAACAAATTTATGTTGTTTATCAGTAATAAAAATATCCAATACTCTTAATGTGCTGACAATAACTCCAATAATAACTAAGATTGGTAATGAAAAATTTAGGATCATCTATTATAAATTGTTAAACTTAATTGCGCATAACGTTTTCGGGCTTTGCGTTTGGGCGGGTTTCGGAGCACAAAACTGTCAACCTTCACTGAACTTGAATAGAAGCACAATGCTCCAAGTTTGCATGTCACCCCGCATGACGCCAAACTGCTGTTAGCAGTAGCATTAAATTCTACCATTCTGTTGTCGGGTTTTTATTTGCACTTTCTATTGTCTGTAATTTATTTATGTTGTTAATTGTCCATTTTTCATAGTCTTTTTCAACAATATTGTTGTATTCATTTATAAGTTCAATTAACTTGTCAAAATGGTTATTAAAATTTTCTCGGTCAATATCTTTAAAGCTATTGTTAAACGGGATTAGTGCTTGAGCAGCATTCCCACCTTGTTGATGAGAAAATTTTACCTCACTAATAAATTTCATTACTGCAAAAACCGTAAAAATATAAGCACGTCCACCAAAATGCTCAAAAAGTTGTATGTCTTTATGAGAAAGTTTTGAAGCATACTTTGATAAAACATTTTGAAATCTATCTGTTATCTCAAGCATTTTTTCTTGGTAATATTGAGCGTATGTTTTGTTAGTGTCGATTTTTTTATTGAAGTCAAAACTTATGACACGATTGTAAAAATCATCTGATTTAAAAAAACTATTTAAATCATCATATTTTTGTAATTCTACATCTAATTTTTTGTTGTCCGATTCAAAGATAAAGAACCAATTAGCACAATATGTATATATTGGCATTCTACAAACTTTTAGTGAAAGTTTTCTGTGAAGTTCTTCGTTTTTTGAGTTTATGTAATTATAAATTCGGTCAATGAGAAAAACAGTTATTGCAATTCCAATTATTTCTGTTGTTAAGTTTGATAAGTATTCTTCTGGAATACCCAAATACTTACCCTCAAACACAATTAATAAAATACTTGTTAATAATACGTAACTAAGAAAAAAACGTGATTGAGTTTCGATTTTATACGAAATTTTGTTTTTTAATAACCAAAATAAGATGATTGATATAACCCAAGCTAAAAGCAGCAAATAGCTTTTAGTTGATTTTATTGATTGTTCATTAATTGATGATTGTGTATTTGAAGAAGTGCTTAGCTCTTTCGCCATTGTCTCAACTATATCATTATAGGAGCTATCAGGAATATCCCACCAAGTACTTTTTTTGCCATTAATTAAATACTTATTAATCTTAGCTTTAGTTGAATCACCAAAATAGATTTGATTTAAAAACATTACGCTTCTTAGTTCTGCTCTTATGTCTCCTAATTTTTCAGACAGAGAAATTTGTTGCTCTTTACTAAGTTTTAATGAGTCTGTTATATTTGAAAAATAAATATTAAATAAGTCATTTGCAGCAGGCATTTTTCCTGTTATAGATGTTGTTCGTTCAATTAACTGCAATCTTTGTTCAAAGAGTTTTATTTGTTGATCGTATTGGGTTCTTTTTTTCCAATCGTTTTGATTGAGCTTGGAAGTTAAAAATACTCCAATTAGCCCTCCCAAGAATATAAGAATCGCAGGTAAAATATATTTTGTAAAAATTGTCATTTTTTCTTGTTTGGTTTGGCTTTATAATGTTACTGCTAACTTGTTTATATGCGTTATAAAGTTTCACCTATGCAAACTACAGTAGGTTGTATACCCGAACCTTCAGTTCATATTATTCAAATATACATTTTTACCATTTCAAATCAAAATATCCACAATCATAATCCTTACTTCATATTCCTTATTTCGCTCATTCAAAAACAAAGCGTATTTTTGCACATACCAATTTTCCCGAACAGGAAATGAGCGACCAAATTAAACACGAATGCGGAATTGCCTTAATCAGGCTGCTAAAACCGCTGTCTTACTACAAGGAAAAATACGGCGACCTTCACTACGGCTTGAACAAAATGTACCTGCTGATGGAAAAGCAGCACAATCGTGGTCAGGATGGTGCCGGTCTTGCAACTATTAAATTAGATACAGAGCCCGGAAAATCTTATTTCGACCGAGAAAGAAGCGTAGACAAAGAAGCTATCAAATCAATATTTAATAAAGTTTTTAAGCCATTTGCCAATTTAACAGATAAGGAAAAAGAGAAACTCAATGACACAGATTATGTGAAAAATCACTATCCGTTTATGGGCGAGTTGCTGCTCGGACATTTACGCTACGGTACACATGGCGGAAATGATATGAGTAATTGCCATCCACGTATCCGCGCCAATAACTGGAAAACCAGAACGCTGATTGTTGCCGGAAATTTCAATATGACGAATGTAGATGAGTTGTTTGATAAACTGGTAGACTTAGGACAGTTTCCACGAGAAATGTCTGATACGATGACGGTGTTGGAAAAGATTGGTCATTTCTTAGACGTGGAGAATCAGAAATTGTTCAAAAAATTTAAACCTTCCGGGTTGTCGAATTACGAAATAACTCCGCTCATAGAACACAATATTAATGTGACTGAAATCCTTAAAAACTCAGCAGAAGATTTTGATGGTGGTTATGCAATGGCAGGTATGATGGGACATGGTGATGCTTTTGTCATGCGTGACCCGAACGGTATTCGTCCAGCCTATTTTTATAAAGATGATGAAGTAGTAGTAGTAGCTTCTGAACGACCGGCGATACAAACAGCCTTTAATATTCATCGCAGCAAAGTACAGGAAATAAAACCTGGGCATGCACTGATTATAAAAAAAGATGGAAGTGTTGGTGAAGTAGAATGTACAAAACCACTGGAAAGAAAGGCATGCAGTTTTGAACGTATTTATTTTTCGCGCGGCAGTGATTTTGAAATATATCAGGAAAGAAAAATGCTTGGAAAATTATTAGTACCAAACATTTTGAAAGCAGTTAATTATGATGTCGAGAATACGGTTTTTTCTTATATACCGAATACTGCAGAAGTGGCATTTATTGGAATGACGGAAGAAATACAGAAGCAGCATATTCAGAAGAAATTACAGGCATTCAACAACGGCGATATAAAAACGACAGAAGCATTGCATCAGCAACTTTCGGTGATGCCGCGTATAGAAAAAATTGCCATAAAAGATGTAAAGATGCGCACGTTTATTACCGATGATTCTTCGCGTAACGATTTGGTGCAGCATGTCTATGATGTTACCTACGGCCTGGTTAAAAATAACGAAGATACCTTAGTAGTGTTGGATGATTCGATTGTGCGTGGTACTACATTGAAAGAAAGTATTCTGACGATGTTAGACAGATTGCAGCCGAAAAAAATTATTGTAGTTTCATCGGCGCCACAAATCCGCTATCCGGATTGTTATGGAATAGATATGAGTAAAATGGGCAGTTTTGTGGCATTTCAGGCAGCCGTGCAATTATGGAAGATGAAAGACAATTCCTTTTTACAGGATTTATACAAACGATGTAAGGAAGAAATTCAAAAACCGGCGGCTGAAATACAGAATTTAGTAAAAGAAGTATATGCACCATTTACGGATGAAGATATTTCTACGGAGATTGCCAATATTGTAAAACCAAATCATATTTTTTCAGACGTGCAGGTGATTTATCAAACGATAGAAAATTTACATGTAGCCTGTCCGAATAACTTAGGTGACTGGTATTTTACAGGTGATTATCCAACGCCGGGTGGTAACCGGGTGGCATTGAATGCTTTCATCAATTACATGGAAGGAAAGAATGTTCGAGCGTATTAGGAGTAATATGTAGTAAGATTTTCTTAGAGTATAAATTACAGGCCAAAATTGTAATTCATCAAACCGCAAAAGAGTTAGTGTTTTATTGTACGAAGAAATAGCTGTAAAATGAACGAAGCATAGCTTTAGCATTTGTGTTCATTTTATCAGCGGTTTGATTCGATTGAAAAGAGAATCAAAATTTCCTTAGTACAATAAAAATGCTTTTTGGTTACTTTTTGGGGTAACTATATACGTGTGCGACCACGTGGTAATAAAAAAATTATCTCTTACGTTTTATTGTTGAAATATTAAATGAAGGAATTTCATTAGCGTATTTAGGCTTTTTGTCTTTTATATAATCATTGATAAACATTAAACCTTCTTCAGTTAGTTCTCCAACTTTTCTATATGGACCCCATGTTTCTTCTTTTATTAGTTTAGCATTTACAATATGGGTATGTCTAAATTGAAATTCAAAATTTTTACCTCTGTTGCTTTGTCTTTTAATATGAGTTTCGAGTAGTGGCACATTTCCATGCTTTGGTGAACTTGTTAGCATTACTCCTATGAACCTATTTTTATCGAATGCACCCCAATAAATCAATGCATGTTCCACAATTTTACCGCCCCAAAATATTTCACCTTGTATACGTTCATTTATAACAGGTTTAGGCTTTACTGATGCCTTCATAATATTATGAAACAAGATACTTGCTTCTTTCGGTGCTTTATTTGTTTTCTTTGCCATATGTAAATTTACAAAAAGTCTTTCACTTCTATTCCAAAAACATCTGCTATGGCTTTAAGTGTAAGAAGACGTGCATCTTTTTCACCTCTTTCTATTTTGGCAATGCTATGCCTATGGTAGCCACACTTAACTGCTAATTCGTCTAACGTTAAATCATTAGCAATTCTAAAGAGTTTTATTTTCATACCCGTTTTTCTCAAAAATGTATCATTCTCCATGTACTAAAACTTTATATTGTAATGTTCCTTCAATTCCTTTAAATGCATTATCAAATCTTTCATCCTGTGCGCTTGAACGGCTGTTAAATCTGAATGCAGATTCATCGCAGTAGCGTTGTAAATGTTTTGGGCTAACAAAGTGGTGAATACCATTAATTTGTTTTTTCAAGATATTCCAATATCCTTCGATATTGTTTGTATGCACCAAAATAGTTTCCTCTTTACGCACATATTCTTTTGTGCCATGATTTACTTTATGGTGTTTATATAAGTGTTTCACTTTGTTATAAGCTACATGCTCATCTGATACCATAGTGGATTCTGGAGCGATAAATTCTTTAACTGCATCTGTAATGTTTTCAATAGTCGTTGCTTTAATAACTTTTGTTCTTACTTTGCCTTGTCTTTCTATCGCACCAAATACCATAGCTTTGCCACTTGCACCAGCCTTTACAGTACGTTTATGAAAATGTTTGTTTGATTCTTTACCACCAACATACGTTTCATCTACTTCGCATATTCCCTCTAATAATTCCGGTGCATTATTAGACAGCATTTGTCTGATTCTGTGGTTTAAATGCCATGCAGATTTTTGAGTGATTCCAAGCCAATTAGCCAACTGTAAAGATGAAATACCTTTACTATGTACCGATAAAATATATGTTGCTAAAAACCACTTTGTAAGAGGTAATTTTGTATTCTCATAGATAGTACCAACAACAACAGTAAATTTCTTTCTACAATCTCTGCATTTAAAAACTTTATTATTGGTTACAAATCTGTGAACGTTTAATGCTCCGCAATGAACACATGCAGGAGTTCCGTTCCAACGTTGTTGCTCTAAGTATTCACGACATTTTTCGTCTGTGCTGAACTCTTTTTGAAAATCTAATATACTCTTGAATGTTTTCATAATTTATGTATTACAATGTCTTACAATACGGTTAAAAAAATAGATTACTTCTTTGCTATTGCTTTTTCAAGAAGTGTGATAATATAGTTACTTAATGAGCGTGAATCTTTAGATGCCATTTGCTCTAATTTCTTTTTCAATTCAGTACTTATTCTGATTGTTATTGTCGTGTCCTTATTTTCTTTATTCTCAATCACAATACAAATATACATTGTCTTACATTGTAAAACAAATTTATTTTGTTAAATTTTATGTTTTCTTTAAGTTATCCAATTATAAATTAGTTGAAAAAAATCTGTATGATTCTACTGAAGTAAAAACATACTCATAATCAACAACTTATATAGTCGAGTATGATTTAAGTAAAGCAAAAAATCAAACCCAATACGGAACATATTCTGTAAACTTAGTGCTTACACTATTGGGGTCTTTAGGTTTAATACGCCCCTGTTCAATAGATTCTTTTATAACATTTGAGACAGATGACCTTTGTCTGTCGTGAAGTTTAAATCTTTCTCTAAGTGTTGTATTTGTCATGCCTCCTTGACCTGAAAAATATTTCAATTGGCAATGCTGATAACATGCATCAATTCTTTCCGAAGGAGTAAGGTCGGAAAAATTTTTAGGACTATACATCGTAACCCTAAATGAGTTTTCAAACTCTTCAAATTTTAGTGCAGGCAATCCATAAAGCTCTATTGCTATTGCTGTTTTTTCCATTCCTGAACCACGCTCTTCACAAATATTTAATCTTCTAAATGTAGAAGCGAGCACTTCGTTTCGTGATTCAGGTGTGGCTCTGATTAATCTATCAATTTTTTTGGATGGTAATAATTTTCCCGGATTTGAAATTTCGATTCTATTGTCAAATATTTCAATCATAGGTGATGCGCCACGAATTGAAAAATCTTGATGAATAAGTGCGTTTGCACAAAGTTCTCTAATAGCTATTTCGGGATAAACGGATACTGGTGTTCTAAGTGCATTTTTCATTACTTCACTACTTGGAAGCATTGCAGTAATATGGGATATTAAAGGAGAAAACCCTATTGCATATCCTCTCACTCCGCTAATATCCTTCTCTGCAGATTCTTTATTAACACCTTTATATTTTATAAGACGTATAGCTTTCCTTGATAAATCATCGAAGTCATTTATCTGTAAAGCACATGTTAAAACTCCTAAATTTGTTATATAATAACCAGAACCATCAACTTCTTTTATCATTTTTTCTTCCTTTAGAAATTTTAAAATCTCTTTCGATTGTTGTGGGATAGGCTTTCCAAGCATTTTAAATAACTCACTATAATTTAAAGTATTTAAAATCTCAGAATCAGACTTTAGTTTCGATGCATATAATTCTTCATATTGAGGCGTTTTACTATTTAGCATTAATCCTCCAATTTCTTGTCTGGATGCCTTTCGTGTTGTTCCACCGCACCTAATATAGCTTTCATTTATTCCACCATTTTTTAGGCTTACAGGCTTTGTAGAGCTTTCTTCAAACCATACAAATAATAAATTTTTCCCTTCATATTCCCTAACACAATGATCCATAGAAACCATTGGCTCAACTCTATCTCTACTTAAATTGCTTAATTTGTCAATAATATTATCGCATTGTTCTTTTGTTACTCCTAAAATCTTAGCAGAACTGTTTTCTATACCGAAAACCATATATCCTCCTCCGGGTAAATTAGAGAAAGCAGATATATGCTGAGATAATTTTTCTTTATTTGGAGAAATATCCTGTTTCCAATCTAATTCATTTATTTCAATAGGAACAGGCTTTAGGCTATGTTCAAGTGCAGCAATAGCGTAAATCATCCAATTTTTTTCCATTAATGTTTATTATGAAATGCAAATATAATAATATTTGATTTTCAATTACATATAAATCAATACTTTATAAATTTGGAATGTTGGATAATATTTCGTAGCTTAGTATTAGCTAAGTAGTTCAACTGGATAGAACGTTCCCCTCATAAGGGATTAGTTGCGGGTTCGAATCCCGTCTTGGATTAATCAACCAGTAATGGTTTCAATTATAAAGGGCTGATAATTCAGCCCTTATTTTTTTATTTTCATGGTCACACAGGTATATAATTACCCTTTTTGGCATCAAAAAGTGACAAATTAAGTTTTATCTTAGTTAAATCTTTTAACTTAAGCAATGAAAATATTTATTTTTTCAGATGACAAGGTGCAGATGAAATAGATAGAATATTAAAACCGGTGCTTAATTAATACTGTTCTTTCTCATTTGGAAAATCCTTACTCTTTATATCTGCAATATATTGCTGCGTTGCTTTTTTGATATCATCATACAAATGCAGATACTGACGCAAAAAGCGAGGTTTAAATTCGTGTGTAATTCCCAGCATATCATGTGTTACAAGCACTTGTCCGTCGACATAAGAGCCTGCACCAATACCAATCACCGGAATGGAAATGCTTTCTGAAACTTTTTTCGCTAAAGCAGCAGGTATCTTTTCAAGCACCAATCCAAAACATCCAATACTTTCTAAATATTTAGCATCTTCTATTAAACGTTCCGCTTCTACTTCTTCTTTTGCGCGAACAGTATACGTTCCGAATTTATAAATTGATTGCGGCGTTAAGCCCAAATGACCCATTACAGGAATTCCGGCAGTTAATATTCTTATGATAGATTCACCTACTTCTTTACCGCCTTCCAGTTTTACACCATGTCCGCCTGTTTCTTTCATAATACGTATAGATGCGTTTAATGCTTCTCTCGAATTTCCCTGATAAGAACCAAATGGCAAATCTACTACAACAAAACAGCGTTTAACAGCACGTACCACACTTTGTGCGTGATATATCATTTGGTCTAATGTAATAGGAAGTGTGGTTTCATGCCCGGCCATAACATTAGATGCAGAATCACCTACAAGTAAAATATCTATACCTGCGTCATCTAATATTTTCGCCATAGAAAAATCATAAGCGGTAAGCATGGATATTTTTTCTCCGCGCTCTTTCATTTCACGCAGCTTTTGCGTGGTTACTCGTTTGATTTCCGGTTGTGCAGATGACATATGGGTGAATTGAGTCGTGAAGATAAATATTATTGCATGTAATAATGTTATTATAAAATTAGCTTTTTTTCTTATAAATGAAAATATAGAGACTCTAATTCAGTAATTATGTATTTTTACAGTACAAACAATCGGAAATGAATTTTTTAAATAATAAAACAATTCCAGAACTGTTGGAATTCGGAAAACAGAAGAATGCGGAATATGTAAGTGCACAACCATTTGCAAGCGGATATTATGATGATTTGTTTAATCCGGAAATGCTGAGAACTATAATCAGCGAATTTCCCGAAATTGGAAAATCAAAGGAAGATATTCAGTATGACAATCCCAATGAGCATAAACTGGCAACAAAAGGAGAGTACCGGTTTGGACCTACTACCAAAGCGTTCGTACATTTTTTAAATTCACAACCATTTCTTGAGTTTCTTCAGAATCTTACAGGTATAAAAGAGACATTGATTCCGGATCCTTATTTTGAGGGAGGTGGTTTCCATGAAATTAAACCCGGCGGTTTTTTAAAAATGCACGTCGATTTTCATAAACATAAACTGACCAAACTGGACAGACGATTAAATATTCTGGTTTACTTGAATGAAGACTGGAAAGAAGAATATGGAGGACATTTTGAATTGTGGGAAAAAGATATGAGTAAATGTGTAACGAAAATTCTACCATCGTTCAACCGTCTCGCAATGTTCTCAACAACAGATTATTCCTGGCACGGGTTGCCCGATCCGTTAACCTGTCCTCCGGATAGAAGCAGACGCTCCATCGCCTTATATTATTATACTAACGGAAGACCTGAAGGAGAAGTAAACGTCGGAGACAAAGCCAGAATAACTACTACTTTTGCTACGCGCGACGGACAAGATTCCGGTAAGATGAAAGTGTTTAATTCTGTTGTAAATCTGGCAAATGATTTATTACCTCCGATTGTAGTAAAAACTATTAAAAAATTCAGAAACACATAGGTGTTATAATTAGTAATTACTTGTTTATCTTGTTAATTATCATTTTCTATGGAAATAATTCAAAATTGTTATTGCTGCAATGCTTCTGATTTTCAAATATACTTGAAAGCAAAAGACAATTATTCTACGGAATATTTTGATATCGTGCAATGTAAAAGTTGCGGATTTATTTTCACTAATCCTCGTCCTTCTGTAGATGAGATTGGGGTGTATTATACTTCTCCGGATTATATGTCGCATAACAGTCACAGTAATGGATTGGTACAAAGTATCTATCGTTATGCACGTCATTACATGATGCGAAAAAAACTGGAACTAATACAAAATTCAGTTGGCAAACAACAGGATTTTTCCTTGCTGGATTTTGGCTGCGGTACCGGTGATTTTTTAGGATTCGTCAAACAGCATCCAATCTTTGCGGAAGGAGTAGAGCCCGATGTGCAGGCGCGTGAAATTGCAAAAAGTGTAAATAAGGTTGATACTTACTCTCTCGAAAATTCTGTAAACATAGAAAAAGAAAAGTTTGATGCGATAACATTATGGCATGTTTTGGAACATATACACGATTTACATAAACAAATAGATTATTTCAACAGCTGGCTGAAACCGGGCGGCAAACTGTTTATTGCTGTGCCGAATATTGAAAGTTATGATGCTAAAAAATATGGGAAATACTGGGATGGTTTAGATGTGCCGCGTCATATTTATCATTATTCACCAAAAAATATTAAGCAAATAGCAGAACAGCACCATTTCATTTTTAAACAACAGTATCCTTTATTTTTAGATGCCTACTATATATCTATGCGGAGTGAATGGCATAAAGGAACAGGTAAACTTGTGGCTTATTTTAAAGCCATAATTTCTGGGTTTTTATCCAATCGTGAAGCAAAGAAAACCGGGAATTACAGCAGTTTAATCTATATCTTTGAAAAAACAAATTAAAGGTGTTGTAATAAAAAAGTCCTGAATTACTTCAGGACTTGTTGACCGACAAGGATTCGAACCTCAACTAAAGGCACCAAAAACCTCTGTGCTACCGTTACACCATCGGTCATTTTGGAGTGCGAATTTATAGCTTTTTTTATAAAAAACGAAAATTTTAGCGGATTCATTCATTAAAAAAACTTTATCTTAGTTGTATGTACAACTATTAAACAATTTTAAACATCTTGTGTTTGGTTAAAATGTCCAAAATTTACAAAATTTTGTTTTTTATTATTGTTACTGTCCTGTTTAGTGGAATAGTCTATTTGGCATTTATCTATTTTCAACCGGTAAAAAATATTTCAAAACAACGGCCTGATGTAATTACAACGGACACACAAATGTTTTCTGATTTTAGTAGCAACCCTCAAGATGCAGATGTTACTTATAAAAATAAAATAATTGAATTGTCCGGAACCATCAAAAGAACGGAAGTGAAGGATAGTATTTGTACAGTGATTTTTGATTCCGGAGGAAACTATATAATTGTGGCAAATTGTGATTATAATACCGAAGATGAAGTAAAAAAACTTAAGGAAAACAGCAAGATAAAGTTAAAGGGAATTTACAGCGGATATATAATTAATGATGACACATTTATGATTCCTGCAGAAATTAAAATAGACAAATGTTCCATAGTAAATTAAAAATAATAAAAGGCACTTTGATTTTTATTATGCTTACAGCCATTCTTTTTGCCTGTAAGCACGAACCTGATGTTATTACTATTTCACCACCGCCATCATTGCCACCATGTGATACCAATCCGAATAAAGTTTATTTTGTGAATGATGTTATGCCATACATCAATTCTACCTGTGCAGTTCCGGGTTGTCACGATAATAAAGGGCCGGCAGCATTTATTGATTTATCGAGTTATAATGCGATAATGAATTCAAAAGTGAAAGGGAAAAATATTGTACTACCCGGTGATCCTTTAAACAGTAAGTTATGTCGTGTATTGTACTTACTGGATTTGATTCCGATGCCCCCTTTATTTAATTATCAACTTCCGCAAAAAGGAAAAGAAAATATAGTTAGATGGGTTCGTGACAGTGCTCGCAATACAGCCTGTGATGATCGCTGTGATACTATAAATTATACCTTCAGAAAAGACATAGCACCCTTAATCAATAAATATTGTACAGGTTGTCATTTTGGTAGTTATAATTCGGGAAATGTATTGCTTAGTAATTACAGAGAAATCAAATCGATGGTGGACAGTAATAAGTTATATCAGTCTATTACAGCAACAGAAGGAGTTAAGAAAATGCCTACAGGTATAGTTACCATGCAGCCTTGTGAAATTATTCAAATCAGAAAATGGATAGAGGAAGGAGCATTAAATAATTAATTATGAAGATGAATAGAGTTATAACAATACTGACTAAAGCTAAAATTCTTATAATATTAGCTTTATGTTTTTCCGGTACTCTAATGACAACTTCCTGTTATTACGACAAAGAAGAATACCTGTATCCTGATTTGCCTTGTGATACCACCAAACTAATGTCTTATTCAGAAGATGTAGTACCAATACTTTCAGTAAATTGTTATAGCTGCCATAGCTTGGTGAATGCGCCGGTATATGGAGAAGGACTGGTGCTGGAAGGTTATAATAATCTAAAGATTTTTTTATATGAATATCCGGATGTATTAGTGAATTCAATTAAACAGAATGGACAGGCATTGTCAATGCCGCGTGATGCTGATAAACTGGATAAATGTTCCATAAGCGATATTGAAGTCTGGATAAAACAAGGTCAAAAGAATAACTAAATAATTATACTCATGAAATATGCCTTTACCATAGTTGCACTTCTGATTTTGCATGCTGCATTTGGACAAACAGAAAAATATTTCACCCGAAATGCTGTCATAACATTTACTTCCGAGGCTCCTATGGAAACGATTATTTCATCCAATAAATCGTCTAATTGTATTTTAAGCACTCAAACAAATGATATTGCCTTTAAAGTAGTAATCAAAAGTTTTGAATTTGAAAAGCAGGCCATGCAGGATCATTTTAATAAAGATTATCTGCAGTCTGATAAGTATCCGAATGCAACCTTTGATGGAAAAATCAACACCGTTCTGGATTACAAGAAAAATGGAAAGTATGATGTGGTGGTAGATGGAAAACTAACCATTCATGGTGTAAGCAACCCTGTTAAGCAATCAGGAACTATAGAGATTTCAAACGGGAAAATTATCGTAAAATCAAAATTCAGCATTAAACTTTCTGATTATGGCATAAAAGTACCAAATGACTATCTGAAAAAAATAAGTAATTCTGTTGCAATAGATATTAATGCAGTGTTGGCACCTTATGTTCGTTAAAATTATTTTATGCAAAAATTTTTATCTGTAATAATCATACTAATAAGTGGCTTTATATTAAAAGCACAACAATATGATACCATATATAAGGTAAGGTATGATACTATTTATGTTTTAAGAACAGATTCTGCATCAGAAGAGCCCGCTTCACTATTGGATGAATTAGATGCGATAGATTCCATAAATACACCTGTAGTAAATCCAAAGAAAATTAAAATATATAATACGTTTGGCGGTACTCATTTAATAAACGGACAAACAATTGAAACGATAAACAAAAAAACAATGGCGATGATTATTTCGCATCGCTTTGGCAGAGTAAATGCAGGATGGCGCGAATTTTTTGGACTGGATCAGGCTTCTATTCGTTTGGGTTTTGAATATGGTATCTTAGATAATCTAACTATCGGTTTGGGTAGAAATACATACAATAAAACATTTGACGGGTATATCAAATATCGCTTCTTGGAACAAAAGAAAAAGGGAATACCTTTATCCATGTGTCTTTATACAAATATGGCCATCAGTACCGCAAAGTATAAAAATCAAAACAGAACAAATTATTTCAGTTCCAGATTGTCTTATACTTTCCAGCTAATGATTGCCAGAAAGTTTAATGATTGGTTTTCATTTCAACTCATGCCTACGGTAACACATAAAAATCTGGTAACAACCCTGCAGGAAAAGAACACCATGTTTGTGCTTGGTTCAGGTATCCGCGTAAAATTGTCCAAACGTATGCATTTCATGGCAGAATATTATGCCAGAATCGGCAATAAGCAGGCTCGTCAAGGATATCAGGATGCGTTTGCTTTAGGATTGGATGTTGTAACGGGCGGACATGTATTTCAATTCCAGATTACGAATGCACAGGCAATGTATGAAACGGGATTTATGCGTGAAACGACCGGAAAATTCTGGAAAGGGGATATTCATATCGGTTTCAATATTTCGAGAACCTGGGGTGTAGGCAAAGAGGCTAAACAGGCACGTAAAGAAAAAAAGGCTAAACGTAAATTATATCAGCAATCCGGAGCCACCTCTTATCATTAACAGAAAATACTGTTATATCTTACTTTATTAACATTTACATTTATTCACAACTGAGAACAGCCTAAAAACGGCTTATTTTTTCTATTTTTGCTCAAAATTCAGTTAATGAACAAACAATACAAACTGATAAACTCCGTAGTTGGGTTTATTGTTTTTGCAATCTCACTTTGGCAATACACATCTACACTCGAATCGGCAGGTAGCTTATGGGATTGCGGAGAATTCGTTTCTTGCGTATATAAGCTACAGGTGGCGCACCCTCCCGGTGCTCCTTTCTTTATGCTTTTAGGTAGAATTTTTACCTTGTTTAACCCATCCAATCCTGTGGTAATGGTCAACTTTCTGTCTGCACTTATGTCTGCAGCCTGTGTTTTATTTCTGTATTTCACCATAGTGTTAGTAGCAAAAAGATTAATACTAAAAGAAGGAGAAGAAATAACAATGTCACATTTAATTGCCATGGTTGGTTCCGGTGCAGTAGGTGCATTGGCTTGTTCATTCTCAGATACCATGTGGTTTTCTGCCGTTGAAGGTGAAGTATACGCGTCTTCTATGTTTTTTATCTCTATCGTTTTATGGGCTGTAATGAAGTGGAACGAAGAAGCAGATGAACCTTATGGCGACAGATGGCTGGTTTTTGCAGCTTACATGATTGGTGTTTCATTGGGTGTTCACTTATTGTCATTATTAGTGATACCTGTTGCAGTATTAGTCTATTATTTCAGAGAATTTAAACCAAGTGTTTTTGGATTTCTGGTGATGTTTGGCATTGGTTTTATTGCACTCGGTATTGTACAGATTGGTGTAGTTCAGTTCCTTGCTGTAAAAGCCGGAGAGATGGAATTATTTATGGTCAATACTCTTGGGTTGCCATTTAACTCAGGTGTCTTATTTTACTTAATTTCACTTTTATTACTGATATCTTTTACATTGTATTATGGAAATAAAAAAGACAATAATACAGCCATATATGTATTCCTGTTCAATCTTATACTGATGTATTCGGTATTATCTACAGGATTCTTTGTTTTCATGGGTTCGATAGTTGCATGGGTAATTGGATATCTGATTTTGCGTTTTGGATTTAATTATGAGAATGACAAGGCGATATTCTGGGGATTCTTTGGTGGTATTCCGCGTCTGTTTTTTTACTTCTTTGAGAAATCATCTCCAAGATTAGATAACAGAGAATTGGTAACAGTGAGAACATTAAATTCAATTTTGATGTGTCTGCTGGTTATCATTATCGGTTTCTCATCTTATATAATGGTTCCTATTCGTGCAGCAGCAAATCCACCAATAAATATGAATGCACCAAAAGATGCATTTAGCTTATTATCTTACCTAAATCGTGAACAATACGGCTCCCGTGCCTTAATAAAAGGTCCTTTGTTCGATGCCCAGCCAACAGGTTATGAATCCAAAGGGAACGATTATTATCAGGATTTAAAGACAAAAAAATACGGAATAAAAGGTGAAAAAATTGAATACACATATAATCCCGAAGATGAGATGATTTTCCCGCGTATGGGGCCAACAAATGACGGTGAAAGTGCAGCTGCTTTGTATCAGTACTGGACAGGCTATCAAGGAAAACCAACTTTTGGAGACAACTTAAATTATTTCTTTCATTATCAGATGCGTTATATGTACTGGCGGTATTTCCTGTGGAATTTTGCAGGAAGACAGGATGACTTACAGGGAACTCCAGGAAATGAACGTATGAATGGTGACTGGCTAAGTGGTATTCCATTTGTTGATAATATACATCTCGGAAGTCAGGAAGGATTGCCTGAGCAAATCCTGAATCAGAAAGCAAGAAATAAATTCTACTTTTTACCTCTAATACTTGGTATCATTGGACTGGTCTATATGTATAATAAAAACAAACAACAGACTATTGTTTTTGGATTGTTGTTTATTGTAACCGGTATAGCATTAATTGTATACACCAACCAACCGCCACGGGAACCGCGTGAACGAGATTATGCACTGGCAGGCTCATTCTTTGCATTCTGTATCTGGATTGGATTAGCAGTTACTGCCATCTTTGATTTTCTAAGAAGCAGAAAATTCCCGGCTATGCCTGTCGCCGTAGCAGCTACTATATTTTGTTTGGTAGTACCATATGTTATGGGCAAAGCCGGATGGGATGACCATAACCGACATGGCAGATATATGGCACGTGATTTTGCTGCTAATTATTTGGAAAGTTGTCCTCCAAATGCCATATTGTTTACACAAGGTGATAATGATACTTATCCGTTATGGTATGCACAGGAAGTGGAAGGTATCAGAACAGATGTCAGAATTGTGAATCTCAGTTTATTAGGAGTAGACTGGTATATCAACTTCCTGCATCATGCTTCTAATAAATCAGGTCCTGTTCCGTTTTTTAAAGACTTTACCGATGAAAAATACCGTGGCAACAACAGAGACATGATTCAGTTTAATGATCAGTCAGGTTTTGCAGATCCAACTCAATACTACGATATTCAAAATATAATGGCATTTATTTTGAGTGATGATGAACAGTTTAAGGCACAAACAAGCAGAGGAGAAGCAGTAAATTATTTGCCTACTACAAAACTGAAACTTAAGGTAGATAAAACGGCGATTGAAAAATACAATGTTGTACCGGATCAGTTCAAAGATAAGGTTGTGGATGAGATTACCTGGGATTTGGGAAAATCCAGAATTATTAAATATGACTTGGCATTACTGGCAATGGTAGCAGCGGCTGATTGGAGTCGGCCAATATGTTTCTCTAATACAGTGGAAGGTGTTTACTATAATGGATTGGATAAGTATCTGATACAGGAAGGACAAATTTTACGTCTGGTGCCATGCAGGTTTGAAGAAAACCAAAGAGGTTATTATACTATGAATACGCAAAAGAGTTTTGATATCGTGATGAAAAAATTCAAATATGGCGGATTGGGAGAGCGTGAAATGTTTGTGGATGAAAATTCATCACGAATTATGAATACACTTAAGAGTGTGCATTTCAGTATCGCAGATGACTTAATTAAAAATAATAGAAAAGAAGATGCATTAAAAGTTTTGGAACAGGCACGAAAAGAGTTTCAATATGTAAATGCTCCCTATTATACACCGAATAATCGCTATTTTAATATTCTGAGTGTTCAATGGATAGATTTGTATTACAGAGCGGATGCCGGTGACAAAGCAAAACCAATAAAAGATTTATTTATAAAAGACTTGAAGGATTGTTTGCGTTTTTACAATTTACAGAATGATTTTGCCGCACTCTATGCCAGTGAAAAGAAATCAGCGGAAGAATTAGTGAAACGTATGGATATGCTGTCGATAATGTACAAGGATGAAGCATTTAAAAAGCAGTTAAATGCAGAATTTCCAACATTGGTACAAAGCGGAAGCTTAGATCCTACACAACAGGTTCCTATGCAGGTATTTAGATAATTCTTATGCATTTCAGATTTTTTTTAGTATATTAGATTTAACTAAAATTACTTGATATGAGTATGTTAAAAGAATTCAAAGAATTTGCCATGAAAGGCAATGTCGTTGACTTAGCAGTCGGTGTAGTAATCGGTGGCGCATTTGGTGCAATCATCAATTCGTTAGTGGGCGACATCATTATGCCGATTATCGGTGTACTGACCGGTGGCGTTGATTTTTCAGGACTAAGTGTTACTGTTGGAAAAGCAGTTATTGCTTATGGAAAATTCATTCAAGCTACTTTCTCCTTTATTATCATTGCATTTGCGTTGTTTATGGTGATTAAGGCTATGAACTCTGCAAAGAAAGAAGAGGCAGCTGCACCTGCTCCGCCGCCGGAACCATCAGCACAGGAAAAATTATTAGCAGAAATAAGAGATTTATTAAAAAAATAGTAATACACCCCCAACTGGTCTAGAACTATCTTGGGCTGTCCTGTAAAAGCGGGACAGCTTTTTTGTTTAACTTTGTTGAATTCTATAATTCATTAACTCAAAAATACATTCTAAATAAGTGAAACAACAACTCATCGCAGGCAGAAATCCGGTACTCGAATTACTTCAGTCTGATAATGAAGTAGAGAAAGTATTGTTGTCGAAAAATGCAAGTGGTGATGTAGTAAAGCAAATCATTCAGTTGTGCAGAGAGAAAGAAGTGTATTATCAGTTTGTGCCTGAAATAAAAATTAATACTTTATCCAAAGCAAATCATCAGGGTGTTCTCGCGTTTACAGCATTGATAGAATATCAGGAAGTACAAAAAATTATTGATTTTATTTTTGCCAAAGGTGAAGAGCCTTTGTTATTGATTCTGGAAAATATTACAGATGTAAGAAACTTAGGTGCATTGGCAAGAACTGCTTTAGGACTGGGTGTGCATGCAATCATTTTTCCTAAAAAAGAAAGTGCAGCAATAAACGATGTAGCGGTAAAAATTTCAGCCGGAGCTTTATTAAAGATACCGGTTTGCAGAGTCGATAATATTATTGCTACGATAAAAGACATTAAAAATAATGGTATCAAAGTGATAGGTTTAGATGGAACCGCCCAAAAATTTATACACGAAACAAATACTAAAATGCCTTTGGCAATAGTGGCAGGGTCTGAAGATGAAGGAATCTCTAATCCTGTGATTCGTTTGCTAGATGAACTGGTGAAACTGCCTATGAATACTGAGTTAGAGTCCTATAATGTATCTGTTGCAACAGCGATGGCATTATATGAAGTGAAGAGACAGAAAATCAATTAACGATTGACAATGTACAATTAACGATTAAGTATAGTAATTCATAAATTTTACGTGACGAAATAACTTTAATGTCTGAATTATCTGTGTCTATGTGATTTTAGTCATAACTTAATTGTTAATTGTTCATTGTTCATCGTTCATTATCTCATTTACAACTTCTCAAAAATTGCTCAAAGAACCATAACGAATGCTGATAGCTTTCCAAACTTACGCGCTCATCTATGCCATGAAAACCAATAGGATCAACCATTGGACTGAATTTTACAATATTATCGGAAATAGTCGTAAAATGTCTTGAATCTGTAGCACCAATCAATAAAAATGGCGCAGATAAAACATTGTTGTAGCTTTTTTTTACAATACTATCTACAAGCATATACGCAATGCTGCTTGTTGGCGTAGTAGGTGAGGCTTCAGAGATATTTTCATCATAATGTTTTATCATTACACGACTGTCATTGATGAGTTGACGTACTTTATTTTCAACAAATGCAGCAGAATCACCCGGTAGCAAGCGAAAGTTTACAACAGCAGTTGCTAACGTTGGAACTACATTGTCCTTTATTCCTGAGTTGACAATAGTAGGTACTGCTGTAGTTCGTATCATTGCATTTCCGGTTCCACTTTTAGAATAATTTTTTATAATCAATGGTTTGAATAACCATGCATTAGCAAACGCCATATTATTCGGAAAGTCCATTTCAGGACCTAAATGTTTCATTAAGCCCTGCGTTGATTCTACAAACCGTGCTTCAAACGGATTTATTCTTAATCGTACAATTGCTTTCAGTAAAATATCAATCGCAGTTTCATTTTCCGGCTGAGATGAATGTCCGCCTTTCTTATTTACAGATAATTCCAGCGACATATACCCTTTTTCTGAAGTACCGATTAACGCAACAGGCTTTGATAATCCGGGAACCTTTTCCTTGGTAATTATTCCACCTTCATCAATAATTATATCTGCTTTGATGTTGCGTTGTTTAAATAATTCAGCAACCTTTACGGCTCCGTTTTTTCCACCAATTTCTTCATCGTGCCCAAATACAAAATATACCGTGCGTTCCGGCTGGAAATTTTCCAGCAATAATTTTTCTGTACTCTCTAAAATAGAAATCAAATTTATTTTATCATCTGTAGTTCCGCGTCCCCAAATAAAACCGTCTTTTACTTTGCCTTCAAATGGCTGGCAAGTCCATTGTTTCATAGTACTTTCTTCAATTGGCACAACATCCTGATGCGCCATGAGAATAAATGGATTCAATGCAGCATTTTTTCCTTGCCATTTATATACATAGCTGTATTTATTTACAATTTCACGTTCTAACTTTTGATGTACTAAAGGATAAGTTGTTTCTAAAAATTTTCTAAAATTAATAAAAGGAATAGAATCCCATTTTGAAGCATCGCCGAATGAAACAGTCTGATATGTGATAGCTTGCTGAAAATGTTTTAAAGAATTACTGTCTAATAGTGGCGCAGAATTGTATTTAATTTTTGACTGCAGATTCGGTGCAGTTATTGTTTTAAATGCAATTAATCCAACCAGAACAAGTAAAATCACTACAATTAATAAAAGTATTTTTTTCATTTTAAATCGTTAATCGCTTATCGTTAATTATCAAAATCCTTTCAATAATGCTTCTTTTATTTTTCTGTCTTTTGGTCTTTGTCCTACATACATATTGAAAATAGTCTCAGCAAATAATTTTCCGTCTTTATTGGAATAAATTTCTTTATCATTCATGTATAATTTCAATTCGCCTTTAACAGTGTAATAAATGTCAATGATGTCTTTATATTGCACGCCTGAGTTTTCAATAACTTTTCGTAAATCATTCACCAGGTCTTTTTGCTGATGATACAAACTGCCTAAGCCGTCTTTCATGCCATTTTGTATATTTTCACTTACTGCTTTTGAAGTAGCTAACGGCGTAATAATTTGCATTCGTAAACTGCGTTCAGTTGTACCTTTTATTGCAATCTTTTCGTCAGTAATTTTTTCAGCACTGTATAATGATATGATATATGTCTGCACAAAAAACTTAGAACGGATAGCTGCACCGTTTAAAAACAAATCAACATTATTTAAGTTGATTTTTTGTGGTAATTCTATGCCTGCGAGTTTCATATAAAAGAAATAAGTAGTAAGTAATAAGTAAAAAGATGTTTATTTATTATTTTCAAATTAACTCATTTTTAAATTGGAACCCTTCTCAAAACATTCCCTACATCTTGGTTCATAGCTTTCTTTTTCACCTAATAAAACTTTACTGTCACTTTCCACCAATCTATAGGAATGATTTGCCAGCGCGCCGCACCGTACACAAATTGCATGCACTTTGGTAATATATTCCGCTTTTGCGAGCAGTGCAGGAATTGGTCCGAATGGTCTGCCTAAAAAATCCATGTCAAGGCCTGCAATAATAACGCGGATTCCTCTGTTTGCAAGCTGGTCGCACACATCCGGCAAGCCATCGTCAAAAAATTGTGCTTCATCAATTCCAACAACTTCCACGTCATTTGAAAGTAATAAAATATTTTGCGAACTGGAAACGGGAGTACTGGTAATGGAATTGGAATCATGTGAAACGACCTCTGTTTCATGGTATCTTGTATCAATCTGTGGTTTGAAAATTTCGACTTTTAAGTTGGCAATTTTAGCGCGTTTTAAACGACGAATCAGTTCTTCAGTCTTTCCTGAAAACATCGAACCGCAGACAACTTCTATCCAGCCGGTTTTAGACTTATTAACATTTGGTTCTAAAAACATGTATGAAATTTGTACTTTAGCTTATAATTTCGAGTTCAAATTACGAAATCATATGGAAATAAGAAACGCTTTACAAAAAATAGAGAATTACCTGACGGTAGTTTCCAACCTAAATAAGACTATTTTGTCGGAAGGAACCATGTCTAGAGACGAATTACTGCTGATGAAAAAGTACTTATATACCAGCGTGGACCGGATTGAAGATATTGAACGTATGCTGATAATTGACCACAAAGACAATAAATCTTTTAAACCGACAGAAACAGTACTTGAAAATAAGTATGTGCCTGTAGTAAAGGAAAAAGAAATTGTAGAAGTGGTGGAAAATGACCATATAGAGGAAGTGGAAGCTGCTTTGTCTAATGAGCAAAAAGAAGAATTAGAAGATTTAGTAGAGGAAATTCATGCAGAGATAGAAAAAGAAGATATGGAGTTTGTCGGTGAAATTAAATCTGTAAAGGAAGAAATCAAAGAAGAACAAAAAATAGAAATTGCTCCATTAGTGGAAAGCACTATTATTACAGAAGATTATTCTTTGAATAAGTCGGAAGAAAATAAAGTAGAAGAAGTTGTTGAAGCCGATAGACATGAGAAAACAATAGCACCTATTCAGGAAACAACATCATTTGTTGAAAGTATCATTACAGAAGATTATTCTTTAAATAAATTGGCAGAGAATAAAGTAGAAGAAGTTATTTCAGAGAAAAATGAATTGGTTGCGGAAACAAAATCTTTTGCGGATAGCATTATTACAGAAGATTACACATTGAATAAATTATTCGAAAATAAAGAGGATAAATCTATTGTTGAGAAAGTTCCGTTAGTGGAAAGTATTATTACAGAAGATTATTCTTTGAATAAAGTTGAAGAATTGTCTGAAAATAAACAAGAACATGTTTTGCCTGTGTCTGAAACGCTTATAGCAGAAATTAAAAAAGAAGAAGTTCCTTTGTTTGATAATGTAATTACTCCGGCAGAAACGTTGGCTGCAAAATTTGAAGATCAGACAACTACTTCTTTCGCAGATGAATTGGTTAAAAAGAATAAAGAAGAAACTTCCTTCTTTGAAAAACTTGAGCAAAAATTAAATGAAACACAACAACCGCAGTTGTTTGAAATGTTTGACGATGGTAAAGAAGAATTGCATGAATCGTTTGCAAATTCAAATACATTTACGGAACCGGTAAACACTATTACAGATAAACCGTTTGTGTCTTCCGTATATGATCAACATGATACTGTTTTAGTTGCTGAAAAAGAAGTAGAGACAATGGTTGAGCAGTTAACACCATCTTCACTTAATGATGTCTTTAAACCACAAACGGTGGCAGAAGTTGTAAATACGTCAACAAGTAAAACCTTAAGCGAATCTATTGCACTGAATGATAAATTTATTTTTGTACGTGAGTTATTTGGTAATCAGTTTTCAGAATATGAAACGGCATTAAAACACCTGGACACATTAAATAATTTTACTTCAGTTGAGCAATATTGCAATAATACACTTTGGAATAAATTTAACTGGACTGAGCGAGGCTCTGCTGCAGCACGTTTTATGGATGTGCTGAAAAAGAAATTCAGCTAGAAATGTTCAAATTCTATCTCACAGGCGTCTTGTTTTAAATGAGACGCTTTTTTATTTTACAATCTCATTAATAATTTTTGCAGAAACATTTTCCTGTGAAGAAAAATATGCCTGTAGTTTTTCCTTTATTGACTTTTGTAATTTATTATCATTAATTAATTCCATTAATTTCTTTTCAAAAGATTCACCATCTTTTACAGAAAATGCAACCTGCAAATTCACTAATTCATTTATTTCTTCAAACTTATAATAACAAGGCCCGAAAATCGTTGGGATGCTATATACAGCAGCTTCACTCACATTATGAATGGTCTTGTTAAAACCGCCACCAATAAAGGCAATATTTGCATAACGGTAAGCATATTTAAGGATGCCCTTTTTGTCTAAGAAGAGTATTGGGCATTTTTTATCGTCTGCTGAATATTGAGTGTATGTGCTGATGCTTTCTCCAAATTCGGTTTCTAATTCATTTGCTTTATTGTCATTAAATTCATGCGGTGCAATAATGATTTTTAGGTGCTGTATTTTTCCTTTATTTCTTTTATAAAAATCAGCAGCTATCTTTTCTTCTATTTTCCAGCTGCTTCCAAGAACAAGTACAAAACTATCTTTACAAAAATCATCTAAAATTTTATTCTCAAAACTCTCTTTCTTGTTTTCAATTACTTTTTCCAGTTTTGTGTTGCCGTAAGTTTTTGTACCAAATATTTTTGTAAATAATGGATAAGTTTTATTTAAGTATTGCTGATACAAGAAATTTCTTTGCTGTTCTAAATTCGCATTTACTAAATAAGTTGGAATATTCCTTTCTTTTAAGGCAACTAATATATTCCACCAGATTTCATTCCTTATGAAAATTACAAAATCAGGTTTTAGTATATTTATCAACTTTCCGGCGTTCTTCTTAGTGTCTAACGGGAAATAAAAAAACAGATCAGCCCAACCGGAGTTGTGATACATTTCAAAACCTGATGACGAAAAAAATGAGACGGCAATTCTTAAATCAACGTTCTCTTTTTTTAAATTTTTTATGAGCGGAATGGCCTGCTCAAATTCACCAGCTGAAGCACAATGTATCCAGCAACATGCCCGATGAACGTAGGGTTTATCCGATAGAGCTATTTCCCATTTTTTTCTGTTTTTCCTCCATTTTTCAGCTTTCGTGTTAAAAAAAGAGGCAAACAGCACTATAAAACCGTATAAACGTATGAAAAATGAGTATAGAACACGCATGTTGTAGATTATTCTGATTTTCGGTGAGTAGCGGCAAAAATTTAAGCAAACTTATTATTTGTTAACCGTTTATGCTAAGATTATTGGCTAATTTTTTTGTATTTTTGCCATTTCGTAAAAGAAAAATGACTGACTCACAACAATTTATTACTGCTTTTGCCAAGAAAGAAAAGATAATCGGCGTAATTGGACTTGGTTATGTTGGTTTGCCAATTGCCCTGGAGTTGGCAAAAAAATTCAAAGTCATTGGATTTGATATCAACTCTAAGAGGGTTGAAATGATGCAAAATCAAATTGACCCGAGTAATGAATTGCCCAAATCTGCATTTCAGAACTGTGATATTGAGTTTACAGCAGATACAGAGATTCTCAAAAAAGCAACTTTTTTTATCGTGGCTGTTCCAACTCCGGTTGATGAACATAATGTTCCGGATTTAAAGCCATTGGCTGGAGCATCCAATACTATAGCAAAAGTGATTAAAAAAGGTGATTATGTGGTATTTGAATCTACTGTTTATCCGGGTTGTACGGAAGAAGATTGTGTTCCGATTATTGAAGAAAAATCAGGATTAAAATTTAAAATCGATTTTAAAGTCGGTTATTCACCGGAAAGAATAAACCCCGGTGATACCTTACATACTTTGACAAAAATCACGAAGATTGTTGCAGGTTGTGATGAAGAAGCTTTGGAAAATATTGCTGCAGTGTATGGTTCAATTATTGAACCCGGTGTTTATAAAGCTGCATCTATTAAAGTTGCCGAAGCAGCCAAAGTGATAGAAAACACGCAGCGTGATTTGAATATAGCGCTGATGAATGAACTTTCCCAGATTTTTAGTTTGATGAATATTAATACATACGATGTTTTGGAGGCTGCCGGTACCAAATGGAATTTCCTTAAATTTCAACCCGGACTTGTTGGCGGGCATTGTATAGGAGTTGATCCGTATTATTTAACCTATAAATCAAACGAATTAGGCTATAAGCCTCAGATTATTTTGAGCGGCAGAAATATTAATGACGGTATGCCCCACTATATTTCTAAAAAAGTGGTTCAATATTTGCTGGGAAAAGGTAAAAATCCATCTCAGTGCAGAGCCTTGATTATGGGTGCCACTTTCAAGGAAAATGTAACGGATATCAGAAACTCAAAAGTATTTAATCTCTATAAAGAATTAAAGGATTTTCATATTGATGTTGAAATGACAGATGCACTCGCTGATGCACATGAAGTGCTTGAGGAATATAATGTGGAGATGAAGCAAGAGGCAACCGGCAAATATGATGTGATTATCGTAGCAGTCTCGCATGATGCTTATAAACAGTTAGAGGAAAATTATTTCGTTAACTTAGCAAAAGAAGAAGCTATTTTAGTAGACATAAAAAATATGTATAAATCAAAGATTTCTCTATTAGAATATTGGACACTTTAAGGTGTTCGTTTTTAGGATTCAGTATATATGAAAACAATTTTAATAACAGGAGGTGCAGGTTTTATCGGTTCACACGTAGTGAGGCGGTTTGTCAATAAATATTCTGATTACAGAATTGTAAATCTGGATAAACTGACTTACGCAGGAAATTTGCAAAATCTGACAGATATTGAACATAAATCAAATTATGTTTTTGAAAAGATTGACATTGTTGATGCTGAAGCCATTAATAAATTATTTGAAAAATATACGTTTGATGGCGTCATACATTTAGCAGCAGAATCGCATGTCGACAGATCTATTACAAATCCGTTGGAATTTATCATGACAAATGTAGTTGGAACGGTGAACCTTTTAAATGCTGCAAAAGAAAATTGGAAAGAAAATTTTGATGGAAAATTATTCTACCACATCTCAACGGATGAGGTCTACGGCAGCCTGGGAGAAACCGGATTCTTTACAGAAGAAACAGCATATGATCCCCGTTCACCCTATTCGGCATCCAAAGCAAGTTCCGACCACTTTGTGCGTGCGTATGAAAATACATATCACCTGCCAATTGTTATTTCTAATTGTTCCAATAATTATGGTTCTTATCAGTTTCCTGAAAAATTAATACCTTTATTTATAAATAATATCAAGAATAACAAACCGTTGCCTGTTTATGGTAAAGGCGACTATACGCGTGACTGGTTATTTGTTGAAGATCATGCGGCAGCTATTGATGTAATTTATCATAAAGGAAAGTTAGGTGAAACCTATAACATCGGCGGATTTAATGAATGGCAAAATATAGATTTAATAAAGGTTTTATGTTCTATAATGGATAAAAAATTAAATCGTGAATCAGGTACTTCTGAAAAATTAATTACCTATGTAAAAGACAGACCCGGGCACGATAAACGCTATGCTATTGATGCTACAAAATTAGAACGCGAATTAGGATGGAAACCTTCCTTACAATTTGAAGAAGGATTGGAAAAAACTGTAAATTGGTACCTTGAAAATGAAGAGTGGCTCAAAAATGTTACTTCAGGAGAGTATCTGAATTATTACAAACATCAATATGAATTAACTTAGTATGAAATATACAATAAAAATAATATCCTTTTGTCTACTTTTAAGTTTATCTTTTACAACAAGAGCACAATTTGTGGTACCAACATTACCCTCTGTAGTTCCTACTTCAGATCCTGAGCCTTCTGTTAAAGAAATTTTCAAAAAAATTGAAGATACTTTGCAGATAAAACAGGGGGAGTTAAAAGTAGATGAAACAAAAAAATCGCAGGATATTGCAAAATCAATTAATCCAAGAGGTAAAGATGCAGACGAACAGACTGGCGCAATTGGTAATGCAACAAATGCAAACGAAGTGAAAGGAAATATTAATTCACCGGATAAATTATTAAAGGAAGCACAAAAAGCCTCGGAAACAGTTGAAAAAATAACTGCGACCGCAACAAGAGAATTAAGACAAAAATTAGATTCCGTAGATATTTATGGTTTTACCTATTTCAGACAAAAAGATGTAAAAATCTTTAACAATGCAGTAGATATTAAACCTCCCGGAAATTATATTTTAGGTGTTGGAGATCAGATAGTAGTTTCTATTTGGGGGTATGCAGATTATAACCGTTTATTTTACATAGACAAAGATGGTTATATTCAGCAGGAAAATATTGGCAGGGTATATTTGAAAGGTCTTACTTTAGAACAAGCAAAAGGACTTTTACGCACCAGATTTGCTAATGCCTATATGATTGATAAATCGGATTTTGATGTCTCTATCAACTATTCCCGTGTTATTACTATAAATGTGGTTGGTGATGTAGAGAACCCCGGTTCTTATACTTTTCCTGCGATAAATACAGCGTATAATATATTAGCTTATGTTGGCGGACCATCCAGATCCGGTTCTATCAGAGATATACAAATTAAAAGAGACGGAAAAATTATCAGAAAATTTGACTTGTATAAATTTCTTTTCACACCGGAAAAACAGGATGATATTTTCTTAGATAATAATGATTATATCTATGTCCCTGCTCAAAAGAATATAGTTAAAGTAGAAGGTGCAGTAAACAGAGAAGGAAAATATGAAATGATGCCGGGAGAATCATTCGATGATTTATTAAAGTATTGCGGAAACTATAAACCGGAAGCATTCACAAAAATAATTCAAATTAGAAGATATGATGAAAATAAGCAGATTATAATAGATTACAATTTAGATAGCGTAAAAGCTGTTGGTGGAAAAATTCTTTTGAAGAATGGAGATGTGGTAGGTGTTCGTTCTATTCCAGATAAAGTAAAAAATTACAATGAGATTTATGGTTCCGTTTTACTCCCGGGCAGATATGAATGGAAAGAGGGTGACCGTGTTTGGGATTTAATTAACAGAGCACAAGGATTGAAAGAAGATTCTTATCTGGAAGAAGCATATTTAATAAGAACAAACTTTGACGATTTCAGAAAGCATACTTTCAAGATTAATCTACAGTCAATTATAGATGATAAGAATTCGGAAGATAACATGTTGCTTACATTTAGAGATATAATAGAAGTTTATTCAAAATCAGATTTCTTCGACAGGTTTGACATTGAAGTAAAAGGCGAAGTAAGAAAGCCAAGGAAATTCGAATCAGAAAAAGGAATGTCTTTAAGGGATGCAATTATTATGTGTAACGGATTGAAAGAAGAAGCATTGCTGGACAAAATAATTATTTACCGTGTGAATGATGATTTGACCGAGAAGCTAATATCATTTAGAATAGATACAACTGATAATTTTGCTGCATTAGACACATTTAAACTTAAAAAGAGAGATAAAATTTATGTACTCAAAGATTTAAGAAGGATTGATAAGTACTATATAGAAGTAAATGGAATGGTCCGTAAAACAGATACTTTTCCTTATATGGAAAATATGACACTCGCAGATGCCATTATTCTTGCTCAGGGTTTCAAGATGGAAGCGGCATCTAACAGGATTGAAATTGCCAGAATTGCCAATTATGATAAAGCTATTTCACAATCTGTACCTACTCAGGTAACTATACTTAATTATAGTATCAGTAAGAATATCGGTAAAGATCCGGTTGCTAATTCAATTAAGTTACAACCATTTGACCAGATTTATGTGCGCCCTACACCTGAATTCGAATATCAGATGAAGGTTACGGTAAAAGGGGAGGTATTATATCCAGGAGAATATGTACTGACAACTAAAGATGAAAGATTATCATCATTAATTGAACGGGCAGGTGGACTTACACGTTTTGCCTATGCTGATGGGGCAAGGCTCACAAGATCTGAGGATGGTATTGGTAATATATTAACTGACTTAAACAAGGCATTAAAGAACAAAGCATCCAAATTTAATTATGTACTAAAAAAGGGAGATGTTATAGAAATACCAGCAATAAGAGATTTAGTGGCATTAAGAGGCGCATTTAATTACCCATCTGATAAAAAACCGGAAAATTTATATGTTCCGTACACTGAAGGCAAGGATGCTAAATTCTATATTTATAAATATGGAGCAGGATTTAGTGACAGTGCACAAAGAAAGAAAACATATGTAATACGTCCGAACGGACAGATAGTAGGTACTCATAAATCCTTTTTTGGTAGAAGTTATCCAAGTGTAGAAAAAGGATCTGTAATAGTAGTACCGTCAAAACCCGTAAAAGTTCAAACTCAAAAAACTAAAAACGGATTCGATGGTGCAAAACTTCAAAAAGTGGTTACAGGAACGATAGGTGCTATTTCTTCTGTTTTAACTTTATACCTATTATACTTGACTGTTAAAAACACGAACAAATAACATGGTTGAAAAAGACGAAATAGAAACCATTGAAAATATAGATCAGAATCAGGAAGATACTGTTGACGTCTCACAAGATCAGGGACTCAAACAGTTTATTGCGGTCTTAAAAGAATTAGGTAGCATCATAAAAGAAATTTTCCTTTTTATTTTTATTCCGATAATAATCTTAGGTTTATATGGTTATTATAAAGGCAAACAGGTAAAGCCAACTTATACTGCTAAAATTACTTTCTTTTTATCAGAAGAGAGGCCACAGGTTCCCGGTGGTGGTGGATCATTTTCTAACCTTTTGCAAACAACCAACGCCAACTTTGGTAATCCAAAGAAATTAAAAGAATATGCATTTACCGAGAAAGTCGGTTCAAAGATGTTGTTCAAAAAATATGTTTTCCAAGGCAGAGAAGATTACTTAGCCAATCATTATCTTAAATTGATGGCTGGTTACAAAACCAGTTATTTTAAGGATTTTACATCTGTGAACGAGATGAGTATTCCTGACTATTTAGTATTTAAAGGTATATTAGGTGGTATCAGAGGGATGGTAACCATTGATTATAATGAGGCGGAAATTTATTCAATAACCATTACATCTGGAAATGAAGAGTTTTCTAAGTTGCTTTGCGAGATTTTCTATGATAACTTAATCGATTATTACATAGAAAGAGCAACTAAGAAAGCAAAGATTACAGTTGATTTCTTAGAGGAAAAATTAGCATATGTAAAAGCACAACTCGAAAATTCTGAATTTAATCTCGCAGACTACAAAGATAAATCTAATAACTTGGTTACCTATAAGGCAGATTTAAATGAAACAAGATATATAAGAAATAAAGGACTATTAGAAGCATTATATTCTCAGACTGCTACTGCTTTAGAAGGCTCAAAAACGAATCTTTCTTCTATTACACCTCTATTTCAAACTATTGATGAGCCACATTTACCATTACAAGTAAACACTGTTTCTACCAGAAACCAATTAATAATGTATATGCTAATAGGTGTCTTTATAGATATATTTGTTGTAGCAATAATTTATTTTAGAAGACATTTTTGGCAATCATTAAAAGCAACAATTAAAGAAGCTTAACTTGTTTGTACACCACAATTATGAAAATTATATCTACCCCTTTAAAAGACTTATATATTATTGAGCCTGTAGTTTTTACTGATAACAGAGGATTCTTCTTCGAAAGTTATAATGAGGCTAAATTGTTGGAAGCAGGATTAAATTATAATTTTATTCAGGATAATCACTCTAAATCATCTTATGGAGTTTTAAGGGGGTTGCATTATCAGAATAACCCTTATGCACAGGCTAAGCTTGTTCGTGTTACACAGGGAAAAGTTTTGGATGTTGTAGTCGATATCCGTAAAAATTCACCTACCTACTTACAACATTTTTCACTTGAATTATCTGATGAGAATAAGTTACAACTACTCATTCCGGCTGGTTTTGCACATGGTTTCGTAGTCTTATCAGATACATGTGAGTTCTTATATAAATGTGATAATTACTATAACAAATCCTCCGAAGGTGGGATTGCTTATAATGATCCTGCTTTAAATATTGACTGGATGATTCCGGAAGACGATATAATTTTGAGTGAAAAAGATACTCATAATCCAACTGTAGAAAACGCAGATTTTAATTTTATATACCATTCATAATGATACAAACTGTAATTGATATTGCCGTTCAGGCAGGTAAAGCTATTCTTGAAATCTATAAACAGGATATTACTGTTGAAACTAAAAGTGATAATTCACCTTTAACAATTGCAGACAAGAATGCTAATGAAATTATTGTTGCTGGCTTGAAACAATTAGATAATTCGATTCCAATTATTTCCGAAGAAAATAAATTAATAGATTTTTCAGAAAGAAAAAACTGGACGAAATGCTGGATAGTTGATCCTTTAGATGGCACGAAAGAATTTATCAAAAAAAATGGTGAGTTTACTGTAAATATTGCATTGGTAGAAAATGGAATTCCCGTTCTTGGCGTGGTACATGTTCCGGCACAAAACATTACATATTATGCGGTAAGAAATAACGGCAGTTTCAAAATTGAGAACGGAAGTACAACAAAAATGCATATCCGTAAATTGGCAGCAGATGGAGTATTGAAAATTGTCGGTTCACGCTCACACCAGACGCCGGAATTGCTGGAATATGTAGAACAACAAAAAACTAAATTCGCTACTGTTGACTTTGTTGCAGCCGGAAGTTCATTGAAGTTCTGTTTATTAGCTGAAGGGAAAGCCGACGTGTATCCTCGTCTTGGTCTGACTATGGAATGGGATACCTGTGCAGGACAAATTGTTGCAACAGAAGCCGGTGCTGAAGTATTGCGGTTTGATAATAATCAACCTCTTCTATACAATAGAGAAAATTTACTGAATCCGTATTTTATAGTAAAGAATCCGGGTCTTTAGTATTTATTATAAATCATCTACACTAAAGTTCATCATCTTCTTGTAAAATTCTTCTTTAGCGGCACTTAATGTATTTTGTAACAATGATGCTACAGTCATTAAACCAACACCGCCGGGTACCGGTGAAATGTAACTGCATTTCTTGCTTACATTCTCAAAATCAACATCGCCATATAGCCGGTAACCTGATTTAGTTGTCGCATCTTCGATACGTGTAATGCCCACGTCAATCACAATTGCACCTTTCTTTACCATATCAGCGGTTAAAAATTTTGGTTTTCCAAGAGCAGCGATGATTATATCAGCCTGTAAAGTATGCTGCGATAAATCATTGGTTTTACTATGGCATAGTGTAACGGTACAATTACCCGGTTTTGAACGTCGCTGCATCAGTAAACTTACCGGCAGACCAACAATATTGCTTCTTCCAATAACTACGCAATGCTTGCCTTCTGTTTCTATATTATAGCGGTTCAGCATTTCTAAAATTCCTTTAGGGGTGGCAGAAACATAGCTTGGTAAGTTCAGTGTCATTCTTCCAACATTCATCGGATGAAAACCGTCTACATCTTTTTCAGGAGCTATAGACAAAATAATCTTTTCCTCATCAATATGTTTTGGTAATGGCAGTTGCACAATAAAACCATCTACAGAATCGTCGTTATTCAACAAATTAATCTGAGTAATGAGTTCATTTTGTGTAATGTCGCTTTTTAGTCTTATAAGTGTGGATTTAAATCCGACTTCCTGACAAGATTTCACTTTGCTGTTTACATAAGTTTGACTTGCCCCGTCATTCCCAACCAGAATAGCTGCAAGATGCGGTGCCTTTTTACCGCTCATTATCATCTTTTTTACTTCTTCCGCAATCTCTTTTTTTATTTCTGCCGATAATTTTTTACCATCTAATAATTGCATTGTGAAAATTTGCTCTAAAAATAGGTAAGATAATTTCGATTGATTAGTTTTGGGGAATATTTTTATAAACACGATGAACCAAAAACCATTCACAATTGGAATATCCGGCGGCAGCGGTAGCGGAAAAACAACTTTTGTAAAAGAATTGGCAAAAAGTTTTTCAACTGAACAGGTTTGTATACTCAGTCAGGATAATTATTATAAACCGCGTGAGCAACAGATAACAGATAGTACAGGTGAAAAAAATTTTGATTTACCCGAATCGTTTAAAGAAGAAGAATACCATAAAGATGTTTTGAAGTTATTGAATGGTGAAGATGTTGTGTTGAAAGAATATGTATATAACAATCCATTGGCGGAACCTAAATTAATTACTTATCATGCAGCTCCGATTGTTATTATAGAGGGTATTTTCGTTTTTCATTTTAAAGATGTTTCTGATTTAATGGATTTCAAAATCTTTATTGATGCGGATGAACACATAAAACTGATTCGCAGAATTCAGCGCGATCAGATAGAACGAAATTATCCGATAGAAGATGTGTTGTATCGATATCAGCATCATGTTTTTCCTTCTTATCAGAAATTCATTTTACCTTATAAGCCTACTTGTGATATTGTTGTTAATAATAATATCAGTTTTGAGAACGCAATGAATACCGTGAAATTGTCTATCAAAGAAAAGTTAGACGTATTGAAAAAGTAATCTGTTGCTGACTATTGCAGAATTCCTCCCATTTTCTTTAAAATTGAGATTTAAAGCATGTTTCTTGCGTAAATACTAGTTTTTTTTAAAAAAGTGATAAAAATCGTGCGGTTTATGTAAAAAAGATACAACTTTACACTACCCTAAATCAAACTTGTAACAAAGTTGAACCCTTTTAAGAAACATAAAAATCATGTTCCTTCTATTTCTTTCCTTATATTTTCAAGAGGAAACGTTATTAATGCTCAAGGAAATTCATCTTTTTTGCAAGCTGTCATTAAAGGATTTTTATTCTGCGTTCTTATATTTCTATCCCTGGAAAATTATGCTCAATGTATGTCATATCGCATCCCATTGGCACAGCGGGTAAATAAATCGACTATGATTGTAAAAGGGAAAGTAAAAGAGCAGATTCCTTATAAAAGCAAAGATGGTAATATATATACACTAAATAAGATTGAGATTTCCGCATTTTTAAAAGGTTATACTACTCAAAAAGAAGCAGGTATTATTACTATTGGAGGGCAACTTGAAAATGAAGGACAGATAACGTACCCTTCCTTACAGTTAAGTAAAGAGGCTGAGTATGTTTTCTTTCTTACCGGAGATGAAACTAAGAATGATAACAAAGAAATCAGAAAATCAAATCCTGAACTCATACAATGTTTTACCTATTCCGATGCACAAGGTGGTTTAATTTATCAGAATGAAAAATATTCAGATGCATTATCAAAATATAGTGCAGATGAAGAAACCTTTTTTGCAGATATTGAAAGAATTACGAATATCAAAGCAATAGTGCTTGAAGACAACTCCACTAAATCAAAACAGAAACCAAATAATTCGGGAGCCAGAATAATGTCTATAAGCAGTTTTTCTCCAACGCCTACAAAAGGGGGGACTATAGATGCAGGCGATTACATTACCATTACAGGTTCTGATTTTGGTGCATCAGCAGGTACCGTATTTTATACGAATGCAGATGACGGAGGTGCTACTTTCACGGCTTCCGGTGTCGCTTCAGATAATGTCTCATGGTCAGACGGTGTTATCATAAATAAAGTAGCAGCTGGAGCAGGTAACGGACCAATTAATATTAATGGGACTTTTACATCAAGTTCATCACTGACAGTTAATTATTCGCATTCGGCAATCAACAGCAGCTTTTCCGGCTTTGGGTCAACAACAAGACAACAGTATTATTTACGTAATTTAAATACACTTGGCGGGTATTCTTTTTTACTCAATTCCACATCAGGATTTTCTGCTAATACTGCTGCCGTGGATGCATTTGAAAGAGCCTTGGAAACCTGGAGATGTAATAGTTATATAAATTGGAGAACGAATGGTACTACAACTTCTGGATTTGCAAATGATGGTTTAAGCGTTGTTCTCTTTGATAACACATTACCTGTAGGTGTCCTGGGTCGTGCTACCTCAAGGTTTAGCGGTTCATCTACCGGAGCATGTAATTTAACAAATACAGTTTGGTGGGTGACGGAAATGGACATTCAGATAGCACCTGATCCACCTGTAACGGGATTTACGTGGCAATATGGACCTGCCGCACCGTCTGCATCACAGTTTGATTTGGAGTCAGTTTTATTACATGAATTGGGTCATGCGCATGGGTTAGGTCATGTGATTTCATCCGGAGCTGTAATGCATTTTGCATTGTTTAATGGTGTTACAACAAGAATGCCAAGTGTAAATGAAATTTCTGCGGCTATAAGTAAAGTTAATTCTTCTACTGCCCCAACTTGTTTCAACCCCGGTACAAGCGGAACACAAATGATTGCACTAACGCCATCAAATTGTTTAACCCTTCCTATAGAATTGATTGATTTCAATGCAAAAAATATAAACAACGATGTTCAGCTTACTTGGTCTACGGTAAGTGAATTCAACAATGATTTCTTTACGGTAGAGAGAAGTAAAGATGCAATAAATTTTGAAGCTATTGGTAAAGTGGATGGAGCAGGGAATTCATCCGGTTTAAAAAAATATGCACTTATGGATTTAAATCCATATTTGGGGACATCTTATTATCGTCTTAAACAAACAGATTTCGATAAAAGAGTTACCTATTCCAGGATTGAAGAAGTCAATATACAAAGTGAGTATAATAATTCTTTTCAGGTATTTCCAAATCCGGCAAATGATATGATAAATATTCAGTTTTATGCAAATAATCCTGGTATTAGTGTAGTGAATATTGCAGAAGTAAATGGTAAATATGTTTTATCAGAGAAACTGGATGTTTCTGAAGGAACGAATAATGCAACTATAAATATAAGCTCTCTTTCAAAAGGAATTTATTTTATTACTGTTCATTCTAAAGATAATGATTACCGTACAAAACTTATAAAATGGTAAATTAAGTTCAAAAATAATTCTATCCTTCAAAATTTACGGAGAAGGTAAATGTACGGTTGTACAATCCTTTTATATATTTAGAATAAGGCAATGTATTGTCCTGTTGATGTGTATTCAGCACAGAATTAAATACTTTAAATTCCGGCGATAGAATAAATAATGGGAAATGAATTTCCACGCCCACTCCATAATTTACACCAAAATCATGAGCACTTTGTTTGGGCTGATCCGCGGCCCTTCTGGCTTTAAAATTTCCTCCGATATCATATCCGTATTTTAAACCTGCCACCAGATAAAGTTTGATGTCTTTCAATGGTTCTGATTTAATTTTTAATTCAACAGGAAAGTCAAAGAATATTTGTGGAATTGTTTTCTTTACAGTAGTGACATCATTAAATTCATATGTAAGATTCTTATCGGAAAATAAGAAACCTGGAACAGTTCTTAATTCTACATACTTGTTGATGTGATAACTTATCAATGCACCAATTTCAAATCCGGCACCATATTTGGATTTTATGGATAAAATGCTGTCACTTTGTGCAAATGCCTCATTTTGTTTTATTTTAAAATCACCAAATCCGGCAGCTAAATGGATTCCAAAGTGATAGGGTTTTCTTGAAAACTTCAAATCGTTTTCCATCACATTGCGCTGACTAAACACAAATGCCGGAAGAAAAACAAATATCAGTAGTATTATTTTTCTGCTATATAGATAGTACTTATTCCGAAAGTCAGTTGTTTGCATTCAATATTTTTATAACCTGCATATTGCAGTAATTCTACAAATTTTTTGCCATCCGGAAAAATGCGTACACTTTCCGGTAAGTAAGTATAAGCACGGGCATCCTTTGATACCAATTTACCGACAAATGGTAAAACGTTGCAAAAATAGAAATAGTATAGCTTTTGAACAAGCCAATTAGTGGGTTTTGAAAATTCTAAAATAAATACTTTACCACCAGGCTTTACCACTCTTCGCATTTCGCCGAGTCCTGCAGTTACATTCTCAAAATTACGGACACCAAACGAAACGCTAACCGCATCAAACGTATTATCAGGAAATTGCAGGTTTTCACTGTCTCCTAATTGTAATTCAATATTCGGATAAGATTTTATTTTCTCTCTTCCGATATCCAGCATCTTCTCGGAAATATCTATACCGATAATCTTTTCAGGATGTAATTTAGTTTCAGCAATAGCTAAATCTGCCGTGCCTGTGGCAACATCCAGGATTAATTTTGGCTGTGTCTTCCCAATCAGTTTTACCAGTTTCCTGCGCCATAATTTATCAATTCCGAGAGAAAAAAAATGATTAAGGAAGTCGTAGGTGCCGGCAACATTGTTGAACATTGTAGCAACCTGTTCTTTTTTACTTTCGCCCGTATTGTATGGTGTTAATGGTGTACCCATGATTTTTTAAAAATACAACACAAAAGTACGATATTAGTTATCAATCTATCAAAAATAGTATTCATCTTTGCATTAAATATAGTTGAACTTGATACAATCCGCGAAATTTATTGGTGCTTTCCCGAAAACAGACGATTGTCCGAAGACAGAATTCCCTGAGTTTGCATTTATTGGCAGAAGTAATGTTGGAAAATCTTCCCTGATTAATTTGATTACCAACAGAAAAGAATTAGCGAAGGTGTCAAAAACACCGGGTAAAACACAAACTATAAATTTCTTTTTAATTGATCAAAGCTGGCATTTAGTAGATTTACCCGGTTATGGCTATGCAAGAGTTTCCAAGTCAACCCGCGAGGTGTTTAGCAAAATGATTAAATATTACATTACACATCGTGAGCAATTACTAACCATATTTGTGCTGATAGATGCCACTATTTCACCACAAAAAATTGACCTGGATTTTATCAACTGGCTGGGCGAAATTCGTATGCCTTTTGCTATCATTTTTACAAAGTCAGACAGAGAAAAAGCATTAGTGATTCAAAAAAATGTAAAACAATTCAAATCCAAGATGCTGGAAAACTGGGAAACACTTCCCAATAGTATTATAACCTCTTCAGAAAAGAACAGAGGAGGGAAGGAGATTATGGAATACATAAAAAATGTTATCGGCGAAAATGCATCAGACTATACTCCTTCGCAATAATTAACAGGTAGCAATTATCCACAATGTTTGGCAATATATTTGTACTAACCTTTACTATTGAACTATTTTTGTAGTTGATGAAAAGGCTGTTCGTACTATTTTTCCTGTTTAATTCTTTTTTTTCCAATGCACAAGATATTGATGGCACTTGGACAGGAAACTTCATTCAGTATATTCATAATACATACGATGTACAATTGGTGGTAGAGAAGTTGGCTCCCGGCAATATTTTTTCCGCACGTTTGAGAATTATGGATGATTATTATTACGGAGAATATAACGTTAGCGGCTTTATTTGTAATAAACGTTATCTGGAAATAACAACAATTGTCTTATTACGAGAAAGCGGTTCTTCTAACTGGATTGATTGCCTGAACGGCACATTTGATTTGAATGAAGATGAAACTGAGCTGACTTTTACAGACACCTGGCTTCAGAAAGAAGTTGTAAATAACGCATGTAAGGTAAAATATATTCAGAAAGATATGTTTCAATGCCTGCGTTCAGCCTATTTACATAAGGCAAAATACAGAGAAGCCATAGTGGAATTTGACAAAAAATGGAATCAAACCATTACTCAACGGTTAAATACCACCTCCTTGCAGGAAATGCTGCAAGCAACAAAGTTATCGCCTAAAACTACTAATAAGGCGGATAGCTCAAAAACAGCTCCAGCTTTTCCTCCGGTTTCTTCAAACAAAAGCGATATTATTCCCGCAATGTTGGATGATAGTTTTAGTATTACACCTGCAAATCATGTAAATATTGCATCTACTATAGCTGAGTTTAATAAGACAGAGACAAAAATAGTAGCTAAGAATGAAGACAGGGCGCCTATTATTGATTCATTTGATAATATACAAACCCGCCCGGTTTATGTAAAAGATGAAATAGAGGTAAATTCAGCAGATATTATTATCGAATATTGGGACAGATATAATGAAGATGGTGATTCGGTTAATCTGTACTTGAATAAAAAGCCGATTTTACAGAATGTATTGCTTACAAAAGCTAAGAAAGTGCTGACCGTACATTTGGAGAAAGCCAAGAATTATCTGGTGTTAGATGCTATAAATCTGGGTAAAGAACCACCTAATACCGCTTCCATTACCGTAAAAGATGGTAAAAAAATCCAAAATGTGTCATTAACATCCACTATGAAAACCAGCGGAGCACTTAAGATTACGCTCAAGAAGTGACGGTTTTAAGGTAAATTCGTCTTCATTTTTAAGGATTTCCTCACTTTTTTGGTAGATTTAATAATTATCTCATTTTCAAATTTTCAAATTTTCAAATTAAACTGTATCTTTGCACTCCAAATTAGAATAAAATGAAGGCAGATATCCATCCAAAAGAATACAGATTTGTGGTTTTCAAAGACTTTTCTTGTGATCACATGTTTTTAGCAAAATCTTGCGCAAATTCAAGAGAAACCATCAAATGGGAAGACGGAAATGAATACCCATTGGTAAAATTAGAGGTTTCTAACGTGTCGCATCCTTACTACACAGGAAAACAAAAATTACTGGATACAGCAGGTCGTATAGACAAATTCAACAAAAAATACGCTAAAAAATAATTTAGTTAGCAGATATTTTATAAAAGTCGCAACATTACGTTGCGACTTTTTTATTTTTACACTATGCCGATTCAACATATTGTCCTTTTTGACGGAAACGAACGAGATAATTTATTACCGCTCACAGCAACACGAGCAGTAGCAGATTTGCGCATTGGAATTTTAACCATTAAAGAAAAATGGGAGAAATATTTTCAGACAAGTGTAGAAGTATTGACGCAAGGTTACCTGCAGGGGAAATATCCATACACACTAAGAGAAAATACAGTTTTCATTAATGCAAGTATTTTACCATCTAATGATTTATTGTCAGCCATTGAAAAATCAGAAAATAATATTGTTTTAAAAAGTGATGCAACTATTCTTGCGCTGAAAACGAATGATGTTATTTCTTCATTGAATGATATTAAACAGATTTCTGCTAAATTAAATTCAACCGTTCAGCAATTCAATAATTCTATAATTAATTTCCCTTGGGATATTTTTTCATTGAATGGCCAGGAAATAAAAAATGACATTCAATTATTAGGATTAAAACCAAATGCGGAAAAATTATCATTAACCAACACACTTTTGGGGAGTGATATTTATGTAGAAGATGGTGTAAATTGCGAATGTGCTGTTTTAAATTCAAAAAATGGACCCATCTATTTAGGAAAAGACAGTGAGATAATGGAAGGTTGCACGATTCGCGGACCATTTGCGCTTGGTGAACATGCTTCCTTAAAAATGCAAACTAAAATTTATGGCGATACAACAGTTGGTCCATATTGCAAAGTTGGTGGCGAAGTTTCTAATTCTGTTTTATTTGCCTATTCAAATAAAGGGCACGATGGGTTTTTAGGAAACTCTGTTATTGGTGAATGGTGTAATCTGGGTGCAGATACAAATAACTCAAATCTGAAAAACAACTATGGTAAAGTAAAAGCATACAATTATCCGTCAAAAGATTTTATAGATACAGGTTTGCAGTTTTGCGGTCTGATAATGGCTGACCATTCGAAAAGCAGTATCAATACGATGTTTAATACAGGAACTGTTGTTGGCGTTTGTGCAAATGTTTTTGGTGGTGGTTTTCATCCGAAATTTATTCCGGATTTTGCATGGAATGAGAAAGAATTTGAACTGGAAAAAGCATACGAAGTAGCACAACGTGTGATGGAACGACGAAGTATTCAATTAAATGAAACTGATAAGAAGATTCTGAAATATATTTTTGATAACAGATAACAACTTTGCGCCTCTGCGTGAAAATAAAAAACATGACTCGAAAAAAAATAATTGCCGGCAACTGGAAAATGAATGCTACCAAAAATGAGGCAGTTGCATTGGTCAATGCAATTATTGCAAATTATAATGATTACAATTTATCAGAAAATAAGATAGTAGTGGTGGCAACGCCATTTCCATATATTCATTATTGCGCTGAAGTAGCATTTGCGAATTATCCTTTTATGTTTGCTGCAGCTCAAAATTGCAGTGAATATGAGCAAGGTGCTTTTACAGGTGAAGTCTCTGCAAGAATAATTGCATCACTTAGTGTGCAATATGTAATTATCGGACATTCAGAAAGAAGACAGTATTTTAATGAAAAAGACGGGCAGTTATTGCAAAAAATTCAACAGGCACAAACTCAACATCTAATTCCAATTTTCTGTTGCGGCGAACCTTTAGAAATAAGAGAAAAAAACGGGCATTTTGATTTTATAAAAGCACAATTGGAAAATTGCATCTTTCATCTTGATAAAGAAAATTTAAAAAATCTGGTCATTGCCTATGAGCCTGTTTGGGCAATTGGTACAGGCAAGACCGCATCCCCTGAGCAGGCACAGGAAGTGCATGCCTTTATAAGAAATACAATTGCGGATAAATATAATAATGATGTCGCTGAGCAGGTTTCTATTTTATATGGAGGAAGTGTAAATGCAAAAAATGCAGCAGCGCTCTTCAACTGTAAAGATATAGATGGTGGATTGGTGGGCGGTGCCTCTTTAAAAGCAGATGAATTTGCAGAAATTATAAAAGCGATGAAATGAGCATAAGAGTTTGCGCACCAAACAAAAAAATTATAAACAAGAAGATAACTAAATTCCATTTGCTCCATTAAAAAAATAAAATAAACAGATAAAATAATGACCTATATCTATTCCATACGATACACAACTATCATAGATAAAGATGATTTTGTCGGCTTATTTTTTGATATGGATAACGAAGGAGTGGAGGAAAAAGAAGAAACATTAGAAGTATATCTGAGTGAAAAACAATTAGCAGAAGGAGAAGCTTTTTTACAGGAAATTTGCGATGCATATTCAACGACTTTTACAAAATCAGAACTGGAAAATAAAAACTGGAATGAACAATGGGAAAGCAGCTTTCAGCCTATCTTAATAGACGATTTTGTACTGGTTCGTGCAACATTTCATCCCCAGAATAAAAATGTTCAGCACGAAATTATTATCGAACCTAAAATGTCATTTGGAACCGGACATCATCCGACAACCTCACAAATGATACAAAATATGAGGTTGCTGAATTTTCAGGATAAGAAAATACTAGATTGTGGCTCTGGTACAGGTATCCTTGCGATACTGGCTGAAAGATTAGGTGCACAACACTGCATTGCACTTGATAATGATGAATGGTGTTATCAGAATTGCATCGAAAATATCGATCTTAATAATTCTGAAAAAATACAACCTGAAATCGGCGACCTCGAATTAGTAAAAGATAAATTATTTGACATTATCTTAGCTAATATTCACAGGAACTTTTTAATCGAAAACATGAACACGCTAGCCTCAATCCTGAAAACAGCTGGAAGCCTTATAATATCAGGATTTTACACGGAAGATGCTAAATTAATTTTAGACAAAAGCTTGGAACATAATTTGATAGCTAATTATTATACGACACAGCATAACTGGGCTTGTATTGTATTGCAAAAAATATAAACATAGAAAATAAAGTACATGAAAAAACAGTTCATCACTTATTACTTATTACTTACAACTTTTTACTTTGCACAAGCACAGTATCCAAAAGAATTCCCGAATGATAATGCAGGTTTTGGAAAAGCATATACAGAATTTATTAAAGCAAACTGCACGCGTGATGATTGTAAACAATTGGCAGAAAAATTTCCGCAAACTGTTACCACAGGAAAGGCATCAGTTTATTTTTTCAAAATAAAAGGGATTACTCAATCTATGCTGATAAAAAAAGCTCCGGCTTATCCGGCATTTTTTCAGTTAGCAACCTTATTACTTTCTTTGGAGACAACCAAAGCCAGTAGTGCGGCAGTTGATAAGAATTTTGATATTTTACAAGTGCTGATAGACCGTGCAAAACCCGGAAATATAAAAGAATTTTTAACTTATGTTGACTATCTGACAAACCTGTATTCTAAGAATTCATTGTACTACACCAATACCAATGCCTGGCAGACAACCGGTGATTATAGTGTAGATTTCAAGGATGATAAACCTGTTTTTACATTTATGTCAACAGATTTAATCGGAACTTCTAATGTCGATACACTGGTGATAAAAAATGAACGCGGAAAATTTTATCCCTTGGAAAATTTATGGATAGGGTTAAGCGGATCGATTACATTGCAACGTGCAGGCTTTGACCCAAGCAATAATTTTGTAAATTTCGGAAGTCACCAGATTAATTTTTCAAAATCAGATATTACAATTGACTCTGCAAAATTTACTTTTAAGCCCGTATTAAATGAAGTTTTGCTCGGAACATATACAGATAAACTATTACAGGCAAAATCTCAAGAGCGTCTGTATCCAAAATTTCGCTCGTACAATAACAACGTAAACTTTAATACTTTAGGTAAAGAGGTAAAAATGACTGCCGGTTTTCAGTTGGAAGGTACAAATATTTATGGTGTTGGCTCAGATTCTATTTTGCCAAAAATTTCTTTAGCGGCAAAGGATGGAAAAGAAATGGTGCGTGTTACTGCAAATAGAATTCAGCTTAAAGAATTTAAAGATATCAGTGTAGAAGATGCATCAATGACCATTTTTCTGGATGATAATACGATTGTACATCCATTTGTAAATTTCTCTTATTCTTCTAAAACAAAAGATATAAAAGCGTATCGCGATATGAAACCGCTGTCAAAACAACCATTTACAAGCGAGTATCATAAAATGTTTTTTTACATTGATGAGTTAAGATGGAATCTTGATAGCACTATTATGAAATTCAGTATGATTACGTTGTCGGGTGATAAACCTGCAATATTTGAATCATTTAACTACTATCAGCCGAATCTGGAAAATAAGTATAAAGGACCTAACGAACAAGGACCTATAGATAAAATTTACAGATACTATGAAAGCAGCGGAGGAGACAGATTTGTTGATGCACAAAATATTGCATTGGATATAAATCCGGGAGCACCTTTTACAACATCGCAGCATATTTTTTTCAAATTGGTGGAAGACGGATATATTAATTATAATCCTTCAACACGCATGATAGAAGTTAAAGAGAAACTGGTAAACCAGGCTTTGTCTTCCAAAGGAAAACAAGATTACGATTTTATAAAATTTGCCTCTTTTAAAAGAAACCTCAATGCGCGTTTAAATATTAAAACGAATATTTTAGAAGTATACGGTGTGGAAGAAATCAACATGAGTACGAAATCAGGAGTCAAGTTTATTCCGAACAATGATACAGTGCGAATCAGTAAAAACAGGGTAATGACCTTAGGTGGAAAAATTCAGGTGGGTAATTTTGATTTTGTAGCCAAAAAAGTTGATTTCGATTACGATAATTATGCATTCAATATGAAGAGTGTAGACTCAATGGTGATTTATGTACCTGAAACGGATAAACCTGATGAGAATGGCCGCATAAAATTAATTCGCTCCAAAACACCTATTCAGAATATAACCGGCGTTTTGCATATAGCAGAGCCTAATAATAAATCCGGTACGAATAACAATCTGAAGTATCCTTTCTTCTCCAGCGGAGATACATCAAAAGTAACATACGACAGAGGTGCTAATGGAGACAAATACAATAAAGATAAATTCTTTTATCAGGTATATCCATTTGAACTGGATAGTTTAAATCTCATTAATACAACAACGCTCCATTTGGATGGGCAGTTAATTTCCGGCGGTATTTTTGAACCTATAAAATCAGGATTAAAACTACAGGATGATAAAGCCTTTGGTATTGACGTAAATACAGGTTCAAAAGGCTATAATTTATTTGGTAACAAAGGGAAATACACTTCGGATTTGAAATTAGATGCCAGCGGCTTATCCGGTAAAGGTTTGTTTGAATTTGGTCCGGCAAAATTATATGCGGATACGGCTTTCTTTTTTATGGACAGCGTTTTTGCGCAGATAGATAGTGTAAGAATTACTGAAGATAAAACAGCGAATTTCCCGCAAACAAATATTAATCAATCTTCTTTTATTTGGAATGTAAAAAAAGATTCTTTAGTTATTTCTGAAGGAAAAGATGAGAAATTCAGTATGTATAAAGGAACAACGGAGTTTGACGGTAAAATGATTTTGCATGATAAGAATTTATATGGTGTTGGAGTGTTGTCATGGAATCATACGAAGTTGCAATCTGAAGACATTACATTTAAAGCAAGAAAATTTGAAGCTAAAAACGGCAAGTTGAATTTATCTACGGATGATGGAAGATCTTTGCTTGCCTCAAATGATGTGAATGCAAAGTTTGATTTGGATAATAAAATTGCAGACATTGAGTTAAATAAGAACGATACTATTCCGCTCGAATCCTTTAAGTTTGTTGCCAATCCGAAATTTTTGCATTTTGATATTGCCAAAAATAAATTAACCTTAAACGCACCATCAGCCTCTGCAAAATTCTTTTTGCTTTCCACAGAGCCGCAAAAAGACTCTCTTAAATTTGTTACTTCAGCAGCTGATTTAAATTTAAATGATAACTCTATTTATTTTGCCGGAATCAATGAGCTGCGCTTGGCAGATTCGAAAGTAATTCCTGATAAAGGAGAGATTTTTATAGAACAGGATGGTTCAGTGCGTGAGCTTAAAAATGCAACTATTGTTTTTAATGCAGACAGTTCTTTTCATACCATAAAAGATGTGGATGTAAATATTAAAGGTAGAAATGATTTTTCTGGAACAGGAAACTATTATTATAAGATGAATAATGGTACAGTCGAAAAAATTGCAGTTGCTGAAATTGGAGTTAATAACCCTTATAAAGATCAGGTTGTTTATACAGGCAAGAAAAATAAAAAACCGGACGAGTCGAGAGATATGAGTAAAATCTTTACGTTTGCCAAAACGACCATACAGGAAGAAGATAATTTCAAAATAGATAATAAAATTTATTACAAAGGAAAGTTTGATTTTGATTCCAAGCATAAAGATATTTTTCTGGATGGTGCTGTAAAAGTAGATATAGCAAACAACACCAGCGACTGGATACCGAATGTTCAACGACTGGATCCGAAAAAACCGGCAGTAAGTATGGATAGTATCTTAAATCAGGCTAATAACAACCTGTTTGTCGGTCTGATGCTGGATAAAAGTATTCCGGAATTTTATAGTGCTATCTTACAGGACAAGCGCAGCTACAGTGATGCAAGTATTATGACGGTTAAAGGTTCTATGTCTTACAGTAAAACAGAACCTGGTACCATAGTTTTTGGTGATGAAAGTTCATTTAATTCTTTGTATTCACATAATTCTTGTTTGAAATATAATGAAAATACAAAAGCCATAAATGCTACAGGTGAAGTTGGATTTGGATTGAGGCTTGAACCATGTAAAGTGATGACTGCCGGTAGTTTCTCTTTCAATCCACAAAAACAGAATTTGGAAGTTCCTGCGGATATTGCCGTTAAATTTATGATTCAACCTTTTATTTCAAGCACTATTATTAACCAGTTTCTTGTAGCAGATGAACAGCCAAGTTACGTAAGTTATAAACGAAATAAGGTGATTCAGAAAACATTGTCTTTGCTTACAAAAGATTCATTGGAATCTAACCGGCTTATCGCTGCCTTGTATATGACTGACTCTATGTTTATTCCGAGAAGTATAGAATATAATATGTTACTTTCCGGTTCCAAATTTTACTGGGATGCACAAGATGCTTCTTTTAAAAGTGTTGAAAAAGTCAGTCTTGCATTCTTTGGCCCTGATGTTGTCAAGCGTCAGTATGATGCATACATTGAATTAGGATATGCTTATGAAAGTGATTTTGTAAATATTTATTTACAGAATAAAACAGGTAACTGGATTTACTTTAAAATCAAACGCGGCCAGATGGGAATAGCATCATCTATTCCTGATGTTTATAATACCATTATAACATTAAAGGATGCGGAAAGGACATACAGGGAAGGTAAAAATGTAGTGTTTGAATTTATGCCGGCAGATTTAGGTATGCGCGATAATTTCATTGCCCGCATGGAAGACTTTAAAGAACGATTTAAAGTAGGTGCCAATATCAATAAACCTGTTAACACCACACCTGTTGAATCTGCACCTGCACCGCAACCGGTAACTACACCGGAAGAAAAACAGGTAACACCACCACCGGTAATACCTAAAGAAGATTTCAAGAAAAGTCCGACGAATAAGAAATTTTCTTTAGATGCGCCAAAACCTGCGGAAGATCCAAAACCAGCAGAAGATCCAAAGCCAAAATAATTGATATCATTAAAAAAAATATTCAGTTATATTTTTGATTTTCCGGTAGAGAAAAGACAAAGCCGGTTTAGCGGTGAAGTAATAGTTTCTTTCCATAAAGGACAATATAAATTAAGCACTGCGAATGCCATCTATTCTTTTGGTAAAAACTACACTTCGTTTGACATTGCGTTCAAAACACTTGAGATACAAAACATAAATATTGAAAATGTTTTAGTGCTTGGTTTTGGATTAGGCAGTGTTGTTGATTTACTGGAACATCATCCTGCAATAAAAAATATTACTGCAGTAGATGCGGACGAAGTGATTATTCAACTTGCAGAAAAATATTTACAAACCGGACTGAAAAATAAAGTGACCTATAGTTGCGAAGATGCTGAAAAGTACATTGCCGGAACCTCGCAAAAATTTGATTTGGTTTTGTTTGATGTTTTTATTGACGACGCAACACCGGTACAATTTATGCAGCCTGCTTTTTTAAAGGAGTTAAAGAAAACAATAAATACAAACGGTATCCTCTTGTTTTCTAAGATAGATGATTCTCATAAAAATAAGATTGAAAACTCTTTATTTGAAAAAAGTTTTACTGCAGTCTTTCCGGAAGCATTTTCCATAGATGCGAACGGAAATAAAATTTTTACGTGGATAAACAGATAGATTGAGTAATTATTGTTTAATGTTCTGCGGGTATGGCGCATGTAGCGGCAGTATACGAAGAAATTTGATAGCGAAGACGAGAGTTGAATGCCGAAGGACTTTAACGGGTGTGAAGATGCCCCGCTATTACGCCAAACCGCTGTTATCGGCTGGACTCATTCTTAATCTTCTGCAAAGTTTAAATTATCTTTCTCTAAAGCCTCTCGTAATTTTGGAATCGACTTTTTTCCGATTCCGTGCATCTTTAAAATTTCTTTTTCACTATGTTTTGATAAATCTGATAGAGTTGTAATCTGAGCATTTTCTAATGCACGCCTTGCAGGCGATGAGACAATAGATAGAAAGCCATTTGCTGGTTTGCGTTTTAATTCACATGTCGGGCAAGTTGGGCAGTCACTACTTTTATAATATTTGTGACCTTTTTCACAAACTCTTAAAGTTCCTTTTGGCATGATTTTGATTTAACGTGATTTACCAGAGCTTGCCGCTAAAACTTGTTTATGTGTCTGCATTTTGCATCCTTTATTCAAATATACGCTAAATGTTTTTGTCGTAATGAATGAATCAACCTTTTACGGTCTTTTAAACTCTCTTCTGTGTAAGAAAGGAGTAAGTGTTCCTATCAACGCACCAACAGCATAACCTGTTATAACATCCGTCCAGTAATGTTTACCGGCTTTCACACGTGTTAATCCGGTCAGTGCCGGAATGATAGCTGCACCTGTCCACATCAGCGGTTTCCAACGTGAGTGGGGATGATAATCAGCATACACCATAGCAATAAAATATGTACTGGCTGCAGTAATAGAGGTATGCCCTGACCACATCGAAGCTCTTGCATTTTTGCTATATTTACTTCCATTTTCATAATCAGAATATACATAAGGGCGGTTGCGTTTTGCTAATTCTTTTGTAAACATCGTTAGCGCGGAAGTCAGTGCAAATGTTTCCATCCAAATCGGCATTACTGTTTTCCAGTCTTTGCGTATATCTTTATCAATAAATAATAATGCAGGACTCACCATCGCCGTGTATTGAAAAACATCACTTGCTATGGCAGATGCTTTGGAATGCTGATAAATAGCATATCTGTCAAATTTATTTACATTCTCAGGCTTTAGATTACTCAGTTCTTCAAAAGTCAATGGCTTTTTTTTCTTGTGTAAAATTAAAGAGGTAGCACCTGTTCCGAGTGTAATTAATCCGATTGGAATATCAAGACCTAAACGATATTTATAGACACTCTGTCTTTTCAGAGAATCTTGTGAAAACCCGTTAAGCAAAAATAAGACTGCAAAGAGTAGTAAGGTTAATTTTTTCATTACGTTAAAATTAGCACAAAAATTGAAGTAATAAATGCAAATATGAAAAGATACTATTAATTTAGAAAAATAATTTATAGGATGAAGTATTTGTACACGTTTTTTCTTGTTTTGTTTTCATTCTCTGTGTTTGCAGAAGGCATGCACATCAGCGGCATAATTAAGGATATTGATACCCAGGAACCCGTTAGTAATGCGCTTGTGATCATTAATTTTTTTTCAGGCTTTGAATTTTCAGGAATAACAGATTCAACAGGTAAGTATGACATCACTACTACTGCGGTGGTGCCCGACGGATATTACGGAGTTGAAATTGATGCGAAAGATTATTACAAACCCAATGGATTTGTTCATGTTACCAAAGAATGCACGTTTAATTTTAGTTTGAAAAGTAAAAATCCTAAACCGCTTGAAGCAGTTGCCTTGAAGAAAACCGAACCTGTTGTTATTCCCAAACCTGCATTGGAAGGATATGCAACCAATAACTTGGTTTTTCTGATTGATATTTCCGCATCGATGAATGCACCTGAAAAAATGCCGCTGCTGAAAGAATCTATGAAATATTTAGTGAGTGAATTACGAGCTACGGATAAAGTAGCCATACTTACATTTTCTAAAACAGTTCAGGAAGTTTTGTCACCCACTTTTGTGTCTGATAAAAATGCAATCAATAAAGTAATTGAAGGATTGTCGTTCGGTAGTACCTCACAGGGCGGTATTGCATTAAATGTTGCCTATCAGACAGCCCTGAAGAATTTTATAGAAAAAGGAAATAACAGAATTGTGTTGGCAAGTGATGGCGTTTTTACTTCCGGAGAAAAGGATTATGCCAGAATGCAAAAGACGATAGAAGAGGGTTTGGATAAAAATATTTCGCTGTCGGTTTTTTGCTTTGGCAAATCAACAGATTATGTAAACACAAAACTTAAAAAACTTACAACTTTAGGTAAGGGAAATTACGCGGTTGTTACTGCAATCGATGAAGGAAAACAATATATGCTGGAAGAAGCAAAAGCAGTAAAAAATTAACAATTTACAATTAACAATGTACGATTGATATTGAAGAAAGACAGCGATTTTCCTAGAATCGTTAATCGTTAATCATCAACTACAGATAACTATCTTCTTTGTTTCGAAAAATTCTTCTTTAAAAATATCTTTTAATTCGACAATACGAATATTTTTTTTGATGGGCTCTAATTCTTCTTTTAAATCACCGCCTTTCAATGCAATTATTTTTTTTGCATGTTTGTTTTTACTCCAGTAAAGCAGGTCACTCATTTTTGCAACGGCTCGAGTCACCACATAATCAAAATCCTGTTTGATGTTTTCGGCCCGCTCCACCTTTGTAGTTACATTTTCTAACTGCAACGCTTTCACCACTTCGTTTACCACCGTAATTTTTTTTGCAATAGAATCCGTAAGTGTAAATGTTGTTTCCGGAAATAAAATAGCCAGTGGAATTCCGGGGAATCCGCCGCCGGTTCCGATATCTAAAACAGTTTCACCTTTTTCAAAAGAAACTATTTTTGCGATTGCAAGAGAATGCAATACATGACGTTCGTAAAAATTTTCCAGATCCTTTCTCGAAATCACATTTATCTTTTCATTCCATTCAGTATACAACGGCAACAACTGTTCAAACTGTTTCAATTGAACATCACTTAATTCAGAAAAATATTTTTTGATGATTTGCAATTTAATTTATCATTTATTATTCAACATTCAACATTCATCATTATCTCGCGTATGCAAAAGTATTATAGTTCGCAGAAATAAAATCCTGATAACAGCGAATCAACTCTGCTTTTGAACGTTCTACCATATCAAACGTATTTGGAAACAGTGCAGGAGGATTGCCTAATTTTTTTAGAGTTTCATTGCTCAATGCATCTTTATTTCCATTGTATTGATAATAGGAATAATCAAATGCAGCATTCCCTGTGCATTTTTGATTTTTCAGATAATCTTTTGTTTTTGCATTGTAGATGGTGGCATCTCCAAATACCTGTGCCGATTTACTCATTCGCGTTTCTCTTACCTGACAACTTATTTTAGTAAATTTCGGTACTTTTATATCATTACCCAAAGAATCTTTTTTTACATTACCTCTGCTATCAAGCACATACTGCCATCCGTCTTCTATTGTCTTTTCTTCTGTAAAATTATATTCTTTCAATGCATCCGGTGAAACCTGAATATCATACAAATTCAGTTTCACCACATAATCATATATTATATCATCTTTTCTTCGATAATCAATATTTACCCAGCTGTCATTTTGTGTCAGCTTCACATTATCTAAAATACTTTGTTCAAATGCAGGAGGAACCATCAAAACAGGATTCTTCTCAACCAGAAGCAATACATAGTTTTTCCCTTTGGTTTGTGCCTGCTCTATTAATTCATTCACATCTTTATAATTAATGTAAAATTTTTTGGATGCATTAAAATAATCTACCGACTGACGAATAGAACTTTTAATACCGGAGTTTAGCAATTTTACGCCCTGGTCGTAATAGTATTGCGCAGAGTTCTGACGCGATTCTTCCAAAGCAGCACTTAAATCAAATGTCTCCACAGTTGCTCTGTTCCCGTTTGAGTAATAAACAGGCAATAAGCGCAACACGCTGTTCTGTCTGGCGTTTATTTTAGAATATAAATTAAAGATTTCTTCCCAGCGGTCGCCGTTATTCAGAGACTTTAACGTAGTAATCTGTTCCTTGTCACGTTCTAAAGCTGCTTTGTATGCTTTTTCAAACATGGCAATTTCTTCATCACTCGCTTTCTTCTTTTTATCAGCAAACTGAGCAACGGTCTTGTCATAATCGCGGCTTTCATAGCTTTTCTTTATACTTTGACAGGAAAATATGGAGAATGATAAGAAGAGAATGGTAATTTGTATAATTTTCTTCATGTGTATTTTTTTGATAAATAGTTATAATAACTAATATGACTAAAAATCGTACCAAAATAGAAAAAATGTTGCGCAAACTTCAAAAACTTTACAAAAGTTCCTCTACTTTGTTAGAAAGTCTAAAGAAATGTTAAGCATACATTAAATTCTCAATGCAATTAGATTAACTGTTTTTAATGACTACTGAAAATCAATAAAATACGATTTATTTAAACTAATTCTAAATAGTGATTTATCAACACTTTATGCTAATTAATAGCTGAATACTATATTTGCAACCGAGAAAAATTAGACGCATAATGTATTCTTGTAAACCAATCAAAAAAATCCTCGCTTTAATAGTAATTATCTTATCTCTGTCTCTGTCAAAAACTTCTTTTGCAGCAGTTGCTGTTCCTGATGTTGCTGCTACAGATGCCGCAGGTGTGGAAAAAGTAAAAGCAGGTATGGCATTGTACAAAGCAAACTGTACAGCTTGCCATGCAATAGACAGAAAAGTAGTAGGTCCGGCACTTGCAGGTGTTTGGGACAGATGGGAAAGTGAAGCAAAAATTGTTGCGTGGGTACAAAATTCATCAAAATTAATAGCAAGCGGAGATGCGTATGCTAACAAAGTATTTAATGAGAATAACAAGTCTGTAATGACTGCATTTCCTCAGTTAACCGCTGAGCAAGTGATGGATATTTTGTTATACATTAAAAACCCGGGCGTTGCAGAACCAGCTAAAACAGCCGCTGCACCGGATGGAGCTACGGCAACAGGCGCCGGTGAAACGAGCGGTACTTCTAACTGGTATATCTGGGCTTTAATCACCTTTTTAGCCGTTTTAGCACTTTTATTGTGGAGTGTAACTTCTAAACTAGACAAAGCTGTAAGAGAAAAAGCGGGTGAAACAGTTGAAGATGTTTCTTTAGACAAGAAAATTTTTAATAAAAAGACATTCAAAGTACTTTTGCTGATTGGTTCTATTCTTTTAGTGTTCAATATATTTAACGGAGCAATCGATTTAGGCCGTTCACAAGGTTATGCGCCTGACCAACCAATTAAATTTTCACATGCCTTGCACGTTGGGCAAAATCAGATAGAATGTCAGTATTGCCATACAGGTGTTGAAAAGAGCAAACACGCAAGTATACCGGGTACACAGATATGTATGAATTGTCATAAATATGTACAACAAGGACCAAAATACGGAAAAGAAGAAATTGCAAAAATATATAACTACGCAGGGTGGGATCCGGACAAAGCAAAGTTTGTTGAGGCACCTAAAAATATTGAATGGGTAAAAATACACAACTTACCTGACCATGTATATTTCAATCACTCACAACACGTGAAAGTGGGCGGTATTAAATGTCAGACTTGCCATGGAAAAGTAGAAGAGTATGAAGTGATGAAACAGTTCGCGCCATTATCTATGGGCTGGTGTATCAATTGCCACAGACAAACAGAAGTGAAATTTGCTGAAAATAAATACTATTCAGTATTCCAGAAATATCAGGAAGAATTGAAGAAAGGAACCAAGGCAAAAGTAACCGTAGAAGATATTGGCGGAACGGAATGTCAAAAATGTCACTATTAAGATTCAAGAACTCAATTAACCTATATATAAATGAGTAACAAAAAATATTGGACAAGCTTGGATGAGTTAAATGAAACTCCTCAGTACAAAGAACAGGCTGCAAAGGAATTTAATTTTGAAATCAATGAAAATGATGCAGAAGAAAATGGCGGTACTAATCGCCGTGATTTCTTAAAAGCAATGGGCTTTAGTGTATCTGTTGCTGCACTGGCATCTGCATGTAAAATTCCTACACATAAAGCAATTCCTTATACTATAGACTTAAGAAAAGCAGTTCCCGAAGTTACACCGGGTCTTGCTGTTTATTTTGCTTCTACTTTTTACGATGGTAGTGAATTCGCTAATATCCTTGTAAAAACAAGAGAAGGACGTCCTATAAAAATTGAAGGAAATACAGAGTCTCCTTTTACTCTTGGAGGTACTAGTGCTAAAGCACAGGCATCGGTATTAAGTTTATACGATGTTTCCCGTTTGCCAAATCCTACCATCAAGAATAAAAAATCAGACTGGAAAACGGTTGATGCGGAAATTATATCAAAGTTAGATGCAATTGCAAAAAGTGGAGGTAAGATAGCATTGGTAACAGGAACTGTTGCATCAACGATTACAAAAAAAGCGATTGAAAAATTTGTTGCTAAATATCCGACTACTACAGTAGTAAGCTATGATGCCATTTCAAGTTATGCAACTAGAAAAGCAAATCAGATAAGCTTAGGTTCAGCGGTAATACCAACTATCAATTACGATAAAGCAGAAGTTATTGTTGGATTTAATGCAGATTTCTTAGGTACCGGAATCTCTTCTTTAGAAAATACAAGAAAATATGCATCAAACAGGGTGCCTACAAAAGATAAACCTAAAATGTCTCGCCACCATCAGTTTCAGTCTACAATGACTTTGGCTGGTTCAAATGCAGATTACAGATATCCTATCAAGCCATCAGAAGAAAAACAAGCATTAATTAATTTATTGGCAGCTGTTGGAGGTAGTGGTACTTCCAAGCCATTAAGTGGTAAAGATGCAAATGAAGGTATTGCTAAGGTTGCAAAAGAATTATTGGCGAATAAAGGCAAATCGGTTGTGGTTTCTGGTACAAATGATGTTGATATTCAATTGCTGGTAAATGCTATCAACGGTACATTAGGTAACTATGGCGAAATCATCAACACAGCTGCAACATATAATTTGAAATCAGGAAACGATGAAGCATTGGCAACATTGGCAAATGATTTGAAAGCAGGAGCATATAAAGGTATTATTTTATTGGGTGCAAATCCGGTGTACAATACACCATTTGCGGATATATTCAAGAATGCCATTCAGAAAGCAGAATTGTCAGTTTCTACTGCTGACAGAGCAGATGAATCAGCACAATATTGTCAATATATAACTCCGGATTCTCATTATTTAGAATCTTGGGATATCATTTCGCCGGTAACAGGTTTTTACGGTTTTGTACAACCAACTATCGTAAACTTATTTGATACACGTCAATCAGCATCTTCTTTAATGACATGGGCAGGTGACTCAACACCGATTGGCAAATTTGTTCAAAGTGAAATAACAGCTTTAACAGGTGCAAACTATGAAGCTGCGGTTCAGTTGGGCTTCTATGGAACACCTGCATTGACAGGTGGTTCAGGCGCAAATGTTGCTGCTTCTGTAGCTGCAGTGAAAGCAGATGGAGCCGCTCCAAAAGGCTTTGAAGTTGTATTCTACGAAAAAATAGGAGTAGGAGATGGTGGATATGCAAATAATCCATTCTTACAGGAATTGCCGGATCCAATCAGTAAAGTTACGTGGGATAATTATGTGTGTGTACCATATTCTTTTGCAAAAGAAAAAGGTATTGAATCACAGCCTGCAGATAAAAAAGTTCCTACTGCAAATGTTACAATTAATGGTAAAACAATTAAAGATTTACCGGTAGTAGTTCAATTTGGTCAGGCTGCAGGAACGCTGGCAATTGCTTTAGGTTATGGTCGTGAGAAAGCCGGCAGAGCAGGAGATATGGTTGGTAAAAATATGTATGCTTTCACTAAGTCAGTAAACGGAGTAACATCTTATACCTTAGACGGAGCAACCTTAGAACTTACCGGAAATACTTATGAATTAGCGTTGAATCAAACATATCATACATTAATGGAAGACAATAATCTTCCAATGCGTGAAAAGAAATACAGAGGTTCAATTGTTAAAGAAACTACATTAGAAGAATATAAGAAAAACGAACACGCCGGAAACGAAGACAGAGAGAAAATAAAAGAAGAGTTTAGCAATTCCTTATATGATGGCTACAAGCCTAATGACTATAAACAAGGTCACCATTGGGGTATGACAGTTGATTTGAATGCTTGCGTAGGCTGTGGTGCTTGTGTGGTAGCTTGTAGCGTGGAAAATAATGTACCAGTAGTTGGGAAACGTCAGGTATACCGTTCACAGGAAATGCACTGGTTGCGTATCGATAGATACTATAATGGTAATCCTGACAATCCGGATGTGGCATTCCAACCAATGATGTGCCAGCATTGTAATAATGCACCTTGTGAAAACGTGTGCCCTGTAAATGCAACTAATCATAGCTCGGAAGGTTTAAACCAGATGGCTTATAACAGATGTATTGGTACAAGATATTGTGCAAACAACTGTCCGTATAAAGTACGTCGTTTTAATTGGCTGGATTATCAGGGAGCAGACAGCTTTGGTAAATTCAATGATGGAAAACGTTCATTCACAGATTCAGAATCACAGGATTACATGTTTGAAGATTTAACCAGAATGGTGTTAAATCCGGATGTAGTAACACGCTCACGCGGGGTAATTGAAAAATGTTCTTTCTGCGTACAACGTATTCAGGAAGGAAAGTTAACTGCAAAGAAAGAAGGTCGTCCTTTAAAAGATGGTGAAGTAAAAACAGCTTGTCAGGCTGCATGTACTACTGGTGCTATCACTTTTGGAGATCAGAATAATAAAGAAAGTGCTGTTGCTAAAACATTTGATACAGCTGGCAGAAATTATTTTGTGTTGGAAGAACAACATTTCTTATCAGCAGTTGGCTATCAGGTAAAAATTAGAAATAAAGACGAAGAACCGGCAAGATTTTTCATTAATAAACCGGGCGTTTAATAATAACAAAAGACGTAAAGTAAGATATAATGGCAAGTCATTTTGAATCACCACTACGCGAACCGTTAATATTCGGTAATAAAACGTATAAACAAATTACGAATGATATCGTTAAACCGACTACGGGAAAATTACAACCAAAATGGTTGTTCTGGACCTCAGTATCGGCTGCAGTTGCAGGATTATTTGTGTTTTGTATTACGTGGGAAGTTTGTTTTGGAATAGGTACCTGGGGTGCTAACAAGACAGTAGGTTGGGCATGGGATATCACCAACTTCGTTTGGTGGATTGGTATAGGTCATGCCGGAACACTTATTTCTGCTATATTATTATTGTTTCGTCAGAAATGGCGTACGGGTGTAAACCGTGCTGCAGAAGCGATGACCATTTTTGCGGTAATATGTGCTGGACAGTTTCCAATCTTCCACATGGGACGAGTTTGGGATGCTTTCTTTATCTTTCCTTATCCAAATACAAGAGGTCCTTTATGGGTGAACTTTACTTCTCCTTTATTATGGGACGTTTTTGCTATCTCAACATATTTCACTGTTTCCTTATTATTCTGGTATACTGGTTTGGTTCCTGATTTTGGTACTATCAGAGACCAGTCTAAAACTCCGGGCAGATGGAAATTTTATAACTTCCTGAGCTTTGGATGGGTTGGAAGTGCAAAACATTGGGAACGTTGGGAGTCACTATCATTAATATTAGCCGGTTTATCTACACCGTTAGTATTATCTGTACACACGATAGTATCTTTTGACTTCGCTACTTCAGTAGTTCCCGGTTGGCATACGACTATCATGCCTCCGTACTTCGTGGCGGGTGCTATCTTTTCGGGATTTGCGATGGTATTGACTTTAATGTTGGTAGCACGTCATGTAATGGATTTAAAAGATTACATCACGTTAGCACACATAGAATCTATGAATAAGGTGATGTTACTGACAGGTACTATGGTTGGTATTGCTTATTTAACTGAGCTGTTTGTCGCGTGGTACTCCGGAAATATGTACGAAAGTTATGCATTTGCAAACAGAGCATTTGGTCCATACTGGTGGGCATATTGGGCAATGATGTTTTGTAATCTGGTTTCTCCGCAAGTATTTTGGATTCGTAAATTCAGAAGAAATGTCACCATTACTTTTGTGATGTCTATCTTGATTAATATAGGTATGTGGTTTGAGCGTTTTGTAATTATCGTAATTTCATTACACAGAGACTATTTGCCATCCAGTTGGGTATATTACTCACCAACATGGGTTGAAGTAGGAATTTTTGTCGGAACTATTGGATTGTTTATGACCTTATTCTTATTGTTCTGCCGGTTTTTCCCTGCAATAGCAATAGCTGAAGTAAAATCAATTCTGAAAGTTTCAGGTAATCAATACAGACAAAAACAATTAGACGAAGTAAAAGATATGGAAGTATACAAGAATACATCTGTAGAAGCTGGCACTTGGGATTAATTATAAATATTCATTATTAGAAATAATATGAGCGATACAAAAAAATATTTAGTAGGAATGTTCGATGACGACGATGTATTATTACATGCTGTCAAAGACGTACGTAATGCAGGTTACGAAATTACCGATGCATTTACACCGTTTCCAGTACATGGTTTGGAACATGCAATGGGATTGGAACCAACACGCATTCACACAGCAGGTTTCTTTTTTGGTGCTACAGGCTTAACTGTCGCATTGAGCATGATAACGTTTATCAACAAATTTAACTACCCGACAGATTTTGGTGGTAAACCAAATTTCGGATTGTTGGCTTATGTTCCAATTACATTTGAACATACTGTATTGTTTTCTGCAATTGGTATGACTGTTTCTTTCTATTATCTGTGCAAACTTTGGCCGGGTAAAAAACCAAAAATTATAGATGAAAGAACAACTGACCATTTATTTGCATTGACATTTGAATTGGATAGTACTAAAGATGCTAACTATATTAATGCAGTTTCAGAATTATTGAAAAAAGAAGGTGCAATTGAAGTTTATCAAAAAGAAGTATAATATCATGTTGAAACAATATCAAATCATATTTATCATTTTAGTACTTGGTTTTACATCTTGTATACGAAGTTCTAAACAGCCGGGAAGACAATACATGCCTGATATGGCAAGTGCTATTGGTTATGAAGCGGGTTCTCCGAACCCTATCTTTAAAGATGGAAAAACAAATCAGTTGTCACCGGAAGGAAGTGTAGCAAGAGATAAATATTTGTACCCGCTATCTGATTCAGACTATGAAAAGGCAGCATCATTAATTACAAATCCTTTTACTTTCACAAAGGAAGAAATTGAAGGAGAAGGGAAACACTTATTTACAGTGAATTGTGCTATCTGCCACGGAGATAAAGGAGATGGACAAGGTCATTTGGTGCAGATAAATAAATTCCCGCCACCGCCATCTTACTTGAATGAACCATTATTGTCTTTGCCGGACGGTAAAAGATATCATACGGTGATGTATGGTAAAGGATTGATGGGGTCTTACGCATCTCAATTAAATCACAAAGAAAGATGGTTGGTTTTAAGTTATGTAAGATCGTTGCAAAATGCAGGCAAACCGGCAGCAACGGAAGCAAAAACTGATTCAACTAAAACTAAATAAAAATAAAACAGACACTCGCAATGAATACATACGTCTTTGATTCGAGCACCAAGAAAAATCTTTTTATAACCTTTGGCATAGGAGTGTTGCTTCTGTTGTTAGGTATATTGTTTTTCGGTAATAGTGAAAGCCATGAGTCTCATGGGAAAGTGACGCATACGCAAACAGTAGAAGCTAAGGCTGCTCCTGAAGCTGCGGCAGAAGGGCATGGACATGAGCAACCTACATTAAAAACAACAATCATAGCAAATGCATATAACATTTTCTATTTTGGATTTTATATCGCTTTGGCAGCATTGTTTTTTCTGGCTGCAACAAACATCGCATGGGGCGGATGGCAGATTCAAATACAAAAGATACCATTGGCTATGTCAACTACCATTGTAATCTTTTTAGGCCTTTTGCTGGTAATGTTCGTCTTTTTTAACCACGATATTTTTCACTGGACACATGAAGAATTGTATATCAAAGGAAGTAAAACATTTGATGAAACATTAAATACAAAACATGATTTCCTGAATATGCAGACATTCTGGATATTCTTTGTTATCATAGCAGGTTCATGTATAGCGATGGCTTATAAATGGTGGAATACATTAACCACTATGGATTCAAACCCAACAAGAAAATTATTTTCAAGCAGCCGTGTTATTGCCGCTGTAACAATTGTTGTAATAGCATTCGTTATTAATACATTTGCTACATGGTTATGGTCAATGTCTATTCAACCACACTGGTACAGTACGATGTTTACATGGAATACCATGGCGAGTGCTTGTGTTGCTATGCTATCCATCATAATTCTGTTAATCCATTATCTCAAAGGAAAGGGTTATTTACCAAATGTAAATGAAAATCACAAACATGATGTAGCAAAATTAATGTTTGCCATCAGTGTATTCTGGTGTTATACATGGTTTGCACAATATATGTTAATCTGGTATGCAAATATTCCGGAAGAAACTGAGTATTTCCGTTTAAGAAGAAACATAGATAACTATGGTATTTTATTTCACGGAGCATTTATTTTCAACTTTGTATTGCCGTTCTTTATTTTAATGAAAAGAGATTCTAAAAGAAGTAAAAATGTTACTATTGCTGCAGCAATCATTATCATCTTAGGTCAGTTTGCGGCATTCTTCCTTATGAATTGCCCTGCATTATTACCTAAAGGCGGATTTGGGTTAATTAGTTTCGGTTTATTTTTGATGATAGGCAGTTTCTTTATTTATTTAACACTAATGATGTTATCTAAAATAAAAGATTTAGCATCTACCACTCATCCATACGTAAATGAAAGTTATCATCATCATATTTAAAATTTAGTCAGACATGTCAATTATATTAGGCTTATTAACGTTAGTGTTGTTGTACATCGTGATTGTACAAATAAGCAAAGCGTCCGATTTAATAAAATCCTTACGTTTAGGCGACGGACAAGAGGAATCATTCGGAAATGGTGCTTTATTCACATCTGTAATCGGATTTGGTGTTCTCATTTATTCTTTAGTTACATGCTATGTATACGCACCTACTTTATTGCCTAAACCGGCATCTGAGCAGGGAGAATGGATTAATAACTTATTAAACGTAACATTCGTTTTAACAGGTATTGTATTTGTTATTACTCAGGCACTTTTATTCTGGTTCGTATATAAATATCACTACAGAAAAGACAGAAAAGCTTACTTTTTTGCGGATAATAATAAATTGGAAGTAGCTTGGACGATAGTGCCGGCTATCGTATTAACATTCTTAATTGGTTTTGGTATTCAGAAATGGTTTAAAATATTTTCTCCTGCACCTAAAGATGCAATATTAATTGAGGCTACCGGTAAACAATATGCATGGTCAATCCGTTATGCAGGTACAGATCATACATTGGGAAAAAGAGACTTTACCTTAGTGAATCCCGATAATGAATTAGGGATTAACTGGGATGATGCATCCAGTCATGATGACTTTATGGCAGATGAGATTGTTTTGCCTGTGAATACACCTGTTTCAATTAATATTGGTGCATTAGATGTGATACATAATTTTTGGTTGCCTCACTTCAGATTAATGATGTCTGCAGTTCCAGGCGTTCCAACTCATCTTTGGTTTCGTCCAACGGTAACAACTGAGGAAATGAGAAAAGAAACAAAGAACCCTAATTTTGAATATGTTTTGGCATGTAACAAATTGTGCGGTTCTGGTCACTACAATATGAAGAAAAAAGTAAGAGTAGTATCACAGGAGGAATTTGATAAATGGTTCAGCGAACAAAAATCATACTATGCAACGGTAGTAATGCCGGCAAAAGCTAGTGACACTACTAATAAAGTAGCAGAAGCGAAGGTTGAAAATGTTAAAGCTGGTGCGTCGAAATAAAATAATAATTAACTTAAATAGTCTAAAGACAATATATGCAAACGACAACAGTAACTAACCCGCATGTAGATGAACACGTTCACAGTCAAGGACATGGTGGCGGTCATCATCACACAGAAACGTTCATATCAAAATATATATTCAGTTTAGATCATAAAACTATTGGTAAGCAATTTTTGACATTAGGAATGCTTTGGGCCATAGTTGGTGGTGGTATGTCCGTTCTCTTTCGTGTACAGTTGGGCTGGCCGGATGAAACTTTTCCTCTTTTGGAAAGAGTATTTTCTTCGTGGTTTACGGATGGAAAATTAAACCCTGAGGCATATTATGCATTGATAACCATGCATGGTACAATTATGGTATTCTTTGTATTGACTGCGAGTTTAAGCGGTACATTTGCAAACGTATTAATTCCATTACAAATAGGTGCAAGAGATATGGCTTCTCCATTAATGAATGCTTTATCCTTTTGGTTTTTCTTTCTTGCCGGGATTGTTATGTTTGCTTCCTTATTTTTACCTACGGGTGCTGCTTCTGCGGGCTGGACAATTTACCCACCTTTGAGTGCGTTGCCACAAACATCTCCGGGCTCCGGAAACGGAATGACATTTTGGTTGATTGCAATGGTATTATTTGTTGTTTCAACCTTATTAGGCGGTTTAAATTATATTTCTACGGTTTTAAACATGCGTACTAAAGGTATGACTATGTTTAGAATGCCTCTGACTGTATGGGCATTATTTTTTACAGCTATTATAGGAGTTTTATCATTCCCGGTTTTAGTGTCTTGTGTTGTGTTATTAATCTTCGACAGAGGTTTAGGTACCAGCTTTTATTTATCTAATATTGTAATTGGAGGTAAAGCATTACCATACGCAGGTGGTTCACCTATTTTGTTCCAGCACTTATTCTGGTTCTTAGGTCATCCGGAAGTATATATCATTATTTTACCTGCAATGGGTATGGTATCAGAAATTTTGGCTGTACATTCCCGCAAACCTATCTTTGGATATAAAGCGATGATTTTCTCCATTCTCGGTATTACCGTGTTAGGGTTTATCGTTTGGGCGCACCATATGTACCTTTCTGGTATGAATCCGTTCTTAGGTTCAGTGTTTACATTGTTTACATTATTGATTGCAATTCCATCAGCTGTAAAGGTATTTAACTGGCTTACAACTTTATGGAGAGGGAATATTAAAATTACTCCTCCATCAATGTTTGCAGTGGGTTTCATCTCGATGTTTATATCAGGTGGTTTAACCGGAATTTGGTTAGGTAATTCAACAATTGATATTCAATTGCATGATACCTATTTTGTTGTGGCGCACTTTCATATTGTAATGGGTATTGCTGCTTTCTTTGGTATGTTTGCAGGCGTTTATCACTGGTTCCCGCGTATGTTTGGAAGAATGATGAATGAAACAATGGCTTATATACATTTTGCAATCACGTTCATTGGTTCTTATTTGATTTTTTGGCCAATGCATTTCATCGGTCTGGCTGGTGTTCCAAGAAGATATTACTCTTTCAACGAAATAGAAGCATTCGCACAATACGGAGATTTAAATAAATTAATCAGTGCCGTTTCTATTATTGTTTTCTTAGGTCAATTTGTATTTCTTGTAAACTTTGTGTGGAGTATCTACAGAGGTAAAAAAGCTTCACAAAATCCTTGGCAGGCAAATACATTGGAATGGACTTCACCGATAGAGGGTATTCATGGAAACTGGGACGGAGAGTTACCAACTGTACACCGTTGGCCTTATGATTACAGCAGAAATCCTGATAGCGATGTTGATTTCATTCCTCAGACAGTGCCTTTAACTGAAGAAGAAAAGAAAGATAAGATTCATCATTAATACGATAAATGTTATTGTAAATTGAGAACAGACAGAATATATATAGACAGACCTTCGTTTGGTAAAATACTTTCCTTGAAAGCGAAAGATATTATGGAATTAACCAAATTCCGTTTATCTTTTTTAGTAGTGTTTTCTGCAGTGATGGCTTATCTGTTAGCAAATCCACTACGTATTGAATGGATGAAAATTATATTACTTTCATTAGGTGGATTTTTAGTTACCGCATCTTCCAACACTATTAATCAATTAATAGAAAAAGACACGGATAAACTGATGGACAGAACAAAAAACCGCCCGTTACCGGCTTCAAGAATGAAACCTATTGAAGCATATTTAATAGCAGGAATCAGCGGCGTTGTTGGTATATTTATTTTAGGTGTTGTATTTAATCCAATTAGTGGTTTATTAGGTGCATTAGCATTAATTTCTTATGCATTTATTTATACTCCTTTTAAGAAAATTAGTCCGGTTGCTGTGTTTATCGGTGCGATACCCGGTTCAATGCCTCTGTTGATTGGATGGACTGCAGCAACAGGCACAATCGAATTGGGTGGAGTGATATTATTCAGCATTCAGTTTTTCTGGCAAATACCACATTTCTGGTCGATTGCATGGTTGTTAAACGAAGACTATAAAAAAGCTGGATATTATTTGTTGCCATCCGAAGATGGTAAAAACAGAACCACTGCGTTGCAAAATATTCCATATCTTTTATGTCTTATAGCAGTCAGCATATTACCATATGCTTTTGGTTTTACAGGCACTGTTTCGTTAGCAGTGACGCTGATAGCAGGTTTGGTTTTCTTAATTCAAGGTATACAATTAGCTACAGATATTTCAGATAAAAGTGCTCGTAAATTGATGTTCGCATCGTTTATGTATATTCCTGTAGTATTTATTGCATTAGTATTAGATAAAATATAAGATTGTCAACAACAGTAAAATATAAAGTTAATAATCAGGGAGCACATCGCTTTACTATGTATTTGTTCATAGTGACAACCTCTATGATTTTTGCAGGATTTACAAGTGCATTTTTAGTGCAAAAAGGTAAAGGCGGAGCGTGGACAGCTTTCGATATTCCGGCCATATTCAGGATATCGACTATGTTGATTTTACTAAGCAGTGTTTTTTTACAGGCAGCGCATATAGCTAATAAAAAACAACATAAATTGATGACTTCAGTAGGTTTGTTTTTTACGTTTGTCTTAGGCCTGTTATTTTGTTATTTCCAAGTTCAGGGTTGGAAGCAATTAAATGATTCAGGTGTATACTTGTCATTTAATCCAAATCCTGCAGGACCTTATTTTTTAGTTATTACATTTATACATGCACTGCATGTTTCAGTTGCAATTCTTTTTTTACTGATTGCTTTCATTCATTCAGTAATATTATTGAGAAGAACAAAAAGTACAGAGATACTTGATGAGATTGAAACAACAGAAAAAGGAATACTCAATATACGTACCGATTTGCTAACTCTATTCTGGCATTTTATGGGCATACTTTGGGTATATTTATACATCTTTTTAACCGTGAAAATTTAAAATAGATACTAATGTCAGAAGTTTTAGAAATACAGGACGAGCATCACGTAGATTTATTGCCAACACCGGATAATGGCGAAGGTGGTGAAAAAACAGCTATGAATATCAGCTATGGTAAAACCATGATGTGGTATTTTTTGTTGTCGGATGCGTTTACATTCTCAGCATTCTTAATAGCATATGCTGCAACAAGGTTAGCTCAGGCATGGTGGCCGAATCCAAACTTGGTTTTTAAATCTTTTCCGGGATTGGGACATACAAACGCACCGTTAGCATTTGTGAGTGTGATGACATTTATTTTGATTCTTAGTTCTGTTGCTGTTGTACGTGCTGTACAGGAAGGGCACAGAATGAACCAGAAAGGTGTAATGTTATGGATGATTGGCGGTATAGTTGGTGGTGCTATGTTCTTAGGTTGTCAGGCTTGGGAATGGACTCACTTGATTGGTGAAGGCTTACGTCCTTTTTATAATCCATTCGGTCCTGATGCAAATGGTATTACACATTTAGTAGAAGAACATATGGCGGTTTCACCGGGACCAATTGCATTTGGTGCATTATTTTTTGGTATTACCGGCTTTCACGGGTTCCACGTATTTACAGGGGTGTGTATTAATATATGGGCATTTATTGCTACAGCAAATGGTACATTTCAGAGAAGAGGCCATTATGAGATGATTGAAAAAGTGGGATTATATTGGCACTTTGTAGATTTAGTTTGGGTATTCGTATTCTTAGCATTCTATTTAATGTAAGATTTTCAAAAAATAAAAATAAAGATATGTCTAGTCATTTATCAGAAGAACAATATCAGTCAGGTGTAAAAGCAGTATGGAGAGCAACTGCTATTCTAAGTGTTGTTACAGTTGTTGAGGTTGCTGTTGCATTAATCTTAGGTCCTCATTTACCTAAATTAATCATGAATACTTTTTATGTGCTTGCAAGTTTAGCAAAAGCATTCTTTATAGTTGGTGAATTTATGCACTTGAAATATGAAAAACGTGCTTTCATGCTTTCACTTGGCGTTCCTTTGGTATTCCTGATATGGGCAATAATTGCTTTCGCAACAGAAGGTCACTACTGGAATATCCTGAATCATCCTAAATAATCATTCTTGAAAAATAATAAAAAAGTCGGGTTTATTGCTGCGGTAATAGTAGTAGCGATATTTCCTGTTGCATTCTTTTTATTTTTTGATTATCTGCATAAACACAGGCCGACACTGGAGACGGATAAATGTCTGCCTATCTACGGTCCGAAGGAGCCTTTCAAGTCTAAAAACTACAAAGGAAAGGATATTATTGACACAGCTTATTTTAAAGTGCCGGATTTCTCTTTTCTGGATCAGAATGGAGATACCGTTACACAGGAAATAATGAAAGGTAAAGTTGTTGTTGTTGATTTCTTCTTCACTACTTGTAAAAGTATTTGTATTGATATGACAGGTAGCCTGCGTAAAGTACAGGACAAATTTATTTCTGATAAAGATAAAGATGATATTTTAATACTTTCTCACACAGTAGACCCGGAAACAGATTCTGTAAAACAACTATTTAACTACGCTGTAGAAAAAGATATAAATTCAAATATCTGGCGTTTGCTGACCGGCGACAAAAAGCAACTTTATAAACAAGCAAGAAATGGTTACTTTATTACCGCTGATCAGGGTGATGGAGGACCAAATGATTTTATTCATGATAAAACATTTGTATTGATTGATAAAGAACGCAGAATTCGTGGTTATTATGATGGTACAGACGCTGCTTCTGTTGAGCAAATGATAAAAGATATTCAGATGCTTTTAGTAAGCTATATTGTTCCCATGAAGAAAGATGACCCGAGGTGGAAAAAAGCCGCTAAACAATAGTCATTGCACAATTGTTTATTTAATACGAATTGCAGATGTATTGTTTGTAATGGTTTTCTAATTTAAAGTATAAGTGTATAATCTAAATTGAAAATAAGAATGGATAATAAAGATATTTTCAAACCTGTAATTGCTAAAAATGATAAATTGGCATTTTGGATTATCGGCATATTTTCATTTGTTATTTTCTTAGCTATTACTGCGTTATCAAGAATTAAGATTGAGGCTGAATTGGGCTTTAATCCGCATATTTTTGCAAAAATAAATGCGTGTATAAATTTTACCGTTGCAATCTTACTTCCATTGGGTATTTATTTTGCAAAAAATAAAAAATTTAAATTGCATAAGCGTGTAATGTTTACAGCTATTATTTTATCCTCTCTGTTTTTAGTTAGTTATGTATTACATCACCTGCTGACAGATTCTACCTATTATCCTAAAGATGCCGGTAGTATAAGATATTTCTACTTTTTTATTTTAATTACACATATTTTCCTTGCGGGAATTATTCTGCCATTTATCTTACTGACAGCATATCGTGCGTTAACGGCAGAGTTTTATACACATAAAAAAATAGCACGGATTACTTTTCCAATCTGGTGGTATGTAAGTATTACCGGAGTTATAGTGTATTTAATGATTTCGCCGTATTATTAACTAACTATAAATTCATAATTTTACTCCGTATAAAGTGTAACCTATCCCTCAACAGGTTTAGCTCGCAAGCTTCAGCGCACTAAACGTCATCTGCCGACTACGAATAGAATTGCAATTATAAAAAATGATTTGAAAATAAATTGTACTTTTATTAAGAATGGTAGTATATTAATAGTATAGTGGTCGAGAAAATTGGAATGATTGGATACATTAAATATTATCAAATGACGTTTTTAAATTTTTTATTTTATAAATCATATAGACTTGCATTATTTTTAGGCAATAAAGATTTTTATCCAGAAGGTGTTGCATGGTTTTTGACTACATTGCTGCCATGGTTGAATTTTATATCGGTATTAATAATTTTAAAAAACCAATGTATTATTACCAACAGTTTATTTGGTATTTTGTTAGACATTACGTTTGTTTATTGGATATACACACTTTTCTTATTTATTTATGAAGGTAAATATAAGATGATTATAAAAGAACAAGAAGAATTAGAAGTGAAAAGAAAATATAGTAATATTCTGTTTTACACTTATCTTCTAATAACTGGAGTTATATATTTTGGTTTTTTAGGGAATTAATTAGTAATTTTTGCAAAGGAAAAAACACGCTAAACAGCGTGTTTTTTATTTAATTAGATTGCTAATTTAGATTGCGCCCTCGCCCTTGGCAGGTGTTATCACCTGCCAACTACGAACCGTATTAAAATCATATCCCATTATAATGAGATTTAGTTTTTAAATTTATGCAATGCAGATAATGCAAAATAAACGGTATGGCAGTCGACAGGTGATAACACCTGTCGAGGGCGGTGTAATAGTATATTTAATGATTTCGCCGTATTATTAACTATAAATTCATAATTTTACTCCGTATAAAGTGTAACTTTACTGTATGCAAATCAGAAAATATATACCATTTGTTTTAACCGTATTTTTGGTGAGTGTTTCCGTTATTACACAAGCGCAATGTGCCATGTGTAAAGGTTCTGTGCAAACCTCCCAGTACGCAAGAAGCATCAATGGCGGAATTGAATACTTATTATGCGCACCTATAGTTTTGGTCGCTTTTATTGCATTATTATGGATTAAGAATAAAGATAAGTTTCATTCAAAAGAAATTTAGAACTTAGATTCATACTCATCATCTGAATTCTTAAATATTATTTGTACTATTGTACTATGTCATCTGTGTACATTATAAAAAGACCTTCAAAAGATTTTATAAAAGGTTCTATTCAATTAAATGGCTCTAAGAGTATCAGTAATCGTGTACTAATTATTGATGCATTGTGTGGCCATCAGATTGAAATGGAGAACTTGTCGAATGCAGATGATACAATCGCAATGCAGCGATTGTTGCACTCAAAAGCAGATGTATTAGACGCAGGAGCAGGTGGTACTACCTACCGGTTTCTCACAGCATTCCTCGCAACACAGGAAGGTAGGGAAGTAGTCTTAACAGGAAGTGAGCGGATGCAACTGAGGCCGATAAAAATAGTAGTTGATGCATTAAAACAATTAGGTGCGGATATTTCATATGAAAGTAATGAAGGCTTTCCTCCATTGCGAATCAAAGGGAAAAAATTAAAAGGAGGAAAAATAAGTTTGCCTGCAGATACTTCTTCTCAGTATATTACAGCCTTATTGCTTATTGCACCAACGCTGGAAGCCGGTTTAGAATTAGAGTTAATCGGCACTATTGTTTCTGTTCCATATATCAAAATGACATTGAAAATAATGGAATATTTTGGCGTTCAAACTTCATTTCAGGGTAATATAATTAAAGTTGAAAATGGTAAGTATATACCAAGGCCATTTTTTATAGAAGGCGACTGGAGTGCTGCTTCCTATTTTTATTCTATTGCTATTTTATCAGAAAATGCTGAGATAGAATTGAAGGGACTAACCAAACAGCAAATACAAGGCGACAGTGTGATTGCAGAAATTGCGAATGATTTTGGAGTGGAAACTATTTATAAGCAAAATGCAATCCTGATTTCTAAAATAAGGAAACCGGATTTTGATTCGTATAATTTTGATTTCTTAGAATGTCCCGATTTAGCACAGACTGTTGTTTTATTTTGTGCGGCTCTAAAGATAGAATTGCATTGTAAAGGTTTGCAAACATTGCGTATTAAAGAGACAGACAGGATTGCCGCATTGGACATTGAATTACAAAAATTAGATATTGCCTCATTAATTGAGATTGATAGTAACAATTGGAAATTAATTCCAAATCAGCTTACTACTTACGACTCACGACTTACAACTGTAAAGACTTATGAGGACCATCGCATGGCAATGTCTTTTGCACCTTTAGCCTTAAAATTAAATGAAATCAACATTGAAGAACCGAATGTGGTAACTAAATCGTATCCAATGTTTTGGGAAGATTTTAAAAAATTAGGTTTTGAAATTACAACAGTTCTTTAATCTTGGTAAACATATAAAAAGGACAATCTACAGAAGATAAATTGGCCAGCACATCAGGAATGCCGCCACCCGGAGAGCCATAAGCCTGATGAATTAATTCAACTTTTCCATTGCCAAGCGGTACAATTTTAAAGTACGCTTTCATTTTTTGTATTCTTATGTACTTATCATTCAGAGGCAACAAATCAGGAGCTCCGTCTAAATTTATTAATATTGTCCCTTTGGTGTCTTGGGGATTAAAAACCATGTGTGTAATAGTTTCCCTTGTTTTGATAAGAGGCGCAGAGATAGTCATGTAAGTATAATAATCATTTTCATTATTCTTTTTAAGTACTTTCACGCTTCCTGCGTCAACTTTATACATCCATTTATCGTATTTAGAGGTGTTTTTCAGAAAAGCAATAAGCTTTTCGGGCGTAATTTGTAAAATAGTAGAAACTTTAAACTCTTTAAGAGAAGAATTAGGTGTCTTGCGATTCCAAACTTTAATACCGTCTTTATCTTTTTCAAGTTTCCATGCTTCTTCAGAAAAGGCATAAGAAATATTAAGAAGTAAGCTTGAAAAAAAAATAAGAGTAATATTCTTCATTTGATACTATATTTAATTTTATTGGTTTTATACAAAGAGTGTGCCGATTTTTTATTAAATATCAACCAATAAAATTAAAAAATGTTTCAATAAAAATAAAAAGCATGCGACTTATATTTTTATTACTTAACATTTTATAGCATTGTTGTTACCTTGGCAGGTGTTTCCCCTTTCTTTTGCTTCTTAGATTTGTCTGATTTGCCAAATCCTACGTTCATATAAAAATCCACGCCGGTAAATTTCTTTTTGGCAAAAGAAGTAATAATGCTGCTGCTGCCTAAAGTGAACTGACCTACCCGCAACCCTGCACCCATATTAAAACCGCTGTATTGATTGTAATTAATTGGCATATATACAGAGACAATTCTGTGTTCAAAACGTGGTGTTACCGTAATATCTATTGGTAAATTGGCAACAGGCATACCTCTTTTGTAAGAATACAAATTGAACTGAAGATTGGCATTGATGTAAAACATCTTTATCACCCGCACATCTGCAAAAACGTTGATAGTTGTTGGTAGTTTTATCTTACTGCTACCGGTTGGTGTAGTTCTGGTCCCCAATGAATCTAAGACGGCATCCATATTAATAGTTTGCCCGTCAGCATCTACTAGATGCTCTGCCGGAATATTTTTATTATTTCCTACAAACGAGCGGCTATATTTTCCTAATTTGTATTTGTTAAACCCCATATCATTAACGGAAGCACCCACCATAACAAAGTGATCATTACTATTTTTTAATTTGAATTCATAAATGGCACCAACATCAAAACCAAAACCATTTACTCCAAATTTAAAATTATAACCATCATCAATTACATTAGAAACTGCCAAATCAAATCGCGTGTTACCCACGTTAATAAAACTATCAGTGGCACTGGTATACACTTTCTGAAAATCTAAGTCGTTTGCGACAAACTGTGCATTAAAAATATTAGTTGTCATTTTTGCAGTAAGCCCCAGGTGTAAGGAATGTCGTTCACCTAATTTTATGGTGCGTGCATAACCTGCATAAAATTCAGAATACACATTTACGGCAGCTGCAACTCTGTCATCTTTAAAACTTGGTAGCCATTGTAAAATATCTTCAAAATGATTGTACATAGAATATACAAAATCCTGATTGATATCATTAAAAGTAGAAATAGCCCTTACACGGGTACCGAAGGTAATGGCATTCTTTTTCTTTATACGTACAAAGCCACCAGGACCTAAGATGCCTAAGTTGACATGTAATTCTTTTTGTTTTCCGTCCAGATTTTGTCCAATGTATTTGTCTTTATCAAAATTTTTAGCAATGCCTTTTAATTTCCCATTAATAGAAAAATAATTATTACCAACTTCGGTATTAAATCCGATAAAGTTTGCCTGCCATTTTACATCTCCTGCAATTCCTGCTGCAGGATTTAAAGTATTACTGAGGATAGCCTCTTTAGTAGAAAAATGCCCACCTAAAAATGACTGGCTGAATAATAATGAAGTGCTTGAAATAAATAATGCAAGCAATAAATTTATCTTTTTCATGTGTATACTTTTATTGATTTTTTTAATGGTGCATATGGAATATCTAATATTCATTCGCGTTTGTTCTACCGGCACTTATGGATATTTCATATTTGATGATTATATGATTTTAAAAGAAAAGATTAAAAATAGGAGTTTTTTATTTTACGTGCTTTACTGCATTTTATTGGTTTGCTATGCCCCGGTAGTAATACTTTTGGAATACAGCTTTTTGGTCGTCTTGGTCTGGCATAAGTCAAATCTATTTCAGTAATAAGAAACAGTAAGATTAACCAGATAAGAATTTTAAATTTCATATTTGTGTACTCGACTATTTAGTTTGACTCAGCCACTTTTTTAACGTTGCTAATTGTTTCTCTGAGCGGTTTTCTATAAATGCAAAGATATAGTTTTTTCGTTTGTCTTCTGTTAACGTAACCTTATATGATTTTATTGCACCTTTGCGTGATACTAAAACATCTATAGTATCACCTGTTTTCTTATGTGCAAACAATTTACTGAAATCTTTTGTTACACGAAAACTGTCAATAGCAATTATCTCGTCTTCTGCACTCAAACCACCTTTATAGGCTCCATAGTTTTTATCCAGCTGAGAAATAAATAATCTGCCTTCTTTCCATTGTGTACTTAAACCCAAAAAGACAGTACCTTTTACAGTAATGTCTTTTAGGTGGATACCTAATAATTCGCAGTAAAACTCAATATTTAAAGAGTCTGTCGTATGAATATATTTTTCAAAATAGGGAGTAAAATCAATTCCGCTTACCGAGTTAAATATTTCCAGTAAACTATTTTCAGTTATGCCTTCATTTGGATTTGCTGAATAGTCAGTAAATAATTGTTGCATAACATCATCTAAACTCTTTTCACCGTTTGTAGCATCTAAAATCATAAAATCAAAAATCATGGCTACTACTGCTCCGTGTGTATAATAATTAATGTGTGCGTTTAAACTGTTTTCGTTTCTACGGTAATATTTCAGCCACGTATCAAAGCTTGCTTCTGCTAAAGTTTGAGTATTAATTCCGGCAGTATTCAGTACATCATTGATATTTTTTTCAACTATTTTTATAAAATCTTCTTTGGTGGTTACTCCGGCGCGATAACAAATATAATCATCATAATAACTTGTTACGCCTTCAAAAAACCAAAGCAATTCTGTGTAATTCTCTGCATTGTAATTAAATGGAATTAATGTTTTTGGTCGTATTCGTTTTACATTCCATAAATGAAAATATTCATGTGCAAGCAGGCTTATAGCTCGTTGGTAATTTTCTGCATCGTAACTCCATCGGGTAATGTGATTGACAGATGAGTGCATATGTTCTAAACCGCCATAGCTGTTATCTGTATTGTGAATGATAAAAACGTAATCTTTACATGGATGTGCTCCAAAGATGAGAGTTTCAACTTCAATAATATTTTTTAAATCAGCAATTAGCTTTTCAATGTTACAATTACTTTGACCGTAAATTGCCAGTTCGTGTGATACATTGGCTGCTTCAAAAAAATAAGATGTGTGATTTCCTATTTCAATCGGAGAATCTATCAGTTCATCTAAATCCTTTGCTGTACGAATCCATTTATTATTATCTTTTTGTGGTAATGCAGTTGAAATATTCTTCCAAGAAGCAAATGGATTAATTTCAATTTCAGCTGCTGTGTTTTCAAAACCTTCGACGTATAAATAAGTAGGTGCGCCATTAATTAAGGCATGAGAATCATCTACAAAATTGGTGCGCACCGAATATTCAAAACAATAGGTTCTGTATCGAACAATAATCTCATTTCTGTTACGTATAGGAATATTCCAGGTATTTTTATCAATCTTTTCAGCTCTTATAAACTCTGCAGAACTATCTGTCCATTCCACATAATCAATGTTTTTTTGAAACTCCCGTATCAAATAACTTCCGGGCGACCAGACAGCCATCTTTAGATTTAAGTCACTAACTGAAATGTCAGAGATGCGCATTTCTACTTCAACATAATGTGTATGCGGGTCAGTAAAGGAAAGTATATATCTTATATTCATTATATTTCTGTGGACTTGACTTAACTATTTGTTTTCATAATGGTTTAAAGATTACAATAAATCTTTCACCAAATGTAAAATGCCAAATGGCACTAAGCAAGACAAAAATACAAACAAGTATAGAATAACTGCCCGTTTCGGTGAATGAAATTCGACCAAATCGTTGCCGAAAGAAAGATTATCCAGCATCCATAACAGGGTATAAGTTAAATTACATAAAACTGCATAAATAATTCCAACGGCAATGGATGTGAAAAAGAAAGTCGAATCAAATGAACTACCTCTTTTTATGTATACATTTAAATCTAAGATAATCAACAAGCCAATAATGCCGACAATTAAATTATATTTCAACCGACGCATTTCCCACCAGGTTTTAGCAGGTATTTGTATAGTTGAGCTTAATTCGTTTTCCATTTGTAATTTTAATTTTCAACAGTTTTTCGCAAATTTAGTTGTTATAACAACTAACGTAAATTCATTTTTTAGCTGTATATTTGTGTAAGTAAAAGTAGTAAAAATGAGCAACTTATCATCGCAGCAAATTATTGCCTTAGAAGAAAAATTCGGAGCACATAATTACCATCCGTTGCCGGTAGTTTTAGCTAAAGGAAAAGGAGTACATGTTTGGGATGTAGAAGGAAAACAATATCTTGATTTTTTATCATCGTATTCTGCAGTGAACCAGGGACATTGTCACCCCAAAATAGTAAAAGCAATGCAGAAGCAAGCAGAAGTATTAACGTTGACTTCCCGCGCGTTTCACAGCAATCTATTAGGAGTGTACATGGAATATATAACAAACCTTTTGGGCTACGATAAAGTATTACCGATGAATACAGGTGTGGAAGCTTGTGAAACAGCATTCAAGCTTGCCCGCCGTTGGGGATATGATGTTAAAGGAATTGAAAATAACAAGGCAGTAATTGTGGTTTGTGAAAACAATTTCTGGGGACGTTCTATTGCCGCCATATCTTCATCAACAGATCCATCTTCTTATGGTGGTTTTGGTCCTTATGTTCCTGGAATTGTAAAAATTCCGTATAATAATATTACTGCTTTAGAAGAAGCTTTACAGGATAAAAATGTAGCGGCTTTTATGGCAGAACCCATACAGGGAGAAGCCGGTGTAGTAGTTCCTGACGAAGGTTATCTCACAAAGGTAAAAGCATTGTGTAAACAGCATAATGTATTGTTTATTGCAGATGAAGTGCAAACCGGTATTGCAAGAACCGGAAGGATGATGGCATGCGATCATGAAAATGTGAAACCTGATATTTTAGTGTTGGGAAAAGCATTGAGTGGTGGAACTATGCCTGTGAGTGCTGTATTGTCGAGAGATGAAATTATGTTATGTATAAAGCCGGGAGAACATGGTTCTACCTTTGGCGGAAATCCTTTAGCATGTGCAGTAGCCATTGCAAGTTTACAAGTGGTTGTAGAGGAAAGATTGGCAGAGAATGCAAGCAGGATGGGAGAGATTTTCAGAGCAGAATTGCGAAAATTAAATCATCCTGTGATTGAACTCATAAGAGGAAAAGGATTGCTGAATGCAATGGTAATAAAAACCAGTGAGGAAACTGAACATAACTGGAATACCGACGGTGAATTGGCCTGGAATTTATGCTTAAAAATGCGTGATAATGGTTTGCTGGCAAAACCAACACATGGCAATATAATTCGTTTTGCACCGCCTTTGGTGATTAATGAAGAACAAATTCATCAGGCAGTAGGTATCATTAAGTCATCTATTGAACAGTCTGTTACTGCGATAGTTTAATAACACTTGATATTATTTTACATTTCTTTATACTGGACCTTCCAAAGGTATATGTGCTTGATTTATATCAAATAAAATAATTAACCAAACAATATTAATGTGAGATTTAAAAGTTTTTAAAGTACATTTAAGTATTCTAAAAACTCTTAATATGAAAAAAACATCCCCCAACAACCAGCAAAAATATGAAAAACCACAACAATCCTTTCGCAATGATTTTTTCTTAATCATTTCATTTTCAATCTGTCTTTTCTTAGTAAACACAGCTTATTCGTATGATAGACTGAGTACGGTTAAGATTTATTTACCAAAAAGTGTTGCTGAAAGAAATGATTTATTGTCAATTCTAGAAATTGATCATTATCAGGAAAAAAACGGTACTGTATTAGTCACACTAAATGAGGCTGCGTTACTAAAGCTAAAAGCGTACAAATGTAAGTACGATCTTATTACAAAAGATGCAACCACAGATCTTGAATTTAAAAATAAGGATTACTATTCTGGTCTTACAAGACCTAATACAAATTCCGCCAACAGGGTGGCTTTAGAGCAAAATGGACAAGTAGTTAATAATATTATTACTACCCCTTCAACTTTCCAGATTAAACCAACTTTAGGTGGTTATTATAGTTTTTCTGAAATGAATTCAGCTATGGATGCATTGGTGGCGGCATATCCAAACATTGCACAAAAGTTTTCTATCGGACAATCAGTAGAAGGAAGGGAGATGTGGTGTATAAAGATATCGGATAATGTATCAAATGATGATACAGATGAACCTGAGTTATTGTATATGGGCTTACATCATGCTCGTGAAGCAATTAGTGGTTCCAGTATGATATTTTTTATGCAATATTTGTGTGAGAATTATGGTAGCAACACAAGTGTAACTGATTTAGTGAATAATCGTGAGTTTTTTATCATTCCATGTGTAAATCCTGATGGCTGGGAATACAACAGAACTACAAATCCAAATGGTGGAGGACAATGGAGAAAGAATAGAAAGAATAATGGTGATGGTACTTATGGTGTAGATTTGAACAGAAACTGGGGCATCGACTGGGCAAACTGTTCGGGTGCTATTGGTTCTGCCAATTGTGGTTCAGCACTTGGTTCTTCAGAAGTATATTGGGGAACATCAGCATACTCTGAGCCGGAAACTGTTAATTTGAAAAATTTTGTTCAGTCAAGACATTTTGCAATATGTATGGACCAGCATTCAGTTGGCCCTTACTATAGCTTACCGTTTGGAAGAATATACAGAACATTAAATGAGACCGATAATCAAATTTATACGCAGGTAACTTCCATTATGGCAAAATACAATGGAATGCGTTATGGTAATACTTATCAGACACTTGGTTATGAAGTGTCAGGTGGTATGAAAGATTGGTTACTTATTGGAGATACTTTAAATATTGGTAAAATATACGGTATGACAAGCGAAGGTGGTAATGGTTCTTCTACTACACAATTTTGGCCCATAGCTGCAGATATTATTCAGTTGTGTAAGGGAATGATTTATCAAAATTTACAAATAGCTTATACAGCCGGATCTTATGTCGATTTTCAGGACATTGGTAGTATTAATGTTACAGCATTAAATGGTAAGTTTTATTTTAAAATAAGAAGAATTGGTTTGGAAAATAAACCGGTGACTATTACGGTATTACCTATTCAAAATATTAATAGTGTAGGTTCACCAAAAACAGTAGCAAGTCTTCCTGATTTCAACAGTACTTATACAGACAGTATTACCTATCAATTACCAGCAGGTTTGGCAAATGGAAAGACTATAAAGTTTGCGTGGAAAATTGAAACTGGTGGTTATACTTATTACGATACAGTAGCAAATATCTACAATGCATCTGTATTGTTTTCCGATAATGCTGAAAGCGGAAATGTAAATAATAAATGGACAGTGAGCAGTTCATGGGCATACTCTACAGACGAAGCCTTTGGAGGCAGTAAGTCATTGGCAGAATCACCAAATGGAACACTATACACGAATGGTTCGGTGCGTACAATTACTTCTAAAACTAACTTAAATTTATCGGGTGCAAGCACAGCCTACATAAGTTTCTGGGTAAAACATCGTTGCGAAAATTATCAGGATAAGTTACAATTACAAGTATCTACTAATGGTACTACCTGGATAGCACTTTCAGGACTAACCACTATAAGAGAGCCGGGTACTAATGATGGCAGTTCTATTAATGGTATTCCATCTATGACGGGTATCAGAGATTTTTGGACTCGCGAAATTTTTAATTTGTCAGACTATTTAGGGAATAGCGCATTACGCTTCAGATTACATTTTACATCTGATGCACCGGATACTTATACTTACGGTACTGATAAAGGGTTCAATATAGATAATATTATAGCAATTTCTTCTTCTGTAAATCCAAATTCGTTTAAAAACCAGACACAGGTAAATTTGAGTGGAAAGAATGAAACAAGTGGAAATGTTTTACAGTTTGAAGCACAAAATGCAGCCAAAACAAAACAATACTTTATTGAAAGAAGTACGAACGGCAAAGATTATGAATTACTGGATATAAGAGATGCTCTTTCATCAAATGAAGAACAATTTGTCTATATTGATAATAAACCATACTTAGGAGAAAATTTATACAGGGTAAAAGTACTAGAAAATGATGGCACTGTACGATACACCAATCTAGTCTCTTTAAATGAAAGAAACTCTAAATTGCTGCCAAGCGGTATTCAAAATATTTTTCCAAATCCTACAGATGGAAATATACAGATAAACTTCAATGTAAATGAAGAACAATCTACTTACAATCTAGCGGTATTTAGTATTAGCGGACAAGTAATATATAACGAAACACTAAAATTGAATGCAGGTCAACATAACATACAAATAGACGCGTCTGCGTTTGCAAAAGGTGAATACCTGATTTCTTTTAGTAACCCATCAAGCAGAGTAAGCTACGAAAGCAAGTTTATGAAATTATAATTTCTGTTATCATTTATAAAAGAAGGCATCGCGCAAGCGATGTCTTCTTTTTACATAAGGTCATAAATGAGATTTCAAATTTTATTTACTGAAAATCGAAAACCACTTTTCTTATTATTTCTGCAATTTTATTTTCTGTTTGAAAAAGTATTTCAAGATAGATAAAAAATCTTATGTAAAAATCATCTTATGCAGATATTAAATTCTTATTCTTACACTTTCTGCAACTCACCGCTTTCATGTCTTATAATTCCTTTCGCATCCGATTTGGAATAGTGTATCATCGCTTTGGCAATTTGTTCTGCTTTGATAGATTTATATTTTGTCAGCGGACCAAACATCAGTGTGTCATAGACCGGAGATAATTTTTGAGCTATTCCTTCTCCTGTTCTGTTTTCTTTTCGTTCACCAATAATTAAGCTCGGTTGTAAGATATGCAAGACATCAAAATTCAGTTTGCCAATTGCTTCTTCCACTTCTCCCTTTACACGGTTATAAAATATAATAGAACTTTTCGCGGAGCCCAGTGCAGTAATAATCAGAAAGGAACCGGCACCATTTTGTTTGGCGATTTCAGCCACCCGTAAAGGATATTCATAATCTACTTTTTTAAATGCTTCCTGAGAGCCTGCAGCTTTTATGGTGGTTCCTAAACAGCAAAATACTACATCTGCTTTTATATCATTTGAAAAATTTTCCAATTGGTCGAAATTTACTAAAACCTCTTTCAGCTTCGGATTATTTTTACCCAATGTTTTTCTGGTTAATACTACAATACTGTCGAAATAAGCATCCTGTAACAATTGTTCTAAAACAAATCCGCCAACTAATCCTGTGGCACCTACTAATAATGCTGTTTTCATATGAAAAATTTATAGTATAAATGTAACATTCTATCTTGTAAATCGTAAATTGTCATCCAATATTTATTTGAAAAAATCTCAAATCTAAATTCTTAAATCTCAAATTCTATTATGATTTTATTCGCAGATAGTGGCTCTACCAAGACAGCATGGTTATTATACGACCCGGCAACCAAATCAAGAAAATATTTTGAAACAGTTGGCATAAATCCGATTATTCATCATCACGAGGAAATTTATCAAAAAATTTTTTCAAACAGTGAATTAATTGCTGTTGCAGATAAAATAGCTGAAATAAAATTTTTTGGCGCAGGCTGTTCCAGTCCCGAACGAAATCGTCTGGCTGAAGCAGCATTGAAATCTATTTTTATGAATGCTGCGATAGAAATTGACCATGATATGAAAGCGGCGGCGTATGCTATTTGCGGCAATCAACCTGGTATTGCCTGTATTTTAGGAACAGGCTCCAATTCCATTTTTTTTGATGGAGAAACATTAGTAGAGTCATATGCCGGAATTGGTTATATTTTAGGTGACGAAGCAAGTGGTGCGTATTTTGGGAAAACAATTTTGCGTGATTTTTTATATCATCTTTTACCACACGAGATGGAAGAGTATTTGTTGAGTGAATATAAGCTTGAAAAAAATACTATTTTTCAATTAGTATATAAAGAAGCATCTCCGAATCGTTATCTTGCAAGTTTTGCACCTGTTTTATCTAAATTCCGGGAGACAGATTATGCGCAGGTAGTTCTTCAAAAAGGATTTACTGAATTTTTTGATTTTCATATATCCTGTTTTGAAAATTATCAGGAATATCCGATTGGCTTTGTAGGGTCAATAGCTACCACTTTTAAACAAGAGCTTCAGAAAGTGGCAGATGATTTTGAATGTACACTTGGTAAATTTGTTACTAACCCTATTGATGAAATTGCAGACTATTTTATAGAGAAGAAATAATGGTAAATGGTATTGCATATTTCGATTATAACATCTAAATTGAATTCATAATTGATAACTTTTAACTCATAACTCTAATTAGTGCATACGTTAGAACCCTATTGGAAATGGCGCGATTTTTATACCGCTGAAGAAGATGAAAAATCTCCGTTCTTCGGACGTGAATACAGCGAGTTTGAGTTTACAGATAAAATTTATAATTATTATATCCACCCGCAATGGGATTATTTTGGTTCTGAAACTTTATACCTGAAGTTGTTGTATGTGGATTATAAAAAGAGCTCTGCCATTATAGAATTTATTGGTGAATGGAATGATTGTCTTCAGAATGATATTGAATTTTTAAAACGGGATGTAATTGATGGTTTAATTGAGAAAGGTATATCTAAGTTTGTACTGGTAGGTGAAAATATATTAGAATTCTTTAGTTCAGACAGCGAATATTATGAAGAATGGTATGATGATGTGAAAGACAGGGATGGCTGGATAATAGCTATAAATTTCAGAGAACATATATTAGAAGAAATGCGTCAGGCAAATATTCATCATTACATCAATATCAATGAACGGTATGCTGAAATTAACTGGCGAAGCTACAAGCCATTCCATCTGGTTTCCTATTTAGATGATTTATTGATTAAAGTTATTTTCTCTGAGTAAATTTATTTTTCTTAATAGCGCAGATAGAATTCGCTAATTTTTAAATGAATATTGTGTACATACTTTTGGCTCATTTCGTAACTTTAGACTGTGTCAAAATTATATATTGTCCCAACGCCTATAGGCAACTTACAGGATATGACGTTTCGTGCTATAGAAGTATTGAAGTCTGTTCAACTCATTCTTGCAGAAGACACGCGTACTTCGGGATTTTTATGCCAGCATTATATGATTAATACGCCATTACAGGCATATCATAAAGACAACGAACATAAAGCAGTAGAAAACATTATACAAAAAATTAAATCAGGTGTGGAAATGGCATTGGTTTCTGATGCAGGTACACCGGCAATTTCTGATCCCGGCTTTTTAATAGTTAGAGAATGTTTGAAAAATAATATTGAGGTAGAATGCTTGCCCGGTGCTACGGCATTCGTGCCTGCATTGGTAAATTCAGGATTTCCTACAGATAGGTTTATTTTTGAAGGATTCTTGCCACATCAAAAAGGAAGACAAAAAAGATTACAGGCATTATTGAGTGAAACAAGAACAATTATATTTTATGAATCACCATACCGTATAGTTAAACTATTAAATGAATTAAACCAATATTTCGGGGAAGAACGAAAAATAGCAGTTAGCCGTGAGTTGACAAAAAAGTTTGAAGAAACATTTCGTGGGAATATCGCCGAAGCAATTATTCATTTTACAAAGAAAGAACCTAAAGGTGAGTTTGTAGTGGTGGTTGAAGGAAAAAGTACGGATGCCGTTATGGCTAAAAGCAATAAAGAAAAATATGCAAAATAATTTACTTGACATACAAGAACAAACTATCCTTACCGTTGAGAAAGCAGCTTTATTTATACAAAAAGAAATTGGTAAAATTCATCATCATCACATAGAAACAAAAGCATTAAATAGTCTGGTAACTTATGTCGATAAAGAAGCTGAAAAGATACTTGTCACTGAGTTACAAAAAATTATTTCCAATGCTTCCTTTTTAACGGAAGAAAATACTGTAGCTCAAACGCAGGGAGAGTGGCAATGGATAGTAGATCCGTTAGACGGTACAACTAATTTTATCCATCAGGTTCCTGTTTTTGGTATTTCCGTTGGTTTAAAATATAAGGATGAAATAGTAGTAGGAGTGGTACATGAGCTCAACAGAAATGAGTTGTTTTATGCATCAAAGAACAATGGAGCATTTTTGAATGGAGACAAAATTGCTGTTTCCGGTACTACGAAACTTTCCGATAGTCTGGTTGCGACAGGATTTCCATATTATGATTTTGATTTACTGGACAATTATCTTTCTTTCTTTAAATATTTAATGACCAATACACGAGGTATCCGCCGTTTAGGTTCAGCAGCAATTGATTTGTGTTTCACAGCCTGCGGAAGATTTGATGCTTTTTTTGAATATTCTCTTTCTCCTTGGGATGTAGCTGCAGGTGCATTAATTTTGCGGGAAGCAGGCGGACATCTTTATGATTTTAACGGTGGGAATAACTGGTTATACGGGAAACAAATTCTAGGCAGCAATCCTTATATCTCGGAAGAAATTTTAAAAATCATTAAAGAAAAATTTTAGTACCCAATCTTTATTGAATATACAGATTGCACAAATAGTGTAATAAAAAAGGCTGTCCTTAACGGACAGCCTAAACTGTGAAAAACTATGAAAAAAAATTATTGTGCGAAACTTGCTCTTGGTCCTCCTGTGGCGAACGTAGCAAGAATTCTTGATTTTTGACCTAAAGAGAACATGTACATACAAGCATCATCAGTATAGTCCATGTAATTCATCCACATTTCTAGAGGAGTACCTGAACAGGTAGATCTATGTGTTGCTGAAGGACAACCATAATTTGCAGTATTATGTAATGGAGTATCATTTACTAAATCAGAACCGCAAGTAGCATCGCCCCAAATGTGGCGTAAGTTTAACCAATGTCCTACTTCGTGTGTTGCAGTTCTTCCTAAGTTATAAGGAGCAGCAGCTGTTCCTGTTCTGCCAAATCCGGTACCTGTAATAACGACTCCATCCGTAGAAGATGAACCACCCGGGAATTGGGCATATCCTAAGATTCCACCACTTAAGGTACAAACCCAAAGGTTTAATTTAGTGGTAGGAGATGTTGGATTAATACCGCCCTGAGTTGATTTCTTCATGGCATCATTTGTACCCCAACTTTTTTTAGTGGTAGATTTTCTGATTACCTGATCTAATACAAAGCGAATTCCAACATTAGCTTTAACTGCTGAGAAGTTTGAATTTACTTTGTTAAAATCAGCATTCGTTGCATTAAAGTCCTCATTTAACACATCAATCTGAGATTGAATCTGTTCTAAAGAAATATTCTCAGCGGTCGTTCTGTATAATACGTTTACAACTACAGGAATTTCAATAACGCCGTTTACCAAACGTGCATTTATATTATTCTTAATATTATTTTGTACAATAGCTTCATATGCATTCATACGAGCTTCTAAAGTTGGATCAGCTTTCATTTGTTCAGCCAATACTTCCGTGGAAGCACAACTTCTTCTGAGTGTAGAAGCGGTATCGTCTGTAAGGACATTACTTTTCTGACAGGCGGAGAATAATAAAGCTACCGCGGAGCTAATTAGAATTAGTTTTTTCATTTTTAACGTATTATAGGTTTAAATTAATTTACGACTACTCAAATTTAGGAAATTATTGTTAAGTTTTAAAGTTTTTAACAAAACAATTTGTTAACATTGGTTAAGGTCATATTTCTATTTAAGAAACATACTACTCACTACCAATTCTTTGCTTCCGGCTTCATATTTGTAAAACCCTTCACCGCTTTTGGCACCGAGATAACCGGCAGTTACCATATTCACCAATAAAGGACATGGGGCATATTTAGGGTTGCCAAATCCATCATGCAAGACACGTAAAATTGCCAGACAAACGTCTAATCCGATAAAATCGGCTAACTGCAATGGTCCCATCGGATGAGCCATACCCAGTTTCATCACCGTATCTATTTCAGAAACGCCGGCGACACCTTCATACAAAGTATAAATTGCTTCATTGATCATCGGCATCAAGATTCTGTTTGCTACAAAACCGGGATAATCATTTACTTCAACCGGGATTTTTTGAAGATTTTTGGAAACTTCAAACACTAAATTATTGGTTTCGTTTGATGTGGCATAGCCACGTATTACTTCTACTAATTTCATAACCGGCACCGGATTCATAAAGTGCATACCGATTACTTTGTCAGGGCGTTTGGTGCAGGCACCGATTTTTGTTATAGAAATAGAAGAAGTATTGCTGGCCAGAATACAATGCGGTGCACAGATTTCATCCAACTCGCGAAATATTTTTTCCTTGACTGCAAAATTTTCTGATGCTGCCTCAATTACTAAATCAGATGTGATAGCACAGTCTCTTATGGATGTAAATGTTTTTATATTTTGTAATGTCTGATTCTTCGCATCTTCTGTTATCAAACCTTTCTGCAACTGTCGCTCTAAATTTTTTGTAATTGTTTGAAGAGCTTTATCTAAGGCAGTTTGTGAAATATCGACTAAAGAAACTCTATAGCCAAATTGTGCGCATACATGTGCGATTCCGTTTCCCATAGTACCGGAACCAATAACTGTTATATTTTTTATCGACATGTTTTTAAATTTATTTGCAAGTTATCAATTTTACATTAATAAGATTTGAAAAATTAAAGAATGCTTTCTATTGCGTACTTTATTCCATTTACTTCAACAATATCATTTTCTTTCAAACCTAATAGTTTTGCACCTAAAGGTGATTGTAGTGAGATGGAAATTACAGAAGTATTATCAATCAGGCTTTTACCTAAAGCAACACTCAGAAAAAAATATCCTTTTGATGTTTTTATAACACTTCCCTTTATTATTTTGTGTGATTTTAAAGTGATATCTATTGTTTGCAGCTGTGTTTTCTGTTCAATTGCTTCAGTTATCTTTAATCGTGTATTTGCCTGTTCAATCTGCAACATGGCTAAAGCTGTTTCATGTTTGTCACCGGCGGTGCTTTTAGTTTCATTTTTAGCACTCTCGCTTAATTCATCAAGAGTTGTTTGCAATGCATTAATTCTTTCATTTATTAATGATAAAAAATGCTGATATACTTTTTGTTTGAAAGTCATGTCCTTGTCATACTGAACTTGTTTCAGCATCTGTTATGAATTTTTTCCAAACACTTCATTCGATTGTTGAGAAACACGAATAAACGTGGTGCATTTCGACATGTCTTTCAATGTCTTGGCACCGATATAAGTACAGGTAGAACGAATACCACCTAAGATACTTTTAACGGTATCATTTACATCACCACGGTATTTTACACGAACGGTTTTTCCTTCTGATGAACGGTAGCCTGCTACTTCGCCATAGTATTTATTCATGGCTGTATCTGAACTCATGCCGTAAAAAACTTTGTATTGCTCACCATGTATAATTTGTAATTCACCTTCACATTGTTCATGACCTGCCAGCATACCGCCAAGCATAGCAAAATCGGCACCACCACCAAAAGCTTTAGCTACATCTCCGGGCACCACACAACCACCATCCGCAATGATTTGTCCGCCAACGCCATGAGCTGCATCGCTGCATTCAATTACTGCTGAAAGTTGCGGATAACCGACGCCCGTTTGTATGCGTGTGGTGCACACAGAACCGGAGCCAATACCGACTTTCACAATATCAGCACCACGAAGAATGAGCTCTTCCACCATTTCGCCTGTCACCACATTGCCTGCAATAATAATTTTATCAGGATATTTTTCCCGCACTGTTTGTACGACGGAAGCGAAGCGTTGCGTATAACCGTTTGCTACATCTAAGCAGATAAATCTGACATTAGGAACAGCTTGCATTATTTTTCCTAAATAAGTGATATCATCTTCTTTAATGCCGCAACTGACTGCAGTGTAATTAGCAGCTTCAGTTTCAAAGAGCGTGTGTAATTGCTCAGGAATATGAAACTTATGCAAGCAGGTAATAATTTTGTGTTTTGCTAATGCTTTTGCCATTTCAACCGTGCCAACCGTATCCATATTAGCTGCCATAAGCGGCACACCTTGCCATGTTTGTTGCGAATTTTTAAACGTAAATTTTCTTCTTAAATCCACTTCTTCTCTTGAAGTGAGCGTAGAACGTTTTGGACGAAATAATACGTCTTTATAATCTAATTTGAGTTCGTTTTCGATTCTCATAGTTGTTGTTTTATTATTTCACGCAGAGGATGCTAAGCAGCATAGAGCGCAAAGATTAAAATTAAGCGATTGTTTTTGCAGTATGAAAGCTAATTATAAACAGTAGAGATGGAGTGTGTATTTGTGTTTCATAAGTCATGATTTATTTGTTTGGTTAGATACGAAATAAGTCTGGGTAATTGGTATTCACTATACTGAATTAGGTCTTTCTAATTCTGTTCGGGATTTCTCGCTGCTCTCGAAATGACGCTACTCGCTTTGGTTATTTCTGTTACCCAAAATGAAAACCACGTCATTTCGACTTTAGGAGAAATCCCGAAAAAGCAATGCACTATCTGAAATATTTTCTATTTTTATTACATGCAAAGAGGCGGTTGTATTTACATACTAACTAATAGAAATAAGACAACTTTATACGTTGGAGTTACTGCGGATTTATACAATAGATTGCAAGAACATAAAACTGGATTAAACAAAAATAGTTTTACTTATAAATACAATCTGCATTATCTTATTTATTTTGAATTCTTTTCAAGAATTGAAGAAGTAATTGCACGTGAAAAAGAATTAAAGAAATGGCGACGTGAGAAGAAAGAAAATTTAATTAATGCTATAAATCCTATGTGGAATGATTTGAGTGATAGTGAAGATATTTAGTAGCACCAATAGAAAATGAAAACCACGTCATTTCGATGTTAGGAGAAATCCCGAAAATGCAATGAGCCATACTGGATTTAGTCTTTCTAATTCTGTTCGGGATTTCTCGCTACGCTCAAAATGACGGTGCTCACATTGTATGCATCTGTAACCAAAAATGAAAACCACTCATTTCGACAATAGGAGAAATCTCGAAAATGCAATGTGCCATACTAAATTTAGTCTTTCTAATTCTGTTCGGGATCTCTCACTACGTTCGAGATGACGATGCTCACTTTTTTGTGTGTGCGCAATCGAAAATGAAAAAATGCGTCATTTCGACGTAAGGAGAAATCCAGAAAATGCAATGCACTGGACTAAATTAGGTCTTTCTAACTCTTTTAGAGATATCTCACTTTGTTCGAGATGACGGTGCTCATTTTGGTATTTCTGCGTTTGTTTGGCAGAATAAGAACTAGAGTTTTGGCTTCAGATGTAAGATTTACCTTAGAACATTATCATTAGGGCAACATTCAAAAATATCAGGAGATAATGGCAAGTATTTAATTAATAATGTATCACCTTTTTCATAAAAGTCTTCCATTGTAAATTCTTGATAGTATTTTTTAAAGTCAACAATGTACATGATTTTTATATTCTTTTCTATACACGCACACACCACTTCATCATTGCATTTGTCAATATCTTTTGCTTCAATAATATATGAATTTGAATATCTTCCATAATATGTTAGAAGATATTTTCTAATTGGTTCCTCAGTTGTAATTACCAGAATCAAACTAAGAATATAAAATAAAATTATAAAAAAAGATTTTATAAGAACCAAAGTGGTTTTTTTAGTATCCTTATTTAATTTGAAAAATATAAAACTAATTAAGTAGTTTGTAATAATTAAAATACTAATAAAGTGTAATGCTAATGATGAGTATATCCAAAGCGAATTGCTTTTATATGACTTCGTAAATATTAAGTATGTACTTATTATCCAAAAAATTATTGCAAGGGCAATTCTCTTATTTATTATTTTTGAAATCATTCAAATCCTATAATCAGATAAATCCCGGTTCTGACAACTTTACACAAAATACTTCTCAATCGCCGTATCATACAATTCTTTGTATTCAGCAATACTTCCGAAGTTTTCGCTGTCAACCACAATATCTTTTCCTTTTACAGAACCAATAAAACGGTTTGAAATATTGTTTGCTTTTAAGAAGTTTTCAAAGCTTTCTTTTGAGTTTGCATCAATAGAAACAATAACACGACTTTGTCCTTCACCAAATAAACAAGCGTCTTTTCTGATAGAAGAACAAGTAGTGATTTCAACACCAAAGTTGCGTGTCATTGCACTTTCGAGCAAGGCAATAAATAAACCACCTTCACTTAAATCATGCGCAGATTTTATCAGTTTGGTTGAAATTAATTTTGCAACTGCATCTTGTATTTGCGCTTCTTCTTTCAAATCAAAATGTGGTGCAGGCGACAATTCAATTTTATGATAATGCACTAAATATTCAGAACTTGCAATGTCATTTTTGCATTCACCAATCAGATAAATTAAATCACCTTCGTTTTTAAAATCCAGCGTCATCATGTTGTCTACATCATCAATTAAACCAAGCATTCCAATCGTTGGCGTTGGATTTACTGCGCGATTGGGCGATTGATTATAAAACGAAACATTGCCACCTGTTACAGGCGTTTCAAATTGAATACAAGCGTCACCCATTCCTTGCAATGCATGCACAAAATTCCAGTACACTTCTTCATCATAAGGGTTTCCAAAGTTTAAACAATTAGTAATCGCAACAGGTTTTGCACCTGTGCAAACAATATTTCTTGCTGCTTCTGAAACCGCAATCGCACCACCTTTATACGCATCTGCATGCACATAACGTGAATTACAATCTACAGTAACTACTAATCCTTTTTTAGAATCTTTTAAACGAATTACAGAAGCGTCACTTGGTCGGTTAGTACTTGCATTATTGATACCCACCATAGAATCGTATTGCTTATAAATAAAACGCTTTGATGCAATATTTGGATTTTGTACTAATTGTTTTGCCACTTCAGTATAACTTTTCGGAAACGGCACTTTATCATCTAAAATAAACTCATCTCTTTTTGCATGATAAGAAGGTTGTTTGAATGAACGGTCATAAACCGGAGCACCACCGCCAAGTACTAAAGTATCAGCAGGTACTTCGGCTACCAATTCATCGTTCATATAATACTGAACCAGATTTCCTTCGGTGACTTCACCTATAATAGCGCAATGCAAATCCCATTTGTCAAAAACTGCTTCTACTTCTTTTTCTTTGCCTTTCTGAACCACAATCAACATACGTTCCTGAGATTCTGATAACAGAATTTCAAACGGTTGCATATTTTTTTGTCGCGTCGGCACTTTATCCAGCCAAATCTTCATCCCATGTTCGCCTTTTGCACTCATCTCGTTAGTAGAACAAGTGATACCCGCAGCACCCATATCCTGCATACCAACAACAGCACCTGTTTTTATTACTTCCAATGTAGCTTCCAGTAATAATTTTTCAGTAAACGGATCGCCAACTTGTACAGAAGGTATTTTATCTTCAGCATCTTCGCCTAAATCTTCAGATGCGAATGTGGCTCCGTGAATACCATCTTTTCCGGTAGAAGCACCAACAATATAAATTGGATTGCCTGCACCTTCGGAAGTAGCAGAAATTGTTTCGCCCACTTTTACAATGCCAACACTCATCGCATTTACCAACGGATTCACCTGATAGCAATCATCAAAATATACTTCGCCGGCGACCGTCGGCACACCAAAGCAATTTCCATAATGTGAAATACCTTTCACCACACCTTTTAATAAATGTTGTGTACGTTTATTATCTAAATTTCCAAAACGCAGGGAGTTTAATGAAGCGATGGGACGCGCACCCATCGTAAAAATATCACGTGAAATACCGCCAACGCCTGTGGCTGCTCCCTGAAAAGGTTCAACAGCACTCGGATGATTATGTGATTCGATTTTGAATGCACAAGCCCATCCGTCGCCAATGTCTACAAGACCGGCATTTTCTTCACCGGCTTCTACTAAAAGAGCTTTCCCTTTACGTGGTAATTTTTTTAAGTATTTAATGGAGTTTTTATAGCTGCAATGCTCACTCCACATCACAGAATAAATACTGAGTTCTGTGAATGTTGGAATGCGTCCCAGTATAGTTTGTATTTTTTGATATTCTTCAAGCAATAATCCGAGTGATTTTGCCGTTTCTTCTGTTACTAATGGTTGGTGAATAGGACTTGACATTTGTTAGTTTATATGCGCAAAAATAGTTAATTCTGTGCAACCAAACCGGAATATTTATTATCATTAAAATAAAATGTTTATTTTTGCATACTGCGACAAATGATACAGGAAATCCTTGCACCAATAATCTGTCTCTTACTGTTATTCTTTATAATAGGTAATAAGCGTTTTTTTAAATCAGATTCCATTAGCAAACAGGTACTATTAATCGGTTTCTCTTTAAAAGCATTCAGTGCAGTTTTATTCGGATATTTTTATAAGAGCGGTATGCTTACCGGAGGCGATACTTATTTGTATTTTGATGATGGTAATATTGTTTACAGTGCTGTAAAGACAGATATTTTTACCTATTTAAAGTTGGCTATCGGGAGTAATGATTTTACCCCGGTTCCAAAGTACTTATTGCCATACACAACGGAAATGCATTTCTGGTTTGACAGCAGTAATTATTTTTTAGTAAGGTTAAATGCACTGATTCGTTTGTTTTCACTTGGAGTTTATAATGTACATGCAATTGTTTTTGCGTTCTTGTCATTTATTGGAACCTACAATCTTTATCTTTTTTTTGAAAATAAAGTAATTAGCAAAAAATTATTGCAGTTTATTTTGTTTGGTATTCCTTCTATCGTTTTCTGGACTTCAGGAATACATAAAGAAGCAATTGTAATTTTCGCATTAGGAACTATATTGTATAATTTAGATGGAATAATAAAATCTAATTATACAAAACGCAATATATTCTTTGCCATTTTCGGATTAATTGTTTTGGGCTATATCCGTATTTATCTGCTTGCTTTCTTACTACCATTAATGTCAGCAATGATACTGTACAACAAATTTGAATTAAGAGAAACTTCTTTGAAGGTTTTTTTAGGATGTATTTTCTTCTTTGCAATGGTTGTATTACTGGTAGATATGTATACACCACATCTCAGTTTTATGCATGTATTACTTGAGAGAAGGGCATTCTTTTTAAATTCACCGGGTAATATGTCGTTTCAGGTAGAAGGTATTCCGCATAATATAAATGGAGTACTTATCTTATTATGGGAGGCGGTTACCAATCCGTTTATTCGTCCGTTGCCAAACGATTGTAATGTGTTTCTTTCGTACATTGCCTCTTTTGAAACTATTGTTCTACTTTTAGTTTTTATTGGTTTGTTAGTAACCGTAAATATTAAATCCGTTTACAGAAATCCGTATGCCATGTTTTCAATATTGTTTGGTTTCAGCACTTTATTTCTGATTGGTTTAATTGTTAATAATTCAGGTGCTATCGTCCGATACCGTTCTGTAGCCATTCCATTTATTTTAATCGGATTATGTTTGTCAAGAAATGAAAAGAAAATCCCTGCAGTTTCTGTCAAATAATTTACATAAAAACAGATTTTCTCTTTTAATTTCCTTAAAATTTTATCATCTTAGCATACAAACAAAGAAAGTATGTCTAAAACCAGATTTAATGCTTTATCAGCATTTTCCTCCCGACCAAAATTAAGTGTAGAATTACCGGCTGAAAAAATATCAGATTTTTTCGGAGCTTCCGTATTCGGCGATAAACAAATGAAAGAATTTTTACCCTCGGATGCATACAAGAAATTAGCAGCCTGTATCCGTGATGGAAAAAAAGTAGACAGAGATATTGCCGACCAGGTAGCATCTGCCATGAAAGCATGGGCAATGAAACAGGGTGCGACACATTACACGCACTGGTTTCAACCACTAACCGGTACAACCGCAGAAAAACACGATTCATTCTTTATGCCCAAAGGTAGTGGCGGCGTTGAGGAATTTGGTGCAGATGCATTGGCACAACAAGAACCGGATGCTTCTTCATTTCCTTCCGGTGGAATACGTGCCACTTTTGAAGCAAGAGGATATACAGCATGGGATGTTACATCTCCGGCTTTTATTATGACCGTAGGTAATGGAAAAACTTTATGTATTCCGACTATTTTCATTTCATATACAGGTGAAACATTAGATTTTAAAGCACCTTTGCTGAAATCAATTCAGGTATTAGACCAGGCTGCGACAGAAGTAGCTCATTTTTTTGACAGAGATGTAAAACACGTGAATACTACTTTAGGATGGGAGCAGGAATACTTTTTAGTCGATACAGCTATGTATTATGCCCGACCTGATTTAGTGATGAGTGGCAGAACCTTGCTTGGTAGACGTTCACCCAAAGGACAACAATTAGAAGACCATTATTTTGGTGCCATTCCGGAACGTGTGTATGCATTTATGCGTGATTTTGAAATTGAATGTTTGAAATTAGGCATTCCGGTAAGAACCCGACATAACGAAGTGGCTCCTTCACAGTTTGAGTGTGCGCCAATGTTTGAAGAGGCAAACTTAGCAGTAGATCATAATTCATTATTAATGGATGTGATGGACAGGGTTTCCTCTAAACATAAATTAAAAGTGTTATTCCACGAAAAACCTTTTGCCGGAATTAACGGAAGCGGTAAGCATAATAACTGGAGTATGGGCACTGATACGGGAGTGAATTTACTATCACCCGGAAAAACGCCCAGAACTAACCTTCAATTCTTAACTTTTTTCATTAATACGATTGCAGCAGTAAACCGCCATGAAGAATTACTGCGTGCTTCCGTAGCCTCACATGGCAATGAGCATCGTTTAGGTGCCAACGAAGCACCACCCGCTATTATTTCCGTATTTACAGGTTCTTATTTGAAAGAAGTACTCGAAATGATTGAGACCCGCGTGGATGAAGATAAATTTGATGAGCAGGATAATATTACCTTGCGTCTCGATATTCATAACCGTATTCCGGATATTATGCTCGATAATACGGACAGAAACAGAACATCACCTTTTGCATTTACCGGAAATAAATTTGAATTCCGTGCAGTCGGCTCTTCCGCAAATTGTGCATTGCCAATGACAGTTTTAAATACAATAGTAGCCGAACAACTAAAGATTTTTAAGGTTGAGGTTGATGAACACATAAAAGGTGGAGACTATAAAGATGTGGCTATTTTGAAAGTGTTGCGCAAAACGATTAAAGAAGCAAAGCGCATCATGTTTGAGGGCGATAACTATTCTGATGAATGGCATAAAGAAGCGAAAAAACGTGGATTAAGTAATAATAAAACTGCTCCGGTTGCATTAGGTGCTTTTGTGTCAGATAAATCTGTAAAATTATTTGAAGAGCAAGGTATATATAGTCATAGAGAAGTGGAAGCACGTTATGAAATTGCTTTGGAAAATTATATCAAAGCCATACAGATTGAATCCCGTGCCTTAGGTGAAATAGTTATTAATCAGGTAATTCCGGCATGCATTGAGTATCAGAACAAATTGATAACAAATATTAAAGGACTGAAAGAAGTAGGTATAGATGCAAAATTATATGCAGCACAAACAAGTATTCTTAAGCAGATTTCTGAAGGAATAGATAAATTAATTAAACTGGATAAAGACATGTTTGATTTACGTGTGAAAGGAAATGAACAGTCAAATGTGCTGAAACAGGCATTGCTCTATTCTGATAAAGTGAGACCGGTTATGGATGAGATACGTGATATAACAGATGGTTTGGAATCAATAATTGATGATGAACTGTGGCCTCTGCCGAAATACAGAGAAATGCTGTTCTCAAAATAATTTACATATGGCTGATGGAAACATCAGCCATATTTTTTTGATTTTATTCGCAATAATTGGTACTTTTATCAAATGGAAAAGTTTACTCAGTTTCTATATATTCTTATCTCAATTCTTTTATTGTCGTCGTGCAAGTCCGGTTCTAAGGTGCAGGATGGTGAAACTGCGTATAAACTCAAAAAATACTCTTTAGCATCTGAGATGTTGCAGAAAGATTTTGATAAATCCAGAGATATAACCGAAAAGTCTAAGATTGCATTGAAAATTGCAGACAGTTACGACAAACAGTTAAATTTTATTGCTGCGGAACCATGGTACAAAAAAATAGCAGATGCACGTGTGCTGAATGATGCAATCTTATTGTATATAAATGCATTAAAACGGAATGAAAAATACCAGGAAGCGTATAAAGTACTGGATGATTATCTGAAAGCAAACAAGAGTGAAAAGTTTCGATTACAAAAAGAAATGGAATTTCTGGATGAGGTGCTGAAGAAAATGAAAAAACCGGCACTGACAAAACTCACCAATCTTACACTTAATTCGCCAAGCCTTGATTTTGCAGCATTCGTAAAAGATAATGTGTTGTATTTTTCATCAACAAGGAATGGTGATAAAAATAATTTAGATGAATGGACCGGTGAAGGTTATGCAGATATTTATTCCGCGTCAAAATTTGGTAATACCTCTTTTAACGAAGCAACGTCGTTGGATAAAACATTTAATACAACTTATCATGATGCAGAACTTGTGATTAGTAAAGATGGCAAAACGGCATTTTTCACCCGTTGTGGTAGCGACGAAAAAAATGTAAATGATTATTGTCATATCTACCGTACTACAAAAAATATTGACGACAGCTGGAGTGCACCGGAACGACTAAAATTGTTTGCTGATACCATTAATGAAGGGCAGGCATTTTTAAGTGCGGATGAAAAAGAATTATATTTTGTCTCCGACAGCAAAGATGGTTATGGAGGCAGGGATATTTATCTGGCAAAGAAAAATATCTCGGGTGATTTTGAACTGCCTATAAATGCAGGCTCTAAAGTAAATACGCAAGGTGATGAACTGTTCCCTGTTATCACAGAAGACAATAAACTGTATTTTTCTTCTAATGGAAAAACAGGGTATGGCGGTCTGGATATTTATGTTGCCACAAAAGAAGGAAAAATTTATACGAATACACAAAATCTGGGCTATGGTGTGAATAGTGGAGGCGATGATTTCAGTATTTCGTTAGTAAAGTCAAAAGATGATTCTGTATTGCTGAGTGGTTATATTACATCCAATCGTCCGGGCGGAAAAGGGTTGGATGATATCTATTATTTTGAAAACCGTATGGCACCTGCAGAGCCACTTCCACCTGCCGTGTATTTATTGAAAGTATTAGTGCAGGCAAAAACGTATCAGGATGATAATAATCCAAACATTACATTTTTAGGCATTAAACCTATAGAAAATGCCACTATTGAGATGCCACGGTTTGATCAGGTGGCTGAAAGTTTTCAGTTTTTGCATACAGATAAAGATGGGAATGCAGGTACAGTAATTCCTAAAGGCAGTCAGTTTAAGATTAAAGTCTCCAAGATTGGTTATTTAGCCGGTGAAGAAAGTGTGAATGCGAATATAGATGGTAAAGATGGCGATACAGTAGTGATTCAAAAAGTTATTACACTTTCTAAAATTTATAAAAACGTAGAAATTACGTTGAACAATATTTACTATGATTACGACAAGTGAAACATACGTGCAGTGCTGCTTCAAAAGCTTAGACTCATTGGTGGACATTTTAGTAAAGAATCCAACAATAAAAGCATAATTGTCTTCTCACACTGACTAAGAGGAAAGTAGATACCTATAACGAAACGCTTTCGCAAAAACGTGCCGAGAGTGTAGTGCAGTATTTAATACAAAAAGGCATTGCCGCAGACAGATTAACAGCAAAAGGTTATGGCGAGCATGCCGATAGAAACCTGCGAATGCACTAAATGCACCGAAGAACAAACACCAACGCAACAGACGAACTACATTTAAGATTTTATGAGTAGGGTAAACTTTAAGGACACAACTATTAATTGATATCCTCACCAACTTATATCTATTGAGTCGGATAAGTACATCCTTTTGGTTCTCCACCATTCGGATAGTTGAATTTGTAGTTTACATTTCGGAATATTAGCGTGTTTCCTGATACAAAGTATAGTGCTTTGTATGTGTATCCTGTGTTTGATGTATGCGAGAAAATGCTATCATCAAAACTGTAAGTTCCTATCTTGTACCACGAATCAGTACCATTTCCTTGATATTCTTTTCCATTTTCATATTTAATGTATCCCAATTTCTGGTATAAAACATTTGCTTCTCTAATGGAATAAATGCCATCGTAAGGCGTTACGTTCTTCTTTGCACATGATACCAATGTGATTGTGATGATAAAGATTAGTTTTTTCATAGTTTGATTTTTAAAAGGAACTTGCAACTGTTAGACCATACTGCAATGTAACAATCGTTTCGTATATTGCAAAATAAAACCATAAAGTATGCGACCAGCTATATCCATTTCAGAACAAATTGAATGTAATTGCTTATGTTTAGAAAAATGCAATTCATGGTTAGAGCATTGGATTTCACAGAGAAATTCAATGATGTTTAATTCTATGTGTTGTGCTGCTGATTGTAAAGATATGGCAAAAAATGTTTATGTTGTTAATTTAGTAGGTAGCGAAGGTATATACATCGCTCCATTGTGTAATAATCATGCAAAATTAGAACATGATAGAGAATTTACAATTAGAACAACTTCTGATGTTTTAAATGTAAGCTTAAAGGATAATGATTATCCCGTCTGGCGCGAGAGTTAGCGCAGCGCTCTCGTGTCTATTAATTCTGTCGGTCTCTGACCGGATTTTTATTGCATATTGTTCACCAGTCAGAGACTGGTTCTTTTAGTGCACACGAGACATCCTACGGAAGTCTTCGCGCGAGGTAGGTTGGTATTTTCATCAATTAAAACAATACCAAATACTAAATCCAACAATCTTACGTTACAGTCAAAACGTAAACATGGTAGCTATATCAAATCGTTTTCTTTTTCCTGTTCTTTTGTTAGTTGCAAGTATTGCACACGCAAAAAATGATTCAATTCAACTAAAGAATTCTAAAACTATAATTAAAAATCAGGCAGGCTGGTTTTCATTAGGTGTACGGACAACAGCAAATGTATTCAGTCACGATGGTTTCGGTATGGGTGCAGGCGGACAATTCAGACTGCAACTCAGTAATAGAATTAATACAGACTGGTTTGCAGATTATATTGCGGTCAATCATCATGGGGAAGCGCGCAGCGAATATGTACATATAGGCTGGTCTGTTTTGTTTTATCCATCAAAAAAATTACAATATCCTGCGTATAAAGCGCAACCATTTTTACTGGCAGGTCATTGTTTTGATTATAATAAACTAACGGTTATTTCAGCACCTGAAATTTCAGCACATCGCTGGGGTGCTGCAGTACAAATGGGAGCAGGTTCGCATTTTCATTTATCTGAACGTTTTGATTTAACGCTGATGCTTCAATATATGATGCACCTTACCAAAGGACTGCACGCAGAAAAATCAGAAAACACTTATCAGATTATAACGAAAAAAGCATCCGCCCTCGAAGGACACTTATTGTGTACGGTAAGTCTTAATTATAAAATTGCAAAATTATGGAAAAAATAAAATGCGTCACTCTTATAATTGCTGTAGTTTCTATTATTGCTATCACAAAAGCGGAAGAACCTTCTGTAATCCGAAAAGGATTATTGAAAACACAAATTACCATCAGTCCTGCTGTTTTCTTTAAAAATAAACAGTCTTTATTTTATTTGCATGGAAACGTTGAAGGCTTTGTAACGTGTAAGATATCCGTTACCGGCGATGCTTATATGAGTTTAGGTAATACAGGAGTTGCGGCACCAACTTTTAAATTTAATCACAATATATTTTTTGGTGCCTCGTATCATATTACCAAGAAAAATAATGATTTTTATTTGGGCTTACAACCGGGAATTTCCATCACAAAAGTTATATTATTGTCTGATAATACAAAACCGGCTAAAACCGGCGTAAATCCTGTAGTAGCAATAGTAATAGGATATAATTATTACGTGCATAAATATTTTCATTTCTTTGTGCAGAGCAGATTTGTAACCGGGCAGCACCTCTACAATACACGAAAGGACCTGTCGGAATTTCGTTTTTCCGCAGGTTTAGGTTTTAATATTAATGCAAAAAGGAAATAGATTTCGTAAATTAAATTCAGTGAAGAGACAGTGAGTGGCTTATTTGGAAATCACATTTGTATGGCACGCCTGACATTTCTTATTTACATAGGTTTTATACATCAGATGATCTTGTTTTTCAATTCTTATACAATCAGCTGCTTTTTTAGTGCTTGCTTTTGTTGCAGACAGCATGATAATTGTGAAAATGAATAACAATAAAATACTCGCTGCTCTGAATTTAATGTTTTGTGCAATCTTCATTTGTTTCATTTTATGGTTCGAAATGATTTCTTTCATTCAAATATAATCAATCTTTACAAAAATAGCAGTAATGTGATGAGAGGAAATTCGGCTTATATTCAGTATTTATTACAACATAATATCACTAAAAGATATAAAATTGTATTTTTGAGTAAAATTTTATATCGCCTAATCAACTATACTTATGACTCTTTTCGATAAAAATGTTCAAGATGTGATGCTTGCACGCATTAATAAATTATCTGCTACTTCCCAACGCCAATGGGGAAAAATGTCTGTTTCCCAAATGCTGAAACATATGAGTACTGCATTTGCCGTTCCGATTAACAAAATACAAGTCCCGAAAGATACTTTATACTATCTTTCAGCCAATCCGTTTGCACGATGGATGATGATAAAAGTGATGACGAAATGGCCAAAAAATTTATTACCTGCACCGGCGTCATTTAAAGTGAAGGATGACCCGGATTTTGACAACGCAAAACAGGAGCTTCTGGCGGTTTTTAATGAATTTATTCAGGCTGATAAGTTTGAGGGTTGCCATCCGGTATTTGGTGTTATGGATAAAGAACTCTGGGGTGATGCTATGGCGATACATTTAAATCATCATTTAGAACAATTCGGTGTATAATAAAGTATAATGTTCAGCTACTAAACACATAGTAATAGTATTATGGCAAATCGATACGACCAACGCGGAGTTTCAGCAACAAAAGATGAAGTGCATGCTGCGATAAAGAATGCGGATAAAGGTTTGTATCCCAAAGCATTTTGCAAAATTTATCCTGATTATTTAACAAATGATGAAAATTACTGCTCTATCATTCATGCAGATGGTGCAGGCACTAAGAGTGTACTGGCATATATGTATTGGAAAGAAACAGGTGATTTATCTGTATGGAAAGGCATTGCACAAGATGCCATTGTGATGAATACAGATGATTTAATTTGTGTCGGTGCAACGACAAATTTTCTGATGTCATCCATTATAAACAGAAATAAACATCTGGTTTCGGGTGACGTGATAAAAGCAATTATTGACGGCACCAATGAAGTGGTGGAAGTGTTGCATGAAAATGGTGTTGATGTACATGCAATGGGCGGAGAAACGGCTGATGTTGGGGATACTGTTCGTACGGTTATTGTTGATGCGGTTATGACTGCAAGGTTAAAACGCGCTGCAATTATTTCGAACGAACATATACAAGATAAAGATGTTATCATTGGTTTTGCTTCTTACGGGCAAGCAACTTATGAAACTGAATATAACGGCGGAATGGGCAGTAATGGCTTGACTTCCGCGCGGCATGATGTATTTGCAAAATTATATGCAGAAAAATATCCTGAGTGTTACGACCCCAATACACCAGATGATTTAGTATATAGTGGCACCAGATTGTTGACGGATACAATTGAAGGTTCGCCATTAGATGCAGGTAAACTGGTGTTATCACCAACGCGTACGTACGCACCGGTAATTAATAAAGTGATACAGGAAATTGGTGTACAAAATATACATGGGCTGATACATTGCAGTGGTGGTGCACAAACTAAAATCTTACATTATATTGATGATAATTTACACATTGTGAAAGACAATTTGTTTGCGGTTCCGCCGTTGTTTAAATTAATTCAGGAAGAAAGTAAAACTGATTGGAAAGAAATGTATCAGGTGTTTAATTGTGGTCATAGAATGGAAGTTTACTGTGATGCAGCATTTGCCGGTACAATTATTTCTATTTCAAAATCTTTCGGAATAGATGCGCAGATTATTGGCTATGTGGAAAACGCAAGTAAAAAGCAAGTGACGATAAAAAGTGAAAAGGGTGAGTTTGTATATTAATTACTAAATTTAACTATGCCAACAATACGTTTGATAACAGAAATAAATGCACCGATTGAAATCTGTTTTGATTTATCGCGCAGTATTGATTTGCATAAATATTCAATGGAACATACTAAAGAAGAGGCTATTGCAGGAAGAAAAACAGGATTGATAGAAGACGGTGAGTTTGTCACCTGGCAGGCAAAACATTTTGGCATTACTCAGTATCTTACTTCTAAAATATCCAATTTTAATCGCCCGTATATTTTCAGGGATGAACAAACCAAAGGAATCTTTGATTATTTCAGACATGACCATATTTTTGAATACAAAGAAGATAAAACAATAATGACTGATGTTTTTGAATATCTTGCGCCATTTGGTTTTTTAGGAAGAATAGCCGACAGGTGGTTTTTAGAAAAGTATATGACAAACCTGCTGCTGCAAAGAAATAAAGTAATTAAAGAATTTGCAGAGAGTGATAAGTGGAAAGAAGTGTTGCATAAATAATTATTTCTCTTTCAAGTAAATCTCGGCAAGCATGCAACGGGCACTACCACCACCAATGGTTTCTATCGTTGGAATTTTAACTGATAAGATAGTAGTGTGTTTTTCTATTTGTTTAATTTGTTCTGCATTCAAACTGTCATAAGAAGTTTCTGACATTACCAAATAGGTTTTGCCATCTGTATTTTGAACTTGCAGCATATTGCCGGCAAATGCATTCATTTGTTCAAATGTAATATCAATAATTTCATGTCCGGTTTTCTCTAAACTTTCTTTCACTAAATTTTGTTCGCTTGCATCTTTTATACTTGCCAGACAAATCACAGCAAATGTATCTCCGATAGTCAGCATTACATTAGTGTGATACACTAAATTATCATGTTCGTCTTTGCTGAAAAAGTAAATAGGTTTGTAGTTAATCTTTGTACAATAATCAATAAATAAATCTCTGTCTGTTCTTGGAGAAAGACAGGCATACGCTATTTTATGAATGTGGTCAAAAATAATACTGCCGGTTCCTTCTAAGAATTTATTATCCTTTACAGAAGCAGTTAAATCATTCACAGAATTTACTAAAAATGAATCTTTTAATTCTTCAATAATTTCAGGACGAATCTCCAGCCTGCGGTTTTCAGTACACATCGGATATAAAAAAATACTCCCATTTTTATGCATACTAATCCAGTTGTTTGGAAAAATAGCGTCAGGTTTTGATGGCGTTGCTGTATCTTGAATGACAGTTACATTTATTTTACATTCACGCAATTTTTCTACATACGAATCAAACTCTTCTACAGCCTTTCGTTTTATTTCTTCAGTTGTCAAACCGTCTAATGATTTTTGAAATGCATTAGAAACGGCGGTTTCAAAATTAAATTGAAAACTTGCCGGACGAATCATCATCAGATTGGAAGTGTATTGAGTTGACATATTGTAAAATTAAGATTTATGATTTAAGATTTATGATTTTTCATTTTAAATCGTAATTTCATCTGTTTATTTTATTACTTAATCGTTTAATTTCAAGTTATGTCATTTTCCACTGCTGATTTATTTGATGCCAATGAAGGCAAGGTACATGTTGCATTGCCATTGTTTCAGTCATTTGGGCAAAAGAAGCAATTTTACGGTCAGATTTATACGGTAAAATGTTTTGAAGACAACACACCGGTAGGCGATACGCTTCGTAATATGAATGGCAAAGGAAAGGTGTTGGTCGTAGACGGAGAAGGCTCCTTGCGCTGTGCTTTACTCGGTGATATGCTGGCGGAGGCCGCTATTAAAAATGAGTGGGAAGGAATTATTGTGAATGGCTGTGTACGCGATAGTGCGGCTCTTAACAAGATGTCAATAGGTATAAAAGCATTAAATACCAACCCTACACGCTCTGTAAAAAAGTATCCGGGCTTAAAGCAGATAGAAGTAGGTTTTGCCAATGTATTTTTTGAGCCCGATGATTATGTTTACTGTGATGAAGACGGAATATTATTAAGTGATAAGGCATTGTTTTAGTTCTCACAACGGTAAATTATCATCATAAATTTGCTGTCTGTCTTCCATAGAATTAAATAATAAATTAGCTGCCATTAAACGTGTTGGTCTTGACCACACCATAAATAATAATAACCCTAATGCTATAAAGAAATGCAGGTCATTCCCGGTTACAAAATAAAAAATGGTATTTATAATCGCCGGACCTTCCAGTAAAGCTAACTGGATAATCAAGGCACCCCGATAAATATTTATTTTTTCAGATAGCGAGGGAACATTAACTGCAACACTTGCCCTCGTAAGAAATAAAAACCTTGAAGCAAGCATACAGATAAAAGCGATGGCAATTCCGGCAATTTCAAATACAACATTATCAAGTGCATGATCAACGGGAGGCTGTTGTTTTACAAGATAACGGATAATACCCATGATAATTACCACACCAAGGCATAAAGCAATATGTAACAGTTTAATTGCTTTGAATTGTACGCCAACTGTATTTTGATTATTCATAATGTAATTTCGAAATAAAAATACAAATCTAATGGTTATTGAAGACAGTTTCGATTTTTTGAAGAAAATTCAACGTTTTATCCTCATTCCCGGTATTGAAACGGAACAAAATTAGTTCTAAATGGTTGTATCAGAACCAACTAAAGTGGTGAAAATTACATCTTTATTGTATATTTGCTTTATATGAAGTCTGTTACCCTTAAAATAATCTTTTTAAGTCTGGTTCTTATTTTTATTGCTTCCTGCAAGAAAGAGAATGATACTGTTACTTTTGATTTCGGGTATAACTATTTTCCGTACGATTCAGGCAGCTATGTTATTTACAAAGTTGATTCTGTTGTGTATAATGATTTTGACCCTCTTAATTTAAAGAGAAATTCAACGCAATATCTGAAAGAAATCGTTACTGAAGAATATACAGATAACTTAGGTCGTTCTGCAAAAAAAATTGAACGATATGTTACAGACAGTTTAAATCATCCCTGGAAATTCAGTAATGTATGGTATGCTGTAAAAAATAATACCAATGTGGAGCGTATTGAAGATAACATCAGATACATAAAACTTACATTTCCTGTAACTAAGGGAAATACATGGCGCGGGAATAAATACAATGAGCTGAAGCATTTTCCATTTACAGATTTGAAATTTACCACTACAAATTTTGACTGGAATTATGCTGTTACCGAGATAAACACGAATTATACGTTCGGCTCTATTAATTCGGATTCTACACTCATTGTGTTGCAAACTGCGGACTCATCAAATGTGCAGAAAGTGTATTCGGTAGAAAAATACGCAAAGAATATTGGGTTAGTATATAAAGAACTATGGCGTTTAGATGCGCAGCTGGTAGATGATCAGACTTATGAAAACGACGCCGTCTTTGGTTTTATACTTAAGCAGTATGCTGTTGCTTATGGAAAAGAGTAAAATGATGTCGAATTGCACACAAATAACTTTTCAAAAATAGTAAGTGAAATATATTTATACTATAACCGTAATAACTGTTATCGTGTTCTCTTTGCTGATATCCTGCAAAAAGGAAACGGACAAGAGCGATTATGATTATGGCTATAATTATTTACCCGATGATTCGGGCAGTTTTGTTATTTACAGAGTAGATTCTGTCGTCTATAACGATTTTAATAATACGAGGAGATATTCTTCCATTTATCTGAAAGAAAAGATAGGAGAGCAGTTTAAAGATAATTTGGGCAGAACGGCAAAAAAAATTTTACGATATTATTCTGATTCGTTACCGACAAAATGGGAATTGTTTAATGTAAATTATCTGGTAAAATCTTCTTTGACAGCAGAACGTGTGGAAGATAACTTACGCTACATAAAAATGGTATTTCCGAATGATGTAAATGAAAAGTGGCTGGGAAATAAACTCATCACCTCTCCACCGCCTTATATTCTGGATACCTCAAACTATTATGTAACGGACTGGAAATACACTATTAAAAACAGGGATAAGTATTATGACAATGGTATTAAAATATTTGATTCAACCTTGTTGATTTCTCAAATTCAGGATTCGTCGGCTATTACCAAAACTTATTCTGTAGAAAGATATGCCCGAAGTGTTGGGTTGGTGTATAGAGAATTCTGGATAGTGACAGGACAAATTAATATTGGTTCGCCCTGGGAAGACAGAGCGCAAAAAGGATTTATTTTAAGACAATATGCAATAGATTATGGGAAAGAATAGATACACAGTTTTACTTTTATTACTCATCTCAGATTTCATTTTTGCACAGGCAAATACGGGAAAATATATTGTGTATTTTAAAGATAAACCTGTGGACAAAAATGTAGAACGTTTATTTTCAAAAGAAGCTATAGATTATAGAAGAAAATTTAATATTCACTTTGATGAGCGTGATTTTCCTGTAGATATAGATTATATAGAGAAATTAAAAAATGAAAGAGCAATAATAGTAAACTCTTCAAATTGGTTGAATGCGTCTTTAATTTCTATTGACGAAAATAAGATTACAAAAATTCAACAATTACCATTTATTTCAAGTGTTATAAAAATAGAGAGAACAAATGTAGCAGGTATTGCTTCTATAGAAAATACAAATGAATGTGAAGAAATAAACGATTTACAAGATTTTGAAGATAATTATGGTTCTTCCTTCCCTCAAGCGAAGTTGCTAAACGGACAATATTTGCATGAACAAGGTTATAATGGTGAAAATATGACGATTGCTGTTTGCGATAATGGATTTTATCAGGCAAATATAAATTCTGCATTTAGCCATATATTTTCTCAAAACAGATTATTAGGAACTTATAGTTATGTACATGGTGATTCTTCTGTATATAATTTGGTTGATGGTAAACATGGTTCAGACTGTTTTTCATTTATTGGTGGCTTAAAAGATAACCAGTATATTGGAGCAGCTATAAAATCTAATTTTTATTTATTTCAAACTGAAAATGATAATAATGGTATTGAACGTTTACAAGAAGAATTAAATTTAGCAATAGCATTAGAAAGATGTAGTCAGTTAGGAGTTAAAGTTGTAAGTATTTCTTTAGGTTATAATACATTTGATGTTGCATCAGAGAATCATGATACATCTGATATGCGAAAAAATAATACACCTGGTGCAAAAGCTGCGAACATCGCATCTTCAAAAGGTATATTAGTATGTGTAGCTGCTGGGAATACCGGATCCTCACCTTGGAAATATATTACGACACCTTCTGATGCAGATAGCGCTTTTTGCATAGCATCTGTTAATTCGAATGGTGTTGTGGCAGCAAGCAGCGGTTATGGGTTGCCTAATGATGCAAGAATAAAACCTAATGTTGCTGCTGTTGGAGTGTCTCCTTATCTTATTAATACATCAGGACAAGTTGGGCAATTTGGTAGTGGAACATCTTACGCCACACCACAGATTGCAGGTTTTGCAACGTGTTTATGGCAGGCATTTCCATCTAAAACAAACTGGGAAATTAAAACTGCAATAGAGCAAAGTTCCTCACAATACCTTACACCGGACAAGCGCATTGGTTATGGAATTCCTGATTTCCAAAAAGCTTTTCAAATATTATCAGATGCGACTTTTGTTTCTGATAAAAAACTTGAAAATGAATTACTGATTTTCCCCAATCCATTCCAAAATACGATTACATTTTCCACAAAAACTAATTTACATATTGAAAGTATAAACATGTTGAACAGTGTCGGTCAATTAATTTTTGCTGTAAATGCACCAACAGAAAATACAATTACCTTCAATGATTTACCCAAAGGAATGTACTTGTTACAAGTTGCGACAAATCGTGGTATACTCATCAAAAAATTAATAAAGGAATAATCTAAACTATGCTGACAACTCGCTATTTTTAAGACACCTAATTCTGCTAATGAAACCAAACTCACTCATATTCCTTATCTGTATTTTCTTTTCATATTTCCATTCTTTTTCACAGGAAGAGAAAACGGAAAAATTTACATTGAGTGGTTATTTAAAAGATGCAAAAAATGGTGAAGTATTAATCGGAGCAAATGTTTATGTGCAAGGCAATAATGCATTAGGTGCCACGACCAATTTATATGGCTTTTATTCTTTGTCATTGCCAAAAGGAACTTATCAGATTGCATTCTCCTATTTAGGTTTCAACACCAAAACTCAGGAAATAATACTGGATAAAGATATCCGGATGAATACAGAGCTTTCTGATGATACTAAAATACTGGAAGAAGTGGTGATTGTTGAAGAACGTAAAGATGAAAATGTGAAGAGTACCACTATGGGAAAAGAAGAGCTTTCTACAGACCGAATAAAATCAATTCCGGCATTTATGGGCGAGGTTGATATTATCAAAGCAATTCAGTTATTGCCGGGCGTGCAGGCAGCAGGTGAAGGTAATTCCGGTATTTATGTGCGAGGTGGTGGTCCTGACCAGAATTTAGTTTTATTAGATGATGCGATTGTTTATAATACAGGCCATTTATTCGGGTTCTTTTCTGTGTTTAATGCAGATGCTGTAAAAAATACAACCTTATATAAAGGCGCGATGCCTGCCAACTTCGGCGGTCGTCTTTCATCTGTTATTGATATACAAATGAAAGAAGGGAATAATAAACGGTTTGAAATGGAAGGAGGTATCGGCATCATCTCATCCCGCTTAACATTGCAGGCACCATTTAAGAAACCTAAATCTAAAAAAGAAGCAAAAGGCTCATTTTTGTTTTCAGGAAGAAGAACTTACTTGTTTGATATTGCGCAACCATTCCTGAAAAAAACAGATTTTGCAGGAACCAATTATTTCTTTTATGACATTAACATAAAAGCAAATTATAAATTTTCTGATAAAGACAGATTGTATATAAGCGGATACTTCGGTCGGGATGTATTTGTATATAATTCTACTAAAAACCAAACCAATGTAAAAATTCCTTGGGGCAACGCAACTGCTACAGTTCGTTACAATCATTTGTTTAATGATAAACTCTTTATGAATACAACTTTTGTATTTAATGATTATAATTTTAGCTTTAGCGGTGCACAATTAGAATTCTCCTTCAAGGCTAATTCAGGTGTAAGAGACTTTAATACCAAAGTTGATTTTGACTATTACCTGAATACAAAACATAATTTAAAATTCGGTATGATGTACACACATCATCGCATGACGCCTACACAGGCAAGCGCACGTAGTGCAGAAACGGATTTTGAATCAAACATTAATAAACGTTACTCACATGAACTGGCATGGTATATAGCGCACAGCTATGATGTGAATGAGAAATTAAAATTTGACTTTGGATTTCGTTTAAGTTTGTTTCAGCATATTGGCCCCTACACACAAATCAGTGGTGACAATATTATAGGATATGATACTACTACATACAGAAGAGGGAAGCCTATAAAAACATTTATCGGTCCTGAACCTCGTCTTGCCATGCGATATGCATTCGGCAAAAATAACTCAATAAAAGCAGGTGCTGCGCTAAATTACCAATATATACATTTAGTTTCAGCATCTAACAGTACATTGCCTACTGATGTTTGGGTGCAAAGCTCCGGTATCGTGAAACCACAAATGGCACTGCAATATTCATTCGGCTATTTCAGAAATTTTAAAGACAATATGTTTGAGACTTCTATTGAAGTATATTTTAAACACCTATGGAATCAGATTGAGTATAGCGAGAGTTATGTAAATGAATTGAATGTTGATCAGGAATTAGGTTATGTATTTGGAAAAGGAAAAGCGTACGGAGCAGAATTTTTTCTGAAGAAGCGAACAGGCAAACTCAACGGCTGGATTGGTTATACTCTTTCACGTAGCGACCGGAAATTTGCGGAACTTAATCAGGGAAAAGTGTTTGTAGCCAAATATGACAGAACACACGATTTATCCATTAATATCAATTATGATATTAATAAAGAATGGTCGGTGGGTGCTACCTTTGTGTATGCAACCGGTAATTCCATTACACCAGCAAATACATTATCTCTTATAGAATTTAATCCAATGATTGGGTATTCCGATAGAAATTCATATAGAGTACCTGCATATCACAGGATGGATATGGCAATAACTTATACACCAATACCTAAGCGCAGACCGGATAGAAGGTGGAAATCAAGTTATAACTTGTCTATTTATAACGTGTATAACAGACGTAATACTTATTTTATCTATAATAAAATTGAAGGCAGTACTCTTACCGGCGATTTAAAACAAACACCAATTAATGTTTCTTTATTTCCTGTAATACCATCCTTCACCTGGAATTTTAAATTTTAAATAATGCACAGCAAATTAAAAAGATATACTTCATTTTTCTTCTTTTGCATACTCTTAAGTTTGTTTATTTTTCCTGCATGCGAAAAAGAAATAGATTTAAATATTAAGAGTAACCCAAATGAAATTATTGTAGAAGGTCATATTGAAAATGATATTCCGCCGTACGTTATACTTACCAAAAGTATTTCTTTGTATGATAATATCAATATCAATAATCTGGAAAACTTCTTTGTCCACGATGCACGTATTGTTGTCAGTACAGATACCGATTCTGTAGAATTGATGGAATATAATTCTGTTATACTTCAATCGTTGCCCGACTCTGTGGCTATTGCAATTGCTGCACAATTTGGTATTCAGATAAGCAGTGCCTCCGATTTTCCGGATGTAAGTATTTATACGGTACCAATTACCAATATTGATTTTGTAGGACAAATTGGTAAAAAATATGACTTGCGAATTGAAGTAAATAATCAGGTTTTAACATCTTCAACAACCATACCGGTACCTGTATTTTTCGATTCTTTATGGATTCTACCACATCCAAATCCATCCTTTGCAGATTCATTCTTTCAGGTATATGGTCGCTTGCAAGACCCACCGAGCCTTGGAAACTACTATCGTTATTTTACTAAGGTAGATAATGATCCATTTTTAATCAGCAATTCTTCCGTATTTGATGATAATTTTTTTAACGGTAAAAAATTTCAGATTTTTATTCCTAAAGGTAAGCCAATCGGTACTAATAGTAATGATTTTAATTTTAATACAGATGGTTATTGGAGTATTGATGATTCTATATGCACGATAAAACTCTCACAGATAGATAAGCCACATTATGATTTTTGGCGAACACTGGAGGCAAACCGGTCGAGTCAGGGTAATCCATTCGGTTCATTCGTTATCGTCAAATCAAATATAAAAGGCGGTAAGGGAATTTGGGGCGGCTACGGCAGTATTACCGGAAGTTATGTAAGAGTACCATAGTGATACAAAAAGTTATTCCTAACAAAGTGAGGAATCTGTTGCCATAATCCGCAAGCATTACATCCTAATATATTTTCTTCAATAAATTCTCTCTTACTTCATTAAACCATTCATCTTTTAAGATACTCAGAATGATACTGTCTCGTCGTTCGTTATTTGGTAAAATAAGATGGCTACGCAATACGCCTTCTTCTTTGCAGCCGATTGCTTTCATTGCATTGATGCTATTTTTATTTCTGTAGTCTGCGCGAAATTCAACACGTTGCAGATCAAGTGTCTCAAATGCGAACTGTAATAATAAAAATTTACAATGCCTGTTTAATCCTGTTTTTTGAAATGCCGTACCATACCACGTATATCCCAACTGTAATGTTTGATGTTCCGGTTGTATATCATAAAAGCGTGTGCTGCCGGCATATTGTTGTGTTTGTTTGTCGAAAATAATAAATGGGTATTCATTCCTCATTTCTTTTGCATTCAATGCGTTTGCAATGTATATTTTTAGTTTTTCTTCGCTGTCTGCTTGTTGTACTGAATACTTCCAGAGTTCAGGTTCATGTAATGAAAACTGCAATAGATTCTCGAAATCACCCTTATGTAAAGGCCGAAGCAACGCACGTTCGTCTTCTAAAATATAATCTTTTGTAAAATCCAGCATTAGTTTGTTTAAATATTCCATGAATAATAATTGTGATCTTCGTCTAATTCAAATCCTGTCTTTGGATACAAGTTATTTCCAATAATATTTGACTTTGCTGTTTCCAGCATCATGCCGCAGCTGTTGCTGTTTCTGCATAATTCTTTTGCTTTCTCAATTAATGCAACGGAAATGCCTTTGCTTCGTTCTTCCGGTTTTACAAATAAATCATTCAATAACCACAAACGTTTCATTCGGGTAGAAGAGAAGAGCGGATACAACTGCACGAAACCGGTTAATTCTTTTGATTCATTTTCTGCTACAAAAATTTCAGATTCATTATTGACTATTCTTTCCGATAAGAATTGTTTTGCATTTTCTATATCTGAAGTCTTATTATAAAAAATTCTATAAGCATCAAATAGTAAGGAGAGTTGTTCGATGTCTTGTGTGTTGGCTTTTCTGACTGGCATATTATTTATTCAAAATTAATTAATTATTTTCATCCAGTTGAAAGATAAAAAAAGCCACCCGCAGGTGGCTGATTATAATTTCTAAAATCAAATTACCACATCTTAGCTCTGTTCTCTTCTTTATTATACATTTTATCTCCTGACTTTACATTAAATGCTTTGTGGAACTGTGGTAAATTACTTAATACACCATTTACTCTGTACTTTGCAAGTGAATGCGGATCTGATAATGTTTGCATACGCATTGATTCCGGACGCATATTTTCTCTCCAGATAATTGCATAGTTAATGAAGAAGCGTTGTTCAGGTGTTAATCCATTAATTAACGGAGCCGGTTTATTTCCAATAGCTTTTTTCAAAGCGTTTAAGCTGATAATCATACCACCTAAATCGGCAATGTTTTCTCCTAATGTCAACTCTCCGTTTACAAAAATACTGTCGTCAGGAAATACTTTGTATCCGCTGTACTGTTTTACGAATTTATCCGTTAAAGCCTGATAGCTTTTTTTGTCTTCGTCAGTCCACCAGTTTTTTAAATTTCCTTCCGCATCAAACTGACTGCCTTCATCATCAAAGCCATGTGTAATTTCATGCCCGATGACCATACCTATCCCGCCATAGTTTACACCATCATCGCCTTTTTCATAAAAGAAAGGTGGTTGTAAAATTGCTGCCGGAAATACAATTTCATTTATCAATGGATTATAATACGCATTCACTGTTTGTGGTCCCATGCCCCATTCTGTGCGGTCTATCTTATTTTTTTTCAATCTGTCTAAAACACGTAAGTTTTCTGCGTATGCACAGTTCAATACATTTAAAACATATGGTTGATTGCTTACGTCTGTTCTTTCGTATGTCAACCATTTATCTGGGTAGCCAATTTTTACATCGATTTTTGCTAATTTTTCCAGAGCCTTTGCTTTTGTATCAGCACTCATCCAGGTTAATTCATTAATCCGGTCTTTTAAGGAAGCTCTTATATTTTCAACTAAATCCAACGCACGTTTCTTTGCTGTTGGAGAAAAATTTGTTTTCACATACTCCTGTCCGATTAAATCTCTAAGGTTAGCCTCTGACACACCCGCCACTCGTTTCCATCTTGGTTCCATCGTTTTGATACCACTTAATGTTTTACCGTAGAAATTAAAACGAGCACTTACAATATCAAGATTTAAATATTTTGCAGTCCCGTTTAATAGCTGAAACTCCATATACGAAGCCCATTTAGCAGCTGGAATATGCGTAAGCATACTGTCTAAAGTTTTATAAAATAATGGCTGTCCAATGACAATTTCTTTCGGGGCAGCATTCATTTCCGAAAAGAAACCATTCCAATCTATGTTCGGATAATCTGAAGTAAGTTTTTCAATGGTAAATAAATTGTATGTTTTTTCTGGGTCTCTTAATTCTACATTAGACATAGAAGCTCCTGCCAGTAAATTTTCAATTTCAAAAGCATTTTGCATTTGTTGTTCAGCAGAAATTGTTTTGTCTAACCCTGCTAATTGAAACAGTGATTTTATATACTCTTTGTATGCAGCCAGATTCTTTTGAGATTTATCATCCGTACGGAAATAAAAATCTTTATCCGGCAAGCCTAAGCCACCCTGACTAACATACATAACATAACGTGTTGTATTTTTTGCATCTATTTCTACTGAATAGCCTAATGGTGAATTTATATTACGCATTCCCAGTTTCGACAATACTTTTACCACGGCACTCGGCGTTGTCGCCTGCTCAATTTCAGTAAACCACGGTTGTAAAGGGTGTACTCCTGCTTTCTCAATTGCAATAGTATCCATTGCGCTTCTGTAGAAATCGCCGAGAATTTGAAGATTAGAACCTTTGGGTGATTTTATTTTCTGATTCGCAGCATTTTCCAGAATTCTTTTTACCACTTTTCTGCTTTGTTCATCCAACACATCAAACATTCCAAAGCGAGATTTATCTGATGGAATAGGATTGGCTATACTCCAGTTTTGGTTTACATATTCGAAGAAATCCTCAGACGGCTTCACTGTTTTGCTTAATTCTGTTTTTTTGATAGCCACATCTTTTACAGGTGCAGGTTTTGGTGCAGATTTAGCTACCGGAACTTTAACAGGTTTCGGAACCTGAGCATTAACACTGGTATTTTGAGCGTGTGTGTTTAGTACAATTGCCGATAACACAAACGGCATCCATAAATATTTATTCATTATACAATATTTTTAATTTAACGAGATGCAAAATTAGTGGAAAGAAGCGACTAAATATTACAAAAAATAGTAAATTTTATTATTTCTCCTGCTGATCAGTATTATTCTTTCTAGTAAAATGCATCCAGATGCGCTCATGAAAATAATAGAGCGTTACTTTGGTGATTACTTCTGTAAAACCAATTTTCAATGCTTTTGAATAATCTCCTGTCCAGAAAGTTGCAATAATTATGGTATCCAAAGTACCAACAATGCGCCAGCTAATACCTTTTATGAGACTTCTGATATGTGATTCCACCCATACTTCGTCTTTGTTGTCGTAGTCTTTCAGTTCTTCCTCAGTAAGGTTTTTTGCAGTTTCTTTTTTGGTCAAACCCCATTTTATTTTAAACCAAAGACGTTCGTGCAGATAGAAAAGAATAATTTTGGTAAAGACTTCAGTAGCTCCAATTTTCAAAGCACTTCCGATACTCCCTGTAAAAATATAAGAGAGCATCATGGTATCTAATGTACCAACAATACGCCAGGTTACACCTTTTGTAAAACTGATGAAATGTTTGTCTTTCTGCATACTACTATTATATAACCTATGGATTTAATAGGTTATAAAGATAAGTATTAGAATCAATAAAACTAAAGTATGTATAAACTATTGTAAACGAACCGGGAAATCTACCTCAATATCTGTTTCTCCGTCAGCATTGGTAATGTCCCCATCGGAAACGCCTGTTGCGGTTTTAACAGGTTGGTGTCTTAAAATAATATTTAAGGTGCCTGCATTTACCCAGTTCCAGGTGTCAAAATCAAACTTTAAACCAATTGGATTCCCGTCAGTGTCATTTGGTGCCAGATATGAAAATCCGGATAAAACAGTTGCAGGTGTTGATTTATAAAAAAACTGATGCAGAGTTCCTTCGGATAATACTTCATTTGATATTGTATCAGCAGGAATTTTCTGTGTGTTCAGTAATAGGATAGAAGCATCATATATTGAAGCTTTGTCGATAATAATACTATCTACAGTAGCTGCAATTCCACCCGGGCCATCAGGGTCGTTAAACGTAAAATTTTGAATTGTAGATGTGCCTTGTTTCTTTAAATAGAGAATCAAAGTCGTTATTAGTTCTTCTTCATTTGCGGGAGCATCAGGTTCTTTCTTGCATCCTGATATAAAAATTATTCCCGCCAATGTTACTGATAACAGTATGTATTTTTTCATATTGCTTTTGTATTAATTGAATAAATATTTTAACCTGAATATAAGATTCCATCCCATCTCATCGGAGTAATACCTGAAACGATTCAGGTAATCTCGATAAATTGCGTTTGTAATGTTTTCACCGGTAACAGAAAATGAAATTTTATGTTTAGATGAAACTACAAAATCAAAACCTGCATCAGCATTCAGTGTTGTATAGGCATCAGGTGCTGTTTTGTAATCTGAAATTTGCACAGGTATTTTTTTTTGTTTAAAAACATGTTGCACCATCATACCCAAAAATACGTTTTTTATTTTTTTAAAATCGTGGTGCAGATTAAATGATGCACTTACTCTGTCTGACGGCATATAAATTAAATTATCGTTTGTCGTAATATTTTTTCCCCTGATAATGGAAGTTCGAAATGACAAGTCCAGAAAGGATGTTGGCTCCGATTTTATTGTTACATCTGTGCCTAATAATCGCGCCTTTGTTTGGTAATATTGGAATGCCGGAAATGCCCCGCGTATGGTTAAGACAGGTTCAGGCAATGGTGCCAGATAAATAAAATTGTTGATTTGTGTAATATAAAAAGTGGCTTCAGCTGCTATATATTTTTTATAATTTGCACTAACTGTACTTACCCATTTAACTCCTGATTCAGGCTTAAGTTTATCGTTTCCAAATTCCAATGCTGCGATACCGTGATGTAAGCCGTCGCTGAATAATTCGCTGGCATTCGGGAAGCGGGAACTGTATGAAATATTGGTTTGCAGTTGAATATTATCTGTGTTGTTTCTCCAGCTTCCACCAAGATTGAATGCATAGGTATGAAAATTATAAACGGGTTTTAATAAGTTATTATTCTTATCAAATTTATAACCAAAGAAGCGTGTAAATTCATAGCGTGCTCCGAGTTCAATAACAAAATTTTTGATAATGAATTTTTCCATGTCAAATAAGCCGGTATTATATTGATAATAATCAGGAATTAATGGTCGTATACCTGTACCCGGGTTATTTGCATTATGTTTTGCAGAAAAACTAAACCCTGATTTTCCCTCCAGCCGGTTGTTGTTTTTTGGAAATTGTTTTATACGCGAATAAGAAGCTAACAAATTATTCGAATATAAATTCATATCCAGTGCAGGAATGGAAGAACGGCCGCCACGACGTATATCATATTCTTTTCTGTTGTTTAACTGAAAAGAGTAAGTGATATCAAGGTGATGTTCATTTTTAAAAAATTTGACAATGTTAACTTTTGAAAGATGATGTGTGATTTGTTGTCTTGGATTTTGAATGTTATAAGTAAAAGGTTCAATAATTAATGGTTCATCACTGGCAATAGCATTTTGCAAATCCGTTAAATTTCCGATATGAGCACTTTTTAAAATGCCTAAATCCTGATGAAACATGGAATAATACGCATTGATATCCCATCCTTTTTTCAGGACTCCGAATCCGGCTGAAAAGTTTCCTTCCCGCAAACCCGTATTACTTAAATTATACTTTGGAGTTTGCTGGTCGCCAAGATATTTGTAGGTTCCTTGTATAAAATAAGCGACTTGTTTCTTAAACCCCTGTTCAAGTTTAGCAGAAGCAGTAATGCCATGTCCGTTGGTTTGTCCAACGAGACTTACAGAAGCACTTATATGTTTAATTTTCTTTAGTATAGGTGGTTCCATTATTACCATTCCTCCCATTGCTTCCGTACCATATTCAAGACTCCCAACTCCTTTTATTACTTTAATAGTATTGGAAGCAAAAGGATCAATTTCAGGTGCATGCTCAGAGCCCCAGTTCTGCGTTTCTAATTTTACACCATTACTGATGATAGAAATTCTGTCGCCATATAAACCATGAATGATGGGTTTACTTATTGATGTTCCTGTTTTTAGTTGATTGACACCTGAAACAGATGCTAAAATATTTCCTAAATCTTTTCCTTCTAATTTAGTAAGTGTTTTGTTATCGATAACAGTAATTGTCTGTGCGTTTTCCTTTTCAATTTTTGCTGCTGTGGCAATTACTTCCGCTAATTCTTCAGCGTGGTGTTCCAAGTAAAAATTTTTAGTGATAGATTTTGTAAGAGAAATAGAAATCGTATCAGAAGTACAACCAATATGTTCAATAAGAAAAGTATATTTTCCGGGGCAAAGATTATTAAGTTCGTAGTAACCGTTTGAGTCGGCGGTTGTGCCTGATTGTGCTTCAATAATATATACGGTTGCATAATCTAAAGCAGAATTATCATGTTTATCTAAAAGCTTACCATACACTTTTAACGTGCAATTTTGCCCGGCTGCATATGAACAGCAAAAGAACATTAACAGAAATACATGAAATGGTTTATGCAACATTATTGCAAATATAGGGAATCAATAAATAAAATGCAATTATGTTGCAGGTTAAAAAATGCATAAAAAAACTCCCATCGTAATGATGGGAGCTTTTTCCTAGTGGGCGCACACGGGTTCGAACCGCGGACCCCCTGCTTGTAAGGCAGGTGCTCTGAACCAGCTGAGCTATGCGCCCGAAATGATTATGTTAATTTCGGTAAAACAAATTTAAGAACAAATAACCGCTGACTCTCCCGATTTTAATCGGGATGCTCTGAACCAGCTGAGCTATGCGCCCCTTTTTTTCAAAAGAGAGTGCAAAGATATAAAATACTTTTTAGTAAACAAGTCCACTTTTAAAAAAATAGTGTAATATTTACATTAAACAATTTGTTTGTGTTGAATTTCTACCAACATAGAAACCGATGGAAAATTCTCCTTTTTCTATTTGCCTTGAGCATTATATTCTTTACTTTATGGTATACTCACCGGTTAGCGGAATCTATTGCCAGAGAGGAAATAAAGAAAGCTGCTGAAATTGCGGATGCATATAAAATATTGAACAGCAATACATCAGACGAACTGGAATTATCCAAAGCCTTGGATAAAATTAAGTTTAATGAAAATATTCCGGTTATTTGGGCTAATGCTAAAGACGAAATACTCGCAGAAAAGAATTTTGATTCAGTAAAAGTAAGTAAGGATAAAAACTATCTTGCCAAGCAGTTGCAAAAGTTAAAAACAAAAGAGCAGTATATCGATATAAAATTACCCGACAATGAAAAACAGTACCTCTATTATCAGGATTCAGATTTATTAGTCAGCATAAGAAAATATCCATTTTATGTACTTGCATTGGTGGCTTTATTTTTTGTAATTAGTTATGCAGCTTTTACTTCTGCGAGGCGTGCTGAACAAAATCAGGTATGGGTGGGGCTCGCAAAAGAAACAGCACATCAGTTAGGTACTCCTTTATCATCTCTAACAGCCTGGATAGATATTTTACGTGAAAAGCTAAATACAGAAGAGGATGCTGTAATGTTTGATGAAATGCAGAAAGATATCGACCGTTTAGTATTAATTGCTGAACGTTTTTCTAAAATTGGATCAGTACCGGAACTCGAACAACACCGGGTGGTGGATGTTTTACAAAATGGAGTGGATTATATATCCAAACGTGCATCAAAGAAAATAAATATCTTTTTAGTGAAAGATACAGATGTCAACCTGTTTGCCATGCTCAACCCTCCGTTGTTTGAATGGGTATTGGAAAATATAATGAAAAATGCATTGGATGCTATGGAAGATACGGGTGAAATTCATATTTATGCATTTGAAAGAGATGGCTTTATAAATATTGATATTACCGATACAGGAAAAGGAATTTCAAAAAACAATCTGGAGCATATATTTTCACCCGGTTTCAGTACTAAAAAACGTGGATGGGGCCTCGGGTTAACACTTGCAAGAAGAATTATTGAAGAGTACCACCATGGAAAAATATTTGTGAAAGAGTCTTCTGCAAAAGGTACCACTTTTAGAATTATTCTTAAATCGGCCGAATAAACTGGAATGCATTAAATTCTTTCACCTTCATTTCGATTATTTTTTCCTTAAATTTGCAAACTGAAATTTAAATAATGAAAGTTTATTTCGATAATGCCGCAACCACAGCAATAGATGAAGAGGTATTAGAAGCGATGATGCCATATTTGAAAGAGCATTTTGGAAATCCATCCACACAATATTCTTTCGGAAGAGATACACGTGCGGCAGTTGAAGAAGCCCGCAAGACAATAGCACAATTGATTAATGCACAAGCGAGTGAAATCATTTTTACATCTGGTGCCACAGAAGCCAATAATATGGCAATAAAAGGTGCTGTAAACTATCTTGGTGTAGAGCGCATTATTACCTCACCAACAGAACATCATTGTGTGGAATACTCCGTTGATTTTTGCAGAGATAATTTACATGTAGAGACAGTATTCGTAAAAATTGATAACAATGGAAATGTTGATTTAAATGATTTAGAGAATTTATTGAAAGCATCTACAAAAAAAACATTGGTAACGCTGATGCATGCAAATAATGAAATCGGCACGTTACTGGATATTGAAAAAGTTGGCGCATTATGCAAAGCTTACAATGCTTTATTTCATTCAGATACGGTACAAACATTTGCGCATTTTCCTATTGATGTACAAAAAATGAATGTTGATTTTATTTCCGGTGCTGCTCATAAATTTCACGGACCCAAAGGCATTGGGTTTTTGTTTATGCGTAAACAAAATAAAGTACAACCGTTTATTCATGGTGGTGGACAGGAGCGTGGTTTCCGGGCAGGAACTGAAAATGTGTATGGTATTGTTGGAATGGCAGCAGCAGCAAGAAAAGCATATGCAAATTTGGAAACGGATAGAGCATATATTCTGGATTTGAAAAATTATTTTATTTCAAAGCTGAAAGAAAATTTTACGGATATTGATTTTAACGGAAATATTGATGAACGGAGTTTATTTACTGTGTTGAATGTTTCGTTTCCGCCAAATGATAAATCTGCGTTGTTGTTATTTATGCTCGATATGGATGGTATTTGCTGTAGTGGTGGAAGTGCCTGTGGCAGTGGCGCTTCAACAGGTTCACATGTGGTTCGTGCCTTAAATAAAGATGAAAACAGAGTGTCTATTCGTTTTTCTTTTTCTAAACATAATACCAAAGAAGAAGTGGATTATGTGATAGAAAAGTTGCTGAAGATTTATGCAGTATAATTCTAATTTATCCCAGACTATTTATTATTAAATCTGTTACGTCTATTTCATTAGAAGGATGTGTTATTGTGTTGCAAGTGACAATTCTTCCGGCGCCTGATTTTACTAAATCATCATATGCATTTCCTGCAAACAATCCATGTACACCAACACAGGTAACCGGTTTTAATCCCGCTTCTTTTAAATGCTTAATAGTTACTATCATCGTCTTTGCCGTTGAAATAATATCGTCTACTAAAACAGGTGTATAATTTTTATACTGCTCTACATTTGGAACTGAAATAATTACTTCGGTATCACTGAGTCTGGTCTTATTTAAAACGATATATGGTGTAACCATTTTTGCTGCCGTTTCAGCCACCCATTGTTCACTTTCGCTATCAGGACCAACCAATAAAGGCATTTCAATATTCTTTTTTATCCATGCAGAAATTAAAGGTGCAGCATGCAATACTTTACATGGAATAGTGTAAATCTCCGACATAGAATTTCTGCGATGCAAATGAGGATCAATGGTAATTAATTCATCGGCAAATGAAGACAATAGTGTGGCAAAATATTCACTTGTTACGGCTTCACCGGTGTAAAACCTTTTATCTTGCCGCATATAAGCAAGGTAAGGAACTATAAGCGAAATTTTTAGCGCTCCGGAATCTTTCAATAATCTGGATAAGTAGTAAAGTCCTAAAAATTTTGAATCAGGCTGGTAAAGCGTAGCTATTAAAATTATTTCTTTTCCGCTTACATTTGATAAGATACGGATATATGTTTCTTCATCCGGGAAATGGCGGAATATCATCTCGCCAACAGGTATTTCTGTCTTTAGTGAAATATTTCGTGCTATAGTTTCATTGCCCGGTAATCCGAAAATAATTTTTTCCATTATTCTATTGTAATAACATGATTAATATTTTTCAGGTATTCTTTTACATACTCCAACTGACCTTTTCCTTCCGCATAAATAGAATAAAGAATATCTCCCTGTTTGATAATTTTACCAAGAGGAGCATTATAATAAATTCCTGCACCGGGTGATTTTGGGGCACCTGCAAGCTTTGCAATCCTTGCCAGTTTTCTATTGTCAATTTCTTTTACAATGCCGTCTTTATCTGCGATGACATCAAATGTGAATTCACCTTTTTCTGGTGTATTAAATCTGCCTTGAGCTTCACATATTGATTTAAATTTTTTATATGCTTCACCTGAAGTAATTATTTCTTCTGCCATTTTTTTACCTTCGTCTGTGTCACATTTTCCGGAAAGCTCTAATAATTTTCCGGCAATCAGTACTGCTCTCTCTCTTAGGTCATCAGGTGAATTGATTTCATTCTTTAAAACACTTAGCACATCCAACGCTTCCAATACCGGCCCGATTCCTCTTCCAACCGGTTGGGACCCATCGGAAATAAGAACGATTATGTTTAGTCCTATAGCTTCGCCTGCTGCTTCAAAATAATATTTCATTTTTAGAGCCTCTTCATGAGTGCGTACTTTTGCTGTTTTACCGAAAGGAATATCAATGACTACATGTGTGGAGCCTGCGGCAGCTTTTTTCGAAAGTACAGAAGCCACCATTTGCGCCTCGCTATCAATATCCAGCGCTTTTTCTACATAAATTAATAAATCATCTGCGGGGCTTAATTTTACGGCACCACCCCAAACAAGGCAAGCATTTTCTTTTTTAACGACAGCTCTGATTTCATCAATTGAAAGGTCAACATTCGTAATCGTTTCCATCATATCTGCTGTTCCGGCAGGTGAAGTAATGGCCTTTGAAGATGTTTTTGGTATAATTAATCCTGCTGCTGCTACAATACTAACCACAATAGGAGTAGTTCTGTTACCCGGTAAGCCACCGACGCAATGTTTGTCATATATAACGGGTTGTTCCCATTTTATTTGTTGACCCGTTTGTATCATTGCTTTTGTAAGATATACTATTTCAGTTAAGGTCATGTTATTCCCTGCGCAGGCTGTTACGAATGCAGCTAATTCGATGTTGGAATAAAGCCCGTCAACTACATCTTTGATAATTTCATCATAAGCTTCGTGATTAAGCTCTTCGCCATATATTTTAGCTCTTACATGGCTTAAGGAGGAGATTGGCTGAAGATGTTTTACAATAATGGTATCACCTTCTTTAACTTTTAGTCTTTGCATGGCTTCTTCTGAAAGAGCAGCTTCTCCTTCCTGTAACAAACTGGAATGTACCGTATTAAGCGTTGCAATAATTTTTGATCCGTTGAAGTGTACAAACACCCGGGTTAATACTTTAAATCCTTCGGAATGAGTAAGTGAAGAATCATCCCGTATAAAAATGGTATTCTCGTGAGAAGCATGAATTCCGATATTTTTTAATGTAAACATTTTTCAGAATTATTAGTGTTTATTATTGTTTCCGGCTAACTGGCAAAGTTGGGTACCTTCCAGAAAAATAAGTTTTAGCCTGTTTTCATTAATACCAATACTTCTCAGGATTTCTTCATTTTTATAAACTTCATTTGCAAGGATATAATTTTTTTCCAAAAGTTGTTGTTTCTCATTTTTGGTTATGGTAGTAAGACAGGTAAGTGGATATAAACCCGATACATCAATAATATCTTTCAATGAGTTGTTCTTAGGATAATTCCAGCTTAACATTTTTAATCCTTTACAATTTCCATAAGCTAAGGCATCATCCGTAAACTTTGTATTCGTAACTATCCAGCCGATGAATTCTTTATCAGAACCCGTTAATAATCCGTTATCCAAGACATCCTGATATCTGGAGTAAATGTATAATGGAGTTTTTACGTCCACGGTAAAGCCTGACTGATTTCTGTATTTGCACTCTGCCAACATAATTTGTTTTTCTTTTTCAGCTATTACATCGATTTCATGTGTTACACATTTACCATTTAAAATTTTATCTATTTGGATGGTGTAACCACGAAACTTGAAAATTTCTCCAATGAATCGTTCAAAGGGAAAGCCTGTTGGACCAAATTCCATTAACCCTTTTTTCAGGTAGTAGCGTGCTGCTTTTGTTTTTGACTGGCCGCGAAGTAATCTGAATGCCTCGCTATAAATCTTTTTGGTCGTAATACCCTCATATAATTTGGGTATCAGTGATTCAGTAATAAATTTTATTTCTTCGGCGGTAGCATGTGCGCGTGAGAGAGAGTTTTTTAGTTTATCTAAAGAAAATGGCTGAACTTCTCCGGATGCTTTTGTGACATTTATTTCATTAGGCATTTGTATCTTATTTAATTAAGTTCTTCAAATAAACCCAATTCTTTATTTTTTTTTACATTATTCCAGTTGAAATATTTCCCATTCATTGAAATATAAATGCCGGATGGTAGTGTTTGTACAAATGCTAAGGCGGCACCTAAGTTAAACAAACCATCAGAACTGCCAAATTTATAAGGTATCATAGCACCTGTAAGTATAATAGTTTTATCAGAAATTTTTCCTGCCAGTACTTTTGCCGTTTCTACCATTGTATCAGTGCCATGTGTAATCACAATCTTATTCTCTTCACATTGCATGCAGTTATGTGCAATAATATCTCTGTCGTCTTCACTCATTTCCAGACTATCAATCATCATTAATGTTCTGATGTTTACATCTAACTTACATCTGCCAAGCTCCAGCATTTCAGGTAAATGGGTGTCTTCAAAAAATAGTTTTCCATTGAGTTCATTATACTCTTTGTCGAAGGTACCACCGGTAATAAATAATCGAATCTGCATGTGTTAGATATAAGTTTAATTATCTTCTACTACCAACGTTTTGGGGATAGAATCATGCCAGAAAACGCCATTGGTAAATAAGCCACTGAATCTTTCAAATGGAATGATTCTGCAAAGTAAACGACCAACACATTGCCCTAATGTCAATTCATTTCCATCGGTAGAAATAACTTTTGTTTTAGTCAAAAATTTACCAACTGTCTTTCCGAATTTATATTCCATAAATACGTAGTAAACCGGCATAATAATAAGTAGAAATATAGCAGTAATATTATCGTTGGTTTCTGTTGTAATAATTTTCGATAAATCAAAAATATTCGATACCAGTAATAAGATAAACACTACGATAAATAAATCAATAATATAATTTGCAAATCGTTTTCCGAGAGAGGCGACTATGTAATCTGTCTTTTTTTCAAAATCCAGTAAGTTCTTATCATAAGAAAGTTGAAATTCAGGCATTGGTCTGTAACCTGTATCATAAATACTGATGCTTCCGCAATGCAAGCATCTTACCTGTGTTTGGGAGAATTGCTCATAAGACCCGCCACCGCATTTTTCGCACGTAAAAGTTATACTCATATTGTAAAGTTAAATAAAAAATAACCACGAAGGAACTGAAGAAACTAAAGTTTTTATCTAAAATAACTTAATCTATATGAAACCTGGTTTTCTTAACTGATTAGAATTTGATTCTTTTTTTGTAGTAAACTTAAGCGCCTTAAGTGGTTTAATTATTTTAAAGACTCAAAATAAAATTCATAGTATCAATATTGTCTGCATAATCAGATAATGCAGGCTGCTGACTTTTGCCAAACGGTAAATAATCTTTTCCAATAATACATTGCAGATTATCTTTTTCATCAATAATAAAATTATTTACTTCATCAATGTTTTCATATCGCTCCACATGCAAACAAGAAATGGGCGAATGTAAACTTTTATTTTCTACAATATTTATAAAGTCAATATCAATTAGTGGTGTCTGATTCATTAAATACAAGGTGCGCTGATAATCTAAATTATTCATGTATTGTGTGTGTTGCATCACATCGCGGTATTTTGCAAAGCCTTGCTTTAAACTCAATAAGTCAAAATCTTTCGGAACGAAAATCTTTGAAACATTTCTACATCCTAAACCAAAATAATCAAAAATATCATGACCTAAATTTTCAATATCTTCTATTGATTCATTGCCGGAGAGTATTGCAACAGAATTTCTGTTTCTGCGAATAATATTTTTGTATTTGCTGAAATAATATTCAAAATGCCTTGCTGTATTATTGCTTCCCGTTGCAATAATGGCACCAAAATTTTCTAACTTAAACTGTATGGAAATTTTGTCTTTAAATTCAGGTTCTATTTCTGTTAGTTTTTCAAATATAAAAGGCAGTAAATATTTATCTTTCTCAGAAAGCTTAAGTTGTAACTTATTTCCTGAAACCAATACACATAAAATATCGTGAAAAGCAACCATGGGAATATTTCCTGCTGCAACAATCGCTATTGTTTTGGAGTCATAAGCCGTAAGTTGTAAGTTGTAAGTTGAAATCCAGTTTTGCAATTTTTCTCTGTTTAGAAATTCTTTTGCAATATTCTGTAATGCACGATTGGTATTTTCTTTAGTAAACCACGTATTGTAAATAAAAGTCTTATTGACTACTTCTTGCAGTAAAACAGGGTTTTCAAGTAGATAATCACCTAAATTGGCAAATGCAGCAATCCTTTTTTCGATATTCATTAACACAAAATTATCAATTATATGCTTTTTAATCTGCTATCTATGTTTATTTTTGTATCAAACTTTAACGAAAATGGCAATCAGAATAACAGATGAATGTATAAATTGTGGTGCGTGCGAGCCGGAATGTCCGAATAATGCAATTTATGAGGGTGGAATTGAATGGGCAATGAGTGATGGTACTTCCTTAAAAGGAGATTATATACTAATGGACGGCACTAGTGTTGATGCAGGTGCTAAACATAAACCCGTTTCCAACGACTTATATTTCATCGTAACAGATAAATGCACGGAATGTAAAGGTTTTCACGAAGAACCACAATGTGCTGCGGTTTGTCCGGTGGATTGCTGCATTGCAGACGAAGATCACGTTGAATCAGAAGAGGAATTACTGGCTAAAAAAGCAAAACTGCATTTATAGTCTTATTCAAAATCCTTATACAACAAATATTTCTTTCTAATTACCTTAAATTTTGCTAACGGTGTTTTCCAGGTAGCTTTAATCGTTTTTTCATTCATTCCTTTTTCTATCTGTACACCTAAACTCGCCTTTGCTGCTAATTTTATAAAGAAGCTGTTAAAGAAATTATTTTTGTTTTTGGATAGCTTATACGCATTCAATAAATAATTCAACGTGAATTTTTGTTTTCGTAATGTATCTAAAGGTATGGCACTTAAATCATACCCATAACAGGTTTTGTTTAGTAACGGTGGATTTTTTGCGCCATCTACACTTTTCGGAGAGAAACTATACGGTAAATTATCCGGAAATAAATCGCTGCCATAAATTTGAAAAGGTTTATCAGTTCCGCGGCCTAAACTTACATTATTAGTGCCTTCAAAAAAACATAAACTCGGATATAAATAAATAGCATTCATGTTTGGCAAATTCGGTGATGGCTTTATGGGTAACGAATAAAAAGTTTTATGGTCATAATTTAAACATGGAATTACCGTAATGGCACATTGAACCTTTTTCGCCAGCCACTTTTCTCCGTTTAGTAGTTGCGCATATTCGCCCATCGTCATACCATATACAATCGGAATTGGTTGCATACCTACAAAACTTCTGTATTGTGTATCTAATACAGGGCCATCCACATAATGTCCGTTTGGATTCGGACGGTCTAAAATCACTAATGGTTTATTGTTCTCTGCACAAGCTTCCATTACATATTGTAAAGTAGAAATATATGTGTAAAAACGCACGCCAACATCTTGTATGTCAAACACGAGGATATCCAGATCTTTTAGCTGACCGGGATTGGGTTTTTTATTATCACCATATAAAGAAACAATGGCTGTTTTTGTTTTTGGATCAACCCCGTTTGTTACATGCTCTCCCGCATCAGCTGTGCCGCGAAAACCATGTTCCGGTGCAAAAACTACTTGTACATCAACTCCTAAACTTAATAATGTATCCAGTAAATGAGTATTGCCAACCACTGAAGTTTGATTCACAACTAAACCAACTGATTTTCCTTTCAATAAAGGTAAATATTGATTTATGCGTTCAGCGCCTACAACCACGTTTTTTGCCTGTATAGAAGTAAGAAGAAAAAAACCACCGAAGAGGATTGCAACTAATTTTTTCATAGAATAAAGATATTACAAATATTATGCTAAAGATTGCAATTGCTGTTGGTAATACAAAAGGAAAGAAATACTTTTGATGTTAATAAGTTAAATGAATCTCGAACTATTCATATCCAAACGCTTAGCCTTAGGTGATAAAAAAACATTCTCGCGCTTTATTATTCGTATTGCAATCATTGCTATAGCACTCAGCGTGGCAGTAATGATAGTATCAACTTGTATGGTTTCAGGGTTTTCTAAAGAAATAAAAGAACGCATTTTTGGATTTTGGGGCGAAATACATATTACAAATTTTGATAATAACGAATCATTTGAAACATCACCAATAAAAAAAGAACAGGTGCTTTTAGATAAAATCCGGAAGGCAAATGATGTTAAAAATGTGGCACCGTTTATTATTAAAGCAGGAATTTTAAAAACAAAAACAGAGATAGATGGTATTGCGCTAAAAGGCGTTGGTAAAGATTATGATTGGGCAGCAATCCAAACGTATTTAAAAGAAGGACAATTGCCTGCATTTAATGATACGGCTGCTAGTAAAGATATTTTAGTTTCAATGTCCACCGCCAAAAAATTAAACCTAAAAGTAGGTTCTGCAATTATCGCTTATTTTATCCGTAAAGATTTATCAGCACCATTGGGACGGAAACTAAGAGTATGCGGTATTTTTCATACCGGTTTGGAAGAATATGACAAACAATATGCAATAGTGGATATTCAATTGCTGCGGCAGTTGAATCAATGGCAGCCAGATGAAGTAGCAGGATATGAAATTAGACTGAAAGATATGAACAGGATGGATGCATTTAAAGATTCAGTATATTATAAGTATATCGATCAGCGTGTAAATGCAAAAACGATGAAAGAGATAAACAGGAATATTTTTGAATGGCTTGATTTAACAAGATTAAGCGGTTATTTGATTTTAGTATTTGCTTTCTTTATCGCAGTTTTGAATATGATTACTGCATTAATAATTCTTATAATTGACCGTACTAATATGATTGGTATTTTGAAATCCCTGGGAGCAAATAATAAGAGTATATCCAGAGTTTTTATTTACAACGCAGCCTATATTATTTTAAACGGACTGTTTTGGGGAAATCTGATTGGTATAGGCATTTGTCTGATGCAGCATTTTACAGGATTTATAAAAATGAACCAGGAAAACTATTATTTAAGTGAAGCACCAGTGTATTTTAATATACCAGTTATTGTATTGATAAATATTGGAACATTAATTATCTGTACATTAATATTGGTATTGCCAACACGACTTATAAGCCGCATTTCTCCAATGAGGGCTATACGGTTTGAATAACAGATAATCAACATGTTTTAGATGCTGTTCCTTCTTTCAGGTCTATTTATTATCTTGCGGTAATGTTTCAGCAACTTCGAAAATGGAAATGGATAATCATGGCGGTCTTTTGCTTTGTATTGCTATACATAGTTCCTTCTGCAGTTTTTGAAAAATATTATTCTAACGGTGTATTTTTAGTTGTAAGGAAGTTGCTCGATAATACTTTTGGAAAATTACCTTTTCCTTCATATTATCTGTTTATAGTTTTTATTTTAATTGTAGTCTTAAAATGGTTTTTACATTTTTTCAGAGAAAAGCCACAACCGGTTTTGCAACGTATATTTAAAATAGCTTCATTTGCAGGCTTTATGATAGTTGCGTTTTTTGTTTTATGGGGTTTTAATTATGGAAGAATTTCTTTAGAAGAAAAATTGAATTTAAACATTCAACCACTGACACAGGAACAATTGGTGGATGAAACAAAAAATACAATCACTCAGTTAACACATATCAGAAGTGTTATAAAGAATGATAGCAATTCCATCCCTCAGATTGTATTTATTAATAATATTGAAGATAACAGCAGAAACGCGCTGAATGCCTCCTTGCAACAGTTTGGGTATAAATACAGCACAAAAATCCGAGGCAGATTTTTGTACGATGACATGTTGCTGGTATTTAGTATTGGCGGACAGTATTTGCCTTATGTTGGTGAGGGCAATGTGGATGACGAAGTTTTTTATTCCAGAAAACCATTCTATCTGATACATGAGATGGCGCATGGAAATGGATTTACATCAGAGGCAGAATGCAATTTTCTGGCATATATCAGTTGTGTTCAATCAAATAATTTATCATTACAATACAGCGGAGAATTAAACTATTTATTGTATTTGTTTTCTGAATTAAAATCAAGAGATAAGGAATTATTTGATTCCATAAAGAAAGAACTGCCAAGAGCGATACAAAAAGATTTGACCGTACTAAAATCGCATACAGAAAAACATACATTTAAGACTGGATTTTTAGGAGATATTGTCAATAATTTTTATTTGAAAGTATTGGGTGTACAAGATGGTGTAAAAAATTATGATAAGATGGTTTTATTGGTATATGCATGGAAAAACCAGAAAAATAATTAATTTCAAAAAATGTAAATGAATAACCATAAAGAATTATGATTTTTGAATATAGTAATCACGTACAATGCACTAAAGAAGAAGCCTGGAAATTTATTACAGATTTAGAGAGACGGCCTGACTGGATTCACTTTCAGGAGAAATGTTACTGGACAGAAAAAAAACCAGGAATGATTGGTTCGAGATATCAGGAGAAGGAAGTATTTCTGGGTATCCCGTTGAATATAAATTATGAGGTTACTCATTGGGTTGAATATGAACGAATGAGCAGCAAATGCATGATGCCACCTTTTTATCCGGTGGTTCATGTTATAGTGGTGGAAGAAGAGGATGGTTGTTTTTGTTCTCTCGTAATTAATGCTAAATTAGGACCATTCTTTCTCGTTCCTGAGAAATTTCTCCGCAAACAGGTAGATGCATTAGTACAACCACTCGTAGACAAATTTATTGATATACTCGAATCTGAATCTGTTCTTAAAAGACCTAAATAACGTTAACAGCTAATTTATTAATCTAAATCAAATAGTTTAAAACAAAATCTACTTAACTTTGTTATATTATTTAACTTAGTTAACTAATTATGCCAAATAAAGAAAGAAGAAGAAGGGAAAAAGAGGAATTGCGACAACAAATCCTGGATGTTGCTAAGGATATTGCGGCAGCAGATGGATGGCAAAATGTAACCATACGGAAAATTTGTGATAAGATTCACTATACTGCACCCGTTGTATATCAGTATTTTGAGAGCAAGGAAATGATACTAGAATCTTTAAGACTGGAAGGTATCATGCAGGTACAACTGATTTTTGAGAAGGTAGATAAAAAATATAACGAACCTGAAAAGCGTCTTCAGGAATATGCGCTTGCGTGGTGGCATTTTGCACAGCAACATCCGGAATTGTATCAGGTTATGTATAATTTACAGGGAGCCGTATGTACGGGCAACGGAAATAATATCAGTACAATAGTTAAACATTACAGTATTGCATTTTCAGCAATTAATCAAAAAGCAAAACGTTCTGAAAAATTCAGATTGGAATTATGTGATCATCTGATAGCTATTATTCATGGATTTATTGCACTCCGTATGGTCAATAAAATAAAATCAGGAAATGAAAATGCAGAAAAGGCATATAAAAATTCATTGCAACGATTTATCGATTCAATAAACGACAAAAAAATCAAAGAATGACAAAAGGTAAGATAATTTTCTGGTCTCTGCTGATATTACTTGTTGCCGGTCTGGCATACATCAAGTATACAAAAAATAAAGAGGTGAAATTGAAGACAGCACCAATGGGCAAAAATACACCGCAAACATTAATGGCAATAGGTTTCGTTGCTGAGTATTCTAAACTCTCCAATGATTTGAGTGTAAATGGAAATATTTTAGCACAGGATGAAGTACAATTACAACCCGAAGTTGCCGGACGTGTAACTTATCTGAACATAAAAGAAGGCTCGATGGTATCGAAAGGAACATTATTATTAAAAATTAATGATGCAGACTTGCAGGCACAAGTATATAAATTAAAAACACAGTTAAAGATTGCGCAAAGTAATCTGGCAAGATTAGCTGAACTATTAAAAATTAAAGGAGTATCACAGGCAGAATATGATGCGGCAGATAATGCTGTGAATAATATAAATGCGGATTTACAATTGTTGAACGTACAAATTGCAAAAACGGAACTGCGTGCTCCTTTTTCAGGAAAATTAGGTCTGAGAAATATTAGTTTAGGGGCTTATGTTTCACCTTCTACTGTGGTTGTTTCTTTACAAAATACCAGCCAGCTAAAACTGGATGTTGCTGTTCCGGAGAAATATGCAGGTATTATTCAGGTAGGTGACAATATGCAGTGTAATGTGGCCGGTATTGATGAACCGTTTTCAGCTAAGGTTATTGCAATTGAACCTGTTATTGATGAAATGACACGCAACTTAAAGGTACGAGCCATGATTCAAAATCCAAAATTCAAATTGGTGCCGGGTGCATACGTAAAAGTTCAGTTGAAATTAAAAGAAACACCTGATGCTATTATGATACCAAGCAGTGCAGTAATTCCTGATGATAAATCAACAAAAGTTGTTATCACTGACAGTAGTAAAGCAAAATTTGTAGCTATTGAAATTGGAGTAAGAACTGAAAGTGAAGTACAGGTTTTAAACGGAATAAAATCGGGAGATACAGTTTTAACAACAGGATTGTTGCAGGTAAAACCAGGAATGCAAGTTAAAATTACTAAAACGATCACCCGTTCAACTATTAAATAACAGGTATGCCGTTCATAAATTCTATAATTCTATAATTCAATAAGATGGGTTTACCTTCAGTAAGTTTAAGACGTCCGGTTTTTGCAATAGTAATGAATATCATTATTATACTTTTTGGTGTAATTGGATATACATTTTTAGGTGTACGAGAGTATCCATCTATTGATCCTCCTGTAATTACAGTACGTACAACATATACAGGTGCAAATGCAGATATTATAGAATCGCAAATAACTGAACCTTTAGAAAATGCAATAAACGGTGTGCAGGGAATACGAACCATTTCTTCTGCCAGTAATCAGGGGTCTTCCAATATTACAGTAGAGTTTGATTTATCTTCAGATTTAGAAACAGCGGCAAATGATGTGCGCGATAAAGTTTCACAAGCTATTCGTTTATTGCCCCAGGATATTGATGCAGCACCGGTTGTTTCAAAAGCAGATGCTAACTCGGATGCCATTCTTTCGATGACAGTTCAGAGTAGCAGCAGAAATGTTTTAGAATTAACGGACTATGCAGTGAATGTATTGCAGCAACGTTTACAAACTATACCCGGTGTGAGTACAATTCAGATATGGGGGCAAAAAAATTATGCAATGCGCTTGTGGTTTGATCCTCAGAAATTAGCTGCATATCAGTTAACTGCAATAGATGTGCAGAATGCATTAAATAAAACCAATGTAGAATTGCCATCAGGAAAGATAGCTGGTGCAAACACAGAATTAACCGTAAACACTTTGGGTAGAATTAATACGGAAGATGAATTCAATAATATTATTATTAAAGATGTAGCAGGGCAGACAGTTCGTCTAAAAGATGTTGGCTATGCTGTGCTTGGAACGGAAAATTTTGAAACAAGTTTACGCGAAAGAGCTATAGGTATGGTAGCTCTGGCATTGGTTCCGCAACCGGGCGCCAATTATGTAGAGATATCAAAAGAATTTTACAAGCGATTGGAGCAAATAAAAAAAGAAGTTCCTAAAGATATTATTTTGAACATTGCTTTGGATAATACAGTCTTTGTTAAAAACTCTATATCAGAAGTAAAAGAAACCTTACTGATTTCTATCGTATTGGTCGTGTTAATTATTTATTTGTTTTTCAGAGACTGGATAATTGCATTGCGCCCGTTATTAGATATTCCTGTATCTCTGATCGGTGCTTTTTTTATAATGTACATTTTTGGTTTTACAATAAATGTTCTAACGTTACTGGCAATTGTATTAGCCACCGGATTGGTAGTAGATGATGGTATTGTAGTTACAGAAAATATCTTCAAAAAATTAGAGTTAGGAATGCCTAAGATGCAGGCAGCACGGGAAGGCTCGGAAGAAATATTCTTTGCTGTTATGTCTACTTCCATCACATTGGCAATAGTGTTTTTACCAATTGTATTTATGCAGGGTTTTGTTGGTAGTTTATTTAAGGAATTCGGAATTGTGGTTGCAGGTGCAGTCTTAATTTCTGCATTTGTTTCTTTAACACTCACACCTGTTCTGAATGTTTGGTTGGGAAAAAAAGTACACACCAATTCCTGGTTTTATGATAAAACTGAACCTTTCTTCAAAGGGTTGGATGATGGATATAAAGATATGTTAGGTTCTTTCATGAAAATTAGAGGTGTTTCATTTTTAATTATTCTGGTCTGCTTTGTGCTCATCTATTTTATTGGAAAAAATTTGCAATCAGAATTGGCACCTATGGAAGACAGAGGAGCATTTCGTATATCCTTAACTGCACCGGAAGGAACATCATATACAGCTATGCAAAGCTATGTAGACAGAGTAACACAATTCGTTATGGATTCAGTCCCTGAACAACGTATTGCATTAAGTGTGACTTCGCCTGGTTTTATTGGTTCCGGTGCGGCAAACACAGCATTTATGCGTATTCGATTAAAAGAAAAGAGTGAACGAACGAAATCACAGGACGAGGTGGCACAGTACCTGAGTAAAAATTTTTCCAAGTTTAATTTAGGAAAAGCATTCGTTATTCAGGAACAAACTATTTCAGTGGGTTCTGCAAAATTTGGTCAGCCTGTTCAATTCGTAATAAAGAATTTTAATTTCGATAAATTGCAATCCGTTATCCCAAAATTTATGGAAGAAGTTTCTAAAAGTGCAGTATTGGTTGGCTCTGACGTAAATCTTAAATTTAATAAGCCGGAAGTAGACGTAATTATTGATAAAGATAAAGCAACAGCCTTGGGCGTTTCTGTTCAGGATATTGCACAAACATTACAATTCTCCATGAGTGGCCGCCGCTTTGGATATTTTTTAAGAGATGGAAAACAATATCAAATCATCGGACAAAGTATGTACGATGAACGCAATAAACCGGAAGATTTAAAGAGTATATATGTTCGCAGTAATTCAGGTAATTTAATTTCACTTGATAATTTAATTTCACTGGAAGAATTGGCGAAGCCACCACAACGTTACCACTATGATAGATATAAATCAGCAACTGTTTCTTCAGGATTAGCGCCCGGTAAAACTATTGGAGATGGCATCAAAGAGATGGAACGCATTGCCAAAGATGTACTGGATGAATCATTTACTACATCACTTGCAGGCTCATCCCGGGATTTTGCTGAAAGTTCTTCCAATACCATGTTCGCATTAATACTGGCATTGGTCTTAATTTATTTGGTGTTGGCAGCACAGTTTGAAAGTTTTATAGACCCATTCATTATTATGATTACGGTTCCTTTAGCCTTGGCAGGAGCTTTATTATCGCTTTGGATATTCGGACAAACCATGAATATTTTCAGTCAGATTGGAATGATTATGCTAATTGGTTTGGTAACAAAAAACGGAATATTAATTGTTGAGTTTGCAAATCATAAAAGGAGAGAAGGTATGAGCAAATCGGAAGCTGCAACATATGCAGCGGCAATGCGCTTACGCCCGATTTTAATGACAAGTTTAGCAATGGCACTTGGTGCAGTACCTATTGCAATGGCATTAGGAACAGGATCAACAAGTCGTGTATCTTTGGGTATTGTTATAATCGGAGGCATTATGTTCTCTCTGATTTTAACGCTGTTTGTAATTCCGGCAATGTATTCATTTATGTCAAGAACAAAAGTTAAAACAGAAGAATAGAAATTAAATGAACGATTAACGATTAACAATTTTTTTATTGTGATATTCGAAATAGTCAGTTATTCGAAGTGAAACAATCTCTTAAAATAAAAATGATGAAGCAGCTAAAAAAGATTATATATATTCTCCTCACTTTAACGGTTTCTTTTTCGAAAGCACAGGAATTACTTACACCTGAACAAGCTGTATCGTTGGCATTAATTAAAAATTTTGATATTGTGCTGGCAAAAAATGAAGCAGATATTGCCAAGATAAATAATAATAAGGCAACCGCAGGCATGTTGCCAACTATCAATGTTACAACAGGTGATGTTTTTAATCTGAATAACATCAATCAGAAATTTACTACAGGACAGGAAGTTAAGAAAAACTGGGTGCCGGTGAATTCTTTTAATCTTGGATTGAATGTAAACTGGACAATCTTTGACGGTATGAGAATGTTTGCTGCAAAAGACAGATTAGCTGCATTGCAGTCATTGGGAGAAATACAATTAAAAGAACAAGTTCAGAATACAGTATCGCAAGTATTGAATTCGTATTATGAAATTGTAAGGCAAAAGCAACAAATTAAAGCATTAAATGAATCAATTAAAATTTCTGATGAGCGAGTGTTTTTGTCTCAAAAGAAGTTAGATGTTGGTTATGCTGATAAAACTCCGTTATTACAGGCAAAAGTTGATTTATCTGCACAAAAGATTAATGTATTAAAACAGGAAACGGTTTTACATCAAACCAAAGTAGTCTTGAATCAATTATTAGGCAGAGATGTAAACTCAGAATTTGACGTAATAGATACCATCCTTGTAAATTACCAGCCTGAATTGCAAACAATAAAAGATACTGTTTTGCAAAATAATTTTTCGTTACAAGGTGCTGCAAAGAGTATCGAGATAGCAAAACTGCAACATAAGGAAATTAATTCACAACGATTACCGCAGATTAATTTCAGTACCGGTTATAACTTCACGCAAAATAACAGTAAAGCAGGATTGCAATTATTCAACCGTTCATATGGACCAACAGTAGGTGTCAATGCAACCATTCCCATTTTTAACGGTGGTCGTGTAAAAAAAGAATTAGAAGTTTCGGCTGTAAATATTGCTACACAACAGGTGCAGTTAGATAAAATCAAAAACGACTTAAATTCGATAATCTTAACGGCATATAAAGATTTTGACTATGCGCAGAAAGTACTCTTGTTGAATGAAGAGAATGTAAAAACAGCTCAGGAAAATATGCAGGTAACGTTGGAGCGTTATCGATTAAACCAATCTACTTCTGTGGAAATAAAACAGGCACAAAGCAGTTATGAAGATGCTTTGTATAATGTAATTCTGGCACGTTATAATGCAAAGATTGCTGAGATAGAATTAAAAAGACTGAGTAATGAATTAGTGAAATAATTTAGAACTACTTGTATTTTAGTTTCAATGTTTTCAATATTTCTTTTGCATTACTTTCCTGGTCTATCTTTTTCAGATATTTCTTATTCCTATCAAAAAATATTAAACAAGGAAAACTTGAGTACTTAATCTGTTTCGTCAAGGAATAATCTGTTTCCTGTCCAATAAAAACAGTTGTAAAAGAATTTAAGCCATTGTCGAAATAAAATTTCCGGATAGCGGCAAAATCTTCAAAGGAACTTAAGACAAATTGTGTTTCCGTAAATTTTGAAATATTTTCTAAAATACTCTTTATCGTTCGTTCACAATGATCACAAGTAGGGCTGAAGTTGATGAAAACAGTATTCACACTATCTTTTAAATCTTTTTCAGTAAGGTAACTCGTGCTGTCCATTTTCAATAAACTGAAGGTCGGAAATAAAATATTATTATCTCCGGCAAAAGTATGCATGTGTGCAAGAATGAAAATAAGAATTAATCCTGTCAGTTTTTTCATCATCAGAAAGCTACAAAAATAATTCCAAAAAAAATCCCGACTCGAAAGAGTCGGGATTATCTATTCTTAAAAAAGAAATTATTTTACTTGATTCACAATTGCTTCAAACGCTTTTGGGTCGTTTAACGCCAAATCAGCTAATGCTTTTCGATTAATTTCGATACCTGCTTTTGCTAATTTGTTCATGAATACTGAATAAGATAAACCAAAAGGACGAACTGCCGCGTTGATACGAACAATCCACATGCTTCTGAAATCTCTTTTCTTTAATTTTCTGCCTACGAAAGCGTATGTTAAACCTTTCTCTACGGCATTTTTGGTAACTGTCCAAACATTTTTACGGCGACCGTAATACCCTTTGGCAAGTTTGTAGACCTTCTTCTTTCGGTCTTTTGCTGCTACTGAATTTACTGAACGTGGCATAACTTTTATTTTTTAATGTTAGTAATACGACCATCGGCGATGCCTTGCCTTATGTCTGTTATATTTTTCATCCTGAGCGGAAGCGAAGGATCTTAATTCATACACAACAAACTCTTGATATTGCCTTCATCACATTTTTTGATGATAGTAGAACCTGTCAGATTACGTTTTTGTTTCGTCGTTTTCTTAGTTAATATGTGACGTTTGTATGCTTGACCGCTTTGAATTTTACCGCTTCCTGTAACTTTGAAACGTTTTTTCGCGCTCGAATTTGTTTTCATTTTAGGCATAAAAATGCAATTTATAGGTTATAAAACTTGAAAATAGGGTGCAAAGATACAAATTAATTGGCTAATTGGCTAATGCTCCAAATAAATATCGGGATGAAAATGCAGGTTTTGTGTTAAATTTTCGTTTACTAAATGCCTGAAAGATTACTTTTTCTTCGGAGCGATATAAGCAATCATCTTTTTGCCTTCCAGATTTGGCATGGCTTCCAAAACTCCATAATCTTTTAAAGCTTCCGCAAATTGCAATAAAACCAGCTCACCTCTGTCTTTAAACTGGATGGCACGACCTTTAAATTGAACGTAGATTTTCACTTTAGAACCTTCCTGTAAAAATTTTTGAGCGTGTTTCTGCTTGAATTCCAAATCGTGGTCGTCGGTATTGGGTGTAAAACGAATTTCTTTTACTTCCGTTTTCTTCTGCTTTGCCTTAATTTCCTTTTCCTTCTTCTTTTTGTCGTACAGGAATTTATTGTAATCTACCAGTCGGCAAACCGGAGGTACTGCTTTTGGAGAAATTTCTACTAAATCTACTTCCTGTTCCTTGGCTAATCGAAGTGCTTCTTCAATCGGATAAACGCCGGGTTCAATCTCTTCGCCAACTAAGCGCACTTCAGGTACGCGAATATCTCTGTTTAATCTGTGTTCCGTTTCTTTTTTCTTCGGAATAAATGGTCGTCTTTTAGGTATCAAATTGGTTGGTTTAATGTAATAATGTAGTAATGAAATAATGTAGCAATGTTTTTTGTAACTCTATTATTTAATTGCTTCATTGTTTAATTATTTAATTCGTCTTGCAATAATACGGCAAAGTCTTCAATAGTAAAAGCACCAAGGTCGCCTTTTCCATGTTTTCTTACAGAAATCTGCCCGTTTTCTACTTCTTTTTCGCCAATTACCGTCATATAAGGTACTTTCATCATTTCTGCATCGCGTATTTTCTTTCCAATCTTCTCCGCACGTTCATCTAATTTTACTCTGAATCCTTTTGCTTTTAAAGTTGTAGCAACGCTTTCTGCATACTCCATAAATTTGTCGCTGATGGGTAAAATGGCAATTTGTTTTGGCGCTAACCACAAAGGGAAATTACCCGCGCAGTGTTCAATTAGGATTGCCATAAAACGTTCCATAGAACCAAACGGTGCGCGGTGTATCATCACCGGACGATGTCTTTCATTATCTGCTCCAATATATTCCAGTTGAAAACGTTCCGGTAAATTATAATCTACCTGAATGGTGCCTAACTGCCAGCTTCTTCCAATTACGTCTTTCACCATAAAATCCAACTTTGGACCGTAAAAAGCAGCTTCTCCATAGACAGTTACAGTCTTCAGATTTTTTTCAGCAGCTGATTCAATAATTGCGTTTTCAGCTTTCAGCCAGTTTTCATCAGATCCAATATACTTATCTTTATTTTCAGGGTCACGAAGTGAGATTTGTGCAGTAAATTCTGTAAATCCTAATTTTGCAAAAACCAATTGCACCAAATCAATCACTGTTTTAAATTCTTCTTTCAATTGATCCGGTGTGCAAAAAATATGCGCATCATCCTGAGTAAAACCACGAACGCGTGTTAAACCATGTAATTCACCGCTTTGCTCATAACGATATACGGTTCCGAACTCGGCAACACGATAAGGTAAATCTTTGTATGATTTTGGAACATGATTGAAAATTTCGCAGTGATGCGGACAATTCATTGGCTTTAAGAAAAACTCTTCATTTTCTTCAGGCGTACGAATCGGCTGGAATGAATCTTGTCCGTATTTTTCATAATGCCCGGAAGTAACATACAAATCTTTTTTACCGATGTGTGGTGTAACAACAGGTAAGTAACCTCTTTCTATTTGCTCTTTTTTCAGGAAGTCGGTTAATTGTTCGCGAACAAATGTTCCATTTGGCATCCATAACGGCAAACCGGAGCCTACTTTTTGTGAAAAGGCGAATAATTCTAATTGCTGACCTAATTTTCTATGGTCGCGTTTTTCCGCTTCTTCCAGTAAACGTAAATGTTCATCTAATTCCTGTTGATTTGGAAATGTTACGCCATATACACGTGTCAACTGTTTGCGTTTTTCATCGCCGCGCCAGTAAGCACCCGCAACTTTCATCAATTTAATGGCTTTGATATGTCCTGTATTCGGAATATGTGGCCCGCGACATAAATCTGTAAAATTTCCTTGTGTATAAAATGTGATATCGCCATCATTAAGCCCTTCCAACAGTTCGAGTTTGTATTCATCTCCTTTTGTTTCGAAGTATTTGATGGCATCTGTTTTGGAAATATCTTGTCGTTTATATTCACTTTTCAGATTGGCTAACTCCGCCATTTTCTTTTCAATCTTAGGTAAATCTGCTAAAGTGATGGAAACATCACCTGAATCAATATCATAATAAAATCCGTTTTCTATCGGTGGACCAATACCGAATTTCACACCTTTATACAAAGCTTCCATAGCTTCCGCAAATAGATGTGCAGAAGAATGCCAGAAAGTAGATTTTCCATTGGTATCATTCCAGGTCAGTAATTTTAAAGTGGCATCTGTGTTGATAGGACGCATCGCATCCTGTACTTCGCCGTTAATTTCTGCAGCCAGTACTTTTTTAGGCAAACTGTTACTTAGTTGTCCTGCAATCTCTAAAGCAGTAATTCCTTCATTGAATTCTTTTACTGCACCATCCGGAAAGGTAATTTTGATACTCATAATTTGAATTGCGAAAATAATGAGATTAACTCATTAAAACAATTTAAGTTATTGTTTCTAAGAAATATTAGATAAGACAAGTAATATATTATTGGTCTTTTTTGTACCCCAGTACCCAGGCAATTATGGTACCAACAATAGTACCTATTAGTGTGTTTATCAGTATATCCGCAATTACTACACGTTTACCCATAAGATTCAAGGAAGACCATAAATACAAATCTATGCTCAGAATTATTAAGAACGAAATCCAGGTACCGGCAATCGCACCGGCTGCCAGTGTATTTATATTTGCCCATTTGTTAAAAATAACAGCTATCAGCAACGCATTTGCAAAACCGGCTACGAAAATACCAATAAGATTTGGCGGCATCTTTTCCAAACCGGCATAGTGCAGGGAATGTGCAGCATAAAAGTCTGTAACTACATAGACAAAGACCAACCATCCTAAAAAGAAAGAAACAACTGCGCCTATTAAGGCTGCGATTAATACTCTTACATTCATAATTGTTTGATTTAGTAAATACAAATTAGTACTTTTTGTAATAAGTAGCAATTTGTTTTATTAACAATTGGATGAAAACAGTAAAGTGGATGAATATGAAAATATGCGCTATGGAATAAACTTATAGCCTATACCGCGGACTGTTTCAATATGTTGTTTGCCCACTTTTTTACGTATCTTTTTGATATGGGTATCGATGTTTCTGTCGCCGACAATGATATCATCGCCCCAGACTTTGAGCAGAATGTAGTTTCTTTTGAATACTTTTCCGGGTCTTGAAGTTAAAAGTATAACCAGTTGGAACTCTTTTTTTGATAATTTTAATGGTTCTCCTTTCTTGTAAATCATTACTTGTTCTTCATCAATTTCCAGATTCCCAAACTTTTTAATTTCTTTTGTTGCTTCCTCTTTTTCATAACTTCTCCTTAGTAAGGCTTTTATTCTGTTTGAAAATAAGCGCGAGCGGGCAGACTTAGATATAAATTCATCAGCACCGGCTTCGAAAGCAGTTATTTGTGTAAAATCATCTGAACGGTTCGAAAAAAATGCAATCGGCAACTTGGAGAGATTCGTATCTGCTCTGATATCCCAGCATATTTCTATACCATCCGCTTCATTCAAATCTACCTCTAAGATTATCAAATCAGGTTTTTCTTTTTTTACGGTAGCAACAAAGTCTTTTGTTTTGGTAACTTCCGTAAACTTATAGTTTTCGGACTTAAATGCCTTTATTGTAGCTTCAATACTGGCCTTATCCTTATCAGCAATAAGAATGTGATACTTCCTTGTCTCCGTAGATTTTGAATCCATAAATTGTTTATCACTGCTAATGTATTCCATATAATTGGTAAGAAAAGGTTATCTATACAAACTACTTACAAAATTCACACAATTTACAATAATATTTTATACTAACTTGATGTGTTTTAACGAAAATATGTAGAGTGATAACTTATTAAACGCTATAAATGAGTATTTTGGAATGATATTTGCATGTTGTTGAGTAATTATATAAAATTTGATTTTGAACCATTTATATGGTAATATTGTTAGACAAATATGAAATACATGAAAAGTAAATTTTTAGGAGTGCTCGCCACCTTTTTCATAATTGCTGTTAGCTGTAATGCAAATAGTAATTCAAATGCTGCTGCCGGCGTTGCAGGTGCGCTTTCCGAAAAATCAGTATATGATTTTACGATGAAAGATATTGACGGAAACAATGTATCGCTTTCTCAATACAAAGGAAAAATCATTGTGATAGTAAATACAGCAAGTCAGTGTGGATTAGTTGGGCAATTTGCAGAGATTGAAGCATTTTATAAAAAATATAAATATAAAGGCGTAGTGGTTTTAGGTTTTCCTGCAAATAACTTTTTAGGTCAGGAACCGTTAAGTAATGCAGATATCAAAGGATTTTGTACTAAAAATTATGGTGTTACCTTTCCAATGTTTTCAAAAATATCTGTGAAAGGAAGTGATATGGATCCATTGTATAAATATTTGACCAGCAAAGAAGAAAATGGCGTGATAGATGCGCCTGTAAAATGGAACTATCAAAAGTTTATTATCGGAAAAGATGGTAAAGTAGTAACCTCAGTAAATCCAAGGACTACCGTGAATGATGCTGAGTTTTTGCAAAATATAGAAGACTTGTTGAAATAGACAAAGTCTGGACTAGGAATCTTGGGCTCCGAATTTTCGGAGCCTTTTTTTGTTTCTAAATAAACCACTTAAGAAACTTAAGACACAAAAAAGTTTATTCTTTACTTTGTTTTCTAAAAATATTCTATAGATAAGAAAATAAAATCCTCTGCTTATGTTTCTTCTGCTTCTTAAGTGGTAAATAGGTTTAGGTGTTTAATTTTTAAATCGTAAATTGTTTTATGCTTTTACAACGCGCTATTATATTTCAATCAAAACGATTACGCAAAAATCATGTGTTTGAAAGTAAATATGCGTTAACGGAGCATTTTTTTGATTTTACAATTAAAGATGAAAAATTTCTGATAAACGCCGTGCATCTGAAAGCAGAAAACAGCAAAGGTCTGGTGTTCTTTCTGCATGGAACGCTCAATCATATACAATATCATTTACCGAAAACCGAATTTTTTATTGAACAAAATTATGATGTGGTATTGATTGATTATCCGAAATACGGCAAAAGCAAAGGCAAACTCACCGAAGACTTTCTTCATGAAATTGTGGAGGCTTCTTATCATAAAACAATAAAATTATTGCAGCATACAGGCAAAGTAATTTTGTACGGACGCTCTTTAGGAACAGCACTGGCAAGTAATTTAGCTACAAAAATAAATGCCGATGCCTTGATATTGATTTCGCCGTATTACAGCATGCCTGATTTGTTTCATCATAAAATAAAACTTTTTCCGTTTAAGAAACTGAAGTTCAAATTTGAAAACCATACGTACTTGCCGCGCGTTACCTGCGACGCGTATATATTGCACGGTAATGCAGATAAACTGATTCCGATAGAACTGGCAAAAAAACTGATTCCACATTTAAAATCTTCGGAATACTTTATTGAAATCGATAAAGCCAATCACTTTGATGTGCATGAAAAGAATGAGTATAAAGAAAAGTTGATAGAGATTTTGGGTTGATGACTTTTGTTGCATCGGTTCGTGTTTTATGAACCAAAATAAATATGTTTCGTGAGACACGAACCACGGCTTAAAGCTGTTGTACTCAATTTTTTTTGGTTACAATTTATAATGAAAGATTTTCAGTTAGTATTTCTTGGTTTTCTAATATCCAATCCGTTATACGTGTTCCTAAGTTTAAACTTTCAAATAGTTCATCAAGTTTTATGAATTTTGTTTCAAGATTTAGTCTAGTGAAACATTCTTCCCAAGATTCATTATGCATATTTTTGTCATTATCCATTATGTTTTTAATTTCTAATAACTCATTAGATAAAATATCAAGTCCAATATAGTTTAATGTATTTATGTAACTATTAAATTCTTGACTTGGAATTTTGTTATAAACAAAAACACTAGCGCCCCCTTCTAACTCAGTATATAAATCAATGTAATTTGATAGCAATCGTTGCTTTTCATTAAACTTAGAAGTGTTTTCATTATAGGAATTGCAAGCTATTTCAGTCCATATCAAATCTTCCTTTTCCATGCTGTATGTTTTAATTACGCCTAACTTGTTTATATGTATGAGAAAAATCATCTCTACCTCCCATTTAGTTGCATTAGGATGATTTTTAGTTATACCTATTCAAATATACATTAGTTTGTATTTAAATCAATCATCTTTTGAATCTAATGGTTGGTGTCCTGACCAAACATATAGTTTCGGTCGGTGAAGACATCAACCGATAAAAAAAAATATTTAATTTTAATTATTTCATTTTCAATTAGTTGTAAATCTTTTTAAAAATAATTTCCAAAAATTTATGGAATCCGTGTGCCCTTTGTATCTCAATGGGTGAAAGAAGTGAAGAAGTGAAATGTACTTAATCGCGAAAACAACCTTTGAAGCTTCTATTTTAAAATAATTAAATTGATTTTTTAACGTAATTAAAATTTAAAACATGTCAGCAATCAGAAATCAAGTTCAGTTAATCGGAAACTTAGGACAAAAACCGGAAATCAAAACATTTGGCGAAGACAAGAAATTCGCAAAATTCAGCATCGCAACGTCAGATTATTACTACGACAACAAAGGCGAAAAGAAAGAACAAACACAATGGCATAACGTTGTAGTTTGGGGCAAACAAGCCGATGTGGTAGAAAAATACTTAGACAAAGGTATGCAGGTAGCGGTTTCAGGTAAAATCACTTATCGCAATTATGATGATAAAGATGGCAACAAAAAGTACATCACGGAAATTATTGCCAGCGACTTCCTAATGTTGGATAAGAAAAACTAATTTTCCATCAAACCTACAGGCACTGCATTTGTTTATGCAGTGCCTGTTTTAATTTAATACCAATGAAAAATACAGCAATACTCACAGAAGAAAAAGTCATTAATAAAATCTATCTCATCAGAGATAAAAAAGTAATGCTCGACCGCGATTTAGCAGAAATGTATGGCGTTGAAACAAAACGACTGAATGAACAGGTTAAACGAAATAGTAAACGATTTCCCGAAGATTTTATGTTTCAACTAACTGAAGAAGAATTGGAAAATTGGATGTCACAAATTGTGATATCCAATTCTGATTCAAATTGGAAGTCGCAAAATGCGACATCCAATTCAAATAAAATAAAAATGGGTTTACGAAAACGTCCTTACGCCTTTACCGAACAAGGCGTTGCGATGCTTTCCAGTGTGCTCAAAAGTGACACTGCCATTGAAGTCAATATAAAAATTATCCGGATATTCACCCAAATGCGTGAAATGTTATTTGCCAACAAAGATATATTGTTAAAACTGGAACAACTGGAACGCAAAATTCTTCAGCATGAGGATAAGATTTCAAAACAAGATGAAGAGATGCAGCTAATTTTTACTGCATTAAAACAATTATTGGAACAGGAAGAAACACCGAGAAACCCGGTATGATTTAAAATCGGGAAAAAGTAGAACAAAAATGACTTTTTCATGTTTTAATGTTTTTGTACCTTTAAAACATGGATGACATGGTAATAAACAACGGAATGGTCATAGAACCAAATCCATCTCTCGAAAATCATTACAAAGATATTTTGAATTTAATTGGTGAAGACCCAAACAGAGAAGGTTTGATAAAAACACCGCATCGCGTGGCAAAAGCAATGCAATATATTACACACGGTTATAACCTCGATCCGAAATCGATTATTCAGTCTGCAATATTTAATGAAAATCATAGTGAAATGATTATTGTTAAAGATATTGAGCTATTTTCCATGTGTGAGCATCATATGTTGCCGTTTTACGGGAAAGCACATGTGGCATATATTCCCAACGGTAAAATTACAGGACTGAGCAAAATTGCCCGCGTGGTGGATGCTTACGCTCGTCGTTTGCAAGTGCAGGAACGATTAACCACTCAGATTCGTGATTGTATTCAGGAAGCTTTGGAACCTCTTGGTGTGGCAGTAGTAATTGAGGCAAAACATATGTGTATGATGATGCGTGGCGTTCAAAAGCAAAATTCAGTAACTACAACTTCCGCATTTACAGGCGAATTTGAGAAACAGGCTACCCGTTCGGAGTTTGTAAAGCTCATAAGTGCACACTTATCTTAATATTTATCAAGTTATCAGGATTTTATGTCTGATGGTTAGAATTAAATAACCTTCATTTTTCATTTATTTAGTTAAAGTGCCGTAATTTTGAGTTTTATAGTTTGCAAATAGTAACTCATGAAACGTACTCATATTATTGCTTTAATTTTCGTCGCTGTTCTGGTTGCTTCCCTAACCGTAATGTTAGGAAGAGGTTTCAGTCGTTATGAAAATTTTGAATCTTCTTATGCCAAACGAGGCAAAGAATTTACCGTTGTTGGTTATCTGAATAAAGAGAAGGGGATTGTATATAAACCTGAAATTAATCCCAATCAATTTTCAATGTATGTAAAAGATGATAAAAATGTTGAAAAATTAGTGGTGGTAAATAAAGCCAAACCACGCGATATTGAGAAATCAGAGAAAATTGTTATCACCGGAAAAATGAATGGTGATACCTTCGAAGCTAATGAGATATTATTAAAATGTCCGTCCAAATATAAGAACAGAGAACAACAAGCCAACAATGGCAAAAGTATTTAATTCAATTACGACTTACTACTAACAACTTACGACTGACATATGAATATTCACGCTATTGGTCAAAATATGCTATTTGGTAAACTTGGACACTTTTTAGTTATCCTGTCTTTTGTAACCTCTCTTGCTGCTTGTATTGCTTATTTTTTCGCTACTATATACAGAAACGATACATCTAAATCTTTTACATGGGTAAGTTTTGGCAGGAAATTATACATTTTACATGCAGTTGCCGTATTTGGTGTAATGGCAAGCCTGTTAATTATCATACACGGTCATTTATTTGAATACAAATATGTCTGGGAACACACGTCAAAATCATTGCCAACTTACTATCAGTTTTCAGCGATGTGGAGCGGACAGGAAGGAAGTACATTACTTTGGATGTTCTGGCACGGTGTTTTAGGTTGTGTATTAATTTTTAAAGCAAAGAGCTGGGAAAGCCCTGTTTTATCTATTGTTGCATTAGCACAGGTATTATTAGGTTCAATGTTATTAGGCATTTATGTCTTTGGATATAAATTAGGTTCCAGTCCTTTTGCTTTGATGCGCGACACGATGGATATTCCTGTTTTCAAAATGAATCCGGACTGGGTACCGGAAGATGGTACGGGTTTAAATCCGTCGTTGCAAAATTACTGGATGGTTATTCATCCGCCAACTTTGTTCTTAGGCTTTGCAGCCTGCACCATTCCTGCAGCATTTGCTATTGCATCTTTATGGCAACGTAATTTTACGGATTGGGTAAAACCTGTTTTGCCATGGAGCTTATTTGCATTAATGATTTTAGGAACAGGTATTTTAATGGGCGGTGCATGGGCTTATGAAGCATTGAGTTTTGGAGGTTTTTGGGCCTGGGATCCTGTGGAAAATGCATCCTTGGTGCCATGGTTGATTTTAGCAGCAGGAATACATACACTGATGGCATATAAGCATACGGGCTATTCTTTACATGCAACCTATGTCTTTTTTATCGGTGCATTTTTATTGGTTTTGTATTCGTCATTCTTAACTAAAAGCGGCATTTTAGGCGATGCATCTGTGCATTCCTTTACTGATTTAGGGATGAGCGGACAATTAGTAGTTATTATTCTGGCGTTTTTAATTCCCTCAATTTATTTATTTATTGACAGAACATTTAAAAAACAGATTCCATCCAAACAAGAAGAAGAAAAGTTATCGTCGAGAGAATTCTGGTTGTTTATTGGCTCTTTGATTTTTGTTTTTTCTGCGGTACATATAATTGTCTTGACTTCGTTTCCAGTTATAAATAAAATATTCAATTCTAAAATTGCTCCGCCGTCAGATATAAAAAGTCATTACAATGATGTTCAAATATGGATGGCTGCATTAGTAGCGTTTGGTTCAGCAGTTACACAATTTTTTAAGTACAAAAATGATGATGTTAAGAGAATTAGTAAGCAGTTAGCTGTTGCCTTTTTTATTGCAGCTGTATTGAGTTTAATAGTTGTTATTCCATTCAAACTTTATAGGCTTGATTATGTGTTACTGATTTTCTTTGGATGGTTTTCTGTTTTAGCGAATGCACAATATATTTTTCAGGTATTAAAAGGAAAATGGAAAATTGCAGGTGGTTCGGTATCGCATATTGGTTTTGCTATTATGCTGATTGGAATTTTAATTTCACAGGGAAGACAGGAAGTGCTTTCTGTAAATAAATTCGGGATTGATTACGGAGCAGGGTTTTCTGATAAAGAGATTGCAGAAAATGTATTGTTATATAAAGATGAACCTGCAAACATGGGTAAATACAGGGTTACTTATTTAGGCGATTCTACTACTGCTCAGAATATTTATTTTAATGTTCGTTATGAAGAACTAGATAAAAAGGGAAATGTACGTAGAGTATTCACTTTACATCCAAATATTTTACTGAATAGCAAAATGGGAAATAACCCGGTACCATCAACACGCAAAACAATTTCATCTGATTTATACACGCATATTACATCAGCACCATTAAAGGAAGATGGAACACAGGCAGATTCAATTGTACAGGAAACTTATACTGTAGCAGTGGGTGATACTATTCCTGCATCGCGCTGTATGGTAGTTTTAGAAGGTATTAATCCGGATGCACATATACATGGCTTTGAACAAAAACCCAAAGATATAGCAATTGGGGCAAGGATGAAATTTATTTCTCTGGATACGACTTATACTATTGAACCGGTTTATCTGGTAAGAGAAGTAGTTGCAACAAGTATTCCTGCACGAGTAGAGAAAAATAACGTAAGCTTTTCTGTTATAAAAATATTGCCTGAAGAAAATAAGATGCAGATTTTGGTGGAACAAAAACTGAATAAGTTTATAATCATGAAAGCAATTAAATTTCCATACATTAATGTGCTTTGGCTGGGATGTTTTGTAATGGTTTTTGGAATACTCTTAAGTATGTTGCGCCGGAAAGAAGAGAATCAGGTAATAATGACAAAATAGATTTCAAGATACCTTTATTGTAGTAATCTGCCTGTCTATATTATGTATTTTTTTAAAAATCCTTTTATATAAGCAAAATAGATTGGAAGAAATAAGATTAAGTTCAGTATTAAAATCCAAATAAAGAAAGGTTTTATGATACTAAAGTAACAAAGCAGGAATACAGGCAGATGTATTTCATAGAATTCATTCAGAATTTTCTGATTTAGAAACAAATATATTTCTTCGATATCCCTGAAAATAACAGTCTTATTTTTCACAAGCTGCATTATTAGATATGCAACTATATAAATCAGAAAAAGAAAAAGAAAAATATGATGTGTTTCCGGTATGCAATATATTAGTGGTATAAAGAGTGTCAACTCAACAGGGATTAAGATTAACAATATTGCTTTTTTTGCTTTCTCTTTTCCATAATTTGTTACAAAAGTGCTGGTCTGTGTATTCATATCATTATCAAAATCGTGGATCTGATGATTAATGATATTTCTGCTTCCGACAATAATAAGCCAAATAATATAATTCCAGATAAAAATATATTGGAAAGAAATGCCTTTCTCAATCTTGGAATAGGTATAAGTAGCTAAGATACATGGAATAACTTGTGCATACAAAGCATCAGCAATAACTCCAGCGAAACCTCTTTCTTTTAAACGAAAGGGGGGTAGGGTATAAACGACAAATAGTATTATCTCTGTGAAGATTAATAATAAGGATAACTTGTCGAATGGTAGAATAAACCATGGAAATACCGATAAAATGACAAAGAAGAACACTAATAATATTCCCTGCATTTTTGAAAACTTAAGAAATAAGTTTTGCTTGTTATTTATTATATCATCATGATAGTCATGATAATCATTAAAAGCATATCCAATTCCTGCAATACCAATAGACAGTAAGATAGAAACAATAATATAAAGCAATATTTTTGTGCTAAATGAATGAACTGCAAATAACACAACGTATAAGCTGCAAAAAATAATACTGAATTTATATTGAGCATTATCCCATAATCTGTTTCGGATATTTATGAAAGATGCCATATTTAGAGTTCATCTTTATTAAGATGATTCATTTGCAACTGATATATATTCTGAAGAAAATAACGATGCTTCCCTTTTTCAATATCATATTCAGGTTTATACAGTTTTACTTCAAAAAAATCAATCGGAAATATATATTTATCCCAGTTGTCAATCTTAGCAATACCGGTTAATTCCTGGAATTCATTAGAAATGGATAAGTTTTCAAAGTCTTCTAAAGGAATATCAATTGTTTTTATAAATACAATCACATAACCTATTTCCCTAACCATATCAACGAATTTATTTAAATCAGCTACCTCATAATAATAGGCTTTGTTTATTTTATTTATTTCGCTGTCTATTTTTCGCTGAATAAACCAATTGCTTGAGATGCGTCTGAATAAATCTTTGATATATACTTCACCACCTGATTTTAACACCTTCCAGACCGCTTTCAATAACTTTTCTTTGTCTGTAGAGTGTCCGAATGATTCTAAAAAGTAGACTTTGTCAAAATGCTCTTTCGGAAATAAAGTATCAACCATGTGATAATCATGAAGATGAACATTTATTTTATCCTGTAGATTTTCGTTATTTATATGTTTTTGAGATGTTTCAACTTGTATTTCTGAAATCGAAACTGCCTCAATCGAACAACCAGTATTTTTCGCAAAATATCGTGCAGGCCCACACACACCGCAGCCTGCATCAAGTACTTTATAGTCTTCTTGTAAGCCTATTTGCCCTATCTGATAATGTAATATATTGTCTAAATTGTTTGTCCGGAAAGCCTGTATTACTTCACCATATACTTTGATAAAGGCATCATGATTCTGGTTGTAAAATTTGCCAACATTTGCGGCATGTTCGTAATGCGATTTATTTTTTTCCCTTTTCAGTAAATTTTTCCATTTCATAAATTGAAGGTAGTAAATTTTACTAATTATTTACTTACTCATATAGTAGTATATATCATTAATAAATTATATCAAGATGTTTTTTAAATACAATGATTCTTTATTGAAGTTTATGATTTTACACGAACAATGTATTTATACTAAAATTATCTTAATTTCACATCTGTAGTATTTTAACAGAATATCTTTTTTTGAAAAAACTAAACATACTTATACTAAATTACGAGTATCCACCTTTAGGAGGAGGTGCCGGGATTGTTACTAAACACTTGGCGGAAGAATTTGCAAAAATGAATCATTCCGTTGTTGTAGTTACAACCTGGTTTTATGGTGAACCGGAGTATTATACAAATAATAATATTACAATTGTCAGGCTAAGATCCAAACGTAAAAATACCTATCAATCCAATCCGCTTGAAATGTTTTCATGGCTAAGGCATGCTATTAATTATTTTAAACACCAGAATAGAGAGGATATTGGGTTTGATATATGTTTGGCTAATTTTACAATGCCTGGGGGAGTAGTTGCTAGGTATTTAAAAAGAAAACATAATATTCCTTATGTGATATTATCTCACGGTCATGATATACCATGGACATATCCCAAAACAATGTTTTTCTGGCATCTGTTTTTTTATAAAAGCATAAAGAATATTTGCCAAGATTCTTCCATGAATATTTTATTATCTGAAGAAATAAAGTCCATCGCAGATAAATTTTTAGGAAAAAAGTATCAAAATAAGAATAAGGTATTTTTTAACGGTCTTTACATAAATCATTTTAATAAGTCAATGTCTGGTACCACACTTAATATTATTTTTATAGGTAGACTGGTACCTCAGAAAGCCCCCCTGGTTTTTCTGGATGTGATAAAGCGGATTCAGGAATTAGGAATTCCATATAAAGTAGAAATATTGGGTGATGGCGAGTTAAAATCTAAAATGGAAGATTTTGTAATTAGAAATAATTTATACCCTATTTCTTTCAGAGGAAAAGTAAGTCATGCTGAAGTTATGGATGCTTTAAGTAATTCTCATTTATTACTTTCAACTTCTGTAAGCGAAGGTATGTCATTGGCAATACTGGAAGCAATTTCTACGGGAGTATATGTTGTTGCTACAGATGTGAGTGGTAATAATAATATGATAGTGGAAGAGGTTAATGGCAATATTATTGCATGTAATGAACCTGAATTAATGGTAGATAAGGTTTCTCGTTTTTACAATCATAAACTACTAAAGCAATATAAATATCCTCCTGATTATCTTGAGTTGATGCATGATCTCTTTTCATGGGATAAGATTGCACAACAATACATAAATGCATTTCTAGAAATTATCAAATAACTTTCTTTTGTACCAGTTATATCTGGATATTAAATTCAGGATTGAATAATTAAGTTTTGATGTTTTCCATTTTAATAACTTTATTTCTTCGGGTGTGGCAAAATTATAATCGATTTTATGTTTGTCTAGTAATTGTTGATAATGTGACCCTCTTACAACCTTGTTTTTGTCAATATTCATTCTGCGAAATTCCTCATTCATCCAATGAATAATGGTCCAGTTTACAATATTCCTGTTGTTGTTCAGATACATTTCTCTTACAACAGGAAAACTGTCAGGGTTGGATATGTCATGTATGTATTTTTGCAAATTAAAATAATAAACACCCTCTTTTAATATTTCAATAGGGAGCAACCAGTTCGTGTTTTCTCTATCTACCAATTGAATGGCTTTATTATAACACCATTCCATTAACGGTGCATTTTTATCAGCCTTTAAGACATTCCCCACTAAACCAATTTGATGATGGAATCGAAAGAAATATGGTTCTTCAATTTTAAATTCCTTTAAACAAGTGACATCACTATCTACCCAAATGCCCCCCTTCTCAAATAATAATTTATACCTGAAGATGTCAGAAAATCCCGACAAACTTCCCTTCCCATGTCCGTATTTATTTTGCGATTTATAACTGAATACTTTATGTTCAGGAATAATTTCATTTGCATCCTTTATTATTATACCATCCGGGACGGTTAATGAATTTTTATAGGTCCATAGATTAACGTTACAATTGAAATATTGAAATGACTTCAACATTAATTCTTCCATAGCGCTTAAGGAATCACCTATCCATAATGTATGTATAATATTTGAGCTATCCACTATGATTATTTATTTTTTTTAAGATAGCAAAAATAGTGGGGGTAAAAAAAAATGAGATTATTAAACCATTTGTAAGGCTTATTACAAAACTATCTATAACAAATTGTCCATCAATACCCGAAATGGCTAATTTAACAAAGCTTACTATAATCGTAATCAGCATAAATGATAAAACAAAATATCTGGATTTTTTTTCTTCTAAGATCAGTTTTAATAATTGTTGCAAGGATGAAGTTTCTTTTATAATTTTGAATATTAAATAAAATCCGGCAATACTGAATAGAATCGGCGGTAGATAAATTGCCATATAATAAAAAATAAACCCAACCGTTTTTGATTGAAAATATGACTCACCTATAACTTTAAATGGGTAAGCATTCAGATGAGAAATTAAGTCAAAAAATAAATGTAGCAGGATTGCAAGAACAATAGATAGAATCACTTTTATGCTGTTTTTTTTCAGGTAATTAAGATAGTTATAGTCTTTATATTTTAATAAAGAATTCCGTAAATAAGTTGGTGCATAATCAATAAGTACATTTCTGATTACTAAATGAAAATATATTGAAGAAACAAATGCAATCGGAAGGATTATTAAAAAAATATCCCTCATATTATATTGAAAAATATGTAATCTCTGATTTGAAAATCTTAAAATAATATCATAGTCTGGAGTAATACTTCCGAATATAAGACCCGTAGTACAGAATACATTTGTTTTTAACTTTTTTAATGGAAGTGCAAATCCAGGGTGAGCAAATGTATACGGCATTCAGTTATTTTTTATTATAATGACTTTTTCTTTCATAAAAGATGATATTAATCATTATTATTAGTGCAAGTAAAATTACAAAATTTGTACACTTTTTATTAACTTTAGCATCGGGGGAATAAATTTATTTCAATGAGAAATGTATTTCAGGATTCATTATTAGAAGAACAGTTCCAAAAAGATGGATATGTTGTGATTTCTTTTCTGACAACAGCAGAAGTGGATGAATTAAAAGAGTTGTATTTTGAAACACTAAATAACAGCGGAGGATTAATTGGTGCCGATGATGCAGGACTAAAAGAGAGAATTACTTATGATTTTACTTTTATAGATAAGAATATTGAATACAAAGAACTTGTTTTCAAAATGATTACTGAACGCTTTGAAAAGTATGTTAAAGAATACCTTGCTGATTACAGACCTATTATAGCAAATTTCATACGTAAAAAAACAAATGACGGGGAGGTGCCTTTGCATCAGAACTGGGCATTTGTAGATGAAAGAAAATCCACTTCAGTTTCTATTTGGTGTCCGCTTGTTGACAGTAACCAAAGTAATGGTACATTACAGGTTGTTCCGGGTTCGCATAAAAGATTTGGAGAATTTCGAGGGCCAATGGTTCCATGGGAATTGGAAAATATAAAAACCGATATAATAAATAAATACCTTGTACCGATGAATGTAAATGCAGGACAGGCAGTTGTGTTGGATGACAGTTTGGTTCATTATTCAGCTATAAATAAAACAGACGATTTACGATTGGCTATACAACTGATTTTGATTCCTGAAGAAGAAAAGTCTATTCACTATCACATGAACCCCAATAAGAGCCAAACAAATATTGACGTATTGGAAGTAGACAAGGATTTTTATATGAACTTTAATCCGTGGAAACAACCTGAAAATGTAAAAAAAATCAGAAGTATTAATTACAAGCCATTTAATATGTCAGTTCAATTATTTGAGAAGAGTTTATTCTCTACGAGAATAGATGAACAACCGAAAAAAAAGTCTGTTTTAGAAAAACTGAAAGCCGTTTTTAACTAATGTTGCACCTGAAAGATGTATATCAGCAAAAATTACTGAATATAAACGGATATATTACGATGCCTTTTTTATCTGATGAAGAGGTGGAAGAATTAAAATCTGTTTATTATACTAACTTTCATGATGCTAAAACAACATTCTACTCTACTTCATTTCATGAAGACCTTGAATTAAAGAGAAAAGTAAGTGATACAATTATTTCCAAGCTTCATAATAAGCTTCACAGTACTTTTACAGACTATAAAATACTAGGCAGTTCATTCTTAAATAAACTTCCAAAAGATAATAATCCGTTGCCTCTTCATCAGGATTGGACAGTAACGGATGAAGATAAATACGGATCGTTTACAATTTGGATACCATTGCAGGATACCAATTATAAAAATGGTGCGATTCGGGTAATAGATGGAAGCCACATGGTCGAAAATAATTTAAGGTCTCCAAGTATTCCTGTAGCCTTTGAAGAAGAACGTACACAATTTGAGAAGTACCTTAAAACATTACCTTTAAGAAAAGGAGAAGCATTTATTTTTAATCAAAAGCTAATGCACGCCTCGTGGCCAAATTCTTCTACAGAAGAACGTTTGGCCTTAACTGTCGGGTTAGTTCCTAAGGATGCTGCTTTGTTTATGCTTTACTACAACAAAAAAAAGAATGAAATACAGCAATACGGTATGCCTGATGATTTATTTCTTCATTATCCTGAAATAATAGATAAACCAACTATTGGCTTATTGGAGAAATCATTTACTTATACTCCCGGAAAATTGACAGAAAAACAATTCCGTCAGCAACTTTTTGAAAACAGAACTCAATATACTAGTATGCAACCATTATTCTCTGATGCCGAACATCAGTCGTTTTTTGAAAAGAACGGCTATTTAAAGATAAATGCCTTAGATGAAAATGATATAAAAGAGTTGAAAGATTTTTTGTATGAATCAGGTATTAAGAAAGTAACGGAATATGGCTTTTATGTTGGGATGGACCATGAGGATAAGAAATTGGTTGCTTCGATGATGGAAAAGATAGGAGATATTGCTATGCCAAAGCTAAGGCCATATTTGCAGGATTATCAGCTTATAACTGCCAGCTATGTAATAAAAGATTCAAATCCGAAAGGTGTGGTTCCGCCTCATCAAGATTGGACATTTGTAGAGGATGAAATACAACATTGTTCCGTTACATGTTGGATTGCATTAATGGATACAGATATGCAAAATGGTTGCCTTGGAGTCATAAAAGGAAGTCATAAATTTTTTAACAGTGTCCGTCCGTCTCCTTCTCCACAGGTACCTTCGCCTTTGTCAAAACATATGTTTTCTTTATTTCCTTATTTTGAACTGATTCCAATGAAAGCAGGCGAGGCATTAATATTTGATAACAGAACATTTCATGCTTCGCCTCCGAATATTACAGACACTTCAAGACTGGCTGTTGGATTGAGTTTTACGCAAAAAAATGCTGAATTGAGGCATTATTACCTTAAACCTGGAACTAATAATACCTTATTAAAATATAAAATAGATCCTTCATTCTTTATGAAATATGATAATGGTTCTTTGTCAAAGATGTATGATAATGGTAAAGTGATAGAGGATTATGAATTGATGGAAGAAATTAAATTTGTTTGGGAAGATTTAAGTAAAGATGAAATGAAACAAAGAGTTTTATCAGCAGGAAATGTATATAATAAAGAGTTAACCCAACATATGATATCATTATTTGGGGAACAAATGAAAAGTGGAATTGCAAAAAAAACAAAAGAGTTTATTGCCGGATTAAGTTTAAACAATTTAATCAAAAAAGTAAAAGATAAGATAAGCTAGGATGCAGATTTTTATAGATGGACATATAGACTTACAACAGCAATTAAACAAGAAGGGATTTGTAAAAATAAATCTATTACCCGATGTTACTATAAAAGAATTGTTGGAAGTATATCATAAATATCCCAATCCGAAAAATAATTACTTTGGGTTCCATGTTACATTAGATTTGCAGGAACAGGATAAAATAAGCATGATTTCTGATAAAATTGCTGCATTAATTCAACCCTATACAGATACATATTTTGCTGATTATCGCTTTATCTCGCCGAGGTACGCAGTCAAAGAACCAACAGCGAACAGTGATATTCCACCGCATCAGGATTGGAGTTTTGTAGATGAATCAAGGTATCAGTCATATAATTTATGGATAGCACTGACACCGTCTACTCTGGAAAATGGTACACTCGGTTTTTTGAAAGGTTCGCATAATGTACTAAATAATTTTAGGGCAACACCATTACCAATTTTTCATGTACCGTTTCATGATTATGCATATGAGCTCTCTGGTGAGTTAGAATTTATAACACTAGAGGCCGGAGAAGCCTTATTGTTTAATAGCAGGATTATTCATGCATCCCGTCCTAACAAAAGCAATTCACCAAGAATAACCATAGCGACAGAGATAACATCAAAAGAAGCCGAACTGAAGCATTATTATTTGTCACCAACGAATCAAAAGATTGAACAGTATGCAATTGATGCTGATTTTTTTACAATTTATTCCAATGCAAAATTAACTGCACTTTTCAATCAACGTAAATCAATCACAGGATATCCTGTTCAGGCTGTTCTACCCAATAAATTGGATAAGATATCAAAAGATGAACTACTATCAGAATGTTCAAAATATTAAATAATCAGTAATGAAGAATAATATATTTATAAGTGAAGCGTTAGAAATGCAATTTGACAAGAATGGTTATGTTGTGATTGATTTATTAAATAAAGAGGAAGTGGAATATCTTACTGAAAAGTATTATGAATTACACAAGAGTAATAATAGAGGATTTTATGCAACAACCTTTCTTGCTGATTTAGAGTACAGAAAGCAAGTGGATGAGATTGTTTCTGCAGTGTTTAACCCAGCGTTGGAAAAACATTTTAAGAACCACCGTAATTTTTTAGGCTCCTATGTTACTAAAAATAATGAACGTAAGAGTGAACTCGGGATGCATCAGGATTTAACTTTAGTAGATGAAGATAATTTTGTACCTATAAACGTTTGGTGTCCGCTTACAGATATTAATGCAACAAACGGCGCATTACGTTTACTAAAAGGAAGTCATCGTTTTCCAAGAAATTACAGAGCGCCTACTATTCCATTTACTTATCAGGCACATGAAAAGTATATTGATAAATTTATGACGCCAATGTATATTAAGGCCGGTCAGGCTGTAGTTTGCAGTCAAAGTATCTTGCATGATTCTGTACCGAATGTAAGTAATGCATTTAGAATAGTTGCACAAACATTTGTATCACACAAGGATGCGCAGTTTCAGGTCGTTTACAGAGATAAGAAGAGTCCTAATCAACTTGAAGTTTATGAGGAAGAACCTGATTTTCTGATGAAGTTCCAGCAGTTTAAGGAAGGTATTTTTGATAGACCTAAAATTGGTAAATTAGTGAGGACAATTCCATTTAATAACTGGCAACCGGACAAAAGAGAAATGGAGCATCTGATTCAACAGTATACTTTATCATGAAACAGGATTTGGAAATAAAAGGATATTGTATACTGGATGTTTTAAATAAGGAAGATGTTGTTTATTTAAATTCATTATGTGAAAAGTACCTGGGAAATCAAAATGGAGAGTTTATAGCCTCCTCTCATATTTTAAATAAGATAGACTCTGATTTTATTAATGGTGAGCTTAAGCGTTTGTTAAAAGCAAAAATTGAAAATGTGTTTCCGGAGCTTGAATTGTTGGGTGGAACACTGGCAACGAAACGGCATGGAAATAATAATCTGGATGTGCACCGGGATTGGACGATTGTAGATGAGCCAAAGTATACTTCTTATAATTTATGGATTGCTTTAGTGGATACAAATTCTGAAAATGGTACTTTAGGATTAATAGAAGGCTCCCACTTGAATTGTTCTGAGGTACGTGGTCATAAAATTCCTAACCCTTATCTGAAGGAAACCGATAGTTATATTAAAAGAGGTACAGAACCTTTGTTAAATGCAGGTCAGGCAATATTATATGACCATCGTTTACTGCATTATTCCAGGCCGAACAGAACAAAATACAACAGAAATGTTGCTATTGTAGGTGTAAAACCTAAAGAAGCAAATCTACAAGTATCCATTCTAGTATCTAAAGATAAGATAGAGACTTATCAAGTTACACAGGATGATTTTTACAGATTTGATGACGAGAAAATTAGAAAACTAAATAATAGAATCAGATAAAATTATCATTTATAATTGTTGATTTCCTGCTAAATATATGATCAATATTATCATTGTCTGCTTTAAACCATTTATTTAAGATTGTTGCAAATACATCTCTGAAATCATACTCCATATCTAGTGCCGCTTGTTTTTCTAGTTCATCTTCAATAATTGGATTTTTACCTATTATACTATTCTTAAAATGATTGCTGAAAAAATACATAGATCCGGCACATCCATGGTCAGTACCCCTTGACGCATTAGAAGCTATTTGCCTTCCGAATTCTGTATAAGTCATTGTTAAAATTCGTTCTGATAATCCCAATTTATTTAAATCCATTTGAAATGCATATACTGCCTCTGATAGTGTCTTTAATAAGGTAGCGTGAATCCCTTCAGTTGTTTCTTCAGTTGTCTGAGATAAATGAGTATCAAATCCGCCAAGTGTTAGTGTGTAAATTTTGGTGCCTAAACCTCCGCTAATTAGTTTCGCGACTAACTTAAGTTGCTGTGCAAGTATATTATCATCCGGATAGTCAACTGAATTTTTTCCTTTTTGCTGTGCCTGTTTTATAACTTCTGAGTATCCATTAGTAAGTTTAATAACATCATTATAGAATAATAATTGTGCTTTCATTTTCTGGTCTTTCGCTAATTCATTTACTGAATATTCTTCTAATAATTCTATGCTGTTTAAGTGGTTCATAACATACGAAAAATTAGTATTTATACCTTGACAGGTATCAGCTACTAAATCTCCCACCGTCATAACTAATGGAGTCGGGAACTTTTTATTGGGATAACCTACGGGATATTTAGGGTGAAAAATATCAAGATATCTTCCTATCCAACCAGAACTTAGCATTACATTTGAATCAGAAGCAGTATTCCATATATCCATGGAACGAAAATGCGATCTATTTTGATTTGGATATCCAACATTTTGAATACAACAAAATTGACCATTCTTGCTTAACTCATAAATTTTTTCAAGCTTAGGATGAAATGCATTAAAATCATTAATTTTCAATGTTCTTTTTTCCTCAATCATGATATTGGAACGATGCTTCATTAAATGGTCATACATATCTAGAGGAATAATTGTATTCAGGCTGTCATTTCCTCCTATTAATTGAATAATAACCAATATATTATCATTATTTTCATAATTTTCAATGGAATTAATATTTGCATTTAGTGAAAATGCCTTATTGTTTGTTCCTGTAACATTTTTAATAAATTGACGACGGTTTGTATTCATATAAGATGAAATTCAGGTGCTGTAAACATATATTTTAATCCATTTCTGCAGTTTGACTCAAATTGATTTAAACTCGTTGATTTATTTGACTCGGTAATATACCTTTGTGCTTCAATTGACCAGTGACTTTCATTATATCCATTTAAAAATATATTTTTAATTTGTTCTATTCTCTTTTTATCAAATTCTATAACGAATAATTTTTTATTTAGATCTTTAATAATATCTCCAAGTGCTAAATTTTCTGCATATTCCCTCAGCCAACTTTTTATATCAATTTTTACACAGTCATCTTTATATGTAAAACCTTGAATAAAGAATTTATTACAAAATTTCTGCTTATTATTTAAGGTTGCAGCATTAATCCAAGAATTATAATATGAAGGAGATTGATAATAGGCTTTCCATCCAGCAACACTTGGCGGTTTTAGGTAGTCCAATCCCATGCTTACAGATTCATTGAAAATTTGGTACCAAAAATGATACTCTAATTCTAGGTTGTCTGAAATTTTAAAGGGAAAGAATTTGAGTATATTGCCAATATATTCAGGAGGATTTTTTGTTTTAGAGGTGGACTTTATTTGATCAAAGAAATGTTGGCTAGATATTAATTGTTTAATTACAGGTTTAAGTTCAAAGTCGTTTATAATTAAAGTATTTGACAATGGAACTATTATATTTTGTTCAATTATATCGTCAATATTACAATCAACAAACCAGCGATATAGTTTTCTGCAAATAAATTTCGATGTTTCAGTATATGAAAAAATGATATCAATAACATCTTTATATCTTCTGCCAAAAGTTGGATAAATAATTTTATTGTCAAATGCATCTGAAAGCCTTAGTGGAACTGGGTCATGAGCTAAAATTTTAAACTTTGCTTTTATTGGAATATGGGTATAGTTATTATACCATCCTACATCAGTCCAACCTGTTAATGCTTTTGACAGTACTCTTACATCCTCTTCCGTATAATTGGTATAATTTCCTACGCTAATTTGTTTGCCTCTCCCAATTGTATATAATTCCAAAAGTTCACGTGCATAGTTTTCATTGGGAGCATCTCTGTTATTTCCATTACCACTTAAAAACCTTAGCATTGCAGGATCTATAGTTACTTCTTTGGTTAATTCTTTATAATTTCCCAGTGCATTCTTTCTTAGTAACTCATCATGTTTATATTCATACTTATAATCCATTACTGAGGATAATCCAAAATGATTGTGCCAGAACAGAGTCATCTGTTCTCTGATAGAAACCTTAGGTTCTTGACATATTCCCTTAAATACCCAAGATTCAAAACTCTTTTTTCTATATTCTGTGAAAAAGATTGTTTCTGAATAGGGCTTGTCAACCCATGTTGTGCCTATAGGTGTATAAGGATCCTGCGTATATTCATAATTAACTGGGTGAGGGGGGGCAGGGTGATCCTGAAGCAATAAATCAATAGTTTTTTTGAGACCTATTTTTTTACAAAACTCAAAGTCTTTATTACTGAACCCAAATGTTGTTCTTCTTAATAAAAAAGCCAATTCTTCGTCTGATATATTATCTTCTTTTTTTTTAATCTTAGATTTTGTCTTAAGAGATGAATCAGTCTGTTTATTCTCACAAGAAACAGAATTTAATATAAATGGAGCTACTAGTAAAATTTTTACAAAATCTTCTCTTTTCATTATTTTTATAACTTAAAGCTAAGTTATTAATTAAATATCTGATTTCAAATTAAAATCCAACAAAGAAAATTTAAAATTCAACAATATTTTATAGAATTTCTTTCTTATAATATTAACTTCGTTATGGATAATAAATAGCTCTGAAAGAAATAATGATGTATGTTTTTGTAACACATAAAAGTCCATTAATATTAATATTAATATTAGCACTAATACTAATAATTTCATGTAAACATACCAGAAATGATATCACGTCTTCAGAAAGTGATATGATAGGACAGAGGGTAGTAGAGAATCCTAAAAATTATACTGATGATTCATTATATTTAGTAAAAAGAGATTATCATCAGGCACAAATAAAAAAATTATTGAGTGCGTATTATAATCAAACAAAAAGTATAGATACTCTTTCAATATCTAAAATTACCTGGACTCAAGCTAAAAATATTTTTGCTAATAACTGTTATCCGTGTCATCAAACTGATAATGCAGCACCGTTTAGTTTAGTAGACTATAATCAAAT
>JAXLTZ010000049.1:0-2389 GCA_046329785.1 Chitinophagales bacterium
TTGAAAAAACGGCGAACGGCCAACTGTTGACCGTTAACTTAGAAATTGATGAACGCGCTGCAACTACTATCATTCTTGCAAGTGGAGGCTATCCTGAAAATTTTGAAAAAGATAAAGTGATAACGCGAATTGATGAAGTACAAGATTCAATAGTTTTTCATTGTGGAACTAAAATTGATTCAAATAGAAATCTGGTAACAAACGGTGGCCGTGTATTGGCAGTTACTTCATTACATGCAGATTGGAAAGAAGCTATTAAGTTATCTAATAAAAATGCAGATAAGATTTCTTTTGCAGGAAAATATTACAGAAAAGATATTGGTTTTGACTTGTAAACTTTTTGATAAAAATAAAAAAATTAGAACCAACCCTTTACCAATCTATTTTCCGTGCCGCAACTTATACAATTAATTGGTTTTGCAGGATTCTCCGGAACATTATTTTCAGTACCACAGGAAATGCAATGAAATACAGTTTGCACATTATTTACTTTTAAGCAATGTTCACACATCACTTTATAAGAACCCTCCGGAACAAATACATCTTTTTGGCAAAACTGACATGGTTGTTGTTTGCCATTTACCACCAATGCATCTGTATATTCACTGGTGAAATGTGTTTGTTGCAATAATCTTTCTGCATCTTTTATTCGTAAATAGGGAATCCACGCCTGCACATACATCGACATTTTCATTTTAAAATGTACATCCGGTGGTAATAATTCCAGCATGATTTTGTAATCAGGATTTGCATAAAAATCTTTGTTAGCCTCTTTAACGTAATTAATAAAAAAATCAGTGAGTTTGAAAAAAGGTTCTGTATCTGCGTATGTTTTTCCGTCTTCTACATTATAGGTAACACCTTGTTGCAGCAAAGCCTGTTCGCCCGATTTTTTCGCCCAATTTTCATCAAATGCATATACGGTAGATACATCAGCACAGATAGTTAAATACATTTTATACTTTTCATCTGTATTAATTGTTGGAGGCAGATACTCCGGATAAATCTTATAATATAAATCCCAGTATTCATGTTGTACTTTTTGGTAGCCTTCTTTATTTCCTTTGCCAAGTAATTCTGCTAGTTTGGATTCAAACTTTACCTTTTCGGTGGTATATCTTTCTGTGCGTTTAGGGTCTTTATTCCATGCACCTAAACCTTGTTCAAAATCAATATCAGTAAATGCGCCACAGAAATCACAAACAATATATGGCGATGAATAAGGATTTATTTTGGGTGCACCACACTGAATGCATTTGAATTTTTTAATTTTCACATTATGGAATTTGTATAAAAATAATTGATTTGATCCAATAAAAAAACCTCAGTACAAATACTGAGGCTTATATTGTTTTAATAATCTTTTGAAGATGTTGATTATTAATCAATAATCAACATCGCATCACCATAAGAGAAGAAGTTATATTTCTTATTCATCGCTACCTGATATGCTTCCATGGTTAAATCAAAACCTGCAAATGCAGAAACCATAATGATTAAACTTGATTTTGGTACATGAAAATTAGTAATCATACTGTTGGCAATACTAAAATCGTATGGTGGATGAATGAATAAGTTAGTCCAGCCTTCCATTGGTTTTAGTAAACGTTCAGCAGAAACTGCAGTTTCTATCGAGCGCATGGAAGTAGTACCGACAGCACAGATGTTTTTACCTCTTTGTATTGCTCTGTTTACAATTTTAGCACATTTCTCATCAACCTTAAAGTATTCTGCATCCATTTTGTGTTTAGACAAATCTTCCACATCGATAGAACGGAAAGTACCTAAACCAATATGCAACGTCAATTCTGCAAAATCAACGCCTTTGATTTCCAAGCGTTTCATTAATTCTTTACTGAAGTGCATGCCGGCAGTAGGTGCAGCAACCGCACCTTCCTGACTTGCAAAAACTGTCTGATAGTTTTCTTTATCAAATTCTTCAGGTTCTCTTTTGATGTATTTTGGAAGCGGTGTATTACCTAATTTATCTAAAACAGCTCTGAACTCAGCATCCGTTCCGTCGAATAAAAATCGGATAGTTCTGCCCCGGGAAGTAGTATTATCTACCACTTCTGCTACTAAATCATCATCTCCGAAATAGAGCTTATTTCCCACACGGATTTTACGGGCAGGATCCACTAAAACATCCCATAAACGTAAATCGTGGTTAAGTTCTCTTAATAAGAACACCTCTATCTTAGCACCTGTTTTTTCTTTGGTGCCGTACATACGTGCCGGAAATACTTTGGTGTTGTTTATCACCATCACATCACCGTCATCAAAATAATCCAGTACATTTTTGAACATCTTATGCTCAATTTTTCCGGATTTACGGTGTACCACCATTAATTTACATTCGTCGCGTTGCTTTGATGGGTATAAAGCAATC
>JAXLTZ010000050.1:0-2247 GCA_046329785.1 Chitinophagales bacterium
CAATGAGTTTTGCAACGGATAATGCAGATGCTGTTAAACAAACGGCACAAATGGGTAAGCTCATTAGTGATAATGGTGGTGGTATTGGCGGATTCGGAAAATTGATGTGGGATGGAATAAGCTCTGGCTTTGACAGAGACAAGCATTGTGTATTTGCACATACGGTGGGTGAATTTGCATTCGGAATTATATTAGGTATTCTTACAGGAGGAGAAGCGTTGGCTCAGACTGCAGTTGGAAGAGCAATAAAGGCCAGTGTAGGTGTATTGGACAGGTTGGATGTTGTTAGTCAGGTTGTAAGTAAAACAGCGGGATGTGTATTAAAAATTACTTATAAAGCAGGTAAGCCGGTATTTAACGTGCTATATAATGGTGTAAAAGTATTACCCAAATTTTTTACAGTTCCTGTTTCTGGTAGGGTTTATAGTTTTATAATTCCTTTGCCTCAGCTGAATTTGAAGGGTGGGATAGAAGCATTTAAAGAGGCGATCGCAAAAGGGGAAGTAAAAGTAGAGCGTGTGCTGGACAAAGCGGATAATATTATTACAGATGAAGAAGGGAATATATTAAACAAAGCGATCAGCAAAGATGGTGAAGAGGTAGAGTTATTAGAAAAAGGTTTAGCAGGAAGTGCCTTGGTGAATGCTTTGTCACCAAATTTAAAAGCCATTCATGACAGATTGGTGAATGGAGGAGTAGGTGTATTTGAACAAGGTGATGTACTAAAATATGTTACCAAAAATGGAAATGAGTTTGCAAAAATAGAAAACGGTGTATTTTCCGTTACCGTTGAACAGGGCAGTATTCCACTTCCTGAGAAATACTTGGATGCAACATATATTGTACAGCATATTAATAAATTTAATCAGGAGGGAGGAGCATTTGTAATAAGAAAAAGTGACTTGTCAAACCCAGAATATATAACACTGGCACCTAGAAAATTTATGGGGTTGAAAAGTGAGATGGATGCCGTCATGAAAAAATACAAAGATGCCGGAAATAACCCTCAAGTTCTGATCGATGAATTGGATTTGGGTGCTAAATATTTTGACCGTCCAAATGATGAAGTTTATTTTGTCACAGTAGAACCGAACAGAGGATTTAAGTTTGAGCTACCAACAGGTAATGAAAAAGGGGCATATGTTGGCGAATGGGTGCCGGGTGGTTATACGAAGCATGGCACAGCAGAAGCCGTGATATCGAATTCAGGAAACTATACGCACAACAATAATTTTGAAACATTTAAAGGCTTTTTCGGAAATAATAACGTTACAAAAATAAAATAATGAATTACTATCAAATTGCAATAGAGAAAAATCAGGTAATTGATTTCTTTAGGGGAAAAGGAGAATACTTTGATTTGGATCGGGATAGAGGAATACATGATTTTGGATTTACTGCAATGCATGTAATTGGCTATGGGACGGAGTTTGGAGAAAATAAATTATATCCGCAACTTAGTTCAGATTTGCTCGCTTACATTTCTCAAGATGATTTTTCTTTTGCCGATTTAACGAATGTGCTGAGTATTTTCTGGTATTATTTTATTTATAGAAAAGAAGAGAAATTATTAAAAAGCGATTGGAGTGTTTCCGATCAATTGATAAAATCAATAAGAGTAAAGATGGAGTTGTTTAGGTCGCAAGGAGAAGATTTTGCAACTGTCGATCGCATCATTAAAAATATAAAAGAAAGGTTTGATTCTGATTTATTTGAAGAATAACAAATGCAACAATTGAAACGAATATTCACACTTTTCTTGTTTATGCTTACGACCGGCGCGTATGCCCAGGTCATCTATCCAAGTAATGTGACTACCTCTTTAATTTCACCGTATAGCGTTTATCTGGATGAGTATTCCAATCCGCTTACACCTAAAATAAAAGCAACGATTGTATTTACAGATTTTACGGAAGCAAGCTGGGATGTTTATTTAAAACTGAAAATAACAGGATCTAATTTTACAATCGAATCCAAGCCCGGTATAAAGCCACCGCAACCTGTAAACGTAGTGCCCGGTGTTCCTTTTCAATTGAGCGGTGCAGATCTGGATTGGTATTTCAATAATAACAACTTGATTTTTTCTGGAATCTCACGAGCACAGTTAGAGTCTTCTAACAACCGCTTGCCTGAGGGGTTTTATACGTTTTGTTTTGAAGTGGTGGATTATGTTACCGATCGTAAAATATCATTGCCTAATTGTGTTTCTGCCTATCTTAGTTTAAATGACCCACCATTAGTGATTGC
>JAXLTZ010000051.1:0-2148 GCA_046329785.1 Chitinophagales bacterium
GTCGCCCTTGTTTCCCATCACTTCAGGATGCATAGGACAAGCATACATTACAGAAGAGTTTTCTGCGGAGCTACCAACCGACTCCTTTGTTGTTTTATTATTACAAGCTGTAAATGCAAATGTGATTACCGAGATTATGATGATTAATTTTCTCATTTTGTATTAGTTTATTTTGTTAATGAATTATAATTTAATAACGATACCATTTGGTTTTTTACCAACATTTATAGTTTTAGATACTGTATGACTTGTTACATTGACTACAGAAACCGTATTTGCCATTTGATTGGTTATATAGGCAGTATTGCCATTAAATGCAATAGCATGTGCGCCTGCACCTGTTGCAAGCTCGCCATGTTTCATCCAGTTATTACTACCCATATCTAAAAAATAGGTAACTTTTCCATTATCAGGATCAGAAACCCATAACTCGCCAGATGAAGTATGGTAAGCTGCATATCCAGGCATAAATCCTAAATTTATAGTACCTACGACTGTATTTGCGGCTACATCAATAATACTTATCGAATTTCCGGCTTCATTGTCGATAAACATTTTACCAATAGACGATGTCCAAGCACCTACTGGGTCTAAGCCAACATTAAGTGTTGTTATCACTGCTTTCGTTGCCGGATTAATTACTGTAACCGTATTGCTACCTCCATTACAAACATACGCCTTAGTGCCATCTGCGCTAAATGTAACTTCAGCAGGTTCTTCACCGACATTAATCGTATTTTTGAGGCTGTAATTAGTTGCATCGTATACCAATACAGTACCTGCTGAATCCATTTGAGAAGTCCAAATTTCTGTACCATTCGGTGAATAGATTGCATTATGATTCATCATAGGTGTTTCCATATCTTTTATAATTGAACCTTTAACAGCATCTAAAATGAGTACTCTACCCATCATCCCTGCCATACCACCTGAATGTCCTGCGCTTAAGTCCATACCTGGAACACCAATTGCCAGATGATTTTCGTGGTTGTATATGTGATGCGGCCACATAATCATACCTGAACTGCCTCCCATTAATTCTAAAGTCTCGGATACGGTGTTGTCGGAAAGTTTTATTACGGATAAGCTTGCATCTTCACCATTTACTACATAGGCTGCCGGATAATTTACATTTAATTTTGTCTCATTTTTTTTGCACGATGAGATACCGAATATTGTTGAGATCAATATTACAAGGGCAATAATTGGAATTAATTTTTTATATTTCATTTTATTTATTTTATAATGATGAATAATACCTGATGAGTAAAGTATTTTTACTCATCAGGTGTATTTTATTTCGATTACATTCCTTTGCGAACCACCTTAGAAGGCTGGAATGTTGTTACTTTCTTTGCTGAGAGTGCCATGCCGCATTTTGTACATTTTCCGGCATCTTTTTCCAATTCGGACGGATGCATAGAACATGCATATCTGTTTTCTGCATTTCCATCATTTTTAAACGTAGCGTAAATTATTAAAGTGTTTGTTCCACTTTTAAACTTCAAAGTGGCCACTAATTGTTTAAAATCTGCCACCGCATCATTGATAACAAACGCAGATTCTCCGAAAGGGCTTAAGGTTACTTTCTGTTTTTTGCCGTTTACATCTTTCAATTTTACCGATGCCGTTATATCTTTATTTGAATATGGGGAGTCCTTTTCATCTGTAATAAACAGATATAACTTACCATCCATTTTCATTAATTTTGCTTTTAGTTCCAAATCTGACTTAATGGCTGTTTGAGCATTTGTGAATGCCATGTTCATTATCATCATTACCATAATGAATGATAGTCTTTTTAAAGAGTTCATTTTTTTGAATTTATAGTTGAATAATAGATTTTAAGGTTTCTAAGTGTGAAACTTTAAGATTTCCTGAGTGGAAATAATAATCAACTACTAACAACGGAAGATTTGCAACTCAACAGGAGTTGGTCGCAACAGGTATTTTATAGTGTATAGATTATCAGGTGGTGGAATACCTGTGATATATCTATCGTAATTAAATTGATAACTAAAAACGGATGAATTTATCCAATAATCATTTACTATTAATTTTTCGAAAGGTTTTAACTCTATTTGAGTTGAAGTGAAGCCTTCAATTGGCAGTTTTTTGAAGAATTGTTTATTTTCACAGCACTTATTT
>JAXLTZ010000006.1:0-224967 GCA_046329785.1 Chitinophagales bacterium
TATTTGTACTTGCAATATTTGAAAACAATCTTAATCCATGAAATAAACTACTAATTGCAGAAATATACATGATTATAATTGAAAATTGTATTAATCTAAAATATCTGTTTGCAAAAATCATATTTACATTTTTTCCTGCCATTTAAACATTTCATCTCTCAATCGTGCGGCTTCCATAAAATCCATTTGCTGTGATGCCCGCTGCATGGCTTTTTTCAGTTGCGCAATTTTCTTCTCAATCTGTGCTGCTGTTAAATATTCATTTTGCTCTTCTGCAGCAACAATCATGCTTTCGTCGTGTTCGCGGTATTTCTTTTCACTTTTAGTTTCAGAGGATTGACGGATATCTAAAATAGAAGCACGCTGTAAAATTTCCTCTTTGCTTTTATATACAGTTCTGGGTGTAATATTATGTTGAATATTATAAGCAATTTGTTTTTCTCTTCGCCGGTTGGTTTCATCAATTGTTTTCTTCATAGATTGTGTCATCACATCTCCATAAAAAATAACCAACCCATTGGCATTTCGCGCCGCACGACCAGCCGTTTGTGTAAGTGAGCGTTCGTTACGCAGGAAGCCTTCTTTATCGGCATCTAAAATTGCTACCAAGGAAACTTCCGGAATGTCCAATCCTTCCCGTAATAAGTTCACGCCAATCAACACATCAAAATCACCTAAACGCAAACCCTGTATAATTTCCACACGCTCCATTGTGTCCACATCACTGTGCAGGTATTTACATTTTATATTTAGTTTAGTCAGATATTTTGATAATTCTTCAGCCATGCGCTTGGTTAGTGTTGTTACCAGCACACGCTCATCTACTTTTATTCTTTTTTGGATTTCGTCTAATAAATCATCAATCTGATTGACGCTTGGCCGCACATCAATCGGCGGATCCAGCAACCCGGTTGGTCGAACGACTTGCTCTACAAATTCACCTTCCGTTTTCATCAATTCGTAATCAGCAGGCGTTGCCGACACAAAAATGATTTGATTTAATAAAGATTCAAATTCATTAAAATTCAGTGGTCGATTGTCTATAGCACTTGGCAAACGAAAACCGTATTCTACCAAATTTTGTTTTCTGCTGCGGTCACCGCCATACATACCTCCTATTTGCGGAATGGTGACATGGCTTTCATCCACCACCAATAAAAAATCTTCCGGAAAATAATCCAGCAAACAAAAAGGCCGGTCGCCCGGATTTCGTCTGTCAAAAAACCGGGAGTAGTTTTCGATGCCACTGCAATAACCCAACTCGCGAATCATTTCCAAATCAAAATTCACGCGTTCATCCAAACGTTTGGCTTCGAGCTGTTTTCCTGTTTTATTAAAATATTCAACATGCTCTTTTAATTCATCTTGAATTTCATGAATGATAGTTGGCAATTGGTCGCGAGGGGCAATGTAAATATTCGCCGGAAAGATAGCAATGTCATGCATTTTTTCGATTCGCTTTCCCGAAACAGGATCAAATGATTCGAGTTCTTCCACTTCATCACCCCAAAAAGTAATACGGTAGGCATAATCTGCATATGCCAGAAATACTTCAACATTATCGCCAACTACGCGAAAATTTCCGCGCTGGAAATCAGCTGTTGTACGTGCATATAAAATACTTACCAAATCAAACAAAAAAGAGTTTCTGCTCACGGTTTGTCCTTTGGAAATTCTGATAATCTGGTTTTTATATTCTGCCGGGTTTCCCAAACCATAAATACAGGAAACCGAAGCTACTACAATTACATCGCGTCTGCCACTCATTAAAGAAGTAGTTGTACTTAAGCGCAATTTTTCGATTTCAGCATTAATGGATAAATCTTTTTCGATGTAGGTATCTGTAACAGCAACATAAGCTTCGGGTTGATAATAATCGTAGTAGGATGTAAAAAACTCGACTTTATTTTCAGGGAAAAATTCTTTGAATTCAGTATATAATTGTGCCACTAAGGTTTTGTTATGAGAAAGTACCAGGGTTGGTCGTTGTACTTTTTCAATTACATTGGCAATGGTAAAAGTTTTACCGGAGCCCGTAACCCCTAACAAGGTTTGATATTTTTCATTGTTCAAAACACCGTCACTCAGCTGCTGAATGGCTGTTGGCTGATCGCCGGCAGGTTGATAACCGGAATGAATTTTGAAAGGCATACATCAAAGATATACAAAAGATAAGAATGCACAATTGCTTATAAATAGTGCTACTACAAATTAAAAATCATAGTATTTTTATATAAACACAACCTGTATGCAAAAAGTTCTTTACACTATTTTATTAGTAGCTTCTTGTATAATATCTGTAAATGCAAGTGATTGTCTGAACGGAAGATATAAAACTAAATTATTTCCAAACGTAAAACGCACGAATAATGTAGTATATGCTACTAAATTACAAAGCAACGGGTACCCTATACAACTAAAATACGATGTGTATGAACCGCAAGGTGATACTGCGAGCAGCAGGGCTGTTATGCTTTTGATTCACGGAGGTGCTTACTTAAAATTGTTAGATCAAAACAGTCCGGATATTGTGTTGATGTGTAATTATTTTGCGCAACATGGTTATGTTGCTATTTCCATAGATTATCGCCAGGAGACTAATTTATTAGGATTACTCTCAGAAGAAATAATGGTGAAAGCTGTTTCAAGAGCTTTGATTGATACAAAAGAAGCAGTAGACCATTTGGTAAACACCTACTCTAATGGAAATCCTTACCGGATTGATACTACAAAAGCGTTTATCGGTGGAGTTTCTGCAGGTGCTGTTTCTACTATGTTCATTACATATTTAGATAGTTTACAGCAATTGCCGCTTCAGTATCAGCAATGGATAATAGAAGCAAATGGTTCCAATGCAGATTCTATTTTACGTCATAAATTTGACCATATTAAACCTAAGGCTGCCATAAGTATTTCCGGTGCATTGTTAGACACAAGCTGGATGGTTCCGAACGGCATTGAATTGTTGCTAAATCACGGGTCTGCGGACCCGATTGTACCATACAATTACGGCAAACCATTTAGCCTTCCGACTTTACCTAATTTGTATGGAGGAAAGGCTATGAATTTAAGAGCACAAAATCAGGGTATTTATTGTGAGTTTGAAGATTGGATTGGAAAAGGTCATGTTCCGTTTTTTAATCTTGATTTAGCAAGTATTTTAACCTTGCAATTAGTTAATCAGCAAGTATTAGACAGTACCGAAAGGCATATTCGTGATTTTTGTTATCGTTTATTGGATTGTGATACGAGAACAACAGGTATAAAGGAAAATAGTATTTCCGGAAATCTTACTCTCTTCCCAAATCCATCCACAGGTAATTTTATAATAGAAATTCCCAAAGGTATATTGGCGAACAAATGGAATATAGCTATTTATGACATTACGGGAAAAGAAATGCAACTAAAAGAATTTAACGGAAACACTAATCTTATTGCTGTAAACGAGAATCTTTCAAATGGCATGTATTTTATAAAAATGTCTTATGAAAAGAACGGAGAAGTTTTTATTTACACCGGAAAAATTGCCATTGCACGATAAGTTTCAGACTTAACATATTTTCATACGCTATTCCATAACATTTTCCTACTTTTGCATACAAAATAAGTTTATGGAATTCAGAGAAATTATTGCCGTAACAGGCATTGGGGGCTTAAAAAGATTAGTGGCCAACAGAAACGACGGTTTAATATTAAGCGAACTGAACGGAGAAAACAAAAAATTTTATTCAAATCGTCAGCATATGTTTTCACCATTGGAAAATATTGCCATTTATACAGATGAGGATACTGTTCCTTTGCTGGATGTTTTTATTGAAATGAAAAATCAAAAAGCAACAAATGCTCCGGTAGACGCCAATGCCTCCAATGATGATTTGAGAAAATACTTAGGAACGATATTGCCGAATTTCGACAGAGAACGCGTAAATATTTCCGACATAAAAAAACTGATTAAATGGTTTGCTATTTTAGAAGATTTAGATGTGTTTAAAAAACCCGCAGAAGGCGAAGAAATAAAATCATCTTCTAAAGCATCACACAATCAACAGCACCATATGCCGGCAAAAGATATGAGTGTACAACAACAATCAGTAGCAAAACCAAGAATGACAAAAAATAAAGTATAATTCTAAAAGTTTAATTCCTTCAAGGTTTTCAAAACCTTGAAGGAATTTTTATTTAAATCATAATTATGAAAGCTATTACGCGTAAAGACAGAAAATATCTTGCAGAAAACTTAGCAGTATATACCTGGAAAGATATCGAATCTTATTACAATGAATTATTAAACCGGGAAATTGACAATAAAGAAAACTTATTGAAATGGATTGCCGATAGAAGTGAAACAGACGCCGTGGTGGATGAAGAATATCGTTGGCGATATATTCGTCAAACCTGTGATACGGAAAATGAAACCTATACAGATGCTTACGAAGATTTCATTCAAACCATTATGCCGAACTGGATGACGGTTACAAATGAGCTTAATAAGAAATTAGCATCTTCCCATTTTATTAACGAACTGGACCAATCCAGGTTTTTTATTTATTTGCGTAATTTAAAAACCCAGCTGCAGATTTTTCGTGAGGAGAATATTCCTTTGTCACAACAAACACAACTGCTCACACAGGAATACGGTTCTACCATTGGTGCAATGACAATAGAACACGATGGCAATGAATATACTTTACCTCAGGCGGCTGTTTTCTTACAAAATCAAGACAGATCATTACGAAAGACAATTTTTGAAAAAACCAACAGCAGAAGGTTTCAGGACAGAGACAAATTAAATAAATTATTTGATGAGCTATTGAAGATTCGTCATCAGATAGCATTAAATGCCGGGTTTGAAAATTTCAGAGATTATATGTTTGCCGAAATGGGACGATTTGACTATGATGTAAATTCATGCGAACAGTTTCATGAGGCAATAAAGACAGAGGTTATTCCAATGGTGAAAAAAATTCATCAAAAAAGAAAACAACAATTAAATGTCGAAAAATTATTTCCATATGACTTAGAAGTGGATACGGAAAACCTGCCGGCATTAAAGCCTTTCAGCACACAAGACGAACTTATTGAAAAATCGGTGGACTGTTTAAAAAAGGTAGATCCTTTTTTTGCTGAATGTATTTCCATAATGGATAGTATGCACTATCTGGACTTGAACTCGCGTAAAGGTAAAGCACCGGGTGGCTATAACATGACACTTCCGGAAATTGGCGTGCCATTCATCTTTATGAATGCCGCAGGCACACACCGCGATTTGGAAACCATGGTACACGAAGCAGGACATGCTGTGCATTCTTTTTTGATGCGAACACTTCCCTATAATTTTGACCAGGACATCAGCTCTGAATCTGCGGAGCTTGCTTCCATGAGTATGGAACTGATGACATTTGACGGACTCGATTCGTTTTATAATGAAGCGGATAAAAAACGAGCTATAGAAACACACTTGGAAGGTATCATTACCATGTTGCCCTGGATTGCCTTGATAGATAAATTTCAACATTGGATTTATACTCATCCAAATCATACCAGCGAAGAACGAGAAAATAAATGGACGGAGTTTTACAAAGAATTAAGCAGTGATGAAATTGACTGGAGCGGTTATGAAGATTTCAGGAAAGCATTGTGGCATAAACAGCTTCATATTTTTGAGGTGCCTTTTTATTACATAGAATATGGAATTGCACAACTGGGTGCTTTAGCTGTATGGAGAAACTATAAAAAAAATAAGGCAAAAGCAATTGACGATTACAAAAATGCACTACAACTTGGTTATACAAAACCCATTCCTGAAATGTATAAAACAGCAGGCATTGAATTTAATTTTTCTGCAGAATATGTTAAAGAGCTGATGGATTTTTTAAAAGAAGAATTAAATTAAAAATGCAACCTCTTTTTGTGGAAGATATAACAACTTCTATAAAAAAGTTTGAGGATGAGTCTTTGCCTAAAGAGCAATGGACACACGAAGCACATTTAGCCACAGGTTTATATTATGTATATACTTATGGCAAAGAAAAAGCTTTGGAAAAAATTCGAATTAACATTAAAAAATACAATGTTGCCACCGGCGGTGAAAATACAGCAACCAGTGGATATCATGAAACTATTACGGTGTTTTGGATTTGGGTCATTGATGCTTTTATACAAAAATCATTATCATCTCTTTCTGTCCAAGAATTGCTGATACAAATGCTGCAAAGTGAATACATAGCAAAAACCCTCCCGTTTCAATTTTATACTAAAGATTATTTATTATCTGAAGAAGCGAGAAAAAATTTTATAGAGCCGGATTTGAAACCGTTAAGTTTATAAAAAAAGGCATCGTTTTCGATGCCTTATATACAGAGAATAAGAGTAGGATTATTTTTTCCATTTTACTCCACAGCCAATAGCTTTTGTATTTGCTACAGCAACAGGTTCCCCTTTTAATAAAGCATCTAAAGCGTTTTCTACGTATTTTTCTTTTACAGCGGTGGCGTCTTCCCAGTTGTCATCAATAGCACCAATATATTTTACAATAAGTTGCTGGTTTTCCTTTTGTACAATAAATATATGCGGTGTTTTAATTGCACCATACGCTCTCGCAACATCCTGTGATTCATCATGCAAGTATGGAAAAGTAAAATTCTTCTCTTTAGCTCGCAGTTTCATGCTATTAAAATCATCTTCCGGATATTGAACAGCATCGTTCGGATTAATAGCAATTACAGGATAACCTTTGTCTGCATATTTATTATTCAGGGCAATAATTCTGTCTTCATACGCTTTCGCATACGGACAATGGTTGCAGGTAAATGTTACAATAAAACCTTTTGCATTTTTATAATCGGCCATAGATACCATTTTGCCGTCAATATTTTTTAATTTAAAATCGGAAGCAGTCTGACCTGTGTGTAATCCTTCGTGAGCTTTAGTGTTAAAAGACAAAGCAAAGAGTGTGCATAGTAAAAAAAATAATTTCTTCATATTTATAATTTTGAGTGAATAATCTTTTCTAATTCTTCATAAGAAGTATAATCGCTTTCGTGAAAATAAACTTTTTTTCCGGCTTTATAAAAAACAGTCATTGGTATTAAACCAGACCAAGCGGTATCAATTTTATCAATCCATATATTCGGGTTTCCGGCCGATAAAATAAATGATTCGGATGTATAATTATTTTTTTTAAGAAAATCAGTTACGTATGCTGAACGTGTTTTAGCATCCTGACTCACCAAAATGAATTTCACCGTGTTTTTTGAAAATGTTTGTTTAGCCTTTTCAAAAAATGGAAGTTCTTCAACACATGGCTTACACCATGTTGCCCAAAAATTAACTACATATAATGTGTCGTTTTGTTGCAGCACACGCTTTTCGTATTGTGCAAAATCAAAAACCGGTGCATTTATTTGAGCATTCATAAAAAGAAACAATAAACTCAATAGAGCTGTTAGGTAATACTTTTTATGAACTAAGATAATCATGCAGTAAATTAACAAACAATGTGAGAAGATGTTTTACGAGAGATGTTAAATAGAGTGAACAAGCTAATAAGGTGTAATTTTTATCTGCGGGTAAAACCATTCGCGCATTTTTTCAATTCCAAGAACATTGCCTTCGAAATGAGAAACATTGCCCAGAGTAATTAATTCAACATTGCCTCCTTTTTGTTTAAATGCATTAAATGCAATTTCACTGTTATCATAAAATGCCACTTCATCACTTGTACTATGATAAAAATGTGTCGGCGATTTGGGAATCCAGTCATTAATGACATCGTATTTTTTTACTGCCTGCACAAAAATGCTGTTCGGATTGTTTTTTAAATCACTCCTGAAATCAGGTTGTAATGTATTGTAGAAATTGGTGGGAAACTGCGAATTTATAAATCCAATTCCATGCTCACCGTCAAATAAAACATTGGTCAAAGAATCATACGGTGGAATAAAAACAGCATCAAAAGATGGAAAAATGTGCTGAGTGCTTTGTATGCTGTTTATAAGAAAAGCATATGCGCCGGAAAAAGTGTAATCGACAGAATCTTTCAGTACATTAAGTTGACCGGATTTTTCCAGTGAAAACCAGCTCGCCATTGGTGCGCTTGCTTTTAAATGAAATTGATAGGGATATTTTGTTTCTAATTTTCGTTGTGCCGCTAATGTAGCATGGCCGCCTTGCGAATATCCAAATAAAAATACATCATCATTAAAGACTAGCGGACGATAAATTTTATTTAATAAAATCTGCACACTGCCTAACATATCCACTACAGCATTTGCTTCTTCCGTTGGTTCATAAAAATGATGTATGCCTTCACTGAAACCTAACCCAATATAATCGGCCGCACACACCAAAGCCCCTGTTTCACTTGCAATGATAAATGGCACATAATATCCTAAATCAGCACTGACAGACGGCACTTCTGTTTTTTTTATGGCAGTGCCGTGTTGATAACAGACAACAGGTAAAAAATAATTTCTGATTTCAGGAAAATAAATTAAGCCACTTGCAATAATTTCATTGTTTTGATAATCGTGCGTTTTGTAAAAAACGCGATAAACCGTTACATCATATTTAGGATGCACAAAGCTATCTGCGTTGGAAATAAACGAACTAAGTTTTGAAACTAATTGTGTTGTGGTCAGTTTATCTTTGTAGCGGTGGCTAACATAGGTTTCCTGTAATACTTCGTAAGAATTTGTATTATTTACCTTGGAACAAGAAATAAAAAACAGAATACAGATGAATAAAAACCATCTGAAAATAAAAGTTTTATTATAAAACATTGCGTCTTATTTTCTTTGCATTACTGTTGGAAAACTATAAAAATGGCAACTTTACCACTTTTGCTTTCAGTAATTTTCCACGAATATCAATATAAATTTCTGAATCAACAGCACTGAAAATTGTATCTACATAACCCAAACCAACACCATAACCAAGCGAAGGTGATTGAGTACCGGATGTTACATGACCAATCTCTTTTCCATGAGCATCTTTTATAAGATAATGACCACGCGGAATTCCTCTGTCAATCATTATAAATCCAACTAATTTGTGTTTTAATCCTTCGGCTTTTTGCTGTAGCAAAATTTCTTTTCCAATAAAATCTTTATTGAACTTGGTTACCCAGCCTAACCCGGCTTCTAAAGGCGAAGTGGTATCATCAATGTCATTTCCATACAAACAAAATCCCTTTTCCAAACGCAAAGTGTCGCGCGCACCTAAACCAATTGGCTGCAATCCGGATGGTTTTCCTGCTTCCAAAATTTTTGTCCAGATATCTACCGCATGCACTTTATTAAAATACAATTCAAAGCCACCGGCACCAGTATAACCTGTTGCTGAAATAATTACATTGTCAACACCTGCAAAATTTCCTCTTTTAAAACGATAATATGGAATAGAAGATAGATCTATATCCGTTAATGATTGCAAAGCATCAGCCGCTTTTGGTCCTTGAACTGCTAATAGTGCTGTATTGTCTGAAATGTTATGCATTTCCACATCATCTGTATTGTGTTTAACAAACCAGGCCCAGTCTTTATCTATATTACCAGCATTTACCACACACATATAATTTCCATCTTCTAATGCATACACCAGTAAATCATCGACAACACCTCCGGTTTCATTTGGTAAATAACCATACATTGCTTGCCCTTTTTCTAATTTTGACACATCATTTGATACAATTTTTTGCAGCAGTGCAAGTGCATTTTCACCCTTCAGAATAAACTCACCCATGTGTGATACATCAAACATACCAACAGCATTGCGCACGCAATGATGTTCATCTAAATCGGAGGTGTAACGTACCGGCATATAAAAACCTGCAAAATCAACCATTTTCGCGCCCAACGCAATGTGTGTATCTGTTAGTGGAGTTGTTTTCATGATGTATATTTTTACAAATGTAGAAAAGTATTTGCATAACTAAATCGTAACTTGCCATAAAATAAGAAAGCTATTTTTAAATGGAGCAATTTATTGATAAACTAAACAATATTGTCAAACAGAGAAAGTATGTTTTTTCTTTTTATGCACTTTATCAGTATAAAAAAGGGAACAACCATTTTGGAATATTAATCCTTTTATTGCTATTGTATTTTATTGCACAAGTTCCGGTAATATAATTGTATTTTTCAACATTTTTGTTTGAAGAAGGCGATAGATTGGAGTATATTTCTTCCTTTTTTCTTTTTGCATTTATTGCAGTTTTATTTTCAACAAAAAGTGTCATGTTTTAAAAATAATTTTATTTGGCGTAATGTTACTAAATCTGTTTTTTTTAGCAAAGACGATAAATTACAGGAGACGCTCCGAGCAAATGATGCATCAATATTTAGAGAACTATGATTTCAAATTAGAAAAATGGGGATACCATATTACCTTTAGGAATCGCACAAAAAATCAGCATATTATATATCCCGACAGTCTGAAATGGAAAGAATTTGTTTTCTAGCTAAATTGCCTGGACAGTATATTTGGAACTTTTAACGAAAAAAAACAGTTATACTATTTCTTTAACGAAATTATTTTAATAAATTGTATCATATTAAAACCAAAAAATCATGGGACTGTTAGACACTTTTAAAAATGAGTTCATTGATATTATCGAATGGACCGACAACACACAAGACACCATAGTATGGAAATTTCCACGCTTTCAAAATGAGATAAAAACTGGCGCACAACTTACGGTTCGCGAATCGCAAGTTGCTGTTTTTTTGAATGAAGGAAAACTGGCAGATGTATATCAACCGGGCAGATATGAATTAACTACTGCCAATATGCCTATTTTAACAACTCTAAAAGGGTGGAAATACGGATTTAATTCTCCGTTTAAGGTTGACATATTTTATATTAATACGAAACAATTTACGGATCAGAAATGGGGTACAAAAAATCCGATTACATTGAACGATCCGCGTTTTGGCATGATAGAAATTCGAGCCTTCGGTAATTTCTCTTTCCGCGTCACAGATGCCGGAAAATTTATGAAAGAAATTGTAGGAACGGATGGTCAGTTTACTACTGAGGAAATATCAAGTCAGTTGCGCACTTTAGTTGTAACAAAACTGACAGACGCTATTGCTGAAAGCAAACTAAAAATAGAAGAATTTGCATCTAACTTAGATGAGTTCTCCAAATTTGGTGCAGAAAAATTATCAGATGATTTTGATGCTTACGGATTAAAAGTAACTTCTCTTTTAGTAGAAAATATCTCGATGCCGGACGAAGTGAAAAAAGAAATTTTCGAGCTTTCTCGTTTGGATAAAATCGATATGCAAAAGCTGACACAATGGAAAACGGCAAAAGGCATTGAAAAAGCAGCGGAGAATGGCGGTGGAATGGCAGGTGCGTTTGTTGGTGTCGGATTAGGAGGTATTATGCAAGGCGGCATAGCAGGTACACAGGGCGGAGGCGCGGTACCGCCACCAGTAATGCAAATTTTTGTGGCGGTAAATGGTGCACAAACAGGTCCTTTTGATGTGCCGGCATTAACCCAAATGGCACAAAGTGGTCAATTAAAAGGCGATACGCTGGTATGGAAAGCTGGTATGGCTGCATGGGCAGCAGCATCAACAATGCCTGAATTAGCGGCAATATTAAATTCGGTTCCGCCACCAATTGCACCACCACCACTATAGAATTATGATTTTTTATTTTATATACAGACTTTGAAAGTTTTTAAAACTTTCAAAGTCTTTTTACTTTTAACCATAAAACAAAAAAACTATGAGCGACTCTTTCACAGAAAATAATCAAAACATCAGCAATGAACTGAACTGCAAAGATTGTGGCGCTTTGTTGCAGTATGAGCCGGGTGCACAAAAATTATCTTGTAAATATTGTGGTGCTCAAAACGAGATTTTATCAGCTTCAACTAATGAAGTGGAAGAAATAAAATATCTGGATTTTATTTCCAGCAAAATTAATGAGGAAGAAAAACAAACAGTAAGCACGGTTAAATGTAATAACTGTGGTGCTACTATTACCTTAAAACCAAATCTAACCAGCGATAATTGTGCATTTTGTGCTTCTCCATTGGTGATACAGGGCGGCACCACTTCTACTATCATAAAACCAAAATATTTATTGCCTTTTAAAGTGGATAATAAAAACGCACATGATATATTTATCAAATGGCTGAATGGATTATGGTTTGCTCCAAATGATTTAAAAAAATATGCTGCACTGAATGAAAAATTAAAAGGATTATATATGCCTTACTGGACATATGACAGCAGCACTACAACAGATTATCAGGGAGAACGAGGTGAATATTATTATACAGGTTCCGGAAAAAACAGAACAAGACATACAAAATGGTATGACCGAAGCGGTACTGTACAAAATTCTTTTGATGATGTTTGTGTTTTGGCGAGTCAATCTTTGCCGGATAATGTAACACGGGCACTGGAACCATGGGATTTAAATAACTTAACTCCGTATAACGAAGGCTTTATAAGTGGCTTTCAAACGGAATGTTACCAAACAGATGTACAAAAAGGTTTTGATACTGCGAAAAGTGTGATGGAAGACATGATTAAAACAACCATACGCCAGCAAATAGGAGGTGATGAACAACGCATCAATCAAATGCATGTAGTGTATCGAGATGTAACGTTTAAACATATTTTACTGCCTATCTGGATAAGTGCCTATGGTTATAAAACGAAAGTATATCGTTTTATAATAAACGGAAGAACAGGAGAAGTACAAGGACAACGACCTTATAGTGCGATAAAAATTGCGTTGGCTGTTATTGCTGTGCTTACTGTAATTGGAATAATTTATACGTTGTCACAGAAATAAAAAATTACCTTCGTACAATTTTCAGCGCATATTTGCCAGGACCGGCAATAAGCAAACCAAAGAAGGTGATACCGCACTCTAATGCATGTGAATATCCACTGAAACCATCGCCGTTTTTATAATGAAACAAAGCAGCAATAAACATGGTGAATATCATCATTGCTAATGCAGGTCGGAATAAAACCCCAAGCACCAAACAAGCACCACCGGCAAATTCAGCAAACGAAGCCATAAAACCCCAAAATGTTGGTGCGAATGTAATATTGATATTTGCCATGGAGGCGCCAATTCCCTTCCACATTTCAGGGCCACCTGATATTTTTGGCCAACCATAGAACATAAACATAATTCCTATACCTGCTCGTATAATTAATAATCCATAGTCTGTGTTAAATTTATTGAGCATGAGATTTTATTTTAATTCAAGATAAGCAAAAATTATATTATACCCCAAAAACCTTCTCATCAATTTCTTTAAAAATAACTTCTGTCTGGTTCATGGTTTTGATATTGTCGTACACCAAAATCAAGCTGTTCCCGCTTTGTTTTAAGTTGCATTTCTTTTTGGAATTCTGAATGTGTTCCATCACTTTTGGAAAATAAGGACTTTCATAATACGGCGATTTTGGATTGTCTAAAAAGTAACAACGCAGTTTTCCGTTTTTTAAAATGATACGCTCAAACCCAATTTTCTTTGCAATCCATCGAATGCGTAAGCCATCAAACAATTCATTAATTTGTTTGGGCAGCTTACCAAATCTGTCTTCTATTTTCTTAGCGAACTTTTGCAAATTTTCTTCGTTTTCAATCGCATCTAATTCGGTATATAAACGCAAACGCTCTTCCGTATTTTGCACATATTCCAACGGAATCAGCATTTCTACATCGGTATCAATCGTGCAATCGTACACAAACTGTTTTTGTTCTTCAATTTGTTCTTTAAACACTTCTTTAAAGTCCGTGTATTTCAATTCCTGTATCGCTTCATCTAAAATTTTGTGATACATTTCAAAACCAATATCCGAAATAAATCCACTTTGCTCTCCGCCTAATAAATTTCCGGCGCCACGAATATCCATATCGCGCAAAGCAATTTGAAAGCCGGAGCCTAAATCGGAAAATTCTTCCAGTGTTTGCAGGCGTTTGCGAGCCTCATCGGTTAGTGTGGATTTTGGTGGCGATAATAAATAACAAAATGCTTTTTTGTTAGAACGGCCAACTCGACCACGCAGTTGGTGCAAATCACTCAAGCCAAAATGATGCGCATTGTTAATGATAATCGTATTTGCGTTCGGAATATCCAAACCACTTTCAACAATATTTGTACTAAGCAACACATCAAATTCACCATTGATAAATTGCAACATAATATCTTCCAGTTGGTCGCCTTCCAGTTGTCCGTGTGCTGTTTTAATGCTTACATCCGGACATAATTTTCGCAGCACGGTTTCCAGTTCAGGCAAATCTTTCACGCGATTATGCACAAAGTAAACTTGTCCACCACGATACACTTCAAACTCAATAATTTCCTTGATATTTTTTACATCAAATACCTGAACTTCTGTGGTAATGGGAATACGATTGCTTGGCGGTGTCATGATATTTGATAAATCACGTGCACCCATTAAAGAAAATTTCAGTGTTCGTGGAATGGGCGTTGCCGTTAATGTCAGTGTATCTACATTGTGTGCTAAATGACGTAATTTTTCTTTAGCTGAGACACCAAATTTTTGTTCTTCATCTATCACCAATAAACCCAAGTCTTTAAACAATAATTCTTTGTTTAAAATAGCATGTGTTCCAATCAGTATATCAACTTTTCCTTCTTTCGCTTTTTCTAAAGTTTCCTTTTTTTCTTTCGCAGATTTAAAACGATTCAGAAAATCTACGACCACACCTTGCTCTTTTAAACGTGAAGAAAAAGTTTTAAAATGCTGCCAGGCTAAGATAGTAGTTGGTACCAATACCGCCACTTGTTTTCTGTCGGTTACTGCTTTGTACGCAGCACGAATGGCAATTTCTGTTTTTCCAAAACCAACATCACCGCAAATCAACCTGTCCATAGGATGTGGTTTTTCCATATCAGCTTTCACATCAGCAGTTGCCTTGGTTTGGTCAGGCGTATCTTCATACATAAAACTCGCTTCCAGCTCATCCTGCAAATAAGTATCTCTGTTAAAAGCAAAACCTTTTGCTACTTTTCGCTGCGCATACAATTTTATCAATTCCGCAGCGATATCTTTTATTTTTTTCTTGGTCTTGTTTTTAAGATTTGTCCAGGCATCGCTTCCTAATTTATTTATTTTAGGTTCGTGGCCATCTTTGCCGGTATATTTGGAAATTTTATGTAGTGAATTTATGTTTACATACAACAAATCATTGTCTTTATAAATCAGGCGCACCATTTCCTGTGATTGACCATTGACCGTCACTTTTTCCAAGCCTGAAAATTTTCCAACACCATGATCAATATGCGTTACATAATCACCCGGATTTAAATCTTTCAACTGACGAATGGTAATTGCTTTGTTTCTGTTATAACCAACTTTCGTTTTGTATTTATGATAACGATCAAAAATCTGATGGTCAGTATAACAAACAATTTCTAAGTCCTTTTCAATAAAGCCTTGTGTCAAATCTACATAGCAAGGATGAAATTTTATGTTCGCTTTTTTGTCTTCAAAAATATGGTGGAAGCGCTCAATTTGTCTCGCGTTCTCAGAAAACAAAAATGCCTGAAAATGATTTTTTTGATGTTGCTGCAAATCCTGAATTAATAAATCAAAATTGCGATTGAAAGATGGTTGTGGTTGTTGATGGTATTCAATTTCAACAGCATTAAACAAACTTTTGTTACCTGTTTCTATGAGTTGGCATTTCTCCAAATCATTAAGCAATGATTCAGGTGAGACCAGAATTTCATTTAATGTTTTATCCAGGAAAGCATGTTCTTTTATTTTTTTTGTTTGTATGACTTCAAACTCTTCCAGCGCCTGCAAATATTGTTTTTCAATTTGTTCTTTGAACAGCGCAGCATCGCGAAACCAAACAACGGTGTTTGCCGGCAAAAACTCAAATAAAGAAGCTGTTGTTTCTTTGGTAAAATGTGCGTTGATATTTGGAATAATCGTCAGCTCAGAAATTTTGCGTTGCGATAATTGTGTTTCCGGATCGAAGGTGCGCAAGCTTTCCACTTCATCATCAAACAACTCGATGCGGTACGGTAATTCATTGCCAAAAGAAAACACATCGATAATGCCTCCACGAATAGAAAACTCACCCGGTTCATACACAAAATCAGTTCTGTTAAAACCGTATTCTATCAATAAATCCAGCATAAAATCGATGTCGATTTTTTCTCCGGTTTTTAAGAATAATGTGTTTTCAATTAATTTTTCTTTTCGTACCAACAATTCCTGCAATGCTTCCGGAAATGTAACAATGATATCGCCGCCTTTTTTTGCATTCAGTAATGCGTTTAAGGTTTGCGCGCGCAATAAAATATTGTGGTTGTTTTGCTCGGAAAACGAATTTTGTTTTTTGTAAGAAGAAGGCAGAAACAGGATTTCTTTTTTCTCTAACAAATTTTGCAAATCGTTTTGAATATATTGAGCATCATCAGCATCATTGGCAATGATTAATTGTGTAAAATTGGATTGCAAAAAGACGGATGCTGTGATGAAATTTACGGAAGAGCCAATAGTTCCACGAAGCAAGACTCTTGCTTGCGGAGATTGAAGATGTTGAAGAAGCTCCTGAGTTCGTTTATCATCACGAAACAGGAATAAAAGTTGCTGCAAATCCATTGCGCTGCAAAGATACTTTATAAAGTAATTAAATGAAAATGAATTACAGATTCTCTATCACCGTAATGCTAGCCGGAGAGCAACTTAAATCTACTTTGTTTAAGGAAGGCACAAATTCTTCAATGTAAATTTCATCACCTTCTTCTGCATACTCCAAAATCTCGGATATGTTGAGTTGTTTTTGTTTGATGAAACGTAAATAAACAGGCGGCTCATCTTTTTTACCGATATTGGATTTCAAGGTGATATTAAACAAAATTTTAGTTTTGTTATCTTTTGTAACCGTTAAAATTCCCTTCGTGTTTTTAGTTAAAAATGAACCGGAGTTTAGTGGATCTTTATTCAGAAAAGCCTGCACACAAGGTGTTCCGTAGTTTTTAGGTTTATATTTTTCAATACCATTGATGCTCTGCAATGCAAATGTAGAAAGACTAAAACAAAAGAGAAACAGGCTTATTAGTACTCGCATTGTATAAAGTTATATAATTTATTTCAATTCTAAATAAGATTCTTTAACAGGATTAATGTTAAAAACGCTTAAAAAGTTCAAATATTGTACCAAAATATAAAATGAATTAATAAAAATCCTGTGTCACTAAAAGGTATACCTCTTCGTCCTCATCAAAAACATAAGCAACACTGCAGGCGGCATACTTAAATGCCGGATACATGAGATTTCTTTTATGTCCTGGGGATTGGAAAAAAGACTCGATAACTTTCTGAGCCAATTCAATATAAGTAAGGCTGTTATCGTCGACAATAGTTTTATGACAATTTTCTGCACTTCCTGCAACCGGCTGTATGCCACATATTTTTAATCTGTCACTACAAGTTTTGATTGCAGCTACATATGGATTATCATGAGAAAAAAAATGATGTATGCTCATTTGATAACTGTGTATGGATGCAGCATTTTTCAAACGAATATCCATTGCAAATGCAGGTAGCTTATACATTGCACGTAATTTATTTGTTGTAAAAAACAAACATGCATTTAAGAGATGTAAATCAATGCTGTCGGTTTCTATTTTCTTATGTGCGTCATCTAGTGTATAAAAAGTTTGCCAGGTGTGTTCTTTGTAAACACTTTCAGCATAGTAAGATTTCTTATTATAATCTGTAAATTTTTTTAAGAATTTATTTTCTCGGGGAAATACAAAGATTGGTAAAAAAAGAATTACCCAAAACGGTTTCATATATATAATACGTAAAACAAGTTTGGTTTAGTATACAGCAATAATAAAAAAACTCCGTTTCGAATATTCGGAACGGAGTTTTTTTTATCAAGAAAAAGCCTTTTTATTTTTTAATTTCTTTTTCTATTTCCACTTTTTTCTCACAGCATTCTTTCTTACTTGCTTCTTTATCTTTACAGCAAGTTTTTTCATCACCTTTTGTTACAATGCATTTTTTCTCAACAATAGTATGACCTAATGAATCTGTATAAGTTGTATCTACTAAGTAAGTACAGTTTTTACCTGCTTCGCAATTTTCCATTTTATCTGCGCATGCTTCAGCTTTCATTTCGTGGCAACAAGCTGCTTTTGCATCATTTCCTCCAATATGAAGAATTCCATTTAAAGATAAATAAGGAGCAATAACTAAAGAAACGATAGACATCAATTTGATTAAGATATTCATGGATGGACCTGATGTATCTTTGAACGGATCACCAACAGTGTCGCCGGTTACAGCAGCTTTATGTGGTTCTGATTTTTTGTAGAAAATCTCGCCATTGATTTCCACACCTTTCTCGAAAGATTTTTTAGCATTATCCCAAGCACCACCTGCGTTTGACTGGAACATACCCATCAATACACCTGAAACGGTTACTCCGGCTAATAAACCGCCTAATACTTCCGGGCCAAATAAGAAACCGATAACGATTGGTGTAATTAAAGCAATAGCACCAGGTAGCATCATTTCGCGGATAGACGCCTCTGTAGAGATGGCTACGCATTTTTCGTATTCCGGTTTTGCTTTGTATTCCATAATGCCGGGAATCTCGCGGAACTGACGACGTACTTCATTTACCATATCCATGGCCGCACGACCTACTGCAGAAATAGCTAACGCTGAAAAGATGAAAGGAATCATACCACCCACAAACAAACCTGCTAAAACAGGGGCTTTATAAATATCGATAGCAGAAATGCCAGAAACACCTACGAAGGCAGCAAATAAAGCTAATGATGTTAAAGCAGCAGAAGCAATAGCGAAACCTTTGCCTGTAGCTGCTGTAGTATTACCAACTGCATCTAATATATCTGTTCTGCCACGAACTTCTTCCGGTAACTGGCTCATTTCAGCAATACCACCAGCGTTGTCAGCAATTGGACCGAAAGCATCAATAGCTAACTGCATAGCGGTGGTTGCCATCATACCTGCAGCTGCAATAGCCACACCGTATAAACCGGCACATAAGTAAGAACCGAAGATACCTGCTGCCAATACGATGATTGGTAATACCGTACTTTCCATACCGATAGCTAAACCGCCAATAATATTAGTTGCATGACCAGTAGAAGATTGACGAACAATAGACAACACAGGACGTTTGCCCATTGCTGTGTAATACTCAGTAATAATTGACATTAACGCACCAACTACTAAACCCACCATGATAGCACCAAATACACCCATTGATGTAAATACAATACCACGCAATTCCATCGTTTCAGGTAAAATATATTTTACTAAAAAGAAAGAAGCAACACCTGTCAACACGATTGAGCCCCAATTTCCTAAATTTAACGCGCCTTGTACATCTCCTTTGTCATCTTTTACAGAAACAAAGAATGTTCCTAACCAAGAAAATACTATACCAACACCTGCAATTACCATTGGCAATAAGATTGGAGCTAAACCACCAAAGCTATCTACAGACTTTGTTTCTTGTCCTAATACCATTGTTGCTAATACGGTTGCTACATAAGAACCGAATAAATCGGCACCCATACCAGCCACGTCACCAACATTGTCGCCAACGTTGTCTGCGATTGTTGCAGGGTTTCTAACATCATCTTCAGGAATACCAGCTTCTACTTTACCAACTAAGTCAGCACCTACGTCAGCAGCTTTTGTATAGATACCACCACCAACACGTGCAAACAATGCGATAGATTCAGCACCTAAAGAGAAACCAGTTAATACTTCGATTGCTCTTTTTACATTAGCAGGATCTGCATTTCCATGGAAAATAGTATAAAATACAATAAACAGACCACCTAAACCAAACACAGCCAGACCAGCAACACCCAAGCCCATTACAGAACCACCTGTAAACGATACTTTTAATGCATTCGCTAAACTTGTACGTGCAGCCTGTGTAGTACGAACGTTTGCCAAAGTAGCTACCTTCATACCTACATAACCTGCAAATGCAGAGAAAACAGCACCGATAATAAATGCAACAGCAATAATTGGGGAAGATTCTTCACCACCATTCCAGCCTAATACAGCTAATAAGATAGCTGCAATCACACCGAAATAACTAAGGATTTTCCATTCAGCTTTTAAGAAGGCTATAGCACCGTTTGCTATATAACCCGCCAACTCCTGCATATTAGCATCACCGGCATCTTGTTTTTTTACCCAGGCATATTTTAATGCGGTAATCAGTAATCCAAAAACTCCAAATAAAGGAACTAAATAAAATAAATTGTTCATATAATAATTTGATTTTTAAAGCGGTGCAAAAGTACAATAAAGTTTACAATTATTAACAAATCAGGGAATTGTTAACATAAAAAACAAAAGACCAAACAGCTTTTTTACGACTATTTGGTCTTAGTTATATGAAAACGAGTGCTTTTTACTCCGTTTTTGGTTTGTCACATTTAGTTTTGGCGCATTTTGCCTTATCCTTATCTTTGCAGGAAGGATTACTTTGTCCGGACATGCAACAACCTGCCGGCTTTCCTGTTGCCGTTGTAGTGCCACTAACAGCTGAAACGGTGTAACCTGTTTGCTCAGCCAAAGCTTTGATGACTTTTTCTTCTGTAGTGGTTTTTTCATCGTAAATGATGACTGCATTACTATTGGATGCGCTAACCGAGCTTACTTCTTTGATGCCTTCGATATCGGATGCTGCTGATTTGAATTTCATTTCGCAACCGCCACAGTGCATACCTTTAACAGAAAGGTTCAATGTTTTATTAGCATAAACAGATAAAAAAGTAAAGACTACTAAAACAAAAAGGGCATATATTTTTTTCATGGTATAATTTTTAGCAATGCAAATATATTACTGATAGTGCATTAATCCTATAACTAATGCGACAATAAAAAAAGCAAGCGATGTTGTCACCATTATTTTATTTTCTTTTTTGAAGCCAATAATTCCGACAGGAATAGCAAGTAATGCTAATGTAATTTTAGGGTCAAGCCAGTGCATATTTGCATAATTACCACTTCGGATATGGAAAATAAACATCCAAAATCCAAAAACTAAAAATCCTACAGAAAATAATGTTTCCACTAAAAGCGTTTTCTTCTTATAAATCAGAAAGGTTTCTTTATTGCCAAACAAAAACAACAAGGATTTAATAGAATAGGAAATTAAAAACAAAACAGCAAAAATAAAATGGAGATGTATAATGTTTAAGTTGTTGCCGAAAAACGGCATACCGTCCTCTGTTATAAAAAATGATAAAAGCATAGGTTTGTTTTTACAAATATACAGATTTGCAAACTTTTAACTACGAAAAAGAGAAGATGTGAACTATTTGTCTTACTTTAGCAACACAAACCATACTGTGTTAGACAGATAGAGGTAGCCGTTACAACTATAGGAATGAAATATTTATTATCGAAATTTCTTTTAAGCTCGCTGCTTATATTAATAACTATTAGTTTGTCAAAAGCACAAGACCCTACTTTTGCTCAATTTTATCAATTCAGAACGTATTTAAATCCTGCAGCAACCGGCTCAGAAAAGGGATTAAATGTATCTATGATTTATAAAAACCAATGGAATTATGTGCCCGGTGGTTTTAATACATACGGTATTGCAGCAGATGTACAATCGGCAAGAATTTCATCAGGCATTGGTATTACTGCCTACCGTGATGTGGAGGCAAAAACATTACAGACAAATTATATTTCTGCTTCGTATGCATACATAGCCAGAATTTCAAAAAACATTAATTTACACATAGGCATAAGTGGTGCGTTTGTCAATAAATCTTTAGACAGGAGCAGGTTGATTTTTACGGATGAGTTAGATCCGGAAGTAGGTGTGGTTCCGGGAGGTTCCAGTACTAATATTGTATTACGCAAGGTAAATATGTTTGATTTGGATGCCGGTATTTTACTGCGTTTCAGATATGATATACATAAACATCCTGTACACAATTCTTTAGGTTTTGCAGTACATCACTTAACACGACCGGACGAGTCGTTCCAAAATATTTCTACTAAGATTCCGATGCGGTTTACAGTAACATACGGTGCGATGTTTCCTGTTTCAAGAGGCAAATACAAACGCAATATTGATTTTTATGTATCTCCGGTTTTCAAGTTTGATTATCAGGAAAAACTACAGGTATATAATGCAGGTATGTTTGCTACATTTAAACCAGTATATGCAGGAGTGATGTACCAACTCAATAAATTCAGTAATAATAGTACTCAGGGATTGATTTTTGTTGGGGGCATCGATTGGGATTTAGGGCAGGATGATTTTATGACATTAAATGTAGGATACAGCTATCAATTGGATTTTACGGGTGTAACTTCTAAAAGTCGAGGGCAGCATGAAGTAACATTAAGAATGAACTTTAATAAGGTGGCAATTATGCAACCCAAAAAGAAAAAAGGAAAGAAGATTGATTGCTATGATTTCCCTGGAAAGAATGCGGTTAAATTGTTTTAACTTTATATAAAATCAATGAAACAAAAATTACAAATATTCATCTTTTTACTGTTTTTACTAAGCATTAAAAACAGTAAGGCCATTTGTGATTTCAGCATAGACAAAACTACAGTTTGTGCAGGTGAAATAGTAACTGTACAGTTAGCACAACCGTATGCAAAGTATCATAATATTATTGTGTATAAGGGTGTCTTCCCTTTTGGCTCCATAGCTACTTCTCCGGCTGATTATACTGTATTATTACCATATGATGCGACAAAAGACAATACTATAAAAATAACTTTCAGAGGGAGTACCGTTGCACAGCAGTACAAAATATTACTTGCAGAAAGTAATAGTGATTTAAATCCAACACCAACAGTTCCGTGCAATGGAGGAAAAACAATTACGGTAAATCCATCTCCGGATCCTGAATTAAAGGAAACCAATAATTTCGTCTTTTGTAATGCGGTCACTCCGCAAAATATAAATATTACGAATGTATCAAATACACAAGCAATAAATACTAATTATACAATTAACTGGGGAGATGGCAGTCCTGTTGTAAACACCACCACATTTAACAGCCCGTTATCTCATAATTATGCACCCGGTAGCTATAAGATAACTTATACAGTAACAGGAAATACACCTGCTCCTTGCAATACTGCAACAAAAATATACAATGTATTAATAGGAAAAGCACCTACTATATCTATTTCAGCATCTTCTCCCACTGTTTGCATCCCGGCAAATTATGAACTGCCAATTAATTTAGCACAAACAACGGGTGTCAATTCTACTAGCACACTGTATAAAGTATTTGTAAATGGTGAGTTGGATACTATTTACGATAATTCAAACTTACCGGGATTATTGAAATATACTTTTACAAAAGGAAGCTGCGGAACTGTCTCAAAAGATTGTAATTCTGACAATAAATTTTCGATACGATTATTTGCCGTAAATGAATGTGATGTAACGGATATAAGTCAATGTATTATCGTTTTAGACAGCATTAGGCCGGTAATAGATGGCAGAGATACGGTTTGTTTAAACGACCCGAATGTTTACAGAAATATTGACCAGTTCAGCAGAGATGACCAGTGTGGAATACCACCAAAAGTATGGACGGTTACACCTGCAACCGGTTTTACAACCGGAACACCATTAGGCACTCCTACACAAAGTGATTTAAATATAACATTTACTACAAAAGGAACTTACTTTTTAAAATTAAAAGTCACAGGCGCCTGTAATGAAAAAGATACCACATTTAAAGTTGTTGTAATTGATAAAGTAACAGCGGCTGCTGCCTTTGCATCACCTTCGTGTATAGATGCAAGCGGCTTTATAGATGTACCAATCACTAATAACTCAACGGATCCTGCAGATATAATACAATATATTTGGAATGTAAATCCATCTGCCGGAACTTCTTATACTGTTGGAAATTCTAATACAAAAGATGTTACAATTCGTTTTACAAAATCAGGTTCTTATAACATCAGTTTAACGGCAGTAGGCGGTTGTAATCAGGATACCTGGGATAGTGTACTTGTGATAAAAGGAAAACCAGCGATAGATACATTAAAAATTCCACAAGGATGTTTCGTCCCTTATGTAATAAACCCAAAAAATTATTTTAATTATACAAACGGAGGCGACAACAATGCTACTTTTTCCTGGACGTTTACAGGCGGTATTCCTCTCTCTTCATCTGTAGAAGACCCCGGAAATATTACCTATAATAATCCCGGTACCTTTCCTATAACTTTATTAATACGTGCACAATGTGGTGATTCCACGGTTACTAATTTTATTACAGTAAATAATAATATCAGACCTAATGCAGGACCTGATTTCGGGATGTGTATATTTGATCCGCCTATTCGTTTGTCAGCGGTACCACCGGGAGGTGTTTGGCGCGGAAATGGAATTACAGATTCTGTTGCAGGTATTTTTACTCCATCAACAGTTTTAGCCGGAACATATAGTATTGCATATGTTTTAAATCCAACCAGCAACTGTCCTACAACAGATACTGTAAAAATAAGAGTAGCGGAAATTGTTGGGCTAACAGCAGGTCCGGACCAAACTATTTGTAAAGGAAGTGGTACTTTACAATTAATCGGCAATCCGCTTTTTCCGGGTGGAAGCTGGACAGGAACAGGCGTAGTAAACACAACAACAGGCATATTTGATCCGGCAGGAATTGTTCCCGGAAATTATCAGATTGGTTATGTATATACTGATACTTCCGGGTCATGTAAAGATACGGCATATAAAAAAGTTACAGTTTTTGACAGTGTGCACGTTTCACTTCCTCCTCCGACAATATGTGTCAACCAACCGTTTAATTTTGGAACAATTTCAGGAAATATATCCGCAGCGACCTGGAATTTTGGTGATGCAACTCCGGATGCAATTATTATTAATCCTTCCCATACATATACAAATGTGGGAAATTATGTAGTAACCTTATATGCGGAAACACCTGATAAATGTAAGGACACAATTAAAATTCCGATAAAAGTAGTCTCCAATCCTCCACTATCATTTCTTGTAGCACCGGATACAACATGTACCGGAAATAATGTGGTATTTAGCTTTCCTCCGGGGCACGATACGGCAACAAACTATGTATGGGATTTTGGAATTTCTACCGTTCAAAGCAATACACCTGTAAGTCAGCAGTTTTCTTTTCCAAAACCGGTACTGAAAGATACTTTATATTTTGTAACACTAAGAGCAGATTATTTTTGCGGCCCTTCTTTTTATACAGATACTGTAAAAGTGAAAGCGTCACCAAAAGCAGATTTTGGAGTTCAACCAATTGGTTGTTCTCCGTTTACACCTATACTTGCAAACACTTCTTATGGTTCACCGACCAATTTTCTATGGAATTTTGGAAATGGACAAACAACCAATTCACAAAGCCCGACCCCGCCAACGTATACTAATATGACACGCAGAGATTCTATTTTTACAATAAGTTTAAAGGTATCTAATGTATGTGGTTCAGATAGTATCAGGAAAAATATTACTGTAAAGGCCAATGATGTCTTTGCCAAGTTTTTCACCAATATAAATCAAGGCTGCCAACCACTTACTGTAGATTTCTTTAATATTTCTTCGCCTGGCGCAGAGGTAATTTGGGATTTTGGTGATGGCTCATCAGCTTACGCAGATCAGGTTTCACATGAGTACGACAGCGCAGGTGTATTTAAAGTAAAATTACTTGCAATTGGTTCTTGCGGCAGAGATTCTTTTACAACTACGGTTAATGTTTTTGATAAACCGAAACCGGATTTTGATGTACTTACGCCATGTGTAAATACTTCCGCACAGTTTGTAAATAAAACGACCAATGGTAATAGTTATGTATGGGATTTTGGAGACGGCACAACACCATCTACCAGACCAAACCCTACACATATATATAATGCTATTGGCGTATATGATGTAAAACTGATAGTTGCGAACAGCAGACCATGTGTGGACTCGATTACAAAACAGGTAAGAGTTTCCGTAAAACCAACCGCAGCATTCAGTGTGGTAAATCCCAGTGAATGTGAGCGGGAGCCTACAGTATTTTTAAATTCTTCTGTTAATGGTACAAGTTATTTGTGGTATTTGGGAAATGGTGAAACATCTACAGAAGGAGCATTGAGTTATATTTATCCAAATGCCGGCATCTATAATGTAACGTTAACTGCTATCAACGGAGAATGCAGAGACAGTATTAGTAAAGTAGCTGCTGTAGAAATTTACCCTAAACCAATTGCAGCCTTTTTGTATGAATTTACCGGAAATGGTTTTAATGCACCTGTTGCATTTACAAATACAACGGTAAACGGAACTTCTTTTTTCTGGATGTTTGGAGATGGAGATACATCAGTATTAAAAGACCCTGGAACCCATCAGTATAGTGGAGAGGGGCCTTACAGGGTAACTTTATTCACCATAAGTAGCAAGGGATGTAAAGATACCGTTTCACATCCGATAGGTGTTGATTACAGCGGACAGTTGTATGTACCAAATGTATTCTCACCGGAAGTAGGAGTGGGTGAATCAGCAATTTGGAAACCAAAAGGTCTGTCGATGAAAGAATATCACGTAGAGGTTTTCTCAACTTATGGACAGTTGCTTTGGGAAAGTACTGCTTTAGAAAACGGCCAGCCGGTTGAAGGCTGGGATGGAAGATGGAAAGGAACCATTTTACCACAGGATGTATATGTATGGAAGATACGTGCCATCTTTACTGATGGGAAAGCATGGGAAGGCATGAAAGATCCGAAAACAGGTAAGAAAGCCATTATGGGTTCTGTAGTGTTATTGAGATAATTTTTATTCAAGAACAGAATTTCTTACAACCGATATATTTTATTGAATTATTTTGATATCAATAACACTGCTGTAACAATTATAGGCTATCCAATTAGTTGTGTTGAATTTATAGGTACACTCAGCGGATTAATCTCTGTATGGCTTGCTGCGAAAAATAATATCTGGACGTGGATAATCGGTTTTATTAATGTAATCTGTTTCTTTATTATATTTTATCAGGTACAACTTTATTCAGACATGTTCTTGCAGGTGTACTTCTTTTTTGCAGGAATATATGGTTTATTAATTTGGGGAAACAAATCTGAAGAACACAAATTCATTACTTGCTTATCAAAACAATATAGGGTTCTTATTTTATGTATAATTATCCTATTTACAATTATTATAGGATACTTAGTAAAAAATATTCATTTATATTTCCCGGGAATATTTTCAAAAGCAGCGTCATATCCTTTCATTGATACTTTTGTTGCATTGTCAAGCATAATTGCAACCATATTTCTTACAAAGAGAATTATAGAAAACTGGCTGTTGTGGATTTTAATAGATATAATTTGTGTCTTTCTTTATGCCAAGAAAAATATCATGTTTATATCCATTGAATATGCTATCTTTTTATGCATAGCTTCGTATGGTTTTTATTCTTGGATAAAATTATTTAGAGATGAAAAGAGGATTAATAATAGGTAAATTTTATCCTTTACATGTTGGACATTTAGGGCTGATCAAGTTTGCACAATCAAGATGCGATGAACTGTTAATTCTTATTTGCGTTTCTGATAAAGAATCAATATCAGGAGAGATTAGAAAGAAATGGATATCAGAGAGTTTTCTTTCTTCTTTGAAATTAAATCCGGTCATTGTAAACTATAATGAATCAGATTTACCAAACACATCAATTTCTTCTACAGAAGTTTCAAAGATATGGGCATCTTATATTAAAAAGAATTTTGACCCATTCGACTTTGTTTTTTCGTCTGAACCATATGGATATTTCTTGGCTGAAGAATTAAATTGTGTTCATGTTGAATATGACATTGGCCGAATAAATGAAAATATAAGCGCATCCAGAATAAGAGAAAATCCTTTTGTAAACTGGGATTACATATCCGATTCGGCGAAACCTTTTTATGTAAAAAAAATTTGTCTTTATGGAACTGAATCAACAGGAAAATCAACATTGGCAGAGAGATTGGCAACGTATTATGAAACAGTTTTTGTTCCTGAAATGGCAAGAGAAATAATCGAGACAACAAAAAAAGTTGAAGAGAAACACTTACATCAGATTGCCGAATTGCATGCAAGAAGAATAAATGATTCTATCAGGAAAGCAAATAAGTTATTGTTTGTTGATACGGATGTAAATATTACAAAGTCGTATTCTAAATTTCTTTTCAATAAAGAATTAAATGTTGATGAATGGGTTGACAAAGCAAATAAATTCGACTTGTATTTGTTTCTTGATAAAGATGCACAATATATACAAGATGGAACAAGGCTTAATAAAACCCAAAGAGATATTTTAAATGATTTTCATAAAAAAGAATTAGAGAATAGAAATATTCCGTATGAATTAATTTCAGGAAATTGGAATGAAAGACTTAGTAAATCTATAGAAATTATAAATAGAATGTTTTTTTAATAACTTCCGTTCCAACCTACATACACATCATCTAATACTTTTTTAGCACGTAATGCAGGTGGAATTATGTTTAGTGTGCTGCAAAAATTGCAGGTGTAATCATTCATAGTGTTGTCTGCCTGAAGTGGTGCGCCACAGGAAGCGCAACGTACGGCGATACTGTTTTCTTGCGGGTTGCTTTTTTTGTTTTTATAAAAATAAAATACCAAATCTTTTAATTCATCTTCATTGATTATTGTCCATTCAATTTTTTGATGGCACTGAGAACAATCAATACTATTTGATAAAGAATCTTCCCGGTTTTCCAAAGCATGATGACAGTTAAAACAAGCAATATTATCTACTGCCTCATAATTCATTTGAAGTTGCATAAAACCACCAAAGGTTGTACTACCATCTTTGTATTGTTTTACTTTTTTTACGCCAGAAAAGATAACTGCTTCTGTCCATGTTTTATCAGAAGTAGTGCCACACTCTTCACAATGAGGATTCCCGGTGAACGACTGAAAAGGTATGGTATGATTGCATTTTTCGCAGATAACATTCAGGTGGTATTTATACCATTTGTAAGAAGTATGCATATTTTTTTATGCTACAAGATACCAACAATCAGGAATAAAAAAAACCGCTCAGTTTTTACACCGAACGGTCTGATTTTAAGTTTCTCGACTTTCGAAAACCTTACTATCTTGGATAGGCTTATTTTTTATGCCAGATCAAAGCGGTCTAAGTTCATTACTTTAGTCCAGGCTGCTACAAAGTCTTTTAAAAACTTTTCTTTAGAATCGCTACTTCCATAAATTTCTGCAATTGCACGTAATTCAGAATTAGACCCAAAAATAAGATCGGCACGCGTGGCTGTCCATTTTGGTTCACCATTTGAACGATTAGAACCAACAAATATTTCTGCGGCATCAGTTGTTGCTTTCCATGTAGTACCTAAATCTAATAAATTCAAAAAGAAATCATTACTCAATGATTCAGGATTATTTGTAAATACACCATGTTTAGAACCATCGTAATTTGTATTTAAAACTCTCAAACCACCAATTAATACAGTCATTTCAGGAGCAGTTAAAGTTAATAATTGAGCTCTGTCAATCAATACTTCTTCTGTAATTGCTGTACATTTTGCATTTTTATAATTTCTGAATCCATCTGCGATAGGTTCTAAAACAGCAAACGAATCTATATCAGTTTGTTCTAATGTAGCATCTCCTCTTCCAGGGGTAAATGGTACCTTTACAGAATTTCCACTTGCCTTTTCAATAGCAGCACACCCACCTAAAACAATTAAATCTGCTAATGAAACCGGTTTAGAAAATTCTTTTTGAATATTTTCTAATACAGATAAAACGTTTTTTAATTGAGAAGGATTATTTACTTCCCAATTATTTTGGGGAGCAAAGCGGATACGTGCACCATTAGCACCACCACGTTTGTCAGAACCTCTGAATGTAGATGCTGAAGCCCAAGCTGTAGTAACTAATTGAGAAACGGATAAGCCACTTGTCAATATTTTTTCTTTTAATGCTGCTATATCTGCATCACTTAAATCTTTATTACCAGTTGGTACAGGGTCTTGCCAAATTAAAACTTCTTTTGGTACTTCTGCCCCTAAATAACGCGAAATTGGACCCATATCGCGATGTGTTAGTTTATACCAGGCTCTGGCAAAAGCATCTGCAAAAGCATCAAAATCGTTTAAAAATTTTCTTGAGATTTTTTCATATTCAGGATCCATTCTTAACGCTAAATCGGCGGTCGTCATCATAGGAGCATGAAATTTATTTGGATTATGAGCATCTACTACTGTGGAGGCTGCACTTTCATCTGTTGGTGTCCATTGGTGCGCGCCGGCAGGACTTTTACTTAATTTCCATTCATATTTAAATAAAGTTTCAAAATAGCCATTATCCCATTTTGTAGGATTTGGCTTCCAGGCACCTTCAATACCACTAGTTATGGCATCTCCCGCTTTACCACTGCCGTGAGAGCTAATCCAACCCATACCCATTTTTTCTATACTTTCACCCTCAGGTTCTGGTCCAACAAGGGCTGCATCACCGGCACCATGGGCTTTCCCAAATGTATGTCCTCCTGCTACCAGGGCTACGGTTTCCTCGTCATTCATTGCCATACGTGCAAATGTTTCTCTAACATCTTTTGCAGATGCTATTGGGTCCGGATTTCCGTTGGGTCCTTGAGGGTTTACATAAATTAATCCCATCTGAACTGCTGCCAAAGGATTATCTAATTCTCTATTGCCTTTGTAACGCTTATCACCAAGCCATTCAAGTTCATTTCCCCAGTTAATATCTTGTTCGGGCTCATAGATATCTTCTCTGCCACCTGCAAAACCAAAGGTTTTAAATCCCATTGATTCTAAGGCACAGTTTCCTGCCAAAATCATTAAATCTGCCCAGGAAATAGAGTTTCCATATTTTTGTTTAACAGGCCATAGTAAAAATCGTGCTTTATCTAAATTACCATTATCCGGCCAACTATTCACAGGAGCAAAACGCTGATTACCTGTACTTGCACCGCCACGACCATCTGAAATGCGATAAGTACCGGCGCTGTGCCACGCCATACGGATAAATAAAGGACCATAATGTCCATAATCAGCAGGCCACCAGTCTTGCGATGTAGTCATAAGGCTAAAAATATCTTTTTTAACTGCCTTTAAATCTAATTTTTTAAACGCTTCAGCGTAATTAAAATCAGTATCTAATGGATTAGATAAATTAGAGTGTTGGCGAAGAATTCCAAGGTTTATTCTGTTAGGCCACCAATCCTTATTAGATGTGCCCGTACCCGCTGTTTGTTTCATTTGACCGTGCGGAAAAGGGCATTTGCTTTCGTTTGAATTGCTCATTTTTATGTGTTTTATTATTCTGAATATATTCAGTTGTGAATTTACAAAATAATAAAGATTTGATTGATAATAAAAATCAATTAATTTTATTCTTTAATAAGAAATACTTATGAATATTTCACTTACACAATTAGAATACATTTTAGCGATTGATACATATCGTCATTTTGCAAAAGCAGCAGATGCTTGTTTAGTGACACAGCCAACGTTAAGTATGCAACTTAAGAAATTAGAAGAAGAGTTAAAGATTTCTATTTTCGATAGAAGTAAGCAACCCATCATTACTACTGAAGCAGGTGCTGCATTGATAGACCAGGCACGTATTATTTTGCGTGAAGCAAAGAAACTGGAACAAATTGCAAAACATTATGATGATACATTTGAAGGTAGTTTGATAATTGGTATTATACCAACACTTGCACCTTATTTGCTGCCATATTTCTTGGGGGATTTTTTGAAAAAGTACAAAAAGATAAAATTGGTTATTCAGGAATTAACAACAGAAGAAATTATTTTTAAGTTGAATAAAGATGAAATAGATGCCGGTATTTTAGCAACGCCACTACATGAGCCCGGATTGATGGAAGAACCATTGTTTTATGAGGAAATAAAAGTGTTTGCACATTATAATCATCCTTTAACAAAGAAGAAAAATCTGGAGCACGAAGATATTTTGCGGGATGATATCTGGATGCTGTCAAAGGGAAATTGTTTCAGAAGCCAGGTGATAAATATTTGTGCCAATCCGATAAAAATGAATGACCAATTGAGATATGAGAGCGGCTCAATAGAAACATTAAAAAAAATGGTGGAAATGGAAGGTGGTTTTACATTGCTGCCTGAATTGGCAGTGTTGGAATTATCGACAAAAAAACTAAATCAGGTAGCAGAATTTAAAAAACCAAAACCATTGCGCGAAGTGAGTGTGGTGTATGCCAGAAGTGTGGCAAAAAAGAAATTTATTGATGTGTTGAAGAAGCAAATAATTGCCAATATTCCGGAAGACTTATTAAATAAAAAAAGAGGATCTGTGGTGGAGTGGAAATAAAAATTATTCAAACTCTTCCAACTCTTTCAAACAGTCTTTTAATTTCTCTAAATGTTGCCCGTATAGTTTTCTGACATACCATTTCATAACAGGATAGGAAATGAGTGTTAGTAATAGTGCAAAAGATAAAATCATAGAGAGGGTGGCAGAACTGAATATATCAAAATACAATAAAAAACCCAGCGCTTTCATCTCGTATAAAATAGCAAAGCCTGACAGAAATCCCGAAACGGGCGTTAGCAAAAGACTTCCCCAGAAATATATTTTAAGGTATTTTTCCAACTGAGCAATTAATGCCTTTAAGCTGGATTTGATATTTTGATTGTAAGAAAAAAACTGTTGAAACTCGCGGTATTTTTTGAGATAATAAACCAGGTATGGAATAAAAATTACAAAAATTACTATCAGACATAACAGCGTTACTTCTCTGGATTTAAAATAAAACGGAACACAGGCAACCAGCAGTAAACAAAAACAAAACATGCAGATTTCGAGCAATAAGTTTTTACGTAATTTATCTATAATATTTGTGGATTTGCGGTTTAGCAACTCCCGAATTTTTTCCTGTTCCATATGTTGTTTATCAATATTGGAATCAATTTTATCTTTCCAGATATGCCTCAAGTCATCTAATTCTATCATCGCTCTGTTTTTAATAAGGTTCTCAATTTTTCTTTTATCCGGTTCATTTTTACGGCTACATAATTTGCAGTAATACCGGTTATTTCTGCTATTTCTTCATAGGGTTTATCTTCCAGATATAATAAAACAATAGATTTTTCAATATCTGAAAGGTGTTCAATAGCTTTATAAAGCTGCTGTAAATCTTCATCAATGCCCGTTTCTTTTTTATCTTCTATTTGAAAAGATATTTTTTCCAGTTCTGTAACAGTAATTTTCTTTTTTCGCAGTCCGGAAATTGCTGTATTCAGAGCAATGCGATACATCCAGGTCGTAATCTTTGATTCACTTCGGAATGTTGGAAATGCTTTCCATAATTGCAATACAATTTCCTGAAATAAGTCATTATGGTCTTCTTGGTTATGACAATAAATTCTACACACCTTATGTAAGATGCCCTGATTTTGATTAATGGTCTGAACAAAAAACTGCTCCAAATCGATAATTACGCGCTGTTTATTAGTGTCTTAATTGACAAATATATTACAGAATACTCCAATTCTCAAATCTAGTACTATTCAAACCTAAGGAAAACCCTGAATTTTCAGAAGTGTGGTTTCCGTTGAAGATAAAGGAAATGAAATGGCTGAATTTTACATCATCAAACAAACAACAAAAATTAATAACCAAAAAAATTATCAATTATGAAAACTTTAATCAACACCATCGCAGCTATCCTCGTAGTAGCAATGACATTTTCTGCTTCTTTTGGCAAAACAAGAAACATGACGACCAATCAATATAATCTGCTAATAAACAAAATGGACAGCAGTATAGTAGGAACCTGGGAAAAGAGCTGGAATATGGAACAAAAATCCAAGAATGAATTTTGTCAGTTCAATGCCAACGGAACGTTTATCTCTTTCAAAAAAGTAAATGACAAATATGTAGTAACCGGCAGAGGCAAATGGATGGTAGAGAACGGCGTAATCAGCATTTTACACGGCAGTGAAAAATCTACAGCGGTAAAATATGAAACGAGCGGAAACCAATTGGTATTTGGAGATAATGTTTCCTATACAAAACCAGCATCAATGTATGCGAATAAATAAAGCACTTTAAAAAATTAATTAACCAAAAAAAATATAGCCATGCAAACTCAAAACATCACACAGGAAAACTTCGTGACTAAAAACAAGAAGACACTCCTTATCATCGCAGCCATCATCGTATTATCCAAGCTATTTGGAGGCGAAAGCACAGACACTACCTATACGAGTGGAGAAAATATGAACAATGAATCTATGTACACAACATCATCCGGCAGCATCGATCCGCAGGTGGTCGGAAGATGGATGCATGAAAATTTAGTATCTACCAGCGGTTCTGCTGACTATGCTTCCTTTGTTTCTGTGAAATATTTTCAATTTAATGAGGATGGCACATATACAGTAACCGATGGAGGCTCTGCCGGAGGTGGCGATGGTTACGGTTATTCGGCAAGTTCAGGTGGCGTAATTGAAAGCGGCACATGGAGCGTACAAAACGGGGAGCTTTGTACATCCTTTGGAAATGGTAATTCGAATCATGTCTACTATCAATTCTCCGATGGCAAGCTGGTATTAGGACGTTCCGGAGGATATAAATTTTTAAGCCCTGCAAACTAATTTTTTAATATAAACAAATCACTCTTTAAAAACAATAATTATGAAAACGAACAAAACAATCAGAAGTATAGTAGCCATGATGGTTATCTTCTTCGCAGTAACAGCAACAAGCTGTAAAAAGGAAAATGAAATTACACCGGAAACACCTCAGGCGCCAACTGCACCCGGTGTGCCAAACACTCCTGTAATTCCTGCCGTTTCAATGAAACCGGTAAGTATTATTACCACAGAAAATGGCTCGGCAGTCAGAAAACAAGTTTATAATTACAATGCGCAAGGAAAGTTAATCAGATACGAATCTTTGGCAGGCGCAAATGCTTCAGACTCGGTTGTACCGTCAAATAACAGCATTGCATTTTTTAAACATGGTTCTTCAGATGCAATTCAGGTACTTACCTTAAACACAGACAAAACTTTTAAATCTTTGTTTCTTAGAACCTCACAAGCAGATTTTGTGAACAATCAAAATCAACTAAATCTGATACAGCAAACAAGACCCGATGGTTCTATTTTAACTGCCGCAGAATTTGCTTATGTAGGTAACAACCTGAACGCTATAGGAGGAGAAATCAGAATTAATATTAATTATTATAATAACCTGCCCTATCAAAAAGGTATCAATGAAATACCGGTAATAGTAAAGCCAATAAAATTTTATAAACTAATGGAACAGGAAAATATTACCACAACACTTTTGTATAATAAGTTAATACATCAGGTTATTATTCAAAGCAGCGCAAGTCGGTTTGAGACACATGAGTTTACTTATGTATTTGATTCAAATAACAGAGTAACACAAATAACAGATGTTATTACAGTTACTACTTCTACAAGTTCTGCACAAAAAGTATTAGTAAGTACAGTATCATATTAACGCAAAAAGCTCTTAAAATAAATTATTAAACAGAAAGGCTGCCGGAAGGCAGCCTTTTTTAGTTCAGCCGGATTTTTCATAACCGGTGGTTTCCCCTGAATTTTCAGAAGTGTGGTTTCCGTTGAAGATAAAGGAAATGAAATGGCTGAATTTTACATCATCAAACAAACAACAAAATTAATAACCAAAAAAAATTATCAATTATGAAAACAGCTATCAACACCATCGCAGCCATCCTCGTAGTAGCAATGACATTTTCTGCTTCTTTTGGCAAAACAAGAAACATGACGACCAACCAGTACAATCTGCTAATAAACAAAATGGACAGTAGTATAGTAGGAACCTGGGAAAAGAGCTGGAATCTGGAGCAAAAATCCAAAAATGAATTTTGTCAGTTCAATGCCAACGGAACGTTCATCTCTTTCAAAAAAGTAAATGACAAATATGTAGTAACTGGCAGAGGCAAATGGATGGTAGAGAACGGCGTAATCAGCATTTTACACGGCAACGAAAAATCAACAGCTGTAAAATATGAAACTAAAGGCAATCAACTGGTATTTGGCGACAATATATCTTATTCAAAACCGACAGCAGCATACGCTAATAAATAACCTAAGGAAAACCCTGAGTTTTTAGAACAGAGGTTTCTCCTGAAGATAAAAAAAGCACAAAGGCAGAACTTTACACTATCAATAAATCAAATAATAACAACAAAAAAGAACAACCATGAAAAAATCAATCACAACAATCGCAATGCTGGTACTTATGACAATATCCGTTGCTTTCGGACAAAATATATCCGGTATTTACTATGGAGAGTTTGAAGGTACAAAAGTTGCATGCGAACTAAAACAGCAAGGGAGCCAATTGGCGGGTATTTTACAAGATGATGCCGGTAATACATTTGAATTTAATACGATGCTTTCCCAGGGTTCAGCAAAAGGCAAGATGATTATTAACGGAATGTACGAAACACCATATATGGCATCATTTTCTGCAAGTGCTTGTACGTTTAATATCAGTGGAATTGGAGGAGTATCAATAAAGGTAAACTTGTACAAACAATCACAAAGCAAATCAACAACAACATCTACAACTGCACAAACATCAAAATCTGCGGGTAATATAGATAAAAGTGTTGTTGGCAGTTGGATGATGGAATCATCAGTTAGTTCAGGTGGTTACGGTGATTATGCATCTATGACTTCAGTTACCTATTATCAATATAATGCAGATGGAACTTACTGTATAACAGATGGTGGCGCTGCTGGTGGAGGCTCAGGCTGGAGCTATTCCGCAAATGCAAAAAGTGGTGCTACTTGCGGTAATTGGTATGTAAAGGATGGCTATTTATACTATACAAAAAACGGACAATTATACTACAAAAAATATACGATGCATAATGGACAGTTAGTATTTGGAACTAGCGGAAGTTATACATTTTTAAGCAGAGCAAATTAATTAAAAATAAATACTATTTGAATAAACGATCTAAAACAATAATTATGAAAACGAACAAAACAATCAGAAGTATAGTAGCCATGATGGTTATCTTCTTCGCAGTATCAACAACAAGCTGCAAAAAAGAAAGTGAAATTTCACCAGCTAATAATAACACACCAACAGTTTCTTTCAAACCAAAGAGTATTGTTACCACAAAAGACGGAGATCCAGGAAATTTTCGGTTACAAACATACGAGTATAACAACCAAAACAAACTCACAAAATTTGTCAGCGTTAGCGGTTCTACAAAAGATTCACTTGTATTAATAGCAGATGGAATCGGATTTATCAGAAAGAATAATGCTGCAGTCAGAACAAAAGAGTTCTTGAGTTTTAATCCGGACAAATCCTTAAAAGAACTTTCTGTCTCTTCAAGCAGTGGACTAATCTCATTATCACCTGTATTTGTAGCATTACCAAACTCAAACAGCACACTTGTAAATCTAGCTAATGCGAATATAAATATTGGATTTTCATATTTGGATGGTAATTTGAGAACCTTAAGTGTGGATCAAGAAAGTGTAAGTTATACCTATTACAACAACCTTCCATTTCAAAAAGGAATTAACGAATTGCAGGTCGAATCAACAGCATTAATGTATCATAAACTTGCCGAGCAGGAAAATATGACAAACTACTCACTTTTTTCTAAACTGCTACATACGGTAACCGCCACAGACAGAGGCGTTGTAAGACGAGTAGATACTTACAATTATGTTATGGATGAACATGGAAGAGTAGTGACTATTTTTTTAAATACGGATTTTCCTGCCAGTGGTTCTCCATCTCAACAGTTTCAGAGCACTATCACCTATTAATCTTATAAACTCAAATAATAAAAAGCCGCCTTCGGGTGGCTTTTTATTGCGTATTTAATAAATGATGGTTTACCCTGAATTTTTTCTTTGGTGGTTTGCGATGAGGATAAGCATTTATTATTACGCGAATTTTACAATATCAATAAAACAAAAGATTAATTAACTAACACAAAAAACAAATCAAAATGAAAACGAACAAAGTAATCAGAAGTATAGTGGCCATGATGGTTATCTTCTTCACAGTAACAGCAACAAGTTGTAAAAAAGAAAACGCTTTCGGTCCGGGCGGATCAGGAGGATTTGACCAAAGAATTATAGGAACCTGGCAATTTCAGGAAATTTTGGGAAGCGGCAGTTTCACTCAAACAAGTGTAGTAGAACTGACTTTCAGTCCGGATGGTTCCGGTTTTCAGGAAACATTCAGCATCGGACCTTTTGGACAAACAGGAAGAAAAAGAACAGATTATTCCTGGTCCGCTAATTCAAAACAACTGCAATTTACATTTGAAGGAGGCAAAAATGATGCAACCTACAGCATATCTGATGGTGGAGGAGTATTAGGAATCACATTCTCTAATGGCAGAATTGTTTATTCCAGAATCAATTAGCCGCCACAAAACCATAAAACATTCGGTTAGTTGTTATTTGAGAAGAGAGCGTATAACTTTAATGTTATACGCTCTTTATTTATGATACAGGCAATTCAATATTTATTGAAGTACCTTTACCGATGTCTGAATCAATATCCATTCTGCCACCCAGCAGCTCAATTCTTTTCTGCATACTATGTAAACCAATGCCATCTTTATTTTTTATGGAAGATAAATCAAACCCCTTTCCATCATCTTCTATAGCAATAGAAAATATTTTTTCGTTCTTTGTTAACTGTATGAGTACTTCTTTTGCTTCAGCATATTTTACAATGTTATTCAATAATTCCTGAATAATTCGATATACCAGCAATTCAAATCGCTGTGGTAGTCTATCTTCCAGACCATAATGTTGAAAGTCAATCTCAAAACCTGCACTTGACTGCATAGAAGTACAAAACTGTTCCACTGCATCAATTAAACCAAGGCGTTCGAGCGCAGAAGGCATCAGAGCATGCGATATTTTTCGAATATCCTGCGAAGCGGTATTTAACAGATCTAATGCACTATTGTATTCTGTGTCTTGTTGTATTTCCGTATGTCTTTTTTTGAAATTCGTAAACTGCAACTTCAGCATACTCATCAAACCTCCAATGCCATCATGCAGTTCTTTTGCTAAACGAGTACGTTCCTGTTCTTCTCCATCAATAATAGCTTGTGTTAATTCTAATTTCTTTTGCTGCTCAATGGTGATGATTTTATTTTGTAATAATTTTTGTCGTTGTTTAAAAATAAAATACAATACAAACGAACCAACGAAAACAATTAAAAATAATAAAGCAGCAATCAACAGTCGTGTTCTCGATTGCTGAATTTCACTTTGCTGTTGCGCAATTTTTGTTTCCTTTTGTGCCGTTTGATATTTTGTTTCCAGTTCATTCAATGTATTATTTCTCTTTTCAAAAAACACACTGTCACTGTTTTGTTGATACAATTGTGCATATAAATAAGCATTTTTATAATCACCGGAAGCTGCTGCAATTTCTTTATACAAGGCGTACACACGTTTGTTTAGCTGAAAGGAAGCTACCTGTTTTGCCTGTGTTTGTGCTTGTTGTATTGACATTAGAGCATCTGTATTATTATGTAGCTTCAGATAACTTTCAGCTACGTTGCAATATGCAAAACCGGCATCATAGGTTGAAGATGTTTTTAAGATATACTTTAATGCTGCCTGTGCATTTGTTAAAGCATTTTGCCAGTCATTTTTTGATTTATAATATTCAAAAAAGGCTTTGTATGCATAACTGATTACAAAATCATGTTGAATCGAATTTCCATATTTTAAGGCTAATGCAGCGTATTGTTTAGCACTGTCGGCAATATTATTTTTTGTGTAAGCAATAGACACATCATGAGCAATCATACCCTCGCTAAACGTATCGTTTTTTAAAAGTGCAGTTTGATAAGCAAGTAAATTGTATTGCAGTGCGTTTTTAAACTGCTCGGTATTGTTATAAATAGATGCAATATTGCTGTAACAAATTGTTAACCCATTATAGAATTGTATGTTTTCAAAAATTGCAGCAGCTTTTTGATAGTTTGCAATGGCTAAATCAAAATAGCCTTTCATCTGATAAATATTTGCAATAGTGTTATAGGTGATACCTATTTCTTTTTCGTTTTTTATTTCCTGAAATAATTTAATTGCCTGATTACATAATACTATACTTTTATCATCATCATTTTTATTGGATTGCAGTAATGCTTTTTTTCGTAAAGACTTTGCATAAACTTCCGGTTTCGTTTTTGCGTAGTGAATATTGTCTGTAATTTGATTATAATAAAAATGCGCACTATCCGGATTTAATTTATCAAAAAACTGGGCTTGCTTAAAAAGACTATCGGGATTGGTTGCTTTTAAAGGTATATAGCAACAAAATAGAAACAGCAAAAGAGACTGTTTCAAGAGATTCTTCAAATTAAATATTAATTTTTCGATAAACACAACTATAAAAATATTATTTTTATTCTACAAAAATCAAAAAGATGATAACAATCGGAATTATTGATGACCATGGAATTGTACTGCAAGGAGTTTCCAATATTTTTGCATCAAAGAGTGAATATAAAGTAGAATTTGCAATTAATAATTTACCGGAAGCGAATCAGATTTTAGAACAAAAACAGCCGCAGGTTTTATTTCTGGATATTAATATAAAAGGTGATGATGGCTTGGAGGCGTTGAAAATTTTTAAGAAAAAATATGCTGCAATGAAAGTGGTGATGCTTACTTCGTTTGAAGAAACAGCCTTGGTTAAAACAGCTTTGCGAAATGGTGCTGATGGTTATTTATTGAAAGATGCTGCTGAACAGGATTTTCTTTCAGCTATAGAAAATGTGTTGAAAGGCGAACAATACATACAAAAAAATGTGCAGGATTTGATGCTTAAAGAAGCCATGGGCCAGAAAAAAGATACCTCTTATATACCCAAACTTACGCGTCGTGAAAAAGAAATTCTGCAATTAATTGTGGATGAAAAAACAACGCAGGAAATTGCGGATACTTTATTTTTAAGCGTATCAACAGTAGAAACACATCGCATGAATTTAATCAGCAAACTCGGTGTAAAAAACGTAGCAGGCTTGGTAAAGCTTACGTTGGAAAGAGGCTTATTGAAAGAGTAATTTTTAAACCATCAGGTTTCTGTCACCTGATGGTTTTCATTTTATATTTTACTAAACGTTACTCTAAATTTTGCCAGCTTATTATCCGGCTTTCTTGCAAAGTAACTTACATGAAAAGCGGATGCTGTGAATGATTCGATTTCCCATATTTCATTAGTACCGGAACCGGCAACCTTTAATTGAGCGCCATTATTCTGTTCGGTAATAGTGCCCTGGTCTTTAATATCAGGATCTGAAATATTGCACTTACTCGGACCTTCCGATAGGGTAAATGTTTTAGTAGCGGCATCAAAGTGCCAGATATTATCTTTTGCACAATCAGGTTTGGGCGACAAGATATCAACTGTTGGAATAGTATCAGGTGCAATAGAATCTACAGAAACCAATACACTGGTTTTACGCCAGTCATTTTTTGCAAGATTTTCAGTAAGCGTTGCCGGTTGTTCTTCTTTTTTGCATGCAAATAATGCAAATGAAATGAGAATAAAAATTATGTGTTTCATGGTTGTTATTTTTATTATAGTAAAATTCAACTTTTTGTTACATATAAAGATAAAGGAAAACAATCAATTTTTAAACTCAGGGTAAACCACTATTTACAAAGAAAGAAATAATGAGTTTGAGAATTGATAGGTATAAAATCTGTGACTAATTCTTATTTGCCAACTGGCCACACGCTGCATCTATATCTTTACCGCGACTCTTGCGTACATTAGCAATTACTTTATGTTTTGCTAAATAATCAATAAATTTATCGCGTGTTTCAACAGTTGATTTATGAAAATCAGCCTGTTCAATTTTGTTATATTCAATCACATTTATTTTCACATCGTCCAGTTGTTTGCATATAGCAACCAGTTTTTTTGCATCATCAATCGTATCATTAACGCCATCTAATAAAATATATTCAAACGTTACTTCGCCTTTACATTTAGATTGAAAATACTGCAGGGCTTCCACCAGTGCTTCAATGTTATTTTGTTCATTGATGGGCATGATGGTATTGCGTTTTTCATCATCGGCTGCATGTAACGATAAAGCCAGATTAAATTTTACGTTATCATCCGCCAGTTTTTTTATCATCTTCGCAATGCCTGCCGTAGAAACCGTAATACGTTTTGCCGAAATGTTCAATCCTTCTTCAGAAGTAATTTTGTCAATGGCAGAAACAACGTTGCTGTAATTCAACAATGGTTCGCCCATACCCATAAAAACAATATTCGACAAATTTCTGCCGATGCTTTCATTGGATTGTTGATTGATTAACACCACCTGGTCGTAAATTTCGCTGGCCGTTAAATTCCTTTCTCTTTTTAAAAATCCTGTTGCGCAAAACGAACAAGTTAAACTGCAACCAACCTGCGAAGAAACACATGCCGTGGCCCTGTCTTCTGTCGGAATTAAAACACCTTCTATCAAATGCTTGTCGTACAACTTAAAGGCAGATTTTATAGTGCCATCGTTTGATTTTTGAACTTTATAAGTTTCAATGTTATGAATGATAAAATGTGCTTTTAGTTTTTCACGCAACTCTTTGGAAAGATTCGACATTTCGTCAAAATCTACTGCTGATTTTTTCCAAAGCCACTCATAAATTTGTTTGGCGCGAAATGGCTTCTCGCCTAATTGTTCCAATTGAGCAATCAGTTGTTCTTTGGTAAGTGTGCGTATGTCGGTTAGCTTTTCCAATTCCACACAAAGATAGGTCAACTTTTTCATTGACTAAAGACAAATGACTTTTATATCTTTGAGAAATGTTTCGTAAAATCTCAGCCCATATAATTTACCCTGTTTCATCTTCCCCGATAGAAAACAGTGTGATTGTTTTTGATGAAAGCGGAAAAATAATGGCTATTGACAGTTTAGAAAACCATGATAAAACTGAAATAGAATTTTTTAATGGCGCGATTGTTCCGGGTTTTATTAATGCACACTGTCATCTTGAGTTATCACATTTAAAAGGCATTGCGCAAACGGGCACGGGTTTGATAGATTTCATTTCACAGGTAATAAAAAACAGAAATCACTCTACGGAAATCATAGGGGAAGCCATTGCGCGTGAAGAACAAAACATGATAGATAGTGGCATTGTTGCGGTTGGTGATATTTCCAATACAACAGATACGTTTACGCAAAAACAACAAGGGAATCTGCATTATTCTACGTTTGTAGAATATTTTGATTTATTTCAGGAAGAAAATACGGATAACGTAATTGCGCAATATGATGCAGTTTTTAATCAGTTATCGGAAACATCAAAAAACAAAAAATCCAAAGTGCCGCATGCTCCGTATTCCGTTTCGAGAAAATTGTTCAACGTCATTGCGAGTGCAGCGAAGCAATCTTCTCATGGCCAAACTATCTCTATTCACAATCAGGAAACACCACCTGAAAATGAACTCTTTTTGGGTAAAACCGGCGACTTTATTTCGTTTTATGAGCGCATTGGATTTAAAACAGACGCGATTCCAAGATTGGAAAAATCTGCCATTTACTACACGTTGGAATATCTTCAGAAAGAAAACAGAAATTTGTTTGTACATAACACGTTAACTACAAAAGAAGATATTGAAGCAGCACATCATCAGCTTGGGTTAGAAAACACGTTTTGGTGTACTTGTCCGAATGCGAATTTGTATATAGAAAATAGTTTGCCGAACTATAAAAATTTTATGGAAACAAATTCTACAATATGTATTGGCACAGATAGTTTAACATCGAACTGGCAATTGAATATTTTAGAAGAAATGAAAACAATTTTGAAATACCAGTCGTACCTAGATTTTGAAACTGTATTACAATGGGCAACCATCAATGGCGCCAAAGCATTAGGTTTTGCAGATACTTTAGGTACTATTGACGTTGGTAAAACACCGGGCTTGGTGTTGATTTCAACTATGGAAAATGGAAAACTGACAGAGCAATCCGTTTCAAAGAAAATTGTTTAACCACGAAGACACTAAGTTCACAAAGCAGAGAGTCATGTTCATCAAAAAATCAGATAAATCATAGTTCAGACAAAAAATGAATTTAACTATCGACATAGGAAACACACGCACCAAAATTGGTGTTTTTAATCAAAAGAATTTGCTAACGGTGCTGACGTTTGACAATTCCAAAGAGATTAATCTCAAAGAGATTATTTCAAATTTTGATATTCAGCAATCTATTATTTCCGGCACGATTGAAATTCCAAAATATATTTTAGAGGCATTAAAGGAATTGCCAAATCACCTTATTTTAGATACAAACACGAGATTGCCATTTCAAAACAATTATTCCTCCAAAGATACGTTGGGAAAAGACAGACTAGCCTTGATTGCCGCCGCACAGGCAAATTATCCGAATCAAAATAATCTGGTAATAGGCTGTGGTACCTGCATAACATTTAATTTCATAAATGCGAAAAATGAATTTCTCGGCGGCAGTATTCATCCCGGCTTAAAAATGAGACTGAAAGCGATGCATACGTTCACGGGAAAATTGCCCTTAGTAGAGTTGGAGAACAACGCAGATTTGATTGGAAATGATACAAAATCTAATATGCTGGCAGGTGTTTTAGTTGCGGCAAGCAAGGAAATTGACGGAATGATAGATGAATATTTAGTTAAATTTCCTGAAATGAATATAATAATTACAGGCGGAGATGCGGATTTTTTGGTTTATCGCCTTAAAAATGAGATATTTGCAGTTCCCAATTTTACACTAATGGGGCTCAATCATATACTAGAATATAATGCGTAAAATCTTTCTACTTTTTCTTTTAGCAGTTACTTTACAACAAGTTGATGCACAGGAGCATACACCATATTCTCGTTATGGATTAGGCTTTGCTTTCGATAACAACACCGCACAATCGGCACAAATGGGCGGGCTCGGAGCAGCGTTCCAGTCAGGTGAAACGGTGAATTATTTAAACCCGGCTTCTTATGCGGCTTTACAGTTAACTACTTTTGACGCAGGTTTTTCCGGAAATTTTGGAAAAATAAAAACTCAAACACTCAAAGCGAAACAAAGTAGTTTCAGTTTAAATTATCTGTCTCTCTTTTTTCCGATAAAAAAATATTGGGTAACAGGTGTAAATATGCTTCCTTTTACTGCAAAAGATTATTTGATATCTCAAACCACTTCTTTCGACACAGCCAATGCTGTGAAATTTGAATATGAGGGTTCCGGAACTTTATATAATCTTTCGTGGGGAAATGGTTTTAAGTACAAAGGAATTCACCTCGGCTTTAATGTTGGTTATTTATTTGGCAAATTAAATAATAACACGTTAGCATATCCGGTAAATACCGCCGGGGCTTATGATCCGGATGCTTACACTACGTGGACTTTCACCAACACCAAAGTAAGCAGTTTTATATGGAATGCAGGTGCACAATATAATTTGCCAATTAAAAGTAAAAGAGACAGCAGTAAAATATATAATATCACTTTCGGATTGTCCGGTTCTGCCCCTATAAAATTTGGTAAAAGAACGTATAATGATGAGGCATTGTATACTTTTCAGTCCGGCAATTTAAGCTTAAGAAATTCAGATGCCGGCGTGAATGATTTTATCACAGATTATATCAAACCAACGACGCTAACCAGAGATATTTTAGATACGCTTTCTGAAAAATTCCAGCAATCAACAAATATTCGTATTCCGGCTACCTTAAATGTCGGTATTATCGCTTCCCGAGGTATAAAATGGAGAGCAGGGATAGATTTTAAATTCCAACCGTGGAGCAAGTACAGAGGTTATGAAGATAATGCTGCTTCAAAATTGAATAACAGCTGGAGAGTTGCTGTTGGAGGTGAGTTTTTACCGAACGATAAGAGTTTCTCTAAATTTTTCACACGCCTGAAATACAGAGCAGGATTTAACTATACTCAAACCAATATTAAAATCAATAATAAAGCTATAAATGAGTTTGGCATAAACTTTGGAATAGGTATTCCTATAATCATCACAACAGCTAATGACGAAGGATTATTACAAAAAGTTTACACATATGCTTTCAACATCGGATTTGAAGCTGGAAGCAGAGGTACGGTTGAAAAGAACCTCGTTCGTGAAAACTTTTATCGTCTTAAATTCGGAATTTCATTAAACGACAGATGGTTTGTAAGAAGAAAATACTATTGATTAATAATTACAATTAAAAATGAAAAAGATTTTTTTGGTTCTTGGTTCTCTTGTTTTAACTTTTGCAACATTGCAGGCACAAAATTGTGCACGTTATATTAATGGCGACAGTTTAAAAACTACACCTGCTTATTCCATTTACCGCGAGTTTTTTAAAAAGGGAATGTATGATGATGCTTTTCCTCAATGGAAAAATATGTATAACAATGCACCGGGATTTCGTAAACAAACTTTCTTAGACGGCGAGGTGATGTATACGAGTTTAATACAAAAAACAACCGACAATTCATTACGTCAAACTTATATAGATACTTTATTTCAGATTTATAATAAACAGATTCAGTGTCACGGTGAAGATGAGTATGTGTTGGGTAAAAAAGCAATTGATTTGCTGAAATATGGAAAAAATGCAGATATTCCTGAAGCACGAAAAGCATTGGAAAAAACATTAGCACTTACAGGTAATAAAGCATTTCCGTACTATATCCAAACCTACTATAAATTATTAATAAATCAAATAGGTAAAGATGGTATTACTGCCGATTTTGTGATAGGTAAATATGATGAATTATCTGCTATTGTTGATAAGAATATTGCTGATGTAAACAACAAACAATTACAAGCATACAAAGATGTGAAAGTAGTATTAGATGATTTATATACTCAAAACTTTGCAGACAAAAGCGACCCTGCAGATTGCGCAAAGCTGGTAGAAATCTATCTTAAAAAATACAAAGAAAATCCAAATGATGTAGAAACGATCAAGACAGTTTATACCAAAACAAAAGGGTGTACAGACAGTGCAACGAACGTGGAGTTACTAAAAAAGTTAAACGAACTTGCACCTAATTACACTTATGCAACTCGTCTGGCAAATATTTATGTAAAAAATAAACAGTTTGATGATGCTATTATTCTCTATCAAAATGCTTTGACAAAAGAAACAGACAGCACTAAAAAATCAGACTTGAATTATTATATGGCGTTCATGAAATATGCAAAGGAAGACTTTCCAGCTTCCAGAGACCTTGCAAAAGAAGCAATAAATTTCAATGCAAAAAACATAAGAGCATATAACTTAATCGCTACATTATACTTATCCAGCGGGCCTTTGTGCGGACCGGGCACAGGTTTTCAATCACAAATAGTGTTATGGCCGGCATTCGATTACTTCAACAAAGTAATTGAAATTGGAGGTGATGATGAAGTGGTGGAAGAAGCAAAAAAATATATTGCAGATTACACCAAATATTTACCTACAAAAGCAGAAATAACAGCAAAAAAATTAACCGTAGGTGGCCCATACACAGTTAAGTGTTGGATAAACGAAGAAACAACAGTCAAAGTAAAGTAAACAAAATACTAAAAAATAAAAAATGCGTCTCGTTTTTATGAGACGCATTTTTTATGTAATAAATCATAAATCCTAAATCTTAATTCATAAATTTACTATGTGGATTATAATTACTTAAAAGCACTACACATTATTTTTGTAGTCAATTGGTTTGCAGGCTTGTTTTATATGCCTCGCCTATTTATTTATACTACAGAAGCCAACGAAAAACCCGAACCTGACAAATCAATTTTAATTAATCAGTTTAAAATTATGCAGCGTAAGCTGTGGTATATTATCACATGGCCGGCATGCTTAATTACAATGGCTTTAGGCATTACATTGCTAATCAAATCCGGTTTTTTATCGCAAGGCTGGATGCATATCAAGCTCACTTTTGTTTTTTTGTTGATATGCTACCATTTTTCGTTGCATTATATTTTCAAACAACAACAAGAAAACAAATTTTCGTTCACTTCTACGCAATTAAGAATCTGGAATGAAGTGGCCACTATCTTTTTATTCGCCATTGTTTTTTTAGTGGTAGTAAAAACCAATTTAAGTTTTCTTACAGGAATTATTGGTTTAGCTATTTTAGTAATCCTGTTAATGCTTGGAATTAAGTTGTATAAATTGTTGAGGAAGGATTGAGTTTTACATAAACGTATTCCAAAGCATCACCCCGTTTAGCACAATAATAATTAGAGCAATCATCCATGCCGTGATGTTCAACCACCTGCTGTTTACAAACTGCGCCATCTTGGTTTTATTGCCGGTAAATTGCAATAAAGGAATCACCGCAAAACTCAATTGCACGGATAAAATCACCTGACTTAAAATCAATAAAGTTCCGGTACCTTTTTCGCCGTATAAGATAGATACAATTAAAGCCGGTACAACGGCAATCAAACGCGTTAGTAAACGACGCATCCAGGGTTTTAGTCTGATATCTAAAAATCCTTCCATTACAATTTGCCCTGCCAAAGTACCTGTCAATGTGGAGTTTTGTCCGCTTGCGAGCAAGGCTACCGCAAAAAAGGTGGAGGCTAATTTTACACCCAATACCGGCTCTAATAATTTATACGCATCGTTAATGTCTGCTACTTCTTTGTGGCCGTTGTAATGAAAAGCAGATGCTGCTAAAATTAAAATGGCTGCATTAATAAAAAATGCTAATAACAATGAAACTGTAGAATCTATCGTTGCGTATTTTATTGCCTGTTTCTTACCATCATCATTACGTTCAAAATTGCGCGTTTGTACGATACTCGAATGCAAATACAAATTATGCGGCATCACAGTTGCTCCTAAAATTCCAATAGCGATATATAACATGTCGCCATTCATAATGATTTCTGTTTTTGGCAATAAACCACCAACTACAGCTGCAAATTCAGGCTTTGACATTATCAACTCATAGGCGAAGCAACAGAATATAATAAAAATCAAACCACCGACAAAAGCTTCCAGATACCGGAAACCTTTGTTTTGCAGCAATAATAAAACCAATACATCTAGAATAGTAATGATGATACCAACGGTAAGAGGAATGCCAAATAATAAATTAATGGCAATCGCAGAACCAATCACTTCTGCTAGATCACAGGCGGCAATGGCAATTTCACACAAAATCCATAAAACAAAACTCACCGGTTTTGAATATGAATCTTTGCAGGCTTGTGCCAGATCTCTGCCGGTCACAATGCCCAGTTTTAAAGCGAGATGCTGTAATAAGATAGCAAACAGGTTAGAAATTAAAATAACAGACAGTAAAGTGTAACCAAAACTCGAGCCGCCCGCAATATCAGTTGCCCAGTTGCCCGGGTCCATGTATCCAACCGCTACCATCAATCCCGGACCGGCAAATGCCATAAGTTTCCTCCATCCCTTTGCATTTTTCGGAATGCTGATACTCGAAAAGGATTCAGGTAATGAATTTGCAGTACGTGCTAAGCGCCAATCTTTAGTATTAAACATATTTGACACAATTTTAAAAATATTTTTTTCATTTTTAAAATAATATTTTTAGATTAGCTTAAAATTTATACAATGACAACATTAAGTGCGGTAGAAGAAAATTATCTGAAATATATTTATCAGTTAGGCGAAACACAGGATGGTTTGGTTAAAACGAATGATTTAGCGTATAAGCTGGACCATTCCGCAGCATCCGTAACGGATATGCTTAAAAAGTTATCCGATAAAAGATTAGTAGCCTACAAAAAATACTATGGTGTTTCTTTAACAAAATCGGGACTGCAAATTGCTGTTCATGTGTTGCGCAAACACCGATTATGGGAAACTTTTTTAGTCAAAAACCTGAAGTTTACATGGGATAAAATTCACGATATTGCTGAACAGTTAGAACATATACAGTCTGATGAGCTGATAGATAAAATGGATGAATATCTGGGTTATCCGAAATTTGATCCGCATGGTGACCCGATTCCGGACAGGCAGGGAAATATTTCAGTACCCAATGTAATTTGTCTGGCTGATGCAAAAATGAAAAAACAATATATCTTGTCAAATGTTAATGATGATTCTGCAGCGTTTTTAAAATACCTGAATAAAATTCAATTGCAATTAAACGACAAAATAAAAATAACAGACAAAGAAGAATTTGATGAAACAATACAGTTAATCATTAATGACAAAAAACAATTGACCATTAGTAAAGATGCTGCACAAAACATGTTTGTGAAAGGAATATAGAAATGAGTGTAAATATTTATAATACAGAAAACCTGCCGGTACCGGTAAAAATAATTGTAGAAGCGAGAAATTCTTCGCGCGTTTCTTTAGGAAAAAATGAAGTAATTGTTCGTCTGCCCAAACATATTTCTGTAGCGGATAAAGAAAAAACGCTGAAACAGTTTTTAGTTTGGGCAAAGCAACAAATTCATGAAAAGAAATACTATCAGCTACAGCAAAACACGTTGGATTATTATCAAAATAGACAATTGAAAATCTGGAATAAAGATTTTAAAATAGAGATAGAATTTATTAGTTCCGGGAAAAACAGATTAAGCTACAGAGGAAATGAAATTTTAAAAATATATTTGCTGGAACATCAAACAGAAGCGAAACAAAAATCCGAAATCCAACGCTTTTTACTCAGATTTACAGAAAAATATTTTTTACCTGAATTACAAAAGCGAACGTTGTACTGGAATGATTTTTATTTCAAAGAAAAGATAGAGAAGGTAGATGTAAAACATACGATTTCACGTTGGGGAAGCTGTTCTTCCACCAGAAAAATATCATTTTCTACAAAATTACTCCTTTTACCTCAATCTGTTATCGATTATGTGATTGTACATGAACTGGCTCATTTAAAAGAAATGAATCATTCGGCTAAATTCTGGAAACAGGTAGAAAATGCTATGCCGGATTACAAAACACATCGTAAATGGCTGCAACAACATGGCAGTAAAATTGATTTTTGATAAGGATATGAGAATAAGGAATAAGGAAAAATGAATATGTGGTAAGTTTTTGTTTTATCTTTGTTGCATGAAAAGAATTATTTCCTCCTCTTTATTCTTTATTCTTTACTCCTTACTCTTTGTCTCTTGCAAATACAGCAAAAAGCCGGAAGTGTTTTCCGATAAAAATGTCAGCATAGAATATCCTTCCTATCTTTTTACAACGGATGATGTATATCCCGGAAAAAATACATTACTTCAATTGAAAAATGATTACCGCGATGTTTATTTCATTTTAGTTGACCATGGTATAAAACCGGGTAAACAAGGTTTTGAGCTAATGTGTGATTCCGTTATAGGACAGTTAAGAAGAAATCTGAAAGAACCGAATGAGGAAGCACAGGATACGATGTTCATGACAGCAAATCAGTTGAAAGTGAAAGAATTTCAGATTTCCGGTATTTTATCTTCAGAAAAACAAGACCATCGTTTTCAGTTTGTCATAGATGTTTTTGAAGCACCCAACGGACATATCTATCAGACGGCAGGCTGGTTATTACGTCATAAACGCGACCTTTGGCTTAAAGATTTACAAAGATCTGCGCATTCACTGAAGGTGAAGTAAAATAACCACTTAAGAAACTTAAGGCACGAAGTTTTTAAAGAAAAACAAACTACAGAAAGACAAGATAATAGAAATAATTTCTTTGCTTTCTTCTTAATGCGAGCACTTACATCTTTTTATTTCTAAAGTTTCTTTAGCTAATTAAGTGGTAAAATGATTTAAATTTTACGTTTTATAACCAAACTTTTAACGTTTCTAAACGTTTATATGCGTAACTTTACAATACATTTTGGACCATCTCGAGAAAATATCACCTACTGATTCAATGGCTGCGGAACGCAAACAAGATCATATACAACTCGCCTTTCAATCGCAGGTAGAAAATGCATTTTTAGACAAACGTTTTTCATATGAACCGATGTTATCAGCACATCCTAAAGAAGAACTAAATAGATTTACTTTTTTACAGAAGGATTGGGAAACGCCAATTTGGGTTTCCAGCATGACCGGCGGCACGGAAAAAGCATATCAGATAAACGCCAACTTAGCACGTGCATGCAAGCAATTCGGAATGGGAATGGGTTTAGGTTCCTGCAGAGTGTTGTTGGAAAGTGATGAGCGGTTAAAAGATTTTGATTTCAGAAAAATAATTGGCGACGATTTTCCATTTTATGCAAATATCGGCATTGCGCAATTAGAGTTGTTATTGAAAGATAATGAACTTTTCAAAATTGACCAATTGGTCGATAAATTACAGGCTGATGGAATTATCATTCATGTCAATCCTTTGCAGGAATGGTTGCAGCCGGAAGGTGATAAAATAACGGAAGCACCATTAAAAACCATCCAGCAGTTTCTAGATAAAACAAAACAAAAAGTAATTGTAAAAGAAGTTGGACAAGGTTTTGGAAAAGAAAGTTTACGTGCTTTATTACAATTGCCGTTTGAAGCTATAGAATTTGCGGCACATGGAGGTACGAATTTTTCTAAATTGGAATTATTGCGTAGCGATGAACAAAAATTAGAAACGTATAAAACTATTGCACAGATTGGGCATAGCGCCGAGGAGATGGTAACTTTTATAAATGAGTTAAAAGATGAATTAGGTGATTTGGTGTTATGCAAACAATTCATCATTTCAGGAGGCATCAAAAACTTTTTAGATGGTTATTACTTGATGGAAAAATTGCAGGCACCTGCCGTATACGGACAAGCATCTGCTTTATTAAAGCATGCAGAACAATCTTATGAAGCATTAGAACAATTTTTGCATTACCAAACAGAAGGATTGAAATTGGCGAAAGCATTTTTTAAAATCAGATAAAATTAAAACACATAGAAATATAGGCAAAGTATTATGTAAAAGATTTAAATAGAAAAAACATAGAAGAAGCGTCGCTTCAGACTATGTGCAACTATTGACATCCCTAATAAACTCAATTGCCCGTTAGTCTTAAAAAACCTTTGTTTCTATGTGTTTAAAAATATAAACGTTTATGAAAAATATACAAGGATATTCCAAACTCAGCAAAGAAGAAAAAATTGACTGGTTGGTAAGTAACTATCTAAACAACGACCAAACGGCTAAAGAGGAACTAATTTCCTACTGGCACCGCGATTTAAAAACACAAAAAGTATTGGATGAGTTTTCTGAAAACACCATCACCAATTATTTCTTTCCGTTTTCCGTAGCACCCAATTTCTTAATCAATGGCGATTATTATTGTTTGCCGATGGCAATTGAAGAAAGTTCTGTAGTGGCGGCTATGTCCAACGCTGCAAAATTCTGGAGCACCCGCGGTGGTTTTAAAACAGAAATTTTAGGCACGACGAAAATCGGGCAGGTTCATTTTATTTATAAAGGAGATGAAGCTCAATTGAAAGCGGATTTTCAAACCATAAAAGTACAATTGTTAGAAGGCAGCAAATATATTTCTTTCAATATGGAACAACGTGGAGGTGGTGTGAGAGATATTGAATTAATTGACATGACGCAATACGAAGAAGGCTATTTTCAACTGAAGGCATCCTTTGAAACATGTGATTCCATGGGCGCCAATTTCATCAATACCTGTCTGGAAGAATATGCTTCCACCTTGAAAGAAATTGTTGGAAAAAATCCGAAATACGGAACAGTGAAAGTGATACTGGCTATTGTTTCCAATTATACACCGGATTGTGTGGCCCGGGCAACGGTAGAATGCAAAGTAGAAGAGTTAGGAAGTTTCGGCGATATCACTGCAGAAGAGTTTGCAGAGAAAGTACGCATCGCTGTGAAAATAGCGGAAGTAGATCCGCATCGCGCGACTACACACAATAAAGGAATTTATAATGGAGTGGATGCTGTGATTATTGCGACAGGTAATGATTTCCGCGCGGTGGAAGCATGCGGACATACCTATGCGGCGCGCAATGGCAGATACGGTTCACTCACGCATTGCACGGTGGAAAACGGCATCTTCAAATTCTGGATAGATTTACCGTTAGCAGTAGGAACCGTTGGTGGCTTGACACAATTACATCCGCTGGTAAAACGCAGTTTACAAATTTTAGGCAACCCAAATGCGGAACAGTTAATGATGTTTTGTGCTGTGGCAGGATTAGCGCAAAATTTTGCAGCACTGAAAGCCATGACAACTGTAGGCATACAGCAAGGACACATGAAAATGCATTTGCTGAATATCTTAAATCACTATAACGCCACCGAACAAGAAAAAGAATACGCACTCGAATATTTTAAAGATAAAATTGTTTCTTTCACTACCACACGTGTGATGCTGGAACAATTGAGAAGTGCTAAGGATGGCGTGAAATAATTTTATCTACAACAGATTTTGGCGTAACGTAATAGCATCTTTGTTTTTAAATGGAATACAAGTTAAAATGTACGGAGTTATATTCATTTGATAATTTTCTGAAAAATATTGATGAAAACTTGTATGGTGTATATATTTGGGGGTTTAAAAATCCAGAACTGTATAATAATAGATTTTTGGTTTATTATGTTGGTAGGAGGTATTCAAGTATAAAAGAAAGAATTTTTGAACATAGAGAAAAACACCTTAAAGATGACACACATAACATCTTTAGACAAGAGTTTATAAAAGACTACTTTAATTTAGTTTGGTTTAAATCGGATTTTAACAAGAAAAGAGATTATAGGGAGTATAAATCAAAATATGCGTTTCTGAATGCGGATGAATCAGGGAACCCAATTAACATAAAAAAGAAAATACTCAGAGCAGAAAATGAAATAAAATTTAATGAAGAAATACAACCACATATTGATTTCTATGTAAATAATTTTTATGCTTGTTGTATCCCATTGAATGAAGTTGTTTATTCAAATAATTTGGGAGAAAGTGAAAAAAGATGGCTGATTGATGAACTTGAAAAATATGTTCAGGAATTGGTGCCACATAACTTAAGTACTAAAAAAATAGGCAAATCTGTTCAAAAGTTTGAAATAGATTTTACATCTTTAGGTGAAGATAATTTCACCAATGAAGCATATAAAATGGCCTTAAACATTAAATAATGGAATTTAAGAATGCGTTATCAAGAGGTGGAAATGCCATTTTGCCTGAAACAATAATTGTTACAGATTCCGACGTCACATGGAAAAAAAGAAATAAAACACTCATTTCTTCAGATTCTATTTCTATTTCGATATCAGCAATATCAAGTGTAGAAATAGATACAAGTATTGTTGGAACAACAATAAGAATAAAAAGTAATGGACAGGGCGAAATAATCGGTTCCAATTTTACAGCAACAGATGCGAAAGATATTAAAAGATTAATTAGTCAGAGCCAAAATCAATTTGAGAAGAATGACAAGGTAACTCATGTCGTTGAAAGAAATCTAGTATTGGAAACAAAACAGTTTGAAGAAGATAAATATTATGATATAGACAGAATTCCATTGATAGAATTTTCACAGGATGCTAATGTGACGATTACTGAATTAAATAAAATAATGGGGTTATACAGAGTTTCTTTAAAGAATGGTGAAAACAAAAAATCAGAAGTATATTTTAATAAAATCAATGAAGGATTCAGGATTCTAGACACCTCTGTGTTGACTTCACAACAGTCAAGATTGGCCTTTTTAATAAAGAGTGATTTACATGATATAACCATAAAAAATTATCTTATAAAAGGCTTAACAGTATCTAGGAACAATATGGAAAAAACCAAATCAATCTTATATTTTATATTTAGAAATAAATGGTGGGTAGTTATTGTCTCATCATTCTTGTATGTAATGCTAAGAAATTTTTTAAGTCAAGATTAAATGTTCCAAACTTACCACGCACACGGCAAACTTCTTCTCACCGGAGAATATTTCATCTTAGATGGTGCTGTAGGTTTGGCATTACCTACAAAATTTGGCCAATCGCTAACAGTTGAGTCAAACATAAAAAATGAGATTTCCTGGGAAAGCATAGACAGTGAAAAAAATGTTTGGTTTGAAGCAAAATTCAATGAGCAATTAGAAATTATTTCTTGCACAAATAATCAGGTTGCCAAAACACTTCAAACTATTTTATTTAACTTACAACTTACAACTTATAACTTACGACTTACAACACAAACAGATTTTCCTAATAACTGGGGCCTCGGTTCTTCATCTACTTTAATTAGTTTATTAGCTCAATATGCAAATATTGACCCATATGAACTGTTGGCTAAAACATTTGGCGGCAGCGGATACGATATAGCTTGTGCAACCGCGAAGGGCGCAATTACATACCAATTAGATAATAATCAATGGTCAATGGTCAATGGCATAACGATTAAAAACCATCGGCTATCGGCTATCGACTATCAACCTTCTTTCAGCAATCACCTATATTTCCTTCATCTTAACCAAAAACAAAACTCCCGTGAAGGAATACAACACTATAAAAATCTCACCATTAATAAAGCTGAATATATAGAACAAATTTCTGAGCTCACACAAAAAATTATACGGGCAAACGAATTAGATGAATTTTGCTATTATGCAGAAGTACATGAAAATATAATAGCAAATGCATTGAATTTACGGAAAGTAAAAGAAGTTTATTTTTCAGACTTTCCGGGAACCATAAAGTCGCTCGGTGCCTGGGGCGGCGATTTTGTGCTCGTTGCCAGCGATGAGTCACCGGAAATGATTAAACAATATTTTCAATCCAAAGGGTTTTCCACATTTCTTTCGTACAACGAAATGATTTTATAACACACCTTCTTTTTTACATGCATTAAAATTTGTATATTGCGCAGTTCGCAAAAAATTACTAACAGATATTAAAACACATAAGCATATAGTTTTAAGATTTAGAATCTATCAAAGAATTTATTCTTTTCTATGAATTTCTTTTTATGGAAGAAATATAAAAATGGAATATGATAGATTGCATAGAGATCCTACGGATTTTTTTAGTTTAACTATGATTCTATGCGTTTAAAAATATAATTATTGTATTGGTATAGATTTTGAGACATAATTACTAAGAACACTGCATGAAAATAACAGGCATCAAGGAGCGCGCTGAAACGGCGAAGCAATTATATCCATACCAGGAAGAATACATCAAACGTATTTTCGATCATTTACATGAAAATGAAAGACGGGAAAATATAGTATTTCAATTGCCAACTGGTGGAGGCAAGACCGTTATCTTTTCTGAGATTTCAAGAAAATATATAGAAGAACATCAGAAGAAAATTCTGATTCTTACTCACAGAATTGAATTGCTCAAGCAAACAGCCAATGCGTTGGAAGAAGCAGGTATTCATTGTAAATTAATTACGAGCGAAGTCGATGAAATTCCGGACCAGGAAGAATATTTATGTTTTTTAGCGATGGTGGAAACGCTGAATAATCGTTTAAAAGATGATGAAGAATATTTACAGGATATTGATTTGGTAATTGTAGATGAAGCTCATTATAATTCCTTTAGAAAAATATTTCATTATTTCAGAAAGGCAATAATCCTGGGAGTAACAGCAACGCCGCTGAGTTCTAATCAAAACCTGCCACTATCTCAAAACTACAAAAGATTAATTATCGGTGATTCTATCAAGGAATTAGTTTCTAAAGGTTATTTAAGTGATGCCACAACATATACCTATGATGTTCATTTGGGAGGATTGAAAGTAGGTATTGATGGTGATTACACGGTAAGTTCTCTCGACAGAATATATATGCATTTCGATATGCACGAGAAATTATTGCGCGCATACAAAGAAAAAGCATTGGGTAAAAAAACCTTGATTTTTAATTCTTCGGTGGCGACTTCAAAATCGGTAGAAAAATTTTTGAGTGATCAGGGTGTTGCTATTCGACACTTAGACAGTACGAGTAATAAACAGGATAGAAAAGAAGTTTTACAATGGCTGAAAGATACGCCTGATGCAATTGTAACTTCAGTTGGAATTTTAACAACCGGGTTTGATGAACCGACTGTTGAATGTATTATTTTAAACCGTGCGACACGTTCTCTTACGTTGTATCATCAGATGATTGGACGAGGTAGTAGACGCTTGCCGGATAAAGACCATTTTACAGTAATTGATTTGGGAAATAACGCACGCCGTTTAGGTTTGTGGCAGGATTATATTGACTGGCGGGATGTGTTTGTAAATCCTGAAAAATTTCTGGAGCATTTGTATGAGCGTGAAATACAAATGGAAAGAGGTTTGTTGTATGATTTGCCCGATACGGTGAAAGAACAATTTCCAAATACGAAAGATTTTGATTTTGACATGGAAAAGGTATATTATTCTTTATACAACAAGGGTAAGAAAACCTTAGAGTCTTTAGATATTTCCATTGAAAATCATTACCAGCGTATAAAAGAAAATACCACCAATTATTTAGATGCATTGCCATTAATAAATATTTTACAGGATGAAATTCAATATAGGCTAAATGTTTATATTTCCTGTTTAAGCAAAGCCACAAAGAATTATTTCAACTATTTATTGGAAAGCTATAATGAAAAATTGCACGCAAAACTAAAAGCAGCATTGCCTTTCAGTGAAGAGTAGCTTTTTATTTTTTACCTAAAATTAAAAGACCTGACATTTTTAAAATATCAGGTCTTTTTTTATTTAATGTAATGACTCTATATATCTGAATTATTAATTCTGCTATGCTTCACACTATAGCCGAAGTAAATAATAAAACCGATAATCAGCCAGATAATTAATCGCAACCAGTTTTCCCATCCTAAACCAAAAATCATAAAACCGCAAACCAATATTCCTAAAATTGGAACCAACGGAACCAATGGTGTTTTAAAAGGACGTACTGCATCCGGATTTGTTTTACGCATTAAGATAACACCAATGGATACTAAAATAAAAGCAAATAAAGTTCCGATACTTGTCATATCACCTACAATATCACCAGGCACAAACGCTGCGAAAATTCCAACTAAAAAGAATAACCATGCGTTTGCTTTTGCAGGTGTTCTGTAAACAGGATGTACTTCAGAAAATACTTTTGGCAACAACCCATCTTTTGACATAGAAAAGAACACTCGAGATTGTCCTAACAACATCACTAATATTACTGAAGAAAATCCTGCTAAAATGGCAATCGTTATTAAACCGGCAAACCATTCGTAACCTTTCATGTAGGTTGTAATAGCATAAGCAACCGCCGCTTCGTGACCAGGGCCGGTTACACTAAAATCTTTATAATTGGCAACACCCGTTAAAACATAAGAAAATAGAATGTATAGTACTGTACAAAAGGCTAAAGAACCCAGAATACCAATTGGCATTCCTTTCTGTGGATTTTTTGCTTCCTGGGCTGCAGTAGAAACGGCATCAAAACCAACATAAGCGAAGAATACAATCCCTGCACCGCGTAATACTCCGCTCCAGCCAAACATACCGGATTCACCTGTATTAGGAGGCACTATCACAGCATGGTTTACAGGATTTATAAACTGCCATCCTACGGCAATAAAAATAATAACAATTAATACTTTCACGATAACAATAAAAGAATTGAAGTTTGCCGATTCACTGGTGCCACGAATTAATATCATTGTCAGGAAGCCTAAGATAAAAACCGCAGGAATATTAATAATACCATGTACACCCGTTATATGGTCTACCTGAAACGGAGAGTGACAAAATGCATAAGGAATGGTAAATCCAAAATAATGTTCGCATAACTTATTCAAATATTCTGACCAGGCAATAGCTACACAAGCGGCACCTAAAGCATACTCTAAAATTAAATCCCAACCGATAATCCATGCAACTAATTCGCCCATTGTTGCATATGAATAAGTATAAGCACTACCGGCGATTGGAATCATAGAGGCAAATTCGACGTAACACAAACCGGCAAATGCACAACCAACACCTGCAATGATGTATGACCACATAACACCCGGGCCTGCATGGTTTCCTGCAGCAGCAGCGGTACGAACGAAGATACCTGCACCAATAATAGCACCAATACCTAAGGCTAATAAAGCCGCTGAGCCAAGGGTACGTTTTAAGGTGTGTTCTCCGGTCTCATCCGATTCTTTAAGAATAATATCAAGGGATTTTTTTGCGAATAAATTTGCCATAGTCTTAATTTATGAATTAAAGAGTTATAGAATTAAAGAATGAATATATGGATTTTTGCTTACAAGTTGCTACTTATTACTTACTGCTATAAATACTTATCTCCTTTTTTCATTTTTATATCATGTGTGAATTCTTTAATGCGTTGTTCCTCGTCTTTATTGCAAATTAACAAGACATCATCCGTATCTACCACAATAAAATTTTCCAGACCTTGTATTACCACTAATTTTTTATCAGGAACATTAATGATATTGTTATTCGAATCATACACCACTACATTTTTTCCATTAACGGCATTGTTGAAGTAATCTTTTTCTTTTTCTACATATAAAGAAGCCCAGGTACCCAAATCACTCCATCCAAAACTTGACGGCAGGGTATAAACATTTTTAGCTTTTTCCATTACACCATAATCAATGGAAATACTCGGGCAGGTAATGAATGCTTTTTCTACAGCATTTTTTTCGTTTGGAGTTAATATATCAGGTTCTGCTTCCACAAAGGCATCATATACCTGTATCAGGTTCTTTTCCAGCGCAGAAAGAATACTTTTTACATTCCATATAAAAATGCCGCCATTCCATAAAAAATCACCGCTTTTCAAAAATTGTTTGGCTACTTCTTTTTCCGGTTTTTCTGTAAATGTTTTTACTTTATGAATGCCTTCACTGGTTTCTTCTTCAAAATATTGAATATATCCATAGCCTGTATCCGGGCGGGTAGGACGAATACCAAGTGTACACAAAGCGTTATTTTTAGAAACAAAATCTATGGCCAACTCTGCAATGCGTACAAATTCATCTTCTTTTAAAATAATGTGATCAGAAGGTGCCACGATAATATTTGCATCCGGATTTAGTTTATTAATTTTAAATGCAGCATAAGCAATGCAAGGTGCTGTATTTTTTCTGGCAGGTTCTGTTAGTATTTGTTCATCAGTAATATCCGGTAATTGTTGTTTTACCAGATCAATATAATCAGTATGGGTAAGGATAAAGATATTTTCCTTTGGGCAAATCTTTAAAAAACGGTCGTAAGTTGCCTGAATCAATGTCCTTCCTGTGCCTAAAATGTCAAGAAATTGTTTAGATTTTGCAGTTCTGCTAGCAGGCCAAAATCTGCTGCCGATGCCACCGGCCATTATTGCTGCGTATGTGTTTTTACTCATAATCTCTCACAAAGATAACTATTTTTGATGTTTTGCTAAATAATATTGACATACATCAATGGTACACGGTAAGTATTGATTAATAATACAATTAATTAAAAGTTAGATAAACAATTTTAACACATTAAAACCTTGGTTTTTCGGTAATTTTGAGTATATTAAAGTTGTAATTACGTTCTCCATTTGTGAGGGCGTTTTTATTCTAATTATAGTTTATTTTTATGAGCATTCAACCAGTTTCCATTACAGACGCACTAAAAGAGTATTTCGGATTTGAAAAATTTAAAGGTAACCAACAATCAATAATAGAAAGCATACTTTCTAAACAAGATACTTTTGTAATTATGCCTACCGGCGGCGGAAAGTCATTATGTTATCAATTGCCGGCAATTATTTCAGAAGGTACCGCAATTATCGTATCTCCGCTAATAGCACTGATGAAAAATCAGGTGGATTTAATTCGTGGATACAGCAGTACAGATAATATTGCGCATTTCATTAATTCGCAAATGAACAAAGCGCAGATTACACAAGTGAAAAAAGACATTACCAATGGAAAATGCAAATTGCTGTATGTTGCTCCCGAATCTTTGGTAAAACAGGAAAATATTGATTTCCTTAAAACAATAAAAATTTCTTTTGTTGCTGTAGATGAAGCGCACTGTATTTCAGAATGGGGGCACGATTTCAGACCGGAGTACCGAAAGATAAAAGGTATGCTGAATGAAATTGAAGATAATATTCCAATTGTTGCATTAACTGCCACTGCCACACCAAAAGTTCAGTCAGATATTGTAAAAACGTTGGGCATGTCTGAGCCAAAAATTTTCATTTCTTCTTTTTTAAGAGATAATTTATATTATGAAATCCGGCCGAAGCCCAGCAAACAGGATGCCATAAAAGACATTATCAAATTCATAAAAAAAGGTGGCAATAAATCAGGTATCATTTATTGCTTAAGTAGAAATTCTACAGAAGAACTTGCGGAAATATTGCAAGTGAATGGCATCAATGCAGCGGCTTATCATGCAGGACTGGATGCATCGGTACGCAGTGAACGTCAAGATCAATTCTTAATGGAAGATGTAAATGTGATTGTGGCGACAATTGCATTCGGAATGGGAATTGACAAACCGGATGTTCGTTTTGTGATACATTTTGATATTCCCAAATCACTGGAGAATTACTATCAGGAAACAGGACGCGCCGGACGTGACGGATTGGAGGGAATTTGTATTGCCTATTTTTCACCGAAAGAAATTCACAAGTTCGAAAAGTTTATTTTATCCAATAAAGAAAAATCAGTAGCAGAGAAAGAAATTGCGGTAATGCAGTTAAGCGAAGTAGAAGCATATTGTGAGAGTGCGGAATGCAGAAAAAAATTCGTGTTACATTATTTTGGTGAAGAAATGAAAAACTGCGGTAAGTGCGATAATTGCATGCATCCGAAAGAACAAATCGAAGCGAAGGATGAAATCAAATTAGCATTACAGGTGGTGGCAGAGACCAATGAACGTGTAAATATTCCTAACACCATAAATATTTTAATCGGCAGAAAGTCTGCAGATATAACAGCTAATAATTTAGATAAGATTAAAATTTTTGGAAAAGGTGCAGAGAAAGATATGGTGTTCTGGAATTCAGTAGTGCGCAAAGCAATTTTATTAAATCTATTAGAAAAAGATATTGAACAGTACGGTGTATTGAAATTAACGGAAGAAGGTAAAAAATTCGTGAAAAAACCGGTATCTGCAAAAATTGTACTGAATCATAAATTTGAAGAAGGTGAAGATGATGACGAAACGGTACAACTTGGCGGAAAATCAGGAAATGTACTGGAGCCGCAATTGCTGGAAATTTTAAAAGGTGTTCGCAAAACAGTTGGCGAAAAGATGAAGTTGCCCCCATACACCATTTTTTCGGAACAATCATTGGAAGAAATGGCAACTTTTTTTCCTTTTAATACAGAAGAATTAGCAAACATACATGGTGTTAACCCTGCAAAAGCGGCAAAATTTGGCAAATCATTTTTAGATGCGATAAAAAAATATGTTGAAGAAAATGAAATAGAACGCAATGCAGATTTTTCAGTGATTAAAACAGCGGATAAAAACTCTAATGTTAAAGTCAATATCATCAAATCAATTGATAAAAAAATGCCGTTAGAACATATTGCTAGCTCTTATGGTTTAAACATGGAAGATTTGATAACCGAACTCGATACAATAGTAAACGCAGGCACAAAAGTAAATATCAATTACTATTTGGAAGAAAAAGTAGATGAAGATATACAGGAAGAGATTTACGATTATTTTATGCAGGCGGATAGTGATAATGTTGATGTTGCCTATAAAAAATTAAAAGAGGAAGATATTGAACTGCGCGAAATACAACTAGTGCGTTTGAAGTTTTTGAGTGAGGTCGCGAATTAAACGCGAATTTATCGGATTTTAAAATGATTTACTAATTAATAAAAACGACCGAAAATATTTCGGTCGTTTTACTTTCATAGTTATATATAATTTAAAGAATCATAAAAATTATATCAATCAAAAAATCAGCGATTCTTATTGTCCATTCTTCCAAGGTTTTTGTCCATTGCCTTGACCTGGTTTTGGACCGCCTTGTTGTGCTTGCTTGGTTAACATTTTCTTGAAATGCTCTTCAGCGGTCACCAGTTTTGCTACTTTTGTCGCAGGTAATATCTTTCTGAATTCTGCAACATATTTTTTAATTAAATCTAAATCTTTCGCTTTAAACTCAACATATTTTGTAATTGCCTGTTCAGCTTCGGCATTTGTAAAATCACCATCTTCCTTTAAATCTTTTACAGTGCCAATGGTAGATTGACGAATTTGTTTTTTTTCAGCTTCGTATTGATTATATACCGGCCAGAATTTCTGAGATTCTTCAGGAGTTAGTTGCAGTCGCTTAGTGATAAAGGCAATCTTCATTGCCTCTATTTTTTCGTTTCCCTCCTGGGCATTCACTTGTAAAAACCCTGAGAGAGCAATGGATAATAGTAAAAATATCTTTTTCATGATGTTGTTTTTTAGATTAAAAAATATCCGTGGAAGCATCTTCAGCTTCAATAATGTTATTGTTTTCTTGAATGTATTTTTCTATTTCTTTTTCATTCATTTCAATCTTTGTTTCTTGTTTTTCCAAAGCAGGCTTTACTGCTTCCTGTATTTGCTGTACTTCAAAATCCTGTGCGTTCGCATTCATATATTGATAGATTTCATCTTGTGTTAAACAAGCAATACCGTTTCCACAATCATTAACAGGTAAGTCTGGTTGTTGTACTTGTTTTACAAAAATAACCGCGACAACAATACTTGCTGCCAGTGCTACACGCTTAAACAAAGTAAAAATTTTATGTTCTTGTTTTGGCAATTCAATAATTTTTCCTCGCTCAATTATTGTCTCTTGCTCTTTTATTTTAGAAATTATAGTATCTCCAAACGTATCAAAATAATTTTCAGGAACTTCTGTTTTTTCTTTCTTAATAGAAGCCAACAAATCAGACTCACTTTTTATTTCTAACATAAGATTGTCAGCCAATTGCAGAAAATAATCAGCAGGAATTACCAAAGGTTTCTCATTTTCTTTTATTTGTAAGAGCAGCGGTGAAATCTCTTTCAATTCATTTAATATGTCAGTTTTGTTGCTCATTTTTAGTTAGACTATACTTTTTTGTTGAGGTTTAATTAAGCGGTTAATATTTCCTCTATTTTTTTTACCGCATGATGATACGATGCTTTCAGCGCGCCAACCGAGGTTTCCGATATTTCCGCCATCTTTTCATAGGGCATTTCATCATAATAGCGCATAATAAAGACTTGTTTTTGCTTGTCAGGCAAAGTCGCAATGGCATGTTCTAATTTTTGTGATAATTCATCAGCTTCTAAACTATCACTGGCACTGCGATATTGAGCAGACGTTTGTTCAATATCCACTTCGTTTCGTTTTTTATTTTTATTGATGAAGGTAATCGCTTCGTTGCCCGCGATACGATAAAGCCAGGTATATAGTGAAGATTCTCCGCGAAAATTATCAATAGCATTCCATATTTTTATACAGGTATTCTGCAAAATATCATTCGCATCTTCGTGATTATGAACATAACGACGAACGTGGTAATATAAACGTTCCTGATAATTACTCAATAGATTACGAAATGCCTTCTCTTTAGATGAAGCATCCTTAAATTGCGCTAAAATTTCCTCGTCAGTAAATTTCATCTGAACTTAGACTATAAAAATAAGAAAAGGTTTAATCTTGCTTACTTCTTATTCTACTCAATGTTTCAATACTCATGCCAAGATAGGACGCAATAACACCGATTGGTGCCCGTCTTACAATTTCAATTTTTGTATTAAACAGGGCTTCGTAGCGTTCCGCTGAGTTACTAAATTTTAAACGGTAGCTTTTCATTGCTAAAGAATTATAATGATATTCTGCAATCAGTCTGCCGATGTGCTCCATAATTGGATACGTTTTATACAAATGCTGTAAATCATCATAATGAATAGCATATAAAATACTATCCTCTAAAAGTTCAATCGTTTCTACGGATGGTGTTTGCGAAATAAAACTTGAGAATGAAGTTACAAATGCACCATCCACAGTAATGTCATTCGTTAATTCTTTATCATCTTCTTCAAAATAATTTCGTACCAGTCCTTTTTCCAAAAAATACAAATGATTGCAAACTTTTCCTTTCTTTAGTAAAATATGTCTTTTAGGGAGTTCAGTTTTTTGAGTAACTTTCTCAATAGCATTAATAACATCGATAGGCAAATCACTAAAGTTTTGCAAAAATGAAATGATAGATAAGTGCTTCTCTTTCACTCTTTTATTATTTGACTATTATCAAAAAATCCTGTTTAATTACGGCGCAACTTTGTATTGTTTAAAGATATAAAGTATTCCGTATAAATACTAATGTCTAATAAATGAAATCAAAAAGAGCAGAAGGTTTAGATTTATGATTTGCTTTGTGTTCTTTGCGTTCCGATAGTTATCGAAATTGCGTGAAAATTTAAAAAACAAGAAAGATGAGTGCAGGATTTTCCATAAGTGAATACCACGATATTAAACCAATTTATCAAAAGTTAGATAAATTAGTATCTATGCCATTACAGCATATTGAATCAGCTGCTATGGAAAAGTATCTGGATTTTTATAAAACCAAATGTTCCAAATCGCATGAAATTTATGAGAAAGCACAGCAATATATTCCCGGTGGTGTACAGCATAATTTAGCATTTAATTATCCGTTTCCATTAACATTTACCAAAGCGGAAGGTGCCCATTTATATGACGCAGATGGAAATAAATATATTGATTTTTTACAGGCAGGCGGACCAACTGTTTTAGGTAGCAATTATACATCAGTAAGAGAAAAAGCAATTGAATTAATTAATGAATGTGGACCAAGTACAGGTTTGCTGCATGAATATGAATATAAACTTGCTGAAATTATTTGTAGAAATATTCCATCTGTAGAACGCTTCAGAATGTTAGGCAGCGGAACAGAAGCGGTCATGGGTGCTTTGCGTTTGGCTCGTATCAAAACAGGTAAAAGTAAGATTATAAAAATTGGTGGTGCTTATCACGGCTGGAGCGACCAGATGGTATATGATTTACGAATTCCCGGAACGCGTTTTTTTGATGCTAAAGGAATTCCGTTTATGATGCACTGGCATACTCAGGCAGTTCCACCGAATGATATAGATGCGTTGGAAAGCAAACTAAAATGGAACAGATTGCGTGGCGGAACGGCAGCCGTTATCTTAGAACCACTTGGACCTGAAAGCGGAACTTATCCTGTTTACAAAGAATTTGCACAACAGGCACGCGAACTTTGTGATAAATACGAGGCACTTTTAATATTTGATGAAGTAGTAACAGCGTTTCGTGTTGGTATGAGTGGAGCGCAGGGCTATTTCAATGTGCAACCGGATTTGACTATCTTCGGAAAAGTAGTTGCCGGTGGCTATCCTTCAGCAGGCGGCATTGGCGGCAAAGCTGAATACATGGATGGCTTAGCAGCTGGTTTGCAAGGCGGCAAAAAAGTAAAAGTAGGTGGAACGATGGCAGCCAATCCGTTGAGTTGTTGCGCAGGATATCATACCTTAGCAGAAATTGAAAGAACAAATGCCTGCGAAAAAGCAGGAAAAGCAGGTGATAGAATAACAAAAGGCTTAAATGAATTGATTGATAAATACGGTTTACCATTTGTTGCCTACAATCAAGGTTCTATTTGTCATTTGGAAGCAGCCGGTACCTTATTTGTAAAAATAAAATTACTGAAAATAAAATCAGTTTTGGCCGAAATCAATGAACGGAAAAAACTGATGGAAGAATATGGTGCAGCCTATATGGCAGAAGGAATTGTTACCTTAGCAGGCAGCCGTTTATATTGCAGTATGGCAGATACTGATGATGTAGTAGATGACGCCTTAAACAGATTTGAAAATGTATTTAAAAATGTAAAGAAAACAAACTAATTAGTTGAATTACTTTTTAGCATATGATGTAGGCACCAGCAGTGTAAAATCCATTCTTGTAGATGAAGCCGGAACTATTGTAGCCACAGCCATGCAGGATTATCCATTGCATATGCCAAATCCGGGCTGGGTGGAGCAAGTACCACAAGATTATTGGAATGCTATTTGCAAGGCAACAAAGCAATTGGTTTCAATATCAGCAGTCGATATTAATAACATAAAAGGAATTTCCTTTACTACACAGGCAATGGGTGTAATTCCTGTCAACAAAGAAGGTGAGGTTTTGCATAATAATATTTCCTGGGTAGATGGTCGTGCAGAAAAACAAGCGCGTAAAATCATGCGTAAATTTGGTGGGAAGGGAATTTTTAAAACTATTATCGGCGTAGAAATTACAGGCAAAGATGTAATTCCAAAAATAGTCTGGCTGAAGGAAAACAAACCTGAACTATTTAACGAAACACATAAAATATTAGATGTAAATGGATACCTGAAATTTAAGTGTACCGGGAAAATGGTGGCGGAATGGTCAGGTGCTTGTTCTTATTCTTTTAATTTACAAAAGAAGGATTGGGAACGTTTGTTTTTTAAACTGACCGGTGCAGGAACGGAAAAATTACCAACTTTAGTACGATCAATAGATGAGGTAGGTATGCTTACAGAACAAGCTGCCGTAGAAATGGGGTTACACACAAATGTTGCAGTATATGGCGGCTGCGACGATACACAAAGTGCAGCGTTAGGAACAACAGCCATTGAAGAAAGCGAAGCACATGTATATGTTGGAACTTCTGCCTGGGTAGGTGTGACTACAGCAAAAAAGAGAGGATTTAAAAATGGCATTTTTTGCTTACAAAGTGCTGATCCGGAAAAAAATATTGTCGTTGGTATTACAGAGTCAGCCGGTGTGAATACGGAATGGTTGTTAAATACTTTTTATGCACATGAAAAGAAAACCATGACAGAGCCTGAATTATTTACATTTTTGGAAAATGAACTTTCTGAAATAAATGCAGGCGCAGATTATTTAGTAATGACGCCATGGTTTTTAGGCGAGCGCTGCCCGGTAAGTACGACAACAACACGTTCCACTATTTTTAATTTATCGCATTTACACAAACGAGCACATATTGCGCGTGCTCATTTTGAAGGTATCGCATATAACTTGAGATGGACGATAGAAAATATGGAAAAAGACTTTGGCTTTTCTATCAGTGAATTGAAGGTAACCGGTGGTGGTTCACAAAGTAAATTATGGATGCAGACGATAGCAGATATTACAGAAAGAAAAATTATAACTACTTCTCAACCAAAAAATGCAGGAGCCTTAGGTGCAGCAATGTGTGCAATGGTAGGAAGTGGTGTGCTGTCAGGTTTTCAGGATATTAAAAAATTAATAAAATCGGTGGATGTGTTTATTCCAAATACAGAACACAAGAAAATATACAACGAGCAATTTCAAACCTATAAATCCATTTACAAAAATTTACATGCACCCTATACAAGTGCCAATCAAATCAGATTCTAATGAGTATCGATCAAATAAAAAATGAAGTATGTGAAGCAGGGAAACGATTGCTTAAAGAAGCTCTGGTGGCACGCACCTGGGGCAATGTAAGTATTAAAGTGAATGATACACAAATGGTGATTACACCAAGCGGAAGACCTTATGATGAATTGACACCGAATGATATGGTGTTGGTCGATATTTATACCTTGAAATATGAAGGAAGTATAAAACCTTCATCGGAATTGAAATTGCATTGTCAGGTGTATAAAACCCGTCCTCATATCAAGGCGGTTATTCACACGCATCAGATGTATGCATCTATTGTTGCTGCTGCGCAAAAAGACGTGATGGTTTTAAATGAAGAACATCAAAAAATATTAGGGGCAAAAATCATTAAAGCTGCACCATACGCATTGCCGAACACAAAAAAAATTACTGTAGAAACAGCAAACGCAATAGAAGAATCAAATGCTGCATTGATGTCAAATCATGGTGTAGTATGTATTGGAAAAAATCTGGAAGATACATTTGAAGTGGCACGAACATTAGAAAGTGCCTGCGAACTTTTTATTGAATCAAAAAAGAAAACAGCATAACGTATTGCGAACGGAATGAAATGAAGTGAAGCAATCTGTTGAATTTATAGAGATTGCTTAGTGCTTTGCAAAAACGACAAGATAACATAAAACATGAATAAAGCTCAAGCCATACAACAATTACTAAATACAGCAAATTATTTTGAGCAACAAAGTGCTGGTTATAAGAGCTGGGGAAAAGTGGAGGTTACACAGATTGCCATGCGATTAGATAATAATGAAATAATTTATACGCAGAAGAACAAAACACTCTCATCGCTGACAGAACAAGATATTATAACAGAAGATACAGATTCTGTTTTTTCAAAAATTTTTTCAAAAAGAAAAAAAGTACAGGTTATTTTAATAACACAGCAAGAATATGCGGCACAGGTAAAAGAAGAAATACCAGCTATATTAGACGATCAGGCACAACTGTTGGGTGTTTCTGTTCGTTTGGCAAAAAATGATGATGATATTTTACATTCTTTAAGCGGAAGATTTGCATCAGTATTATTAAATGGCAAAAGTATTTGTTTAGGTACAAGTCTGGATGATGCTTATGTTGCTGCACAGTTGCTGGAAAAAACATCCAAAGCATTTATTGAAGCAAAATATTTAGGTGGTGCCAAATCCATCAACAAGATAGAAGCCTGGCTGATGCAAAAATTCTATCAATTTAAATATTCCAAAGAAGCTAAAAAGAATAAGTAATAACTTCTTCCTTCCAAATAAATGAGGATATCACTTATTAAAAGGACGATTATTTTTTTTGTTAAGTTTATTGTAAAATAAAAATTAGCAATGTTCTATTCGTTATTTTTAGTTCATAAACTATTTATTCCGTTTTTATGATAATCGACTTACATTGCCACCCAAATATGAAATCTTTTAATTCAGGTTATCCTGAACCATTGGCCAATATATGGGACAAAATTCAACACAAAATAGACACAAAAATTGCGAAAGATATTAATGAACTAACCAAACAGGTTTGGAAAGAATCGCAATGTAATTTAGACAGTATGGCTGCTGGCGATGTTCGCGTTTTTCAGTTGTCTTTATATCCAATGGAACGAGGCTTTTTACATTTGCGCAATGTGCCGAATGCATTAATAGGCAAACGACGAATTAATGTACTGCACGAAGTAATTACAGGATATCACGCGGATTGTCTGGCATCAATGAAAAAAAGTACAGATTATTTTAAAGAACTTCTGGCGGAATATAATTACGTAAAAAATCAACAAGGAAAAAGTCCTGACGGTCAGAGTGAATTTGTTTTAGTAAATAATTTTAAAGAACTGGAACAGGCACTTAAGAAGAAAAATACATTGATTGGCATTGTAACGATTGAAGGCGGACATGTATTAGGTACAGGAGTTGATGCAGCTGACAAGATGAGTAAAGAGGATATTTTACGAATGTTGACAGAGCATATTAATACCATAAAAAAATGGGAATTTCCACCATTCGTTATGAATCTTTCTCATCATTTCTGGAATCATCTGGCAGGACATGCTAAAAGTTTTAAGCGCCCAATTAATAATATCATCAACCAAAACAAAGGGAAAAACAAAGGTATTACAGAGGCAGGCTGGCATGTGATCCGTGAATTGCTGAGCACCAAAAACGGCAAACGGATTTTGATAGATACTAAACATATGAGTGCTGCCGCCAGAAAAGAATACTATGCGTTTATCAGCAATCATAACTATGTTAATCCTGAAAATAAAATTCCGGTCATCAGTAGTCATTCCTGTGCTAATGGTTTTAAAACAATTGATAGTTCTATTGCAAAAGCAGATATGATTGTGAAAACCAGAAAAACAAGATTGTTTAAATGGAGCATAAATATTTCTGATGAGGAAGCCAATATTATTCATGATTCTGAAGGCTTGATTGGTGTTATGGTAGATAAAGGAAATTTAGGCGGTATTGATGTGGTAGCAGAAATCAGTAAGGAAACCGATATTCTTAAACAACGCAAACTCTTTGCACAATTATTTTGGGATAATGTATTTCAGTTAGTAAAAGCAGTAGGCAAAAAATCCGGGTGGAACATGATTGCATTCGGAAGTGATTTTGATGGTTCTATTACACACATGGACCCATATCCGACAGCAGCGGAATTGCCGTTATTACAACAAGACCTGATTACTTATCTGGAAAAGAAAGAATACCACAAAGAACTTTGGTATGATTATACACCAACAGAGCTGGTAGAAAAAATGATGCACGGCAATGCCATGAATTTCTATAAGAAGTTTTTTGTGTAAATAGATTATTTACGCGTCATTACTTTCTCTACTTTCTCGATAATATCTTTTGGCATCAGGCCATATTTTTCTAATAACTGATCAGGTGTGCCGCTTTCGCCAAAAGTATCTTGTACAGCTACCATTTCAATCGGAGCTAAGTGATGACGAGATAAAACACTTGCTACGCTTTCTCCTAAGCCACCATTTTGTTGATGTTCTTCTGCAGTAACCACACAACCGGTTTTTTTCACCGATTGTAAAATCGCTTCTTCGTCCAATGGTTTTATGGTATGCATATTTATCAATTCTACTGAAATACCACGTTTCTCTAATTCTTGTCCTGCAAGAACAGCATGCCACACCAAATGACCACAAGCAATGATGGTTACGTCAGTACCTTGAGATAAAAATTGTGCTTTCCCGATTTGAAAAGTTTCGTCCTCGCTTGGTGTAAAAATTGGCCAGACAGGGCGGCCAAAACGCAAGTAAGTTGGTCCGTTGCGTTCAATGATTGCTTTGGTTGCTAAACGGGTTTGGTTATAGTCGCAGGGCACCACCACCGTCATGTGTGGCAGCATTTTCATCAAACCAATATCTTCTAAAATCTGATGCGTAGCACCGTCTTCTCCAAGTGTAAGACCGGCATGTGAACAACAAATCTTTACATTTTTATCAGAGTAAGCTACACTTTGGCGTATCTGATCGTACACGCGACCCGTACCGAAATTGGCGAAGGTAGTAGCGACCGGAATTTTCCCACCGATGGTTAAGCCCGCAGCAATTCCAATCATGTTGGCTTCAGCAATACCTGTTTGTATAAATCGTTCAGGAAAATCTTCGATGAATTTTTCCAGCTTTAAGGAGCCTACGAGGTCGGCGCAAAGTGCGACCACATTTTCATTGGCTTTTCCTGCTTCGTGAATACCGACGCCAAAGCCACTGCGTGTATCTTTTTTATCGGTGAAGGTGATGTTTTGTAAACTCATTTTATTTTATATTAAATTCTTTATTTCCATTTGCGGCTCTTCCTAAAATTATAGTTGCTGCTTGTGACGGAGAACTAAATTCATAATTAGTGATAAAAGTATTATTAGATATTTTTCCTGTTTTTATTAATTCATTTCTAAGTTTTCTTTGTGATTGTAGTTGAGGATTGGTATTAAAATTTGGAGATACACTACCTCTTATTTTGCTACCTTTTAAAATTGTAAAATTACTGTGTCCAGAAAAGAATCCAGTTGCTGTTACGTCTGACTGAAGTCTATATTGAACTTTAGGGGTATTATCTCTTTCAATATTTTCTATTTTATTTTTTAATGGAATGGGTTTAACTTCTAAAGTCTGCTCATAATTATGAATTGGAACATTCTTTAAGAAATCTTTTATAAGATTTATATCAAAAGTATAACCTAGTTTTTTTTCAACCTCTTCTTTGAGTAAATCAATCAATAAGTCATCTGGTTTTTTTAATAAATTACTCCAAATAATAGGTAATTCATTTTTTACATTTTCTTTTATTTTTGAATTATTATAAGTTTCTTTTGCGCTTTTTTCTGATTGCCCATTTAGAATATTTTCTTTTGATAAAAATCTTTGAAATCTTTCAATAATTATTTCATTTGACTGATTTAAAATATCAATAGTTAAAAATTTTCTATCCTTCCAATGGCCTTTTTCTAATGGTAAATAAAACCACCATGTGAAACCATTAGTAAGAATTGCTAATTCAACACCGACTTCAAATGAATATTTAAGAAGTTGTTCTTCGTGATTTTCAAGATTCTCATTTGCATTTTTTGCTTCTATTAATATTTTAAGATTATCTCTATCACATAAGGCGTAATCAACTCTACCTCGCCCATTTGTATATTCTGCTTTTAATTCTTTATGGTCAAATATGTCCCAACCTAACTTTTGCAAGATTCTTAATATAATTGAAGTTTTGATAGACTCTTCGGAAGAATTCAATAAACCATCTTTATCTAGTCTAATATTATCTAAAATAGTGTTCATAAAATTTGTTATATTCTAATAATCACCCAACGTTTCTTCCAATTGTGCCAAAGCTTTTGCTAATTGTTCGTCATTTGGTGCGCTGCCGTGCCATTTGTGTGTGCCCATCATATAGTCAACACCAAAACCCATTTCCGTATTCATCAAAACAGCCACCGGCTTTCCTTTTTTCGTTTTTAATTGAGCCTGCGATAAGGTAAAAATTACATCATCCATTACATTACCATTCATTTCCAATACGTCAAAACCAAAGGCGGTAAACTTTGCTTTCAAATCACCTAAGTCACACACCTGCTGCGTAGAACCATCTATTTGCGCATCATTCCAATCCACGGTTACAATTAAATTATCTACTTTCTTTGCAGCGGCAAATAGAAGTGCTTCCCAAATTTGTCCTTCCTGCAATTCGCCATCACCGGTTAAACAGTACACTAATTTGTCATCGCCGTTTATTTTTTTTGCCAATGCCGCACCAATCGCCACAGAAATGCCTTGTCCCAAAGAACCACTTGCAATACGAATACCGGGCAGACCTTCATGTGTTGTCGGATGGCCTTGTAAACGTGAATTGATATGGCGAAACGTGCCTAATTCTTTCACATCAAAAAAACCACGTCGCGCCAAAACGCTATAAAACAAAGGTGAAATATGACCATTTGATAAGAAAAACAAATCTTCCCCTTTTCCATCCATTTTAAAATCAGTATCGATGTGCATGATTTCAAAAAACAATGCGGTCAAAAAATCGGCGCAGCCTAATGAGCCGCCCGGATGACCGGATTTGCATTGGTGTACCATGCGCACAATATCTCTGCGTACTTGTGTGGCGGTTCTGTTGAGTTCGGCTATTTGCATGTTTTAGTCGTAAGTGGTAAGTAATAAGTCGTAAGTGTTTCTTCTCCCGAGAATTCGGGATCAGAATGACATTACGATTTGTACAAAAATAAGAAAATAAAAATAAGAGTTATTGATAAAATATGAACGTTGAGTTGTCATTCCCGCTTTTGCGGGAATCTCATCTTTATCAAATTATGAGATTCCCTTTTGCAAGGGAATGACAGTCGCTACCTCGGCCACTTAAACTTATCTTTCAATTGGTCTTTTACATTTTCCTGTAAGCTTTTCTTCGGTGTGGTATCATTCGGATTTTTGCCTTGTAAAACTTCCTGTAATTTATTTTTCACCTCTTCTTTTACTTGGGTTTTAATAGTATCTAAGGTTTGTTTTGCCTGTACTTTTGCTTCTTCTTTTAGTTGCTGCACTTGTTGTTGTACTTGCTCTTTCACGGCATCTTTCATGGTGGCTCCACCGGTAGTTCCATCGGGTTTGCCAATGGTAACTGTTGGTTTGTTAAACGTGCCACCAATTTTTAAGTTGATACGTATAACTTCCGGCACCATGCCGTTTAATCTCGGAATCGGATTTTTTGCCAACAATCCTTGCGCAAAGGAAGTAGCCTGTCCGAGTTCTTTCCAGGGCACATCAATAGCAGCGGTGTAATCCATACTTTGATCGGCGATGCCTTGCGAGCCGCTAATGACCATTTTTAGGTTATTGACTTTTGTTTCAAAAGGTGCTACTAAAATCCTGCCATTCGAGACGGTAGTTTTCACATCTAAATTTTCAATTTTTATCTTTTCTAATTGCTTTAATTTCGTTTGCGCTACAATTTGTTGTAATGCCGGAACACCGCTGATATTTGCTAACGGCATTTTAAAACCGGCCGTACCATCTAAGCTTTTCAGATCAGGTGAAAGGTCAGGATTTAAAGACATTTTCATATTCATATTAGAAAGAAAAGCGCCTGTAACAAATTTCATAATCGGTGCTGTTTGTTTAGCGGTTCTTACAAATTTATACACTTCCTGAATATCAAAATCTTTGATGTCGTAGGTAAGATTTGCTGTTGGAATGTCTGCTTTAGTATTATAAAAACCGCTTGCAGTGATGGAACCACCTAATAAATTTCCCTGTAATTTATTTAAGTTTAATTGTTCGTCTTTTAAGTTCATATTACCGTTTAAGTTCTTTATCACTAATTGGTCGTATAATAATTCACCGATACTTGCGGTTCCGGCAAAATCTACATTCTTAGGTAAACGAACAACTTCTTTTGCTTTTTGTGCATTGGATTTTTTTGCAGAAACGGAATCGGGTAAAAACTCATTTGCATCTATTTTATTCGATAATAAATTTACATTACCTGTCACCACCGCATCCTTTGATAATAGATAAGCGATTACATTTTCCAGTTTTCCTTTTATATCAAAATCACTGTTACCAATCGCTGCTTTGCACTCCGTAATATCTACATATTGCGGAGAAAAGTTCAAAAATAAATTACTTATCGAAACAGGTTTGGGTACTTCTTTAGATGCATACTCAATACCTGTAGCAACAATATTTCCTGCAGCATTTATGTTTTGATAATGTTTTGCATCCACATCTGATTTTTTTGCTTTTATAGTTACATCAACATTTGCCATGCCGGCTAATTTTTGAACATCTTTTAATGGATAAAATTTCTGAACATCTGCTAAATTCAGTTTCCCTTTAGCAATTAAATCAATATTCGGGTCAGAAATTGGTGTAGCTATTTTTAATTTGGCTGTAATAGGTTCGTTTGCCATTTTTAGTCGTAAATCAGGCACATCAACTAAGGTATTATCCAAACTGCCACCCGGATTTTTAATGTGTGCATCAATAAAGACATCTGTTACTGCCGTTGGCAATGTAGGATATTGAAATTGACCGTTGTCTACTTTTAAATCAATACCAAACTGCGGATACGAATTCCCTTGTATACTGCCTTTTGCAAAACCAATTAACTCTATATTTCCCGATGATTTAATGTCATCAAAATCTTTTGTATGAATAGCCGGAATGAGAGATAAGAGTGATTTAAAAGTAGTTTTATCCGCTTTTAAATTAATATCCATATCTATTTTAGCAGTATCAATAATTTGTACAAAACCATTGAATAATAAACTTAAATCATTCAATGTAAGTTTATTGTCTTTGAACGCATACTTTTTTTGTTGCTGATTAATATTTAGTTTGCTGTCAAATGATAAATTTGCCTCTTTCAGATAGCTGATGATACCTTGTGTCACAGAGATTTTTCCAATGGCTGTTTTAGAAACATAGTCTAAAATCTCAGAAGAGAAATCACCTTTTCCTGTATGATTCAGATGCTCTATTTTCAAGCTTGTTCCTTCTTTCAAATCATCATAATATACATTAACATTATCTAAAGTGAGTTTGTTTAATGCTAAAGAAAACGATTTATTTTCTTCATTTTTATTTTCAGATGATTTTAAAATATTCCAATTGGCAAAACCATCTTTATTTACAATTGCATTCAGCATAGCATCTGCTATTTCCACTTGTTCAATTTTATATTGCTCTCCATTTATCACACTCATTAAATCTAAGGAAGCTTTAGCAGTACGAATGTGTAAAAGGGTATCTCCTTCAAAAGGTACAATACCCGTGATGGTTAAATCTTCAATGCCTAATGCAATATTTGGGAAATTTCTTATGTTTTTTAACAGAGATAAGTCAATATCTTTAAAATCTACTTTCGCATTTACCTGTTTGCTGATTTCTTCTTTAGCTTTTTCAATAATCTTGTCTTTAAAGAAGAATGGAACAGCAACAGCGGATGCAGCCAAAACAGTTAGAAAAACTAAAAATCCAACCAGAACTTTTTTCATCGAAACAATTTTATCAAAAATAAAGAATATTGATTGGTTGAGATTAATTTTTACATTATTTATGAGATTAGTTTTATCTTAATTTGTATACTATTTACAGTTTACTGTAAACTGTAAACAACATTTTGTAATTTTGAGTGTAATATACATACATGCAGGAAGTCGCGCCATATCAACTCAAAAATAAAATAAGAATCGTAACTGCAGCATCTTTATTCGATGGACATGATGCCGCAATCAATATTATGCGCCGTATCATTCAGTCAAGTGGTGCAGAAGTTATACACTTAGGTCATAACCGTTCTGTTCAGGAAATTGTAGAATGTGCGATAGAAGAAGATGCGAATGCTATTGCGTTTACTTCGTATCAAGGTGGTCATGTTGAGTTCTTAAAATACATGTATGATTTGTTGCGAGCGAAAGGCTGCGGGCATATCAAAATTGTTGGAGGTGGAGGGGGCACTATTTTGCCTTCTGAAATTGAAGAACTTCATGCGTATGGAATCGACAGAATTTATTCGCCGGATGATGGACGTGCTTTAGGTTTACAAGGAATGATTAATGATTTACTCCAAATCTGTGATTTCCCAATAGGTAAAGATGTTGTTTTAGATGAACAAAAACTGAAAGAAAGGAATGCACATCATATTGCACAATTAATCTCTTCTGCGGAGAATTTTTCCGAAAAATTTGATGCGATAGAAAAAAAACTTACGACTTACGACTTACGACTTACGACTCCAATTCTTGGTATCACCGGCACAGGTGGTGCAGGAAAATCATCATTAACAGATGAATTAGTACGCCGTTTTTTATTAGATTTTCCGGAGAAAACTTTAGCAATTATTTCTGTCGACCCTTCACGCAGGAAAACAGGTGGTGCCTTATTAGGTGATAGAATTCGTATGAACGCTATCAATAATCCACGCGTATATATGCGCTCGATGGCAACACGCCAAACTAACGCTTCCGTTTCCAAAAATATTACAGATGCAATTTCTATTTTGAAAGCAGCACATTTCGATCTAATTATTATTGAAACATCCGGTATTGGACAAAGTGGTACTGAAATTGTCGATATTGCCAATACTTTCTTATATGTGATGACACCTGAATTTGGAGCAGCGTCGCAATTGGAAAAAATTGACATGCTCGATTTTGCAGATGTGGTTGCTATTAATAAATTTGATAAACGTGGCGCACAGGATGCCTTACGTGATGTAAAAAAACAATATCAGCGCAACAGAAATTTATGGAATCAAAATCCTGATGAAATGCCTGTGTTTGGTAGCATTGCCTCGCAATTCAACGATCCGGGAACAAATGAACTTTATAAGGCTGTCATTCAAAAAGTAATTGATAAGTCTAAATTAGATTGGAAATCAACGTTGAATTTACGCACAGGAAACTCTGAAAAAATATACATCATTCCACCCAACAGAGTACGTTATTTATCTGATATTACAACAACAAACCGCAACTACGATAAATGGGTAAGTGAACAAACGGAGATTGCGAATAATTTATATGCGCTCGATAGATTAAAAAATCTGGCAAGTCTTAAAGACGTACCCGTTTTAGATGCAAAAAAAATCACGCTTCATCCGGAATGCCAGCAAATACTGGATTCATGGAAAGAGAAAAAAGCAAATTACAATAGCGAACTTTATGAGTTTAAAGTACGGCAAAAAACACTGAAAATAATAACAAGTACGGAGTCACTATCTCATCTGCGAATACCAAAAGTAGCCTTGCCAAAGTATGAAGCCTGGGGTGATATTCTAAAATGGAGTTTGAAGGAAAACGTTCCGGGAGAATTTCCATTTACTGCCGGGGTTTTTAGATTCAAACGGGAAGGCGAAGATCCGACACGTATGTTTGCAGGTGAAGGAGGTCCTGAAAGAACAAATAAACGCTTTCATTATGTTTCGTTAGGATTGCCGGCAAAACGTTTGTCAACAGCATTTGATAGCGTGACATTGTATGGTGAAGATCCAGCCATTCGCCCCGATATATATGGAAAGATAGGCAACTCAGGAGTTTCCATTTGTACCTTGGATGATGCGAAAAAATTGTATTCAGGTTTTGATTTATGTTCACCGAATACGTCTGTATCCATGACAATAAACGGACCGGCCGCAACTATCTGCGCATTCTTTATGAATGCGGCAATCGACCAGGAATGTGAAAAATATATTCGACAAAATAATTTAACAGATGAAATCAATAAAAAAATTGATAAAATCTTTAAAGATAAAAATGCAATACGTCCAACCTATAATGGAAACTTACCCGAAGGGAATGATGGCTTAGGTTTATTACTATTAGGTGTTACAGGCGACCAGGTCTTAGATAAAGAAGTGTATGAAAAAATTAAAGCATACGCATTATCGCAGGTAAGAGGTACCGTACAGGCTGATATTTTAAAAGAAGATCAGGCTCAAAATACCTGTATTTTTTCGACGGAATTCTCCTTAAAAATTATGGGCGATGTGCAGGAATATTTTGTGCAGCATAAGGTGCGCAATTTTTATTCTGTTTCTATAAGCGGATATCATATTGCGGAAGCGGGAGCCAATCCGATTTCACAATTGGCCTTTACTTTATCTAATGGCTTTTCTTTTGTTGAATATTATTTATCGCGCGGAATGAAAGTAGATGATTTTGCACCAAACTTATCTTTTTTCTTTTCTAATGGAATCGACCCGGAATACGCAGTCATTGGTCGCGTTGCCAGAAGAATATGGGCAAAAGCGATGAAGTATTTATATAAAGCCAATGAAAGAAGTCAGATGCTGAAGTATCATATTCAAACATCCGGAAGAAGTTTGCATGCACAAGAAATAGACTTTAATGACATCCGCACAACTCTTCAGGCATTGTATGCAATTTACGATAATTGCAATTCACTACACACTAATGCATATGATGAAGCCATTACCACGCCAACGGAAGAAAGTGTACGACGCGCTATGGCAATTCAGTTAATTATTAATAAAGAATTAGGATTGGCAAAAAATGAGAATCCTTTACAGGGCTCTTTTATTATTGAAGAACTGACGGATTTGGTTGAAGAAGCTGTCTATGCAGAATTTGACAGATTAACTGAGCGTGGCGGTGTGTTAGGTGCTATGGAAACGATGTATCAACGCAGTAAGATTCAGGAAGAAAGTATGTATTATGAGATGAAAAAACATACAGGAGAGTTACCGTTAATCGGAGTTAATACATTTTTATCATCAAAAGGGTCACCGACTATATTGCCGCAGGAAGTAATACGCAGCACTACAGAAGAAAAAGATTTACAAATAGAAAATCTAAAACGCTTGCACGAACGCAATCAATCAGAAGCAAAAGAATATTTACGGCAGTTGCAACAAGCGGCACTTCATAATAAAAATTTATTTGAGGTGTTGATGGAAACCGTTAAATATTGTTCACTCGGCCAAATCACCAATGCAATGTTTGAGGTTGGTGGTCAGTATAGAAGAAATATGTAAACAAAAAAAGATATCCTTTTCTTTTTTAAAAGTTTAATCTGAATATTCGCCTTTATTTCCTTAAATTCAATGTTCTAAAACCAAAGTATGAGATACAGAATTTTTACTTTTTTATTTGCGTTATTCTTTTTTGGGTGTACTGAAGAAACCGCCACTAAATTTGAACATCCGCTATTAGCCTTAGAAAATGACTTGAATTCGCAACATTGGTTTGATATCGCGGGTATGATTTGTCGTGATGGTTCACCAACAGGAATAGGTTATCGTGTAGGAAATCCTAAAAAATTAGCGATATATATAAACGGAGGCGGAGCATGTTTTAATGATGTCACTTGCGCTGCTAATCCAAAATCATTTAATTCGGCTGATTGGAATGATTTATCTATTGCTTACAGTGATAAAGGAATCTTTGATGCATCCAATCCTAAAAATCCACTAAAAGATTTTTCATTCGTGTTTGTACCGTATTGCACGGGTGATGTTCATAGTGGTACCAAAGATGTTGGATTTGCGTTAGGTGTTCCGGATACGCAACGATATGTGGGAGCAAAGAATTTTATTAAAACGATGGATTTTATTGAGCCTTACTTTAATTACAAGAAAGTAGATGAGATTGTTTTATTCGGATTAAGTGCCGGCGGCTATGGTGTGTACATAAATTTTTTGGAAGTTATTAAACGGTTCCCGAATGCTAAAATTACAGTGATTAACGATTCAGGCCCTTTGTTTAGTGACGATCAGGCTTTTCCAAGTTGCCTGCAATTGGGATTTAGCGTTCTGTTCGGCTTGCCGATACCTGAAGATATGGTAGATTGTTGCGGAGCACCCGATATTGGATTGAGTAATGTATATGAATATTCAAGTAAAAATTATCCGAATGCGAACTATGGTTTCATTTCTTCTTACAATGATGCAGTTTCCAGATTTTTTCTGAGTTTCGGATATAATAATTGTACCGGAGCACCGGGTAATCAACTTCCGGCAGATTTATTTAAAGATGCCTTAATTGATTTGCGCGAAAATATTCTGAAACCTAAAAGCACATGGTCAACTTACTATATTAATGGCGATACGCATACCATGCTGGCAGATAATGATATTTTTTACAATCGGAATATTTCCGGCATGTATTTATATGAATGGGTTGATAAATTAATGAAAGGTCAGCGCATGCATATGACAGAATAAAAAATAAAAAAACCGCAAAGTAGATAACACTTTGCGGTTTTTTATTAAATTAATTTTATTTACTGTTGTCGTTTTTGTAAGACTCCAGTTGTGTTATTGAAGAGTTGAAAGAAGTAATAATATTTCTCAATTCCATTTCATCCAATTGTATTTTTTTACTGGATTGAATGCTAATTTCAGGATGATGCAATGCAATGCTGACTTGTTTTATGCTTGGAAATGAATTTAAATAAACAGAACCGGAAGTAGGTGAATATATTAGCCAGCCTGAATCAAATTTTACGGCACTTGTATTTTTACCCAATCCCTTTTCGTCATAAAAATAAGTTTTCCATAAAGAAGCACTTCCTTCTTGTATTAATTCAGCATAGGCTGCTATATTTTTTCCCTGTTTATCTATCGTTTTCGGAAATAAGAATTGATCACCATATTTAATTTTTGCAATTTGGTGATGAGAAAAAGTGCTTGTAGTACCTTGCTCATTCTTAAAAGCAGTACCGGATTCATTATAAGATGCTAATGGCAATACTTTTCCTTTAAGCACCAGTCCGGATTTCAGGACTAACTCACCATCCTTATAACCATCTTTTGGATGAAAGGCCAACATGTCTTTTGAGAAAAGTGAGACAAGCAAAAAAGCTAACAAAAATGAGATTAATCGTTGCATACATTTATTTTCTTGAAGTGAATAATAATTTAAATTTTAAACCATTCTCCCTGTCAAAAAGTTCCAGATATGCATAAAAAAACTACTTATCATCAGCAGTTGGACCATACATTCCCGGCACAGGAACACCAAGTAAACGAAGGTACACAGTCAGTTGTCCGCGGTGGTGATAAATGTGGTTAAAAGCAAAACTGCGCAATACGGCAATTTTTGGCATCGTAAAATAAACAGTTTCACCATTGCGCATAGTCCACGTTTCATTTTTTAGTACATCAGCAGTTGTATTTTTTATAGATAATAATGCAGCAGCTGTTGCATCATCATGAATTTTTAATAATTCTTCCGTAGTTGTTATTCTTTTTGCCTGGTAAGGTTGCTTTGCAAAATCCAATTCTGATTGCTCAATGGTTAAAGGAACCCATTCAGGAATTTCTGCAATATGTGTTGCCAGAAATTCCAAAGCCATTGATTTTTCATGTGGTTTCCATGATAATTTATCCATCGGAACACGTTCTAATATTTTTCGTGTACCTGCACATTCATGTGTGTATTCATTTGTCAAACTTTTAATAATATCAAAATCCATAGCGTTTTTTTTGTAAATGTAAATAATAAAACCGTTTTTCAACGCTATGGTAATATCTATTTTATAACATTCTTTTACAAATCAATTACTTTTATGGCGATTGATTTGTATTATGTCAGAAGAAGATTTGAAGTACCAAAAAAGGAAAATGAAAAAATTATTTTTAACGCTAAATATAATATTGTGTGGGTTGTGCTTTACCTTTTGTCAGAATAGCAGAACTAAAACTCCGACAGGATTTATAAGGCCCGAGGTAAATCCCGATTTATACAAAAATCATGATAATGAAAAAATAGATTTACAGGATACGGCTATTGTAAAAAAAATCCACGCACTGGATTGTTATTTTGAAGACAAGGTAAAGATGAATGGCTTTAATGGTTCTGTATTAATATCCTATAAAGGAACTCCAATCTTTGAACGATATTACGGATATAAGAATTATTATACTTTTGAAAAACTTACGGCGCGCTCAACATTCCAGATAGCATCTACTTCTAAAACATTTACAGCAGGAGCCATTATGTTATTACTACAACAAAATATGTTGTCGCTTGATGACAGCCTGAAAAAGTTCTTTCCGGATTTTCCATACAAAGGGATTACGGTGAGAATGTTGCTGAATCATCGTTCAGGATTACCAAACTATTTGAATTTTTCTGAAGAATACTGGAAAAATAAAAAGGTATTTATGTCTAATAATGATGTGCTGCAGATGATGTATAAATTTAAGCCAAAGGCACTGAATGCACCGGATACTCATTTCAGGTATAATAATACAAATTACGTGTTGCTGGCGCTAATAGTGGAAAAAGTTTCCGGAGAGCCATTTTGCGATTTCATGCATCAGAATATCTTTATTCCACTGGGTATGCTGGATACCTGGTATTATGATCCGTTAAGTACACGGCCTTCTGCAACAAGAGGATATAAAGGTTCTCGCTGGATTGAAGATGATATTGTATATACAGATGGCGTAATGGGCGATAAAGGTATTTACAGCACTGTACGCGATTTATACAAATGGGATCAGGCATTGTATTCCGGAAAATTCATTCGTTCCGAAATTTTAGGACTTGCCTTTACGCCGCAGAGCTTTGAAAAGGCAGGCAACAAAAATTATGGTCTGGGTTGGCGCATGAATGACCAATCGGATGGTACCCGTTTAATTTATCACAATGGCTGGTGGCATAGCTACAATTCTGTCTTCAACAGAAAGATAAGTGATAAAACAACGGTTATTATTTTAAGCAATCATTATAACCAGAGTGTATATAAAATACAGCAGGTTTGGGATATCTTATACGGAAATGGTGTGGTGGCAACATCTGAAGAAGAAGGCAGCAGTGAATTGACGAAGAAATTGAATTCTGATAGTTTGCTGGAAATACAAGGAAAATAACTTTTAACCACATAGGCACATAGAAAATTAAATAACTCGAAGAGTTTCTATGTTTTTTTGCTACAAATACTATGATATATTGTCTCTTTTAAAAAAGTAAAGACCGACATAGAAGAATTATTCTTTCACATAGACACTTTATTACTATGTACCTATGTGGTTTGAAACAAAAATCCCGGACATTGCTGTCCGGGACTATTTTAAACCAACCAAATGAAAATGTTTTTTTAATTTCTAACTAAAACGTTATTTAGATATGAATTAAGTTACAATTCTCGTGCCAAAGTGGCTTTTGATTGGTTAAATGTTTTTGTTTTTCTTAATTTTCTCCTCTATTTTGTGTTTTTCCTCCAATTTTTGCTTGATTTTCCATTCTTTCATTAAAACAGAATGCTTTACTTCTTCCAGGGAATCATAGATAATACCGACAATCATATTATTTAATTCCTTGTTTTCATCATGAGAATCATCTAAAAAGGACTCAATTAAGCCGTGCGTTACCTCTTTTACGCCCCGTGTATTGTTCGGGTCGATAATATCTTTCATCAATTTATCAATTGTATTAAAAGTCACATCTGCGACAGCTTTATCCAGCGTTTCCTGAAAAACCTTGCCAAGTCCGGGAATATACCTCAGTTTATCAACGGTGTCATTTTCAAGAATGGCTTCACTGATAATTTTTTCTACATATAATTTTAATTCATAGCGGTACTGTGAGTAGGAAACGTTCATCGCCTCACTAATGCGGCTGGTCAGGTAATTGACAATCGCATCTTCTTTTGGTTTGATAACGTTTGTAACAATCTTGGTAACTAAAGGCGAGCCTTTTTGCACCTCTTCCTGCGCCATGGTAATCATCTTGGCGATAACCCTGTCGGCTACTTCTTCTACTACTACTTCCGAAACAAATGAAGATTGTTTGTACACATAAGTTTTGGTTAAATCGAAAACACCTAAGCGTTGTAACCGATATATTAAACCAAACAAGCGGACGGCGCCAAAAAAATTAAAACCATTGATAATGGGAATACACATAATCACATCGTACCAGTGCACAAACGGATAGAACCACCACTTATCATATTTCTTGCGCAAGATGCTACGCATCCAGCGGAAAAGTAACTCTGCTGCATAAATCAGCACGAAGATGATGTCGTATCGTAGAACATACGGAAATACTTTCAACCCATACCAGCTATGAAAATCAGGTGATATGTTATGGATAAAAGAATCAAAAAATGGATATTGAAACAAAAATCCGAAGAATAAATACAGTAAGTTGAATGCAACCACCAATAGCATCGTCAAATCCATCCAGAATAAGTGCGAAGAATCTGCAGAGCGTAACTTCTGCATATCAATCTTAAACATTCTTCGTGCTTTATCTAACATAAAGTGAAGATAGGATTTATTTTGTAGATGCTGAAACGAGTTCAGTATGGTGGTAGAATTGTGGAGTCATTCCGAACTTGTTTCGGAATCTCTACGCATCATAATTCAGTACACTCTGCAACCAGCGTTCCATCTCTTCCACTTTCATGTTTTTACGTGCAGCATAATCTTCTACCTGGTCTTTTGCAATTTTACCAATGCCAAAATATTTACTGTCAGGATGTGAGAAATACCAGCCACTTACGCTTGATGCCGGATACATCGCATTGCTTTCGGTTAAAGTAATGCCTGCATTTTTTTCTGCATCTAATAATTTAAACAACATCGGCTTTTCAGTATGGTCGGGACAAGCAGGATAGCCCGGTGCCGGTCGTATGCCACGATACTTTTCGCGAATCAATTCTTCATTTGTCAGGCTTTCTGAAGTATCGTATTTCCAGAATTCTTTACGCACACGCTCATGCATGTGTTCTGCAAATGCTTCTGCTAAACGGTCTGCCAATGCAGCCAGCATAATTTTGTTGTAATCATCGTGCGTATCCTGAAAATGCTGAATCCATTTTTCAATGCCGATGCCAGTAGTTACCGCAAAGCCGCCGATATAATCTTTCTTATTGCTTTCTTTTGGCGCGATGAAATCACTCAAGCAAAAATTAGGTAAGCCTTCGCCTTTTTTATTTTGCTGACGTAAATGATGCAACACCGATTTTCTTTTATCTGTCAATGTTTCAGCATTACTAATGTCTTGCAATTCGATATCATCCATATTGCTGTTCGCTTCGAAAAAACCAATTACCGCTTTTGCTGTCAGCCATTTCTCCGCAATAATTTTATCTAATAAAGCATTTGCATCCGCCAGCAATTTCTTAGCTTCTGCGCCAACAATTTTATCTTCTAAGATATTCGGATATTTTCCATGTAATTCCCAGGTAGAGAAGAAAGGAGTCCAGTCAATATATTTTCTTAGTTCTGATAAATCATAATTGTCAAATACCTTTGTTCCAATAAATGCCGGAGTAGGTGGTGTGTAATTTGTCCAGTCTAATTGCAATTTATTTTTGCGGGCATCTTCTATTGACAAATAATCTTTCACTACCTGTTTGCCTAAATGCCGTTGACGCATCACTTCATATTCTGCACGTATTTCCTCTTCAAATTTCTTTTTGTTAGAAGGATTCAATAAACTGCTGGCAACCGGCACACTGCGAGAAGCATCTAATACATGTACAGTCGGATGATTGTAATTCGGCTCAATTTTTACGGCCGTATGTATTTTTGAAGTAGTCGCACCGCCAATCAATAAAGGTTGTTTCATGCCGCGGCGTTTCATTTCTTTCGCCACAAAAACCATCTCATCTAAAGAAGGAGTAATCAAACCGCTTAAGCCGATAATGTCTACATTTTCTTTTTCTGCGGTATCTAAAATTTTGTCGCAAGGTACCATCACACCGATATCAATAATTTCAAAATTGTTACACGCTAACACAACACCGACAATATTTTTACCGATATCGTGCACATCACCTTTAACGGTTGCCAGTAAAATTTTTCCATTAGAAGAACTTGCGCCCGATTCTTTTGAAGCTTCGATAAACGGCAACAAATAGGCAACTGATTTTTTCATCACGCGCGCAGATTTTACCACTTGCGGTAGGAACATTTTTCCGGCACCAAATAAATCTCCAACGACATTCATGCCATCCATCAGCGGACCTTCGATAACACTTAAGGGTTTGTCAAATTGCAAACGGCATTCTTCTGTATCTTCTTCAATAAAATCAACAATACCTTTTACCAAAGCATGTTTCAATCTATCATTTACAGATTGATTACGCCAGGATAAATCTTCTTCTTTTTTCTTAGCCGTTCCTTTTACTGTATCGGCAAATTCTAATAAACGTTCTGTTGCATCTTCTCTCCGGTTCAATAAAACATCTTCTACTTTTTCCAGCAGCTCTTTATTAATATCATCGTACACTTCCAGCATCGTAGGATTTACGATGCCCATATCCATGCCTTCTTTGATGGCGTGATATAAAAAAGCAGAGTGCATTGCTTCGCGCACAGCATTGTTTCCTCTGAAAGAAAATGAAACATTCGAAACACCACCGCTCACATGTGCACCAGGCAGGTTGGTACGAATCCATTTGGTTGCCCGGAAAAAATCAATAGCATTGTTGCGGTGCTCTTCCATACCTGTTGCCACCGGAAATATATTTGGATCGAAGATGATATCGTTCGGATTGAACTTTACAACATTCACTAAGATGTTATAACTGCGTTCACAGATTTCAATTCTGCGCTCATAACTATCAGCCTGACCATTCTCATCGAATGCCATCACTACAGTGGCGGCACCATATTTTCTTATCAGTTTCGCCTGACGAATAAATTCTTCTTCACCACCTTTTAAAGAAATAGAGTTGACGATTGATTTTCCTTGTACACATTTCAAACCTGCTTCTATGATTTCCCATTTGGAAGAATCTATCATAATCGGAATACGGGCAATTTCAGGTTCTGAAGCAATCAGGTTTAAAAATTTCACCATAGCTTTCTCACCATCAATCATACCTTCATCCATATTTACGTCGAGTACCTGAGCGCCGCCACGTACCTGATCCATTGCTACTGCTAAGGCATCCTCAAAACGTTCTTCTTTAATCATTTTCAGAAACACCTTTGAACCTGTAACATTTGTACGTTCACCAATATTGGTAAAATTGGATTCAGGTGTAACAATAAGCGGCTCTAGTCCTGATAGTTTTAATATACTGTATGCTGACATTCTATTGGTGCTATTAAACGATTATACTTCTTGTAAACTATTAATTTGTCTTGGTTGATAATGCTGTGCTACTTCAGTAAAACATTTGATGTGAGCTGGTGTAGTGCCACAGCAGCCGCCTAGAATATTGATTAACCCAAGTTCTAAATATTCGCGTGTAGCTTCTGCCATTTGCTCCGGAGTTTCATCGTAACCGCCAAAGGCATTTGGCAAACCCGCATTTGGATAAGCACTTACTAAGAACGGTGCTTCTTTTGCCAAAACCTGTAAATAAGGTCTGAGTTCTTTTGCGCCTAAAGCACAATTTAAGCCGACAGAAAATAAAGGAACATGTGAAACGGAAATTAAGAAGGCTTCTGTGGTTTGTCCGCTTAAAGTTCTGCCGCTGGCGTCGGTGATGGTTCCTGAAATAGAAACGGGATATTCTTTGCCGATATCTTCAAATAAAGATTGTACGGCAAATAATGCAGCTTTTGCATTTAGTGTATCAAAAATGGTTTCTATTAATAAGATATCGGAACCACCATCAATTAATGCTTTCGCTTGTTCGTAATAAGCTTTTACCAATTCATCAAAAGTAACGGCACGATAACCAGGGTCGTTTACATCCGGAGAAATGGAACACGTGCGGTTGGTGGGTCCCATGGCGCCGGCTACAAATCGTGGTTTGTGCGGTTCTTTTGCCGTGATTTCGTCAGCTACTTCACGTGCAATTTTAGCACTTTGGTAATTGATATCGTACACGGCACTTTCCAGATGGTAATCTGCCTGTGCGATAGTAGTGCCGCTGAATGTGTTGGTCTCTACTATATCAGCACCTGCTTCAAAATACTGACGATGGATTTCTTTGATAACATCTGGCCTGGTAATTGACAATAAATCATTGTTGCCTTTTAACGGATGCGTATGGTCTTGCCATCTTTTGCCGCGGTAATCAGCTTCTTCCAACTGATAGCGCTGAATCATGGTGCCCATGGCACCGTCTAAGATTAAAATGCGTTCTTGTGCAATTTGTTTTAGTAATTCACTCATAATAAACCTCCTTTTTTGGATTAAAAAAGTTGCTCTATTCTTCCTAAATTATTTTGATTTGTTGCAGAGTATTCACTCGACTTATCTTTTCCAAACAAATTGTATTTGGATAGGATTTAGCACCTTCGAAACATGTTGTTGTTTAGGGTTGCTAAGGTTTCGCAGGGCCTATTCCCTCCACCTTTCAAAATAAGTTATAAAAAAGAACAATTGCATTACAAAGATATAATTTTGAAACGAGAAAACAAATTGCCATAGGACAATAAATTCTTAACAGGGAAACAATTCTCTTTAACAATTCGCAATTTTATGATATTACTATTCTATTTAGTATTTTCGTTGTCCATTTTAAAAATTACATGAAAGTAACAGATATATTAGCTGAAAAACAGGACAAGACACTTGTGTCTTTTGAAATATTACCACCATTAAAAGGTAAAAGCATTGATTCTATAACTAAGGTGCTTGATCCGTTAATGGAATTTCAACCACCATTTATAGATGTAACCTACCATAGAGAAGAGTTTGAGTATAAACAAACTGCAGAAGGTTATTTTGAAAAAGTAGCGGTACGTAAAAGACCCGGAACAGTTGGTATTTGTGCCGCTATCAAATATCGTTATAATGTAGAAGCGGTGCCACATTTTTTGTGTGGTGGATTCAGTAAAGAAGAAACAGAAAATGCCTTGATAGATTTAGGGTTTTTAGGCATTCATAATATTTTAGCGTTGCGTGGTGACGCACGAAAATTAGAAAAGAAATTTGTTCCCGAGCCGGACGGACATCCCTTTGCTTTAGATTTGGTGCAGCAAATCAATGATATGAACTGCGGTAAGTATCTCGATAATGATTTAATCAATCCTGTGAAAACAGATTTTTGCATTGGTGTTGCTGGTTATCCCGAAAAACATTTTGAAGCAGCCAACTATGAACAGGACTTACAATATTTGAAACAAAAAATTGATGCAGGTGGCGATTATATCGTTACTCAAATGTTTTTTGATAATAATGCGTATTTCAAATTTGTAGAAGACTGCAAAAAAATTGGTATTAATGTTCCTATAATTCCGGGTATAAAACCGATTACCAAACTTGGACAACTTAACAGTATTCCGTCTGCATTTTTTATCAATTTGCCTGAAGAATTGGTGAAAGAAGCAAAAAAATGCAAGGACGATGCTGAAGTCAAAGAACTGGGCATTGAATGGTGCATTAACCAAAGCAAAGAATTGGTAAAATTTGGCGTGCCGTGTCTGCATTACTACACCATGGGTGATGTGAAAACAATTTCCAGAATTTGTAAAGATTTGGTTTAGAGAGCGAAAAAAGTTCTTCAAAAACTTAACAATATTATTCTTCATTTTTAGTTGATTCATGCTTATATTCAATAAACATGAACACCAAATCACTTCCACAAAAAGGCAGAGGCGCGCAAAGCAATTTTACCAATCGTTATTCAAAAATGAATTACGATGATAAAGAGTTTTACGGAGATGACGAAGTCCAGAACATTCAAACAAAATACATTGAAGTTTTTCCGAAAACAATTTTGAATGTTGTAAAAAGTCAGGATATTCCTTTAGATTATTCAATGAATCCATATCAGGGTTGTGAGCATGGTTGCAGTTATTGTTATGCTCGTAACACGCATCCCTACTGGAATTACAACGCCGGTTTGGATTTTGAACGAGTTATTTTAGTAAAGAAAAACGCACCTGAATTATTACGAAAGGAGTTACAAAAAAAGAATTGGAAAGTATCACCCATCATGTTTTCGGGAAATACAGACTGCTACCAGCCGATAGAAAAGAAGTTAGAGATTACTCGCAATATGCTGAAAGTTTTACTGGAATTCAGGCATCCTGTGGGTGTAATAACAAAAAATAGTTTAATACAACGCGATATAGATATTTTACGGGAAATGGCCTCGATGAATCTGGTGAATACGGTAATCAGTATTACCACATTAAATGAAGATTTAAGAAGAACAATGGAGCCGCGCACTGCATCTGCAAAAAAACGGTTACAAACGGTTGAAGCACTTGCAAAAGCAGGTATTCCTGTCATGGTAAACATTGCACCAATAATTCCGGGTTTAAATGATGTAGATATTTTTACTGTTGCAAAAGCTGCTTCTGAGCATGGTGCACTTAATATAAATTACACTATTCTTCGTTTGCCCGGAGAGGTGGAGCATGTTTTTACGAATTGGTTAGAAGAGGCATTTCCATTGCGCAAAGATAAAGTCTTGCATCAATTGGCTGCTATTCACGGAGGTTCCATACAAGATCAGAAAATGGGAAGACGTATGCGAGGCGAAGGTGCCTTTGCCGAATCTATCAAACAACAAATACAATTGGCTCGAAATAAATTCAACTTAAATAAGAAATTAACGGCACTCAATTGTGATATTTTTGATGCAAGAATTAACGGACAATTTTCATTGTTTTAATAAAAAAGCGCATCGTATGATGCGCTTTCCTTTTCATAGTTTTTTAGTTTGTAAAAGTTTTATGGTGTTTGTGCTGTAAATTTATATTCAGTGTAATATTTTATTACAATAAAATGTGTAAACGGTAGCTTTCAATTAGAATTCGGTATTTTTGCATGAAATTAATGAGTATGGAATCAAATGAATTTATGCAGCGAGCCGTTGAATTATCTAAAATCGGCATGCAGGGTGGTAAAGGTGGTCCTTTTGGTTGTGTGATTGTAAAAGACGGAAAAATTGTTGGTGAAGGTCACAATCAGGTAACATCCACTAATGATCCGACAGCACATGCTGAAGTGGTTGCGATTAGAAATGCCTGTAAAAACCTAAATACTTTTCAGTTAGATGGTTGTGAAATTTATACATCTTGCGAGCCTTGTCCGATGTGTTTAGGGGCTATTTACTGGGCGCGACCAACAAAAATATTTTATGCAAATACACGTGAAGATGCAAAAAATATTGGCTTTGACGATTCATTTATTTATGATGAAATTCCTTTAGAAATAAAAGAGAGAAAAATCCCTATGATTCCATTAGGCAGAAATGAAGCAATCATTGCATTTGAAGAATGGAAAAATAAAACGGATAAAATGGAATATTGATTATTCTCTGAAGTTTAACCTCGGTAAACTCCAACTGTATTTAGTGGCGAGCAGCCTGAATGCAAAAATAAATAATACAGATAGTATAAAATTAAGTTGTTCTTCCACCCGGAGATAATGCAGAATGGCAAATAATGCAGAACCTAACAGGCATGGTGTTGCATACATCTCCTTTCGGAAGATTAAGGGAATTTCATTTAGTAAGGTATCACGAATGACACCACCAAATATTCCTGAAATCATACCGAGTATAACCGCTGCTAATAAGTTTACTTCAAAAGCAATACTTTTTTGAATGCCTAACACCACATAGATTGCCATACCAACGGTATCAAAAATACTTAGTGTGCGTGACAGCCGGATAATGTATCTTCTGAAAATCAATGTAAAAAGTACACCGGTAAAAACTGCCAGTAAATAATTGATATCGCTAATCCATGCCACCGGATAAGCTCCAAGCGTTACATCACGAATGGTGCCGCCGCCAATGGCTGTAATGAAACCTGTAAAGAAAACACTGAAAATATCGTGGTGGTGTTTTTTGTCTGAGGCCGCTAATGCTCCGGAGATTGTAAACACAAATGTACCTGCAATATCAATTGAATAAATAAGCGACATATTGTAAAGATAGTAACTATGTGTCTATGTGTTTCAAAAAATATTTAATTCAATTTCCAAATGCTAAAATTTAGCAAGGTGGCAAAACTTACCCAGCACAGATATGGAATCAACAGGTATGAAGCGATTTTTGAAATCGGATAAAACGAAAGTATAGAAAGCAAAATGAATAACCACATCAACATAATTTCTATTAAAGCAATACCAAGTTGATGAAAACTGAAAAATATAATTGACCAAAAAAAATTTAAAATCAATTGTATCAGGAAAAACATCATTGCTTTGTTTTTTATATCAATGCCGATATTGCTTTTCCAAATCAACCAAAATGAAATTCCCATTAAAATATAGAGTGTTGTCCAAACAGGTGCAAATATCCAATTCGGTGGATTAAAACTTGGCTTATTCAGCGTTGAGTACCACGTTGGAATTTCAGCAGCGGTGAAATACCCGGAGATACCACCAACCGCCAGACAAATAATAACACTACCAAGAAGTTTAATTATTGAATTCATTTTGTTTAAACGAATGTACTCATTAATTGTTTATTCAAACACTAACAATAATCTTTTTCCTTTATACAAACTTAATTTTCCCTCTTTAATTTCGAATCTGTCTGCATTTTGTAAAAGAGACAAATAAAGCTCTTCATACTTCATGTTTTCACAATACATTTTTGTACTGCCAACTGCCATTACCTGCAACGTAGCAACAAGATCAGAACTGAATCCACCAAAAAATGTATTGCAAGGAGCCTTACCATTTATTTTATTGGTGGTACTGTTAAATTCAAGCCATAATGCATTGTCATCTATAATAAAACTACTGGTGTCTGTTTCTTGGATTTTTTTTAAATACCATTTATTGTCTAAAACTATTTTCGGCTGTTCAGACGCTGGAGCGGGTGTTTTTTTGCATCAAAAATTAATTCTTTTTTCAAAACACTTATGAGGGTATAAATTGGCGCTGCTTCTTTAATCATTGGGTTGGCAACATGTCGTTCACTTACCTGAATTGTTTGTCGATAACCTTTTTCAAAAGTAAACCCATCAATACCTTGATAAAATACTTCAAATTCTTTGTCACCTTCTTTTTTTATTAATAAACATTTTGCATCAGGATTCCCTTCGCATTTGGCTTTTTCTTCATTTACAACTAATGTTTTTGTCATAGTTACATTCATACCGCTTAATGGTTTCTTGTTGTCAATACTCGTATTTGAATAACCTGCAATTGCTTTCTTTGAAACAACTTTTACTAATGTATATTTTGTTTCTGATTCACCAACCATTAAGGTCATTCTGTCTAAAGCTTCAGCTTTCACCCAGACGGTATAAACAAATCCTTCCTGATAATCGAACCCGTCTATTTTATCATAAAATAAATTGAAATCTTTATCACCTTGCTTCTTTACCAGTAAACATAGCATCGTGGTAGCACCTTCACATTTTGCACGTTGTGCGTCAATCGTCCAAACCTGAACACCTTTAGGTATTTTCGCGGAAGCGACAGTTTTTTTCGTGGTCTTTGTCTTAGATGCAGTTTTTGGTTGTTGTGCAAAAACTATTATACTGATAAATACTAAAGAAAGTAACATCTGTTTTTTCATAGACTTTAGATTTTTTGTAATAACAGAAAATATCGTACCAAATTATTTGGCAAGATGATAATTAAAGTTAATCTAAAAGAATGAAAAAGGCAGACTTGAATTTTATACTCAATAAAAATTAATCTTCATCTTTCAATCCATCCCATCCAAGAGAAATTATATCATGGTAATTGCCACCTTTTGTAAATAATTTTACACCAAGGTTTTCATCCAGCATTTCACCAATAATGCTGATATCAGGATGTGCATTCACGCGGTTCCTGTCGCTTGGTAAAATGGTGAACAGTAATTCATAATCTTCACCTCCGCTTAATGCGCAGTTAATTGGGTCTATACCAAATTCCAGTGCTTTATCATATGTTTCATTTGCAATCGGTACAGCATCTTCATTTAACTGACAACCAACATTACTTTGTTTGCAGATGTGCAGAATTTCAGAGCTTAATCCATCAGAAATATCAATCATTGAGGTTGGAATAATATTTTCAGCTGCAAAAAATTCGACAATATCTTTACGCGCTTCCGGTTTTAGTTGTCTGCCAACTATATAATCATTGCCAGCCAATTCAATACTTGCTTCCGGTGCATTTAAGAAAACCTGCTTTTCACGTTGTAATACTGTCAATCCCATATATGCACCGCCAAGATCTCCTGAAACACATAATAAATCCCCTTCTTTTGCGGTATTTCTACGTACGATCTTTTCTTTGTCCTGTTCGCCAATCGCTACTACATTTATCACCAATCCTTTTGGTGAAGCAGTAGTATCGCCACCCACCAAATCTACATTATACTTTGTGCAGGCAAGTTGTATTCCTTCATAAATTTCTTCAATAGCTTCTACTGAAAAACGATTGGAAATAGCCAGTGACACCAGAATTTGTTTTGGAACCGCATTCATTGCATATACATCTGAAAGATTAACAATGACACTTTTATATCCTAAATGTTTCAAAGGAGTGTATACTAAATCGAAATGAATACCTTCAACTAAAATGTCAGTAGTGACTACTTGTGCGCTAGAAGGTAGAATAATAGCTGCGTCGTCACCGACACCTTTTACAGAGGATATGTTTTTTAATTGAATATCTTTGGTTAATCTGTCAATTAATCCAAATTCACCTAAAGAAGAGATTTCTGTTCTTTTTGCCTTTTCCATACTGCAAAGATACAAAGATCTTCACGTATAACGGATTGTATAATAATTAATACAAAAATTGGATACAAAATAGTTGTAAGAATAAAAATTTTAATTAGTATTGTATTGAAAATGTTTCTATGAGAAGAAAGATTATAATATTTACTACACTTTTAGCTTGCTCTACGTTGGTATTGAAATTTTTTATAAACGCAGATAGTAATGTGTGTAGTAATTCTACAACTTGTAGTACATCAAATGGATTAGCATATATACAACTAACTAATGCAACTATTGCGCCAGGGGTTCAATTGGGAGCTAATTGCAATCCTAATAATAATTTGTCGGGGTCAATATTAAAAGATTTAAGTAATGTCCTCTTATAGCCCAAGTGAACAAAGATTTATAAAAATAGATGTAGATTATGAAAATACACATTGTGGTGACGTTTCATTTATATTAAAATGTGCATCTTACGGTAGTTTTGCTTCAGCAGACGTTACCAATATTGCAGGTGTAACTCCATTGCATGTGACATGTCAGAATGGGAATAGTTTAGTAAATGACATAAACAGAATAATAACAATTGGGATAAGAAATCAAGAAAATTTCAGAGTAAAAGCTACCCTTGAAATATGTGATATGGCTTGCATTTCTTTAGGTCAACAGAGTAGAGTGATTTGGCAAACTACATCAATAGTTTATAATTCATTATCCAGTGTTACAATTCCGATTACATTAAATTATTTATCAAATAATTATCAATCTTGCGTGCCAGTATATACTTGTTATTAACTATAAATAATTACTAAAATGAAAAATCTTTTATCAATATTTATATTGTTTCTTTTAATCTCAAGTTGCGATAAATCATCTGTTTTATCCAACAATTCATCTAAAAATACTATTGTAAGCAAAGGTAGCAAAGAATCAATACTCGATTATTATCAAAAGCATACAAATAAGTACGATATTGGAGTAAGCCTTCAAAGTACAAATAACACATCGTTTAAAAACTTCGGCGGAATTTATAATGGCTATTTACAACAGTCAGTATCTGCATTTTTTGGAACTAACAAAATTCCAATTGAGACAATAAAACAAATGAATTTTAAGATTGGAGATTACAATCTAAATTATGACTCAAAATATGAATTTAATAGAACAACACAAATTGGTGACAATCAAGATAATAATATCGTTAATTTATTTAATCAGAAAAATATTTCCGTAAATTTTGGAGATATAGGCGCATCAAATAGAATAACTGAAATTGGACTAACAAATCCGACACCAATTTATTTCACATATCCGAGTTTGTCCTTGCAAGAAGTAGCACCGATGACAAATAATAATTCACTTATGATTAAATGGAATAAAGATGTAGAAAATAAGAATGGTGTAATAATTATTCTTTCGTGGCATGGAGAAACAGTTTCAAGAACTAAAATATTCCCAGATAATGATTTAAAAGTAATTAAAACTATTGACGATGATGGTGAAGAATTAATTGATAATTCAATGCTTCAATATTTTCCTGATGATGCTTTACTTGATATTGCAATAGCAAGAGGCTTTATAGAAACAACAAATATTAATGGGTATGACGTAATTCTTGAGTCTTTGACATATGCTTATGAACATATAGGTGTTAAAAAATAAACTATGTACTATTGGCTGTTAGTGCTACTGCCCCTTGCAGCAGCATTTTTATTGTACATGCGTTTTAAAACTGCAAAATTTATACGGTTTTCTTTTATTGAAGCATTGTATGTTATATTGCCGGTTTTTGTGTTTTCATACTTAGGTGGAAGATTAGATGTGGTGCTACACAACGATGTTTTACTAAACCACAATTATAACATAAAACAACTGGTAAAAATCTATTTTACAGAAAGCGGATTTGGTAATCCCTTAGGCTACACTTTCTCTATTCTCACAATATTTATTATCGTTAAAGAATTTATTACACCTCAAAAATTTTTACAAGCAATTGATAAATTTATCTTACTGGCAAGTTTTGTTTATATTTTCGGTAATCTCGGCTGTTTTTTAGACGGTCATTTAGCTTGCAGGGGTACACCAACAAACATGCCATGGGGCTGTTATTATCGCTTCAGCAATAATCCAAGCCTACTTCCCTTACATCCGGTTAAATTATATTATACTATTTTCTTTTCATTCGCTTTCCTGTTTGCACTATTAGCTCCCAAAATGAAAAATGGAAAACTATATATCATTATAATGGCTGCAATACAACTATTTTTCTTTTTAATAGATTTTATAAGGGTACAAGCATACATGATAAGTACAATTTCTTTCCGTCAGGTTGTTTACATCATAAATGTACTATTGGTTCTATATTTTAATAAGATGTGTATAGAAAAAACATACAAATAATATTTGTAAAGTTTTTCATAGCTTTATTCCTATGTTTTTTGGAAATAACGATAAAGATAAAACCGACGATAAGAATTTTGTAAGATATAAGTTCAAAAGCCTGCTTACTTATGGTTCTGATGAATGGATGGCAAATTCATCTAAAAAATACAGAACGGTTTTTGATAAAGCAGAAACTACTTACATTCGTGCAGAATTTGCTTTTTATAATAAATTGTTTGATGAAGAGGACTGGAAATGTAAGGTTACTCTAAAGGCCTTTGATATTACGAATAATAAGAGAGAGGAATTGTGCAGTCTGGATAAAGACGTGGATGTATCAAAATTTGAAAATGTTATTTATGTTCGAGATGGATGGGGAAATAAAGATGTCAGTGCTTTCTGGACTAAAGGAAATTATACCTGGGAAGCATATATTGATGACAAACTGGTTGGCACGCAGCCATTCTATATCAATGAAATAGGATTGGTAACTGCCGATAAAAACCCATACTTTTCTGTTGAATACATAAAGTTGTATAACGGCAATGCAGAAGGATGGAAACAGGAAGCAAAAGACAGAGTTTATTATCAAACCATTTCGAGACAAGATACTAAATATCTCTGGGCGGAAATTAAAATTACAAATCTCACAGATAAAGACTGGAATTACGAGTTATTTTTGAATTATTACGATGATGCAGGACAGCATAAAGCAATTATTACACGTAACGGCAGAATAGAAAGTGGAAAAAAAGACTGGACCTATACATTTGATATCGGCTGGGGAACAGACGACGGAGGCTCCTGGAAAGATGATAAATACACTATAGAGTTGGTGTTTATGGATGCACTAGTTGCCGCAGCTACTTTTTATTGCGGTGATAAGTTTATTGAAGGAGATTTGGAAATGATTGACGGCACAGTAGTTCCCGGTGTGGCAAGTGCTAAAAATGTCAATGATGTTTCCGGAAAATTAGATTCCAAAACACTGGAAGAACTATTAATCGAACTCGATAAATTAATTGGATTACAAAACGTAAAAAAGCATATACGCGACCAGATTACACTTATCAATTTTAATAAATTGCGCAAAGAACAGGGCGTAGAAGATAATTCGGGTTTTTCTTTACATAGTGTTGCCATTGGAAATCCGGGCACCGGAAAAACAACGGTCATGCGGTTACTCGGAAAAATTTATCATAAAATGGGCCTGCTTTCCAAAGGACATGTGCTGGAAGTGGACAGAGTGGATTTAGTAGGCGAATACATAGGACAAACAGCACCTAAAACACAAAAACAAATTGATGAAGCCCGTGGCGGTATTTTGTTTATAGATGAAGCTTATTCTTTAGCACGCAGCGGCGAAGACAGCAGAGATTATGGAAAGGAAGTAATAGAGATATTGATAAAAGAAATGAGTGATGGGCCGGGAGACATTGCCATCTTTGTGGCCGGATACCCGAAAGAAATGAATGCGTTTATTGAGTCCAATCCCGGTTTAAAGTCGCGCTTTTCACAATATTTTATGTTTGATGATTATTTGCCGGACGAGTTGTATGATATCGGTTTAAGTATTGCTGACAGATTGAAATTGCAAATAGATGACGAAGCAAAAAAAACGTTGAAATTAGAACTGACAGATGCTTTCAGAAACAGAGATAAAAATTTTGGCAACGCACGCTTTGTAGAAGGTGTGATCAATAAATCCAAAATGCTGATGGCATTACGCTTAATGAATATACCAGACCAAAAATCTTTAAGTAAAGAACAATTATCAACGATTGCAAAAGAAGACATTATAAAAGTTTTCGCAGACTCAAAACGTAAACAATTAAAATTAGAAATTAACGAGAGTGAATTAAAAGAAGCACTCGCAGAATTGTATGAACTAATAGGCATGCAAAATGTAAAAACAGAAATTGATGAATTAGTTCGGTTAATAAGATATTACAACGACATTGGAAAAGATGTATTAAATAAATTTTCACTACATACTATTTTTACAGGAAATCCGGGCACAGGAAAAACCACCGTTGCGCGTATTTTAGGTAAAATATTTAAAGCACTCGGCATTTTAGAACGTGGTCATACTGTTGAAACCGACCGCGAAGGCTTAATCGCAGGCTATGTAGGACAGACCGCTATAAAAACAGCAGGCAAAATTGATGAAGCGATGGGCGGCGTTTTATTTATTGATGAAGCTTATGCGCTGACAGAAGGAAAAGGCTCTCAAAACGATTTTGGAGCAGAGGCTATAAGTACTATTCTTAAACGCATGGAAGATAACAGGGGAAAATTTCTGGTGTTTGTTGCAGGCTATCCGGATAACATGAATGAATTCCTGACAGCAAATCCGGGTTTAAACTCACGCTTCGATAAGAAAATGCATTTTGAAGATTATACAGCAGAAGAAATGATGCAGATTGCAGATTCTATTTTAAAACGAGAAGATTTACAACTGCAAGATGATGCCAAGAAACATCTGGAAAAATATTTTGCAGATTTGTATAAAAACAGAGATAAGTTTTTTGGTAATGCCCGTACTGTTCGTCAAACTATTGGAGAAGCCGTCAAAAACCAGAACTTACGCATGGCAAATATTCCGGCTGCACAACGAAATACACAAGATATTCATACTATTATTTTAGAAGATGTGGCAGAATTCGTTTATCAGGGAAATACGCTTAGAAGACAATTAGGATTTAGACTTGGTGGGAATTCGTGATACGTAGAAGTATCATAAAAAACGTAAATAAATCACCCAGTTATATAAAAGGCATGTAATTTGCGTTATGAAAATATATCTGTTCACTTAAAAGTGTCTGATATATTTTTTAAAATCAAAAAAATTGAAAAAATATTCTACATATAAAATTGAATTGGATAAACCTTGCGTCTTTGCGTCTTTGCGTCTTTGCGTGAAATTATTCTGTCTTGCTGTATTCACAACTAATGGTATATATATTTTTGCAACCGATTATTCTAATCAAAAAAATTGGGCGGCTTTACCAACCATGCAAGACAATGCAGATTGGACACCCAAAGGGTTACAAAATAAACAAGATAGCGCACAAGCAGATGTGTTCTATATTCATCCAACTACAGATGTTACAGGGTTTAAAGGCAATGCTGATATAAATGATAAAACTATCAACAAACAAACGGATAATTTCCCGGTAAAATACCAGGCAAGTGTATTTAATGAAAGCTGCAAAGTATATGCACCTCGCTACAGACAGGCAGCACTCAATAATTTTTTTTCTAAAAATACAGACCGCTCTCAGGAAGCATTTGATATTGCTTATCAGGATGTAAAAAATGCATTTGAATATTATTTAAAAAATTATAACAACGGACGGCCTATAATTATTGCCGGACACTCACAGGGAAGTAAACATGCACAACGGTTGTTGCGGGAATTTTTTGACGGGAAACCGCTGCAAAAACAATTGGTGGAGGCTTATATCATTGGATTTCCCACTCATGAAAATCAATTCCAGTTTTTAAAGGTTTCAGAATCGGCAGATACTTTCGGCGGTTATATTTCATATTCAACATTTGGACAAGATTCTAAAATTGCAACGATTGTTCCGGAATATAACAATGCTGTTTCTGTAAATCCTTTGAACTGGACAACAGAAAAAATATTTGTTCCCGGAAATCAAAATAAAGGGAGTTTGTCCGCGAAATCAGAAAACATCATTCATACGGTATTTGGTGCCAAAAACAATAATGGTATCCTGGAAATTCAGAAACCTCAGGAAGGCAATTTTGTGACGATGGTGATGAAAAATTATCACTTACACGATTATTCATTGTTTTATATGAATATCAGAGAAAATGTAGCGCTTCGAATTAAAAAATATTTAGAGTATAATAAATAATCTTTCCGCGCTTTGTCTCTTTGCGGCCTTTGCGTGAAAATAAAAATGAAGTCATGACAAACCAACTAAAAAAAATAGCATTCTTTATCTCGATTCTTTTCTTGATAAACCAACAAACCATGGCACAAACCAACTACGACGCACTTTGGAAATCTGTCACCAAATTAGAAAACGACGGTAAAACAAAAGATGCCCTTACTTCAGTAGAAAGTATTATTGACAAAGCAAGAAAAGATAAAAACACTTCACAGGCAGTAAAAGCAACTTTGTATAAGTATCGCTACATGATGACGCTGGAAGAAGAATCAGAGTTAAAGATTGTAAATGATTTAAAAACAGAAATCTCTAAATCTTCCGATATAGATAAAGCTGTATTGTTTAGTGTTTTAGGAGAATTATACTGGCAATATTTTGAAGAAAATTCGTGGAAGTTTTCTAACAGAACAGAAACAGAAGAAAAACAAAGCGATGATTTCCGCACATGGGATTTGAAAACCTTGTTCAAAGAGATTAATGGATGTTATATTGCTTCTTTAAAAAACAGAGAACTTTTACAACAAACTAAATTAGATAACCTTACTCCAATTCTTGAACAAGAAAAGGGGTCAAAAGTTTTTCGTCCGACATTATACGATTTACTCGCAAATCGTGCCATAGATTATTTTAACGATGATAAAAGTAATCTGACAGAACCCTCGAATGCATTTTCCATCGACGATAAAAAGTATTTTACAACAGCAAGTGATTTTATAAAAATTAAACTGAATGACAATGACAAGAACTCACAAGAGTATAATGCGCTTAAAACCTATCAGGATTTATTGACGTTTCGCTTAAATGATAAAACAAATTTAGATGCTTTAGCGGATGCGGATCTGAAAAGATTACAGTTTGTAAAAGAACATTATTATAATAAAGAGGAAAATGAAAAAATCTATTTTGAAGCATTACAACGTATTAAAACAGAATATGTAAAATGCAATACTGCGGCTGTTATAAATTACAACATTGCAAATTATATTAATCAAAAGGCACAGGATAAAAATGTAATGAACACATTTAGTGTAAAAGATGCACTTGCAGTCTGTGATCAAACAATTAAAAACTATCCAGGAACAGAAGGTGCTAAAAATTGTGCCGTATTGAAGGAAGAAATAAATCATAAAGAATTGTCTGTTACTACAGAGGAAACAGTTATTCCAAATGATGCTTTTAAAGCATTAGTAAATTATAAAAATATAGGTAAAGTATATTTCAAGATAGTTCCTGTCAGCTATAAAGAAAAAGATAATATTTTTTCACTAAAAAATAACGAAACACAGGATGATATATTAAAAAGATTGAATGCCATCAAAGCAACTAAAGCGTGGAGCCTGCTTTTACCCTATTCAGATGATTATCTGGAGCATTCTACAGAAATAAAAGTAGATGGTCTTAAAACAGGATATTATGTACTACTTGTTTCTACTGCCGAAAGTTTTCAGGCATCGACAGGTAGCAATGCTGTTGCTGTAACCACTTTCTTTTCTTCACAAATCAGTTTTGTTACAAAGAATAATAATAACAATGAGAATTTTGAGTTGTATATACTGGACAGAAACAATGGCCAACCTTTACTGAATGCAAACGTAAAATTTTACCGTAACTTTTACGATTATACTGCAAGAAAATATGTACGTAAAGAACTGGGAACAGCAACATCTGATGTAAGTGGCTATATTTCTAAAAAGATAGAAAAACCAAATAGTCAGTACTCCTACAATGAAAATTTCTTATTTGAGGTTTCTTACAAAGATGATTTCCTGCCGAGTGAACAATCCTACTATAAATACTATTACCCGAGAAATGAAACACCGGCGTCACAAAAACAAATACATTTATTTACAGACAGAAGTATTTACCGTCCGGGCCAGCTAATTTATTTTAAAGGAATTGCAACGCAACGCACCGGCGAAGATTACAAAATTTTATCAAACGAAAAAGTAACGGTAATTTTTAAAGATGTCAACTATCAGGAAATAAAATCACAGGAGTTCACGACCAATGAATTTGGTTCTTTCACAGGCACAGTGAATGCTCCAACTACGGGTTTGCTCGGTAACATGACATTAGAAACCAATTATGGTTCTGTAAATATACAAGTAGAGGAATACAAACGACCAAAGTTTGAAGTAACTTTTGATCCGATTAAAAAATCCTTCAACTTAAACGATAAAGTAAGCACTACCGGTAAGGCTGTCTCATACGCGGGTGCAAATATTGATAACGCGGAAGTAAAATATACAGTTCGCAGAGTAGCGGAATTTCCTGTGTGGTGCTGGTGGGGTTGGCGCAGACCATGGTTTCCGGCGAGCAATGAAAAAGTTATTGCTAATGGTGTGACAAAAACAGATGATAATGGGAATTTTACTATTGATTTTTCCGCAATTCCTGATTTAACGATTTCAAAAGAATTTAAACCATATTTTAATTATGAAGTAACGGCTGATGTAATAGATATTAATGGTGAAACACATTCCGCTACAACAACTGTCCGGGTTGGATATCTTGCTATAGAAGCAAATTTGTATGTAGATGAAAATATAGACAACACGAAAGAAAATAAAATTATAGTTTCTATAGATAATTTAAACGGACAACCGGAGCCAACGGATGTTTCTGTGAAAATTTATGATTTAATAGAACCGGTGAATCCTAAAAAAGCACGGTTATGGACAGAGCCCGATAAATTCAACCTGACAAAAGCAGAACATGATAAGCTATTCCCATATGAAATCTATGACAAAGAAGATTTGGTAACCAACTGGCAAAAAGGAAACTTAATAAATAGCTATGCTTTCAATACCAATAATCAAACAGAAATTATTCTAACATCAAATTCATTATCAGGCGGAGCTTATCTTATTGAATTTTCCTGTAAAGATAAAAACGGAAATCCGATAGAATTTAAGAAAACATTCTTTTCGACTTCTACAAATGATAAGACACCCAATCCCAAAACATTTGCATTTTTTAAATTAGACAAAACCTCAGCAAAGCCAACAGAAATGGTGAATTATCAAATCGGAACTTCGATGCAAAATGCGTATGCTGTTATCGAAACAGCATTTAAAGGAAAACTGATTGAAAAGAAAATGGTACAACTGAGTAATGAAATCAAAACATTTTCTATCCAAATAAAAGAAGAATATAAAGGTGGCATAGAAATCAGTTATGTAGTTGTTAATAAGAATAGAAGTTATTCCGGAAGCCAATACATATCAGTACCTTTTGAAGATAAAAGTTTAAAAATAGAGTGGATTACGTTCAGGGATAAATTATTGCCGGGACAAAAAGAACAATGGAAATTAAAAATTTCAGGAGCAAATAAAGAGAAGGTCGCAAGCGAATTATTAGCTACCATGTATGATGCATCTTTGGATGCTTTTCTGCCTCATAGCCTTAATTTCTACTTATCGCAATCATATTACAACGGCTATCTTGGAAGCTATAGTGGTGATGACTTTGGAATCAAGAACAGTAATTTATATGCTTCAAAAGGATGGAATCCTTATAAAGAGTATGCATCGCACGGTTATGATGATTTGAATTTATTCGGATTGAGTTTAGGCGGATATAACAGATACTATTATAGTCGCAACGGATACGGAAGTGGAGGAGCAGTATATGACATGGCATCTGCTCCAAAGATGTTGGAAGAAGTAGTCGTATCAAAATTAGAAAGCTCGTCGACCAAACAAAAAGCATCCAATGTGCAAGCATTGGAAAAAGATAAAGAAGCATACTCAGTAGAACCACCGCCACAGCCTGCAGCATCTAAGAAGGCGGAAGTAACACCTCGCACCAACTTAAATGAAACCGCCTTTTTCTTTCCGCAGTTACAAACAGATGCAGAAGGAGGTGTTATACTGAATTTTCAAATGCCGGAAGCCTTAACTAAATGGAATTTCTTAGGTCTGGCACACACTAAAGATTTAAAATCACAATACTTTACCAAATCAGTTGTTACACAAAAGGAACTAATGGTAACCCCCAATGCACCACGTTTTTTGCGTGAAGGTGATAGAATTGAATTTACCACAAAAATATCCAACTTATCAGATAAAGGCTTGAGCGGCAAAGCGGATTTGGTTTTATACGATGCAACGACCATGAAAGAAATAACACCGAAAATTATGGAAGCAGTGCACGGTCAGTTTAATACTATTGGGGAGCGTGATTTTAGTGTAGAAAAAGGAAAGAATACAGCAGTGAGCTGGGTGCTTCAGATTCCAACTGGTATTGATGCCATTACATATAAAGTAATTGCTCAGGCAGATAATTTCACGGATGGCGAACAAGCTTCATTAATAGTGCTGCCAAACAGAATGATGGTTACGGAAACCATGCCATTGTGGGTTCGCGGAGAAAGTAAAAAGTCGTTTACGTTCGATAAGTTATTAAACAATAAATCCACGTCTTTAAAAAATTATAACCTTACGTTAGAAATGTCATCGCAGCCGGTTTGGTATGCCGTGCAAGCCTTGCCATATATGATGGAATATCCATATGAGTGTGCGGAACAATTATTTTCCCGTTATTATGCAAACAGTTTAGCATCTTATATTGCAAATGAAAATCCCAAAATCAAAACTATTTTTGATAAATGGAAGAATACAGATGCTTTGCTTTCAAACTTGGAAAAAAATCAGGAATTAAAAGCTGTACTGTTAGAAGAAACACCTTGGGTGCGTGATGCCCAGGATGAAACAGAACAGAAAAAGCGTATTGCATTGCTATTTGATTTACAGAAAATGGCAGACGAGCAACAAAAAGCATTTGGTAAATTAATGCAGATGCAAACACCAAATGGTGGCTTCACATGGTTTCCGGGCATGCAGGATAATCGTTATATCACACAACATATCGTTGCAGGGTTTGGGCATCTGGCAAAACTAAATGTCATCGACATAAAAAATAAATCTGCCATTGATGAAATGTTGCGCAAGGCTGTAGCATATTTAGACGACAGGTTGCGAGAGGATCTGGAAGATATCAAAAAATATGACAAGGATTATTTAAAAAACAACCACCTGCACTACAACAATATTCATGCATTATATGCTCGTTCATTTTTTGATTATAAGATTGAAAAGAAAAATCAGGAAGCTTATGATTATTTTATAAAACAGGAAAAAGAGAATTGGTTAAATCAGGATTTATACTCAAAAGGTATGATTTCGCTGACATTGCAACGCAACAAAGAAAAACCTACAGCCGATAAAATAATTGTATCTCTGAAACAGAATGCAATTAACAGCGAAGAGATGGGCATGTATTGGAAAGCGAACGAAACAGGTGGTTGGTATTGGTATCAGGCGCCTGTGGAAACACAATCCTTGTTAATTGAAGCATTTCATGAAGTGGCAAACGACAATAAATCAGTTGATGAAATGAAAGTTTGGTTGCTGAAACAAAAACAAACAACTTCGTGGAAGTCCACCAAAGCTACTGCCGAAGCTTGCTATGCTTTGCTGTTACAGGGAAAAGACTGGATAAAATCTTATAAACTTGTTGAAGTAAAGATGAATAATCAGATAATTGATCCGGTTAAGCTAAATGCAACCATAGAACCGGGCACAGGTTATTATAAAGTAAAATGGTCAGGAGATGAAATTAAACCAGAAATGGCAAAAATTGAATTAAAGAAAACAGATAAGGGACCAGCTTGGGGGGCTGTATACTGGCAATATTTTGAAGACTTGGATAAAATATCAGGTGCCACCACATCATTGCAGTTAACTAAAAAATTATTTAAAGAAGAAAATACGAATGAGGGTAAAAAGTTAATCGCTATTACTGACAAAACACCATTGCAGGTAGGAGATTTGGTGAAAGTGCGCATCGAGTTGCGCACCGACAGAAATCTGGAATATGTACACATGAAAGACATGCGTGCCGCAGGCTTCGAACCAACAAATGTATTGTCACAGTATAAATATCAGGATGGTTTAGGTTATTATGAAAGCACCAAAGATGTTGCCACTCATTTCTTTATGGACTGGATGAATAAAGGTGTATATGTATTTGAATATTCTATGCGTGCTACTATTGCAGGAAATTTCTCTAATGGAATCACATTAATAGAAAGTATGTATGCACCGGAATTCAAATCACATTCAAAAGGAGAGCGCGTAACAATTGTGAAGAAGTAATTTATTAATAATTATGTCAAGATCGTTGTCAATAACTATTGACCAACGTGCAAATACTCACTACAAACTACCGAATACTAAGTATTTTTTATAAATAATTTTCTCTTAACTAAATTTGGTACTAACTTTGACGTTACAAAACAAAATAAAACAAATTATATGAAGAAGACATTTCTCCTTTTGGCAATTGCAATGCTTTCTGTTGCTCAATTATTCGCAAGAGATATCTCAGACAAAAAGAATTTAGTTGGATTTACTGCCGGCTTTTCCTTCAACACTATGGGTCTGCAAAAAGATTCCAGATTTGATGACAGTAAAAACACCATAAAACCCGGGGGTGTGTTTGGGATAAACTTTGAACACCGTTTTGAAAAAGTATTTGCTATTGAAATCGGCGTGAATTACGCAAACAGAGGTACTCAGCAAAAATTTATAGATGACGCTTTGAACAAGAGATCTTTTTACAGATTAAATTTCCATTCTCTGGAATTACCTCTTATTGCTAAATTCTACATAGGCAAGAAGAAAATATTTAATTTCAATGTAGGTGGCTTCGCATCTTATGCAGTCAATCTTCAGTCAAGAACAAAGATTGATTTTAAAGACAATACAGTATTGGATGATAAAGACGAAAGAATAAATAATCTTCTAAAAGAAAATAATGATAAAGATGTGAATGGCAATCGCCCGTTCCGAGCTTACGACGCAGGTGTTACAGCAGGATTTGAATTTATTTCTAAAAGCGGCGTTGGTGTAGGTGCACGCGTTCAACAAGGCTTTATCGATTTTACGAACTCAAAATATATAGTACCGCTGGATAATAAAAAAGTATTTCATACAAATGCTATAATATACGCATTGTTTAAAATATAAAACGATTCTTATAACCATGAGAATTGAACTGTCTCGCCTTAGGCGAGACAGTTTTATTTTGTGCTTAACACTAAAAAAATACTTATTTCGTATAACATATAACTAATAACTAATAACTTTATAACATGCAAATTGAGATTGAAAGAGTAAACAATAAAGTGCATCTTGAAGCAAAAAATGAGCAGGGTGTTATTGTGCATATGGACGGCTCGCCTGATATTGGAGGCGAAAATTTAGGAGCGCGACCAATGCAGTTGGTGTTAATGGCATTGGGGGGCTGTACCTCCATGGATATGTTATCGATGTTAGCTAAAATGCGCGAAGTTGTAAAAAGTTACAAGGTAACCGTAGAGGCAGAACGTGCAACTGAGCATCCTATGGTCTTTACCAAAATCCACATTCATTATATACTGGAAGGAAATCTGAAGAAAGAAAATGTAGAAAAAGCAATTAATTTATCGATGGATAAATATTGCAGTGTGACACACATGTTAAATAAAACAGCTACAATTACGCATAGCTATGAAATTCACTAACTGTCATCTCGAACAGAGTGAGAGAACGTATTAAGATTTCTTACCGCGCTCGAAATGACAAAAAAGAATCAAATGAAAAAATACACCAACTTCGCCACAAAGGCTATACGAACACAACATGAACAAGCATTTCGCGAACACAGCGTCCCGTTATATCTTACTTCAAGTTTTACATTTGACGATGCAGAACAGGCTCGTGCTTTATTTGCTGATGAATATGTAGATAATATTTATTCCCGCTTCTCGAATCCGAATGTAAATGAATTTGTAGAAAAGATGTGTGTGCTGGAAGGTACTGAAGATGGCTTTGGCACAGCAACAGGGATGGCAGCAGTATTTGCTTCTATTATGACATTTTTGAAAAGCGGAGACCATATCTTAGCATCTTCTGCATTGTTTGCATCCTCTACAAGAATTATAAAAGAATATCTACCCAAATGGAATATTGAATATACTTTTTTCGACATCAATAAACCGGAAACCTGGGAAAGTTTAATTCAGCCAAATACTAAAATGTTGTTTGCAGAAACACCTTCTAATCCGGGGTTGGTTTTAATAGATTTAGAACATTTATGTACACTTGGTAAGAAACACAATTTATTGGTAAATGTAGATAATTGTTTCGCCACACCATATCTGCAGACACCTGCAAAATATGGTGTTGATATTATTACACATTCAGCAACAAAGTTTATAGACGGACAAGGAAGAGTTTGTGGCGGTATTGTTTTAGGAAATAAAGAAATTATTAAAGAAGTACGTGCATTCTGCAGACAAACCGGTCCCGCAATGTCACCATTTAATGCGTGGGTTTTATCGAAAAGTTTAGAAACTTTACATGTGCGCATGGACAGACATTGTGAAAATGCGTTGGCGCTTGCACAATGGCTGGAAACGAATGATGAAATCGAAAAAACAATTTATCCGTTTTTACCATCGCATCAGCAATATGAACTCGCAAAGAAACAAATGACACAAGGTGGTGGCGTAGTTACATTTATAGTGAAAGGTGGTATCGAGCGCGGGCGTAAATTTTTAGATGCATTGGAAATGTTTTCACACACCGCAAACCTCGGCGATTGCAGAACTATTGCCACACATCCTGCATCCACTACACATTCTAAGATTGAAGAAAGTGTGCGTGAAGCTGCCGGTATTTTTGGCGGCACCGTGCGTGTTTCTGTTGGCCTTGAACATATCGATGATATCAAAGCAGATATTCAGCAGGCATTGGAAAAAAGTAAATAAGCTTGCAGCAATTAAAAACAAACTCCATAGTAATATATGCAGCATTATTTGCATGCATGTCTATTCCTTTTATTTATTATGATTATTTCGGATTATTGTGCGCACCGCCTGTCGGTACTCATATTTGGCGACAAACAGATAGCCTTTCTTTTGCCTGGTGTTACTGGAAAAACGGATTGGATTTTTTTCATCCGCAAATATTAAACAGAAGTTTTGGCAATGGATATGCTGTAAGCGAATTTCCTGCACTCCAATATTTTATTGCTATCCTTTATGCAGTTTTTGGGTTTCACTGGTGGATTTCAAAAGTGATATATGTATTAATTTATTTTTCAGGATTAGCAGCAATATTTAGAATTGCAAATTTCTACACAAAAAGATTATTCTGGTCTTTTTTTCTTTCACTGCTTTTTTTTACAGCACCCTCATTAGTATTTTATGGTAATTCCTGTATCCCTGATGTGCCTGCATTGTCTTTCTCATTTATCGGATTTTCATTTTTTTTATCTCACAAGGAAACAGAAAAAAAATATTTTTACTGGCTAAGTATGTTGTTTTTTTGCCTGGCGGGTTTAATAAAAGTAACTTATTTGTTATTATTCTTAAGTGCTTTCTCTGTATGGTTTATATTGCATGGGTCAGATATAGCATCACGAATATCATTTCTTAAAAAGCATGCTGGCTACATAATAATTATTATAGCAGTCAATCTACTTTGGTATGTCTGGTCAGATAATTATAATAGGATAAACGATCACATCTATTTTTTAAATAAGATAAATCCTGTTTGGAAAGAAAGTGCACAAAAAGGATATATTCTCAAGAGAACAATAACAGAATGGGCTCTTCGTTTCTTTTCTGCACCCACAAATTATTTGTTCTTTTTTTCTCTCATATTAATGCCATTTGGATGGAAAAAGGGAAATAAGTTTTTGTCGTTAACTACACTTTTATTACTGATTGGAAGTATTGCTTATTATTTATTATGGTATTTGCAGTTTTTGGTACACGACTATTACACTATTTTATTTTACGCAGTATACCTCTTCTCTTTTCTGAACATGTTAGTATTGGTAACTGCAAAATTTTCTCAGTTTTTGCAGAGCTTCACAATAAAATTAATAGCTGTAATGTTATTAGTCTCAAATATGATTCATGTCAAGAATGATTTGCAGATGCGTTACAAAGAAGCAGAATTATATCCTGCAGATAAATATTTGCTGGATGAAGGTTTAGTGCCTTATGTTCGTTCGATAGGGATTAAAGATATAGACTATGTTGTCGTATCTACTGATGGCAGTCCGCAAATTATATTATGCGCTCTGCAAAACCCCGGGTTTACAGAGTTTTGTATCGGTCAGTATACACCTGAAAAAATTAAATGGATGAAAGAAAAGGGTGCAAAATATTTAATTTTAATACAAAAAGATATTTACAGGGAACTAACTATTAATTTAGGAAAACCAATTGGTTCATATAAGGAGGTAACTATATATAAGCTATAGTATTTTAGAAAAGTTGCACATGCTGCTTAATCAAATACATATAAATAAACAAATTAAATGGTTGCTGTATATTTCAGTATTCATTAAGTTATCTTATTTTTTTACAGCGTATACATTGGATAGATCATCTGTTTTACCGTTAAATATTGTTGCCAATGCAGATGGATTTCTTTCCGTTTTTAATAAGAATGATGCGGGATGGTATTTGCGAATAGCAGAGAACGGATATCCTCATATTAGAAACCAGGAAGCGTTAAGAGGATTTGTAGACGGGCATCTTGAACAAAATAGTTGGGCATTTTTTCCATTGTTCCCATTTTTAATTCATACAGTTGCAAATGCATTTCATGTATCTGCCGGTGCGGCGGCATTTATTATTATTTTCCTGTTTTCTACAGGGTGTTTTATTTTATTTTACCAATGTGCGCAATTGTTTTTGAAAGACGATGAAAAGGCCTGGTATTGTACATTGTTATTTATAGTCTTTCCTTTTAATTACTACTATTCTATGTTTTATACGGAGGCTTTATTTTTTACATTTATGCTCGGATCAATTTTGTCTGTTTATTATAAAAAATTATACTGGCTTGCATTGTTATTGCCTGCATTAGTTCTTAGTCGCCCAAACGGTATAGTGGTAGCTTTTATCATATTTATTTATTTTTTGTGTCAATACTGGGAAAATAAGTCGTCATTCCGGACTGTTGTATACGATATAATTAAAGCATCAGCTTGGTTTGTTGTGGTGCCGATAACGTTTTTGAGCTATGGGTGGTATCAGTATAGAGTCACCGGTGATTTTTTTGCTTTCAGCACAGCACAATATGGATGGGACAGACATGATATGTTTCCGTTCCTCGCATTATTCAGGAAAAGTGACTTACAAAATCAGTTTAACTCAATTTATGTTTGTGTAATACTGTTTTTATCCATATTATTCTATGAAAAAATCCCTTTTCCCTTTCAATTGTTAATATGGATGACAATTTTACTTCCTTTAGGCAGAGGCTCAATAAACGGTATTCCCCGATACATTTCTATATTGTTGCCGTTTTATTATATAGCTACCCAATATTTATGGAACTTTAGATTTAGATACTATTTTCTGGCAATATTGTATGTTTTACAATTGGGTAATCTGTGGTTTTGGTTTAAATGTGCACCTTTCAGTTATTAATTTTTTGAAAAAAGGATTTTAATTTGAAATAAATGCTTACTTTTGCCACTCAAAATTTCGGTGCGGTAGCTCAGTCGGTAGAGCAAAGGACTGAAAATCCTTGTGTCGGCGGTTCGATCCCGCCCCACACCACGTAAGCCTCAACATTGTTGAGGCTTTTTTATTTCTTCTTCCACCATTCCACCTTTATATCATCAATAATGATAGGTGTGTTTTCCGGATTCCATGCTAAGACATTCAACTCATCTTTACCGGTTTTAAAACGGTGTGGTGCACGCACAAAAAAAGAAACATATTGCCATTGTCCGGTTTTCCCATTGTGTAAGATTAGATGCTTCGGATTATCAATTTTGGTTTGTAAGCGTACAGAACGCCATCGAATCTGACTACCATTATGCTTGAATTCTGCCGCCAATACGGCTTGTCTGTAATGATTATATTGCAATTCATTACAATATACCCAGCATGAAACCCTGAAATAATCTAAGGGTTGAGCACCGGAGGCAACAGCAGTAGTATGGATGACCGGCGTTGTTCCCTTCCTGAGTTCAAAAGCATAATTGTCGCTTTTTCTAACAGAAGAAATATAATCCATCGAAAGAGAATCATCAAATGATAAGGTTCCTATTCTTTTCATAAATTGTAGACTGCTGGTGTCCGGTTGTGTTTCATTGCAATCATAAGCAATATGCGCATCATAGCTACTTCTTGTTTTTAAAAAGATAGCTTTATAATATGCCCAGTTGCTGTCTTCCGTCCAAATTAAACCGCGCTCATATTGCCACGTTTGAAATAAATTGATGACTAAAAAGAAAGATAACAGCAATAAAGAGATTAGCTTTAAAATATTTTTTTCCCAAATAGCAAATAAGAAACATGCCATTGGGAATGCCCAGATGGAATACGTTTCTATCATAGGTCTGGAACCAAAACCATTGATATATTGCCAGCACCACCAGCTGTAAATTACCCAAATAAAAACAGGTATAAACAGAAAAGATGGTAACATGCTTTTTTTGAAATATTTAGGTAAAAACAATAATCCTGCTACAGCAAATATCATTATAGGTGTATAAGATAACCAGCCATTGGAAAAGCCGAAGAGTCCTTCTTTTATATGCGGGTGGAGAAAATCAAACCCTTCTTTGGTGTAACTGTAAAAAATAAGATTACCGGTAAGAATTTTCCAGTAAATTAGTTGCGGTAAATTGCACAATAAAAAAACAAATGCCATCAGGTCATATAATCTTAAGTTTTTTGCTGCAAAAGAAAGCCTTTCTTTAAGACTATTTAAAGAAGTAACGTTCCATAATAATGGGAAAAGAACTATGATGATTTCATTCGGGCGAATGAGCGTAACCATACCACAGGAGAAACCAATTAGAACTGCAAAGATTTTTTTCTGAGTAATGTAAAATTGGTCTGTGCTATATAAACAAAGAGCGTACAAAGCAAACAAAAACGGATGCGACATGCCTAAATGTGATACGGAAAAAAAATACAAATTCGTTCCAAGTCCAATGGCAAGTAATACAATCGCGGTAATACTATTAGAAAAATAACGGGATAGCAATTTCCTTAATAGCCATAATCCTCCTAAACTATACAACAGCGTGGCAATGCCAATCATCAGATTATAGGGTAGTGTATATCCATCTGCTGCATACAAATTGGTGTTATGACAGAAGATATGTGCGGCAAAAAAGAAAGGAGCATATAAGATAGCTACACCATTTGTATATTTTATAACTGTATTCTTTTCAAATGCATGCGCTTCTTCAATTTGCAAATAACCGCTCTCATGCTTGCGGACACCGAAAGTGTTATATGCTGCACGCTTTGCTATAGTTTGCTGCAAGTCGTCTAAATCGTGATAAATAAAGGTGGCAGGTAAATAGGCATAATATCCCCAACTGTCTCCCCCTCCTTTTAAAAAATCCTTGTAATTACTATAATAATTGAATGAGGCAACGTATATCAGTATAATAATAAGAAAGGCAATCTTTGATTTCATAAAACAAAGAAAATGAATTTTATGCTTTAAAGAATATAGTTCGTACTTTTAATCTGTGAAGAAACTGCTTTATATACTGACTCCTTTATTGTTGATAGCTCTCGTATACTTCTTCTGGTCCAAAAATGATCGAGTTATTGATACGGAAAATATTTTTCCAAGATATGTTATAGGTAATGTTGAAGAATTTGGAAACAAGAATGGTAAAGGAAATATAATTGCATTATCACCATACCTGCATACAACCGACTTTTCTTCACAATCGGCATTTTTCAATATGATGCATTATTATTTCAGCTTTGCAAAGCGTAAGAAATTATTGAATGATTCTACCATTATTGTCTTACCGGAATACATTGGTTCCTGGCTGGTGACTGTGAATGAAAAACGAAGTATGTATGCCGACACATCATTAGAGGAAGGAATGCAAACCGTTATTGTGTCTAATTTATTTAAGTTTGGAACATCATATTTAATATCAAAATCAGAAGACAAAAAAACAGAAGCTGTTTTTAAAATGAAAGCAGATAAGATGCTGGAAATTTATCAGACAACGTTTTCAAAGCTGGCGAAAGAATTTCATGTGATAATAGTAGCCGGTTCTGTCGTATTGCCGGATCCTTCTGTAAAGGATGGCAAAATAGAAATAAATAAATCCGGGAAATTATACAACATCAGTGCTGTGTTTGATGTGAGTGGCAAAGTGATTGCACCATTGACAAAAAAAATATATCCGATAGAAGAAGAAAAAACATTTACTTGTTGTGCGGATAAGAATACAGGGATTCCCGTTTATAAAACGCCGGCAGGAAATTTAGCTGTTTTAATTTGTGCAGATGCATGGTATCCGCAAAATTATAACTCTTTAAAAAATAAGAATATAAATATACTCGCAGTTCCTTCATTCGTTTCAGGAAACGACTCTTGGATAAAAAGATGGAAGGGATATAATGGGGCAGTTATGCCAACGGATATTGACAAAACAGACATTGGAAAAATTACAGAATATGAGGCCTGGAAAAAATACTCTATGCTGGGAAGAATACAGGAAGCAGGTATAAAAACAGGTGTAAATGTATTTCTGCGCGGAGAATTGTGGAATCTGGGAACAGATGGGCATACACTGATTTGGTGCAACAATAAAGTACAGGAACCTGCAGCGCCAAACGATAAAACCGGCTCACTTATTAACGTTTGGTTGTAATCCCCAATATGTCATTCCGAACAAAGTGAGGAATCTTGCATAAATTAGTAACTTCGTCAAAAGAATTTTATTCATTGAGTACAGTAAAAAAATTAGCTTCCGATACCGCTGCTTATGGCGTAAGCAGCATACTTGCCCGACTGATTAATTTTTTATTCGGATTCCTTATTATAAAATATATTTCACAAGCGGAGTTTGGAACATTCACTAATTTTTATGCTTATGCAGGTTTTATTTTGGTGGTGTTGACACATGGAATGGAAACCGCCTTTTTTCGGTTTGTAAATAAAGAAGAGACAAAAGAAAAAGCATTTTCGACGGCATTCTATTCTATACTCTTTGTTGTGGTGTTATTTATCGTTACAGGATATATTTTTCAGCAATCCATTGCCGATTATGTAAAAGAACCGGCGTTATATGTAAAGTTCTTTATCTGGATGATGGCGTTTGATACGCTGGCAGCTATTCCGTTTGCTTCACTGAGAAAGCAAGGCAGACCGGTTGCGTTTGCAATATTAAAAGTGATGAATATTGTATTGTTTATAGTATTCAATATTGTTTTTTTTATGTTACTGCCAAAATTAAATTATACATTACCTTTCACGAAAGTTTCCTATATTTTTATTGCCAATATTTTAGCGAGCATTCTCACATTTTTATTTTTACTGAATCAGTTAAAACAACTGCAATTTTCATTAGATACTAACTTGTACAAAAAGATGCTGAACTATGCGATGCCGATTATGCTGGTTGGTTTTGCCGGTATGATTAATGAAGTACTGGATAGAATTATAATGACACGTTTATTGCCATATGATGATATTACCAATAAAGAACAACTTGGTATTTATGGATTTAACTATAAGTTTGCAATGCTGGTGTCTATGTTTCTACAGGCCTACCGGTTTGCGGCAGAACCCTTATTTTTCAGGCATGCGGAAAAATCGGATAGCAAAACCATCTTAGCATCCACCATGAAATATTATACCATTTGTGTGTGTGTAATATTCTTGTCTATAGTGTTGTTTTTACCATTGATACAATACATATTTATTTTGTATTCTCCGAAATCTGCAGCTTATTTTGTCGGAGCAGATATTATTCCGATTTTATTAATGGCAAATATTTGTTTGGGCATTTATTTTAATATTTCTACCTGGTACAAAATTACCGACAAAACCTATGTTGGTGCTATAATTTCAGTAACAGGAGCTGTCGTAACTATTGTGATGAATATTTTGCTGGTGCCTAAGATTGGTTATTTTGGCGCAGCCTGGGCAACATTAGCGTGCTATATTTCTATGGTAATTATTGGATATGTAACAGAACAAAAATATTATCCGATTCCGTATGACTACAAACGCATTCTGTTTTATTTATCTTTTGCACTTGCACTCTTTCTGGTTTTAAAATATGCGATATTACCTGCGGAACTGTCTTTGCTTTTAAACACCATAATTGCATTGGTTTTACTCTCTTTCTATATTTTGACAGCTTATTTTTTAGAAAAGAAAAAATAAGGTCGTAATAAAAAATCTCACTATATTTGTAAAGTAGTTTGCTGCCTGTGGAAGCCATTTTTCAAGTAGTAATATATGCCGTTAAATACAAAGATACTATGAAATATCTCTGAGAGAAGGAAGACCAAACACGAATGAATATTAGATATTCCATGTGCACCATTAAAAACAACAAAAATATACACATGAAATTAAAAATTGTAAATACATCAGACAATCCGCTCCCGGAATATGAAACATCAGGCTCTGCAGGCGTAGACTTACGCGCTCAATTACAGGAACCCGTAATGCTGAAGCCACTGCAACGTGCACTGATACCAACAGGTTTATATATTGAATTGCCTGAAGGATATGAAGCACAGGTTCGACCAAGAAGCGGTTTGGCTTTAAAAAAAGGAGTAACTGTTTTAAATTCACCGGGAACAATAGATTCAGATTACCGTGGTGAAATAAAAGTCATAATGATTAATTTATCCAATGAAACAACGGTAATAAACACAGGAGAGCGCATTGCTCAGTTAATCGTTGCAAAGTTTGAAAAAGTACAGTTTAAAGAAGTGGATGAGCTCAACGAAACGGAACGCGGAGAAGGTGGTTTCGGCCATACCGGCGTGAAATAATGGAATACATGCTAAAAAAGGTTAATTCTGCCACTTTTTGATATATAGAAAGTGTTAAATTCGTTATCTTAGAAATATAGGAACAATACTTGCGACTCATTCAATAAACGTAATAGTTTGAAAAATAGAATCATCATAAACCAATTTTTACTTCTTTTTGTATTGCTTACGGCAACTACATTATCTTCTTTTGCAAAAAAAGATAAAAAAGGGAAACCAGATAATTCAACAACGTCTGATAATTCAACAGGAATCACCAAAAAGGATGTAGAAGAACAGGCAATTTTTATTGCCGGAATGCAGGCATATATTTTAGGCAATTCACAAGAGGCAGTTACTAAATTTAATGAGGTTGTCAGACGCAATCCGAAAAACCATGCAGCATATTACGAACTGGCAAAGATTGCGTTCGAGTCAGGTAATATGGACAAGGCGATTGAATTTGCCCAAACAGCTGTTAAATTAAATCCTGACAATGAGTATTATTATCAATATCTGGCAGAAGCAAAAGGTGAAAAACAGGATTTTGAAGGAGCTGCAAAAGTGTACGATGCACTTATTAAGTTAAAACCAAAAGAATACGACTATTATTATGACTGGGCTTACATGCTGTCAAAAGCCGGGAAATACAAAGAAGCAATAGAAGTATATAATCAACTGGAACAAAAAACAGGAGTGCAGGAGGAGTTGATTTTCCAGAAACAACCCTTGTTCATTAAACTTGGAAAGATTGAAGAGAGTGTGAATGACATTGAAAAGCTGGTAAAATTATATCCTTCAGAAACGCGTTATATTGGTTTGATTGGTGAAGTTTATCAATCGAATAAAATGTATGATAAGGCCATACAGACGTATAATCGCATTTTAGAAAAAGATGCAAATAATGCAGAAGCACTTCTATCCATAGCTGAAACCTATCGTAAAAAAGGGGATGCTAAAAAGCAGGAAGAATTTATACAGAAAGTGTTTAACAACAAGAATATTGATATAGACTCCAAGATTCTGACCTTTATTCCATACATAGAAAAACTGGCGAAAGATTCCTCCATGCGTGACGAGGTAATGAAAATGGCTGATTTATTGGTGGCTACGCATCCAAATGATGTAAAGGCGACTACAGCTCGTGCCGATGTATTGTATAACATTAATAAAAAACGGGAAGCACAGACAGAATACGTGAAATCTATAACTATGACGGATGTTCCTGCAACGGTTTGGATTCAGTTGTATATCTTGGATGCAGAACTCGAGGACTATGATCATTTAATTGAATATTCTAAAAAAGGAATTGAAAAAAATCCGAATGACCCGTTTGGTTATTTTTACAATGCAATAGCAAATCAGCAGAAAAAGAATAATAAACAAGCATCAGATGTATTATTAAAAGCATTTGAAGTGCAGCGAAACAGTAAAGATGATGTTGCTTTGTTTACACCACAATTGAAACTGCAAATGCTGATTTCATTGGGTGATGTTTCTTTTGAATTAAAGAATTATGAGCGCTCTGACAGCTCTTATGAAGCAGCTTTGGAGATTGATCCGAATAATGCAACAGTTCTAAATAATTATGCCTATTATCTTTCAGAAAGAGATAATAAACTGGAAAAAGCAGAGAGAATGAGCAAAAAATCAAATTTGCTGGTAGATAATAATTCAGCATTTATTGATACATATGCCTGGATTATGTATAAAATGAAAAACTATAAAGAAGCCTTAGAGTGGATGGAACAGGCAATGGCTTTACCGGATGCACAGGAGCGTGCGGAATTACTTACACACTACGGCGATATTTTATATAAGCTCGGTCAAACAGATAAGGCTATCGAACAGTGGGAAAAAGCATTGGAAAAAGGTGGCGACAAAACAGCACTGGAGAGTAAAATAAAAAACCGAAAAATCAATTAAACCACAGATTACAAAAAGATTTGTTTAATGAAGGTAACACTTTGACATCGATTCAAAGTAGTCTGTATAATATATAAACACTGTAAAATGCAACATCCGTTGGTTAATCGTATATTCTATTTTATTTTTTTTACTGCAGGTTTGCTGGTAAGTTGCCGTCACGGAAAAACAGTTGTTAAAACGGATACAACAACCGTTATTCCTGTTAAGCCTCTAATCGTGCAACCAACTATTGATGGTAATGTGCAGGCATTGCTGAAGCATGTTAAGAATAACGAACTTCCATTTAAAGAACTGAGTGCAAAACTTAAAACGAAAGTGTCTTCTCCAAATCTGAATCAAAGTTTTACTACTAACATTCGTTGGAAAAAAGGCGAAAAAATATGGTTATCAATGTCTATTATTGGCATCGAAGGAGCACGTGTCTTAATTACAAAAGACAGTATTAAAATAATGGATAAAATAAATAACACATATACTTTAAAACCTTTGTCATACATCAAACAAAAAACATTGGTGGATTTATCTTTTACAGATATAGAGAATCTGTTGCTAGGGCAACTAATTTTCACAGATTCTACAAAATCAAAATATGCTAATAATGCCACAAACTATACAATAACTTCAGACGGTATCCGTTTCCTAACAAGCATACTTTTTGAGAAGGATTCAAAAAATATTACTAATATTTTTGTTACAGATAAAAAGTATGCACAAACACTAGAATCTTCTTACGCTAATTATCAGATACAATCCGGTAAACCGTTTGCGATGGACAGAGTACTGAAAATGAAAAATGAAAAAGAAACGTTTGAAATGGTAGCAAAATTTCAGAACATAGAAATAAAACAAAATTTAGAATATCCGTTTTCTATAAACCCCAACTATAAGATTGAAAAATAAAAATAAAATAGTATTTACGTCACTACAACCGTTTAGCGAGCGAAGCAATTCGTTGAAGTTTTCAATCTTGCTATTCCTATCCATATTAATTTCATTCTCCGCATTTTCTCAGGATAAAAAAGCAACTCTGGAGGCAAAGAAGAAAAAATTATTGGATGAAATTGAATTCACACAGAAATTACTCACTAAAACAAAAGCATCAAAGGATGCTACTTTGGCTGACTTACAAGCTTTGTCTAAACAAATCGAACTGCGCCAGAAATTAATCCGGGAAGTAGAAGGTGAAATTGGCTTATATACTGCCAAAATAAATCAAAATGTTGATTCCTTAAAACAGAAGGAGAAACAACTAAACACATTGAAAAAAGAATATGCAGATGCGATTGTGCGTATTTATAAGAACCAGCGATTCGCAGATAAACTATTATTTGTGGTAAATGCCAACTCTTTTTCCGAAGCATTGCGTCGGGTAAATTATTTAAGAAAATATGCAACATTCCGTCAGCAGCAAGCTACACAAATTATTGATAAGAAAACAGACATCAGTGTGCAGATTGCTGCAATTGATGCCAAGAAAAAAACAAAAGAACAATTATTAAACGGACAGGTGAAAGAAAAAGTGCAGTTGAGCAAAACAGTAACGCAAAAAAATGTGGTGGTTCAGTCGTTAAAACAAAAAGAAAAAGACCTTCAAACTAAAATAACAAAGAAACAAACAGAAGCAGCTAAGTTAGATGCCCAGATTGAAGCTATCATCAAAAAAGAAATAGAGTTGGCACGAATAGCAGAAGAGAAAAAACAAAAAGAAGCAGCGGCAAAATTATCTGCTGCAGAAGCTGCCAAAAAGAAAGCAGCGGAAGAAGCTATTAAAAAAGCAAAAGAAGAAGGAAAAGAGCCATCAAAAACAGATATAGAGACCGTAAATAAAAAAGTGGAAACACCTGTAAAATTGGGCAATACGCCGGAGTATGATTTATTATCGTCTAATTTTTACGGCAATAAAGGCAAATTACCGTGGCCGGTAGAAAAAGGATTTATCAGCAAAGGATTCGGAAGATACAGTCATCCTGAATTAAATAATGTATCGTTTGAAAATAACGGTATTGATATCCGTACAGATGCAAATAGTAGTGTACGCTGTCTTTTTGAAGGGAAAGTGGTAGGAATTTTGAATAATCCGACATTTAAAAATGCAGTAATTATCAGTCATGGTGAGTACTTTACCGTATATTCAAAACTGGCATCCGTTAATGTATCGAAAGGACAGAAAATTTCAACGAAACAAGTAATCGGAGCGGCCTACACAGATGAAGATAACATGACAGAAGTACACCTCGAGGTATGGAAAGGAGCGGCAAAACTTAATCCGGCAGACTGGATCTATAAGAAATAGATTTTGATATACGATTAACAATTTACGATTAACAATGAAGTTTGCTAAAATAAAATTAACTTGTAATAAATCGTTCATTGTTCATTGTTCATTGTTCATCGTGATTTTACTTATCTCTTGTCAGGAAAATGATATGGCAAAAGTAAAAGCCATGTTTAACGAAAGTGATGCTGATGTCGAATTGGCAGATAGTGTAAGATTTACCTATAAAGAAGGTGAATACGCGCGGGCAATTGTTACGGGAAAAACGATAAAACGATATACCAAATCACAAAATAAATTAGAATTTCCTGATGGATTACTGGTGCGTTTTTTTGAACAATTAAATTTAATTTCTGTACTAAAAGCAGATTACGCGGAAAATAACGATGCCGAACAAACTATTAAAGTTTCCGGGAATGTGTATATGGAAAATTCACGCTACGAAATTCTCGAAACAAAATCACTTATCTGGAATATGCGGGATAAAAAAGTATTTACCGACCAGCCGATAAAAATAAAAACTCCGGACAATATTATTTACGGTGTCGGGTTTGATGCCAATGAAGATTTTTCTAATTACACTATCCGCCGCGTTACAGGAATTGTTGCAGTTGATGATACAAAAGGCTTTAAATAATAAATCAACATACTATGCTCCGCTGGTCATTACTTATAATCGTTACTGCCATAATTCTTGTTATCAGAACATACCGCTATGGTTTTTTTCAGGGCAAAGATTGGTTCTTATACCTGATTTTGTTTGTCAGCATTGGATTTGTGTTTCACTACAGAAACAAAAATCGTACAACGTAAAGTGTACGAGTACATCGTATTTTCCTATCTTTACATAGCAATGAGCACCACCATTTTTCTGATATTACTGACACTTTTATTTTCCGCCCTATTTTCTGGAATCGAGATTGCATTTCTCTCTGCCAATAAATTAAAAATAGAATTGAGTTTTCAGCGAGGCTCGTTATCAGGAAAAATATTAAATGACTATATAAAAAATCCATCCAAATTTATTGTTACCACACTATTGGGGAATAATATTGCGTTGATTGCATTCGGTATTTTAACTGCATCACTTTTAGAACCTCTGCTCGAACCGCTTTATGAGCAATATTTTCAGAATCCCAAATTATTGGTTTTAGTTACACAAACGGTGATTTCTACTTCCATCGTATTGTTTTTGGGTGAGTTTATTCCAAAAGTATTATTTAAAGTTTTCGCAGACACTGTTTTGCCTGTAATGGCGCTGCCATTCAGAATCATACACTGGTTATTGACGCCGGGAGTGCTTTTAATTACAGCACTATCTTCCTTGATTTTTAAAATCTTCGGAATAAAAGTATCTGAACATGATATAGAGTTTTCGTCAGTTGATCTGGAAAAATTTATCAAAGACCATAATCAAACAGACGGAGAGGCAGAGGAAGAAGTAGATACCGAATTATTTGAAAATGCATTGTATCTGAAAAAATTACGTGTACGTGATTGTATGGTGCCGCGCCGTGAAATAACAGCAATTGATATAAACGATTCTGTGGAGGAATTAAAGAAGTTAATTATTGAAACATATCATTCGCGTATTTTAGTATTTGATACGGCAATCGATAAAATTGTAGGTTATATTCATCATTTTGACTTACATAAGAAACCCGACACTATCGCATCGGTCCTGATTCCGATTAAAGTAGTGCCCGAAACTATGCATATTCAAAAATTGCTCAATGAGTTTATAAAAGAAAATAAGAGTATAGCCTGGGTAGTCAATGAGTATGGAGGTACAGCAGGCGTTATTACTTTAGAAGATATTTTAGAAGAGATTTTTGGTGAGATTGATGATGAATACGATAAAGATGAACTGGTAGGAAATCAATTGTCAAAAAATGAATTTATTTTATCAGGAAGGCTGGAAATAGACCGCATTAACGAAGAATATCATTTGGAACTTCCGGAAGGAGATTACGACACACTTTCCGGCTTTATCCTCGACCATCATGAATCCATTCCTGAAAAGAATGAAATTATAGAAATTGGAAAATACAGTTTCAAAATATTAGACGTTTCCGAAACCAAAATCGAAACCGTTAAACTTGAAATTAACGAAGACGCTGAAAATCAATAAGTAATAAAAATTCCCGTTAAGTAAGATTTGTCTCAAAAAATGAGAACTATTCTATTTTCAAATTGGCTAATCAGCTAATTATTAAATTAATTTCTTACCTTTGCACTCTTTAAAAATCAAGATATTATGGCAATTATTGGAAAAATCAGACAGCGCTCGTGGATATTGGTAGGGTTTATAGCGGCAGCGTTATTTATTTTCATCCTGGAAGCAGCATTAGACAGAAATTCTCTGTTCAGCGGCGGTGGCGGAAAGAATACAATCGGCAAAGTGGCAGGCTCTACTATTTCCGCAAAAGAATATAGTGAAGGCATCAGTAATTATGAAGAAGGATTAAAACTAATCAATCCAAACATACAACTGAACGAACAGATACAATCACAAATACAGGAAGAAGTATGGAATACTATGGCTTCCAGAAGATTGTTAAGAGATGCCTATAATTCTTTAGGTTTGGATGTATCTGCCAGTGAAATGGGCGAATTTATGTGGGGACAGCAACCGCATCCGCTGGCACAACGCTTTTTAATGAAATTAAGAGAAGTTAAGCCGGATATTGTAAATGAACAAACAGGACAATTAGATCAGGCTAAAGTAAAAGCTTATGTTGCCGGAATTGATCAGATTGATAAAGAAAATAAAACCAGTTTACGTGCCACAAGAGATTACGTAGAAAATCTGATTAAAGAAGATGTTGTAAAACAAAAGTATGCTTCTTTGGTAACTCAATCTTTTTACATGCCAACATTTATGGCTAAAGAAGTAATAAATTCAGGTAGAAGCGCACAGGTAGCTTTTGTAGCAGTACCTTATACTTCTTTGCCGGATGATAAATATAAAGTTACAGATGATGAGATTACAGCTTATATAAAAGCAAATAAAGCAAGATTTGAACAGGAAGCCTCCAGAGTGGTTGATATAGTTGCTTTTGATGTAATTCCATCTGCGGCAGATACAGCACAGGCACTGCAAAAAATAAATACCATGCGTTCAGAGTATCTGGCATCTTTACCGAAAGATTCAGCATACATAGCCCGCAACTCCATGCAGGGAGCAGCCATAGATTACTACTCCAAAGAAGACGTAATGCAAACCAAACGTAATGCAGATACTTTATTTTCATTGCCGGTGGGTACACTGACAAATGTATATAAAGAAGGTTCCTTTTACATGGTTACTAAAATCCTTGACAGAAGAATGGCTCCTGATACAGTTCGTGCAGCCCATATTTTATTGTCAGAAGGTAAAGGGACAGACGAAGATAAAAAAGCAGCAAATGCACTTGCAGACAGTTTAATCCGACTCATTGGCTCCGGACAAAAACCATTCGGACAGGTGGCAGCAGAAAACTCATTGGACAAAGGTTCCAAAGACAAAGGTGGAGACTTAGGTTACTTCACACGTGGTCAAATGGTAAAAGCATTTAACGATAAAGTATTTTATGGTGGAATGTCTCCGAATCAGATTGCAAAAGTAGAAACACCTTACGGCTTACATATCATTTTATTAATTGATGCCAAAGCACCAAAACAGGTAACTAAATTTGCAGATTTTGCAGTAGAATTAGTGCCAAGTAATGAAACGGAAAAACTGGCTTACGACAATGCAGTAGCTTTCCAGCAAAAAAATCAGTCACCCGAACAGTTTGATAAAGCTGCCAAAACAGAAAATCTTGTAAAAAATATAGTGCTTACTCAAAATATGGTAGATATTCCGCAAATCGGACCGGCGCGTAAGTTGGTACAGTGGGCATTCCAGCAGGAAAAACCAAATGTGATAGAGTTCTTTGATACAGATAATAAATACATGATTGCTAAACTTAGCAAGGTAACTCCTAAAGGATTAGCAAAAGCAGAAGATGTTCGCGAAGAAGTATCTTTATTAGTTCGTAATGAGAAAAAAGGAAAAGATTTAGCAGAACAGTTAAATAAAGCAGCTACCGGTACTAAAGACTTAAACGCTATTGCAGCTAAATTAAAAGATGCAATAGTGGTGGATACGGCAAGAGTTCGCTTTTCTTCCGGATATGTACAGAATTTAGGAAATGAACCGAAGTTAGTAGGTACTACCTTTGGTGTGGAAGTTGGTAAAACGTCAAAAGCAGTGGCTGGCGAAAGAGCAGCATTTATTGTACAACCTAAATCAATTGAAACAACTGCTCCTGAAATGGGTGGTGATATCAATATGTATAAACAACAGATGCAACGTATGTTCATCAGCCGACTGAACTTTCAAACTATTTTTGAGTCCATCAGAAAAAAAGCAAACGTGGAAGATACACGTTATAAATTTTATTAACCTACAATTGAACTTAACGTCATTCCGAACAAAGTGAGGAATCTGTTGAACATTATATAAAAGCGGAAAACTAATTTTCCGCTTTTCTGTTTTAAATAGAATCTTGTATATTGCAATCAATGTCAACTCCGCTTATTAATAAAGTAGCACAAAGTGGTTTAATAACCTTAGATCTGGAAGAATTCTTTCCGAAAGATGAAATAGTGGAGTTGGATCTGAAAGATTTTTTATTTCGCGGATTAATCCTGAAAGAAATAGAATTCAGAGAAGCATTAAAACAAAACGATTGGTCTGTTTATACAAACAAAATAACAGCTGTATTTTGCAGCACAGATGCTATTTTGCCACAATGGTCTTTTATGCTGGTAGCATCTTACCTCTCAGCACAAACAGATAAAATATATTTTGGCACAAAAGAAAATGTGGAATACAATTTGTTCTTACAAAATATAAAAGAAGCAGACGAAAATAAATACAAGGATGAACGTGTTATTATTAAAGGGTGCGGAACAAAAACAGTAACAGGTGAAGCCTACTTGGAAATTACAAAAAAATTGCAACCTGTTGTAAAATCATTGATGTTTGGAGAAGCCTGTTCGACAGTACCGGTTTATAAGAAAAAATAATGTTTATCGTTATACGTTAACAGGCTCTGATAACTCATACCTAAAAATAGTTTGCCAATGAAAAACAAACTCTCTTTCTTCGCCCTTGGTTTTTTTGCATTTGCAATTATTGTCTTATTTGTTAATGCAACGGGAGACTCTTCCGGCATTTACTTTCCATTTATAAAAACCAATACAAAACAGGAAAACCTGGCTTTGCCAATACAATCGGCATATGCCGTGAAAATTCCTGAAAGTATAACATTTGCCGGTGAAGCAGTACCATTAGATGACCCTGAAGTACGTGAACGCTTAGACAGAGAGTTAACGGTAAATGCTTACTGGCAATCATCCACTATTATTATGTTAAAACGTGCGAATCGATGGTTGCCTTCTATTGAGAAAATCTTAAAAGAAGAAAATATACCCGATGATTTTAAATATTTATGTATGGCAGAGAGTGCATTGGATAATGTGGTCTCACCATCAGGAGCATCAGGGTTTTGGCAATTTATGAAGACAACCGGTAATCAATACGGTTTAGTAATAACGAATGAAGTAGATGAGCGTTATAATCTGGAAAAAGCTACACGTGCTGCGTGTAAATATTTGCGCGATGCTAAAGATAAATCAGGATCGTGGACAGCTGCAGCTGCAAGTTATAATATGGGTTTAGCCGGCGTAAATAAACAGCAAAATCTGCAAGGCGAGACGGAATATTATCACTTACTTTTAAACTCAGAAACGAGCCGTTACGTACAACGCATTATTGCAATAAAAACTATACATCAGAATCAAAAAGATTTTGGATTTTATCTGAATAAGGAAGATTTATATCCGGAACTAAAGTACACCACACAGCTGGTTTCGGGTTCTGTGAACTGGGTTAGTTTTGCCAAACAAAATAACATCAGCTATAAATTATTGCGTATCTATAACCCATGGATTCGCGATTATAATTTATACAATAAAGAGAAACGTACGTATGAAGTGAAAATTCCGGTGTAATTTATTTCAGCAACATTACTGTGCCGTTTTGAGTATAATCTTTATCGTCTTTGCCTCTGAATTTAATAAGATAAATATAGGCATCTAACGGAGCAGGTGCATCTTTATAGGTTCCATCCCAACTTGCATTCACATCATTCGTGGAAAATACTAAACGGTACCATCTGTCGTAAATTTTAAAATCATAATTATCTGACTTGGCATATAACAAAAATGGCTTGAATGTATTATTGTGTCCTGTGGGTATGAACGCTTGCGGTACATAAGCTCTTGGTTCTGGTTGCACACAGATAATATTGGAATGGCTTTCCAACGTTTCGCGTGGTACATTGTCGTTATTGTTTTCAAATAAGGCCGTAACACGATAACAAACTTCTCCCAGAGAATCTAAGGAATAATCAAACAATGCAGTTTCTAAGAAAGTAGTTTCTGTTCTGTTAAAGTTGCCTATAAAAATGGTATCACCATTCACTATTTTATCTAACCGGAAGTTATCAAATGTAATATTGTTTATTTCAAAACCACTCCAGACAATAGTGGCTTTATTATTGTTTTTTACTTTGATTCCAATGCGTAAAGTTGTCGCTGTATCGGATGAATGTGTACTAAAACAACTGTCTAACAAATTCACTTTGTAGGTGTATGTCTGATTACCTACAGGCAAGTTAGGATCTGTAAAGAGATAAGTATTTACATCGGGTTCAGTTGGCGTGTTAATAATTGGCGTGAAAACAATTCCATCATTACTTCGTTGTAAAATAACTGTCTTTGCAGGAGCGGCCGTAGTATCTTTTTTATACTCAATAATTATGTTTCCGTTTTCAACAGAAATATTACGGATATAATCATCTGCCGGTTTTTTTATTACATCTGCACTAAAGCATCTTTCATTAGAAAATGCAAAAGAACCATTCGGTAAATTAGCTTTTATGCGAATACAAACAGTATCTCTGAAAGGAATGTTTTGTAATAAAAAACTATTTGCTGACGCAGCTTGCACTGATACTACGGAGAAAGCGCCGTTGTTGATGCTTTCCTGAATCTCATAGCTGACAACTGTGGCGCTGCCTATTTTGTAAGATTGCCATGAAATATTTGCAGTTTGCGTACATTTATCCGGAGCACCTACCTGCATCAGGATAGTTTTATGATCGGCACTATCCGGTGTTATGGCACCTTGTAATCCCGCAGGATCTTCACAAAATTCTAATGCTCTGACTTTGTATCGTATGGCAGAAAGATCAGGGTCATTCACAACATCTGTGAATGTTGTATTCAACCTTCCCAAGACTGTATCAGGTGAGGTAAATCCATCTCTGTCGTTATAAATCAAATAGGCAACAACTTCCGGACTTGGAGCAGCGTACCAGTTTAATTGCACTTGTCCATTTATTACGGTTGCATTTTGAATGGCGATGTATGGCTGTGGTTTTATATTATCTAATGTGTCAGATGTTATTTGAACCGGAGGAGATGGATTGTTGCAACTGCCTCTGTTTATCATGTAAAAAAAAACAGGTTGACCACCACTTGCTATTGTAAGCAAGGTGGTTGTTTGTGCTGCACTTGCAATGGTTGTATTCAATACATAAGGACCATTTTTGTTGCCAACAGAAGCATAAATTTCATAACCTGAAAAACAAGGATTTACAGTTAATGGTAATTGCCATAATAATTCTATATCGCCGGCATTGTTTCGGACACAGGTTAGCTTCGGTGCTTCATATTCTGTTTGCGCAAAAGAGATAAACAATGAACAATGAACAATGAACAATGTAAGAATCGTATTCATTGTAAATCGTAAATTGTAAATCGTAAATCGTGAATTCATCTTTAATCTTCAAATTAATTATCCTACGACCACCTCATACATACTATCCTTATGTAGATAATCCTGCGCCAATCGTTGCAAAGATAGTGCATCCGTATGCTTTATTGTTTCTACAAATTCTTCAAATTTGTTAATATCTATCCCTTCAATGAAGTAGCTCTTAAAAACTTCAATCTGATTAAATGGCCCGTCTGTTCTTCCCAGAAATTTCCCTAACAGGTAATTTCTTGCCAGCGTAATTTCCTCCTGAGGAATCAGCTCATTTTGTAAACGTCCAATCTCCATATATATTTCACGCAAACAAACGTCTAAGTTTTCCAGATTTGTATCTGTTTGTATGGAAAAAATGCCACTGTGTTTTAAAGTGGATAATCCTGAATGAATACCGTAGGTTAATCCTTTGTCTTCACGAATGTTGCTCATTAATCGGGAGCCGAAATAACCACCAAATATGGTATTTAACAAAACAAATGAAGCATAATCTTCGTGATGTTTATTGAAAAATTCTTTTCCTATTATAATGGATGCCTGTACGGATTTTTCTTTTGTAATACGGATACTTCTTTGTTCACTTTTGAGTGTTTCAAATACTTTGTATTCCTTATTCTTTATTCCTTGTTCCTGTTCCCAATTTCCCAGATATTTATCTATCAAATACAATTCGTTGTCACCATATTTTCCTGCAATAAAAACAGTGCAGTTGGATGGTTGTATATCCTCTTTATAAAACTGTTGCAGTAATGAACGTGTTATATTCTTTATCCGCTCTTCCGTAGTTTCATAGCCATAAGGATGCTCATCACCAAAAACCGTTTTCCTAAAGACAACATCAGCTAAATAATCGTTCTTTTCCTGGCTGACTTTTAATTTTGAGATACTGTTTTTTTGAAATAATTCTACTTCACTTTCCGGAAAAATTATTTCCGTCAGGCAGGTTTTTAATAATTCCAGAGAAGGTTCTAAAAAACGATTCATACAATACAGTGATATGGTAAATGTATTATATCCGGCACCTGTTTTTATGGTACTTCCGTAAAAATCAATCTGCTCACTTAATTCAAATGAAGAGAGTGCTGCGGTACCGCTTTTAAATAATCGTGCTGTGCTTTCAGAAATCAATTTGGCAGGTTCCGTCCAGCGACCGGAATTAAACACTAAATCCATGCGGAAAATATCATTCTTAGTGCCATTAAAACCAAACACCTTCAGGTTGTTTTGTAACGTTATTTCTTCAGGTTTTGGAAAGTTGATTTTATCAATTGTATGTATTTGAGGAATTGTCATTTTTGTAATTGTTGATAGCGGAATGGGTAAAAGAAAGGTTAATGGCTTACACTAGTATTCTTCAGATAAAATAATGTATTGCTCTTTTCTTTTAAGAATGTTTTTTGGGCAAACAACTGAATGTGCTCAGCACTGACAGCATCATAATTTTTTTCTTCATCATTAATAAGACTGGCATCGCCCAATAATTCGTAATAAGCTAAACTGATAGCACGGTTTAATAAGCTTGATTCCGAGAAATTAAGATATGTAAGCATTTTGTTTTTACATTTTTGTAATTCATTTTCCGCTACTTTCTCTGTTTTCATTTTCTCTAACTCTTTCCATATTAAATCAACGGCATAATGTACATCCACACCTTCAGCCACACGTCCTTCAAAAGTAAATAAACCAATATCATTGCTGGATGTAATATAGGCATCAATTTCTACAAAAGCTTTTGCTTCTTTTACCAACCGCTGATGTAAGCGGGAAGAGCTTCCATTTGATAAAATATCAGAAGTTACATCTGCAGTGTAGTAATCCGGATGTAAACGGTCACACATTTTAAATGCAATGTAAACGGCATTAAGCGGAACATCGTCATATACTGTTTTCTCTTTTGCCTTTTTTTGTTCCGGCTCATGAAACACATTAGGAGTTAACGGATTTCCTTTTAGTTCATTAAAATAATTTGAAACCAAAGCGCTTGTTTTTTCTCTTTCAATATTTCCGGCAACCACCAGAATAGCATTATTCGGCTGGTAATATTTTGCATAAAATGCTTTCACATCTTCGAGAGTAGCATCTTCTACATGTTTTAATTCTTTTCCAATAGTTGGCCATTTATATGGATGTTCTTCGTACACCATTTCACGTAAAATATGCCACACATTTCCGTAAGGTTGGTTGATATAGTTTTCTTTAAATTCCTCACATACTACTTTGCGCTGTACTTCTAAACTTTTTTTATTGATGTTGAGGTGGGCCATCCTGTCTGCTTCGAGACATAAAGCTGTTTCTATGTTTACAACAGGCACAGTGTCATAGTAGTTAGTGTAATCATTATTTGTGAAAGCATTATTTTCACCGCCTGCTTCCTGTAGTGGCCTGTCAAAATCCGGAAAATGTTTGCTTCCGCTGAACATCAGGTGCTCGAATAAATGAGCAAAACCTGTCCTGTTCTCCTCCTCATCTTTTGCTCCTACTTTGTATAGCGTATTCACTGTGACAAAAGGTGTGGTTTCGTCATAATGATGTATAAGTGTCAAACCGTTGTTCAATACTTCTTTCGAAAATTCTATCATGCTGCGAAAATACGATGAACGATTAACAATAATCAATAAAATTTATACAATAATTCTTTGTGCTCTTTGCGTCTTTGCGTGAATAACATTTTATCTTTGTCCTTGTTTAGTAAATATGCAACTTTCTACACTCTATAAAAAAGCACTCAATTTTGAATTCCTTACAATTGAAGAAGGCGTCTTTTTGTTTGAGCACGCACCAACACCTGAATTAATGGCAATAGGTCATCAGTTACGTATGATTCAAAAACCCGACAATATCGTAACGTGGCAAATAGACAGAAATGTAAATACTACAAATGTTTGTGTGGCAAATTGTAAGTTTTGTAATTTTTACAGAAAACCGGGACACGAAGAATCTTACATTACTGATATTGAAACCTACAAGAGGAAAATAGAAGAAACCATTCGATATGGTGGCGACCAGTTGTTGCTTCAGGGAGGCCATCATCCTGATTTAGGACTTAAATTTTATACGGATTTATTTTCGTCCTTAAAGAAATTATATCCCGAAATAAAGTTGCATGCACTCGGGCCACCCGAAATTGCTCATGTCTGCAAGCTGGAAGGAATGACGCATACGGAAGTTTTAACGGCGTTAAAAAATGCAGGACTAGATTCTTTACCCGGAGCAGGTGCTGAAATTTTAAACGACAGAGTTAGACGTTTGCTTGCAAAAGGAAAATGCAGCGGCGAAGAATGGTTAAATGTAATGCGTGCAGCACATCAACTGCATATTACCACTTCTGCTACTATGATGTTTGGTCATATTGAAACAATCTATGAACGCATGGAACATTTGGTTTGGATACGACAGGTACAAAGTGAAAAACCGGCTGATGCAAAAGGTTTCTTAGCCTTTATTCCATGGCCTTATCAGGATGAAGGAACTTTACTAAAAAAAATGCGCAACATCAGAAATCACGTTACCGGTGATGAATATATTCGAATGTTGGCAATCAGTAGAATAATGTTGCCGAATATCAAAAATATTCAGGCTTCCTGGCTAACAGTGGGTAAAAATGTGGCACAATTATGTCTGCGTGCGGGTGCCAATGATTTTGGCTCCATCATGATAGAAGAAAATGTAGTTTCTGCAGCAGGTGCGCCGCATCGTTTTACTTCAAGAACAATTCAAAATGCCATAAAAGAAGCAGGTTTTGAACCCAAACTTAGAAACCAGCAGTATGAATTCAGAGCTGTCTCGGAAAGTATAGAAGAACAGGTGATTAATTATTAATCTGACATATCTTTTATCCAGTAAAATATACCTTGTACAAGGGTTATTGACTACTTGTTTTTAAAAACTCAAATCCCCTGTTTTGCAACCATAAACAGGTATTTTATGTCTTTATAAAAATATTGCTCTAAAAATTCTCTAAAAATTCTTGTTTCTAAAAAAAAATGTAGTAATATTGCAGATTAACATACATTAACTTCTTTAAGAATTATTAACAAAACCAGTTAGTCTTTATGAAAAAAACGTTATTATTATGGTTATTTGGGCTATTGCTAACAGCTCAGGTATTTGCGCAGAACCGCTCAATTAGTGGTACTGTAAAAGATGCAACCACAGGCGAAGCGCTGATAGGTGTGAACGTTACGGGAAAAGGTACCACAATTGGTACTGTTACTGACATTGATGGAAAGTACACTTTAGAACTGCCAAAAGATGTTACAACTTTACTATTCTCATACATTGGATACACCAATTTAGAAAAACCAATCAATGCACTAAAAATTGATGCCTCTATGGCACTAGAAGGAAAAGAGCTTGAAGAGTTAGTAGTGACTGCTTTTGGTATTAAAAAAGAAGAAAAGGCTCTAACGTATTCTACACAAAAATTGGCTGGTAGTCAAATAGACAAAGCTAGAGAAACCAACATAGTAAATTCATTAAGCGGTAGAATTGCAGGTGTACAAGTCACAAGTAGTTCAGGTGCACCAGGAGCCTCATCAAGATTAATTTTAAGAGGGGGTAGTTCTATTACCGGAAATAACCAGCCATTATACGTTATTGATGGTATTCCTATAGACAACAAATCTTATCAGGATGCTGGACAAGGTGCTGGTAGTGGTGGTGGATTTGATATGCCAAGTGGTATTGGATCAATGAATGCGGATGATATAGAGGATATTACTATATTAAAAGGAGCAAAGGCATCTGCCTTGTATGGTATTAGAGCTGGAAATGGTGTAGTATTGATTACAACTAAAAAAGGAAAATCTTTTAAGGATAACAAACCTGTTGGAGTTACTATCAACACATCTCTAACATTTGACAGGCCGTTAATATTGCCTGATTATCAGAATTCTTATGGACAAGGATATAATAAAGATCATTTTGATTTTGTGACAGCTGAAGGACAAGACGAAAGTTGGGGACCACCATTGGATAAAGGATTGGAATACGTTCAATGGAATTCATATACAGTCGGTGGTAAACCTTTACCATGGGTATCCCATCCTGATAACGTTAAAAGTATAATGAATTTAGGTGTTACATGGAATAACAGTGTAGCTCTAGATGGTGCAACGGATAGATTTTCGTATAGATTGTCTTTTGGAAATAACAACCAAAAAGGGATGATTCCAAATACAGACTTTAACAGATATACAGTTGGTTTAAATGCTTCTGCTATATTAACAAAAGGATTAACGACAGAATTTTCACTAAATTATATTAAAGAAAAATCAGGTAATTTACCTACAGTTGGTTATGGTTCTGATAACTTTTTCTTACAAGCTACATTATTTACAGGAAGAAACGTAGACTTTGCAGCCTTAAGAGACTGGAGAAACTTACCAATTTATAATGGAGATCCAACATTTGCCTCATATGGTTATGCCCCTATAAATTGGAACAATTTATTTGAAAATAATCCTTTTTGGGTATTAGACAATAACTTGAATACTTATAATAAAGATAGATTAATAGGCAATATATTGTTACGTTATGAATTACACAAATATGTAACTATGCAGGTACGTACTGGTGTTGATTTCCACTCTTCATTCTCAACGGAAAGAAAAGCAAAGGGTACAGCAGCTTCTGCTGGTGTTACATATACAGACGGCTTCTATAGAGAAGTACACAGAAATTACTATGAACAAAACACAGACGCATTAATTACATACAATCAAGATTTCTTTAAAGACAGATTCAATGTAAATCTTTCTGCAGGGGGTAGTTTACAGCAACAAAATTATAGATATTTACGTGCTGAAATTTCAAAATTAGAAATTCCTGGTTTGTATACTTTAACTAATTTGAAATCAGGAGCAGCTTCAGTATATGACAATAGGATAGAAACAAGTAAATTAAATGGTGTATTTGGAACTGCAGGTGTTAGTTGGGATAGATGGTTGTATGTTGATGGAACAATCCGAAATGATTGGTCTTCTCGTTTACCTGTAAAGAACAATAAATTTTTATCATGGTCTATAGGTGGCAGTATGGTGTTAAGTGAATTAATTAAGAAAAACCAAGATGCATTATCTTTGCTTAAAATCAGAGGAAATTACTCAAGTGTAGGTTCTTTTGGTGCATTAGATCCATACAGAATTAATCAAACATATTCAATAAATTCTGTTAAATTTGGAACAAGTACACTTGTATTTACCCCACGTGTGTTAAGTAATCCTAACTTAAAAGCAGAACGTTCTAACGAATGGAGTATTGGCTTAGCAGCTGCCTTTTACAAGAACAGATTTAGAATTGATGCGGAGTATTATGATAAAACTACCAAAGATTTATTGTTAAATGTTACGGTACCATCTTCTACTGGTTATAACACAGTTTGGTCTAACTTAGGTAAAATTAGAAATAGAGGGGTAGAGTTAACATTCGGTGCTACTTTATTAGATAAAAAAGACTACAAAATTGATTTAGACTTTAATTGGGCAAAAAATCAAAATAGAGTATTATCATTAGGTGGATTTGATTCATACATCTTAGGTGGTCAATGGGATATGACTTTAGAGGCTAGGGCAGGACAACCGTATGGTTTAATAGTTGGACATGCTTATAAGCGTTCGCCGGATGGACAAATTGTATACAAAGACGGCAAACCAGAAACCCAAACAGAAAAACAAATTTTAGGAAATATTCAACCTAAATGGACAGGTGGTGTTAATCTAGGTGTGTACATTAAAGGATTTTCAATTAGCACCTTATTTGACATGAAATGGGGTGGTAATATACATTCTATGACATATATTTTCGGAAGACAATCTGGTGTTTTAGAAGAAACACTCATTGGAAGAGAAACTGGTTTAGTTGCTGATGGTGTAAAAAATATTGGAACAGATAATAATCCACAGTATGTACCAAATGATGTAGTTGTTTCTGCTTTTGAATACAACAGAGCTGCATTTAATGCAACTGGTATTACGGAAGGAGGTGTATTTGATGCTTCTTACATAAAATGGAGACAATTAACAGTTGGTTATGATGTTCCTAAGAAAGCATTTAAAAGTACTAAGTTGGAATCATTAGGATTTGCAATTGTTGCAAGAAACATTTTAATACTATACAAGAAAGCACCTCATATTGATCCGGAAAGTGCATTTAGCAGTGAGAATGGAGATCAGGGTCAAGAGGCAGGACAATTACCCGCTGCACGTAGTATTGGTTTTAACGTAAATATTAAATTCTAAATTTTAAATAACAAGAGATGAAAAAATATATAATTATTCCAATAGCTATAATTCTACTTTTTCTCCAGAGTTGCAGTGATTTTGAAAAAGTAAATACTGATCCTAACAGTCCGGTCAATATTGATGCACATTTATTATTAACTAATATACTTTTCTCTATAACTTCTGATGAAGCTACAATTGGTCAAGGAACGTATGATATGTTTGTTGGTGGAGATATGGGAGCAGGTTGGTCGCAACAATGGTGTAAAACTCAATATAACGATGAGGAAAGATATATTCCTAGAAATGGGGTTGTTCGAAATTTTTGGAACACAATGTATTATAGAGTTTTAACCAACTCAAATAATATGGCTAAATTAGCAGAAAAAGCAGACAATAAAAATTTACAGGGTATTGGGTTGATACTGAAAGCTTATGGTTTTGCCATGTTAACAGATGTATATGGAGATATACCATTTTCAGAAGCTCTAAGTGCTGAATCAGGTATTCTATTACCAAAATATGATAGACAAGAAGATGTTTATACTGGTATTTTATCTTTATTAGATAATGCTAGCGGATTAATTGGACCTGGAAACGGAGAAGTTCCTGCTTCTAGTGACATTATGTATGGTGGAGACGTTACTAAATGGAAGAAATTTGCAAATTCTCTGAAGTTTAGATGTTTAATGCGTATTGCAGATAAAAAACCTTCAGTTGCTAGTCAATTACAAGCACTTGCTACAGCAGATGGTATGTTTGCTTCCAATGATGATGAAGCTAAATACTCTTATTTAGAATCAACACCAAATCCTATTTATAATACAGTAATAGGTAGTAATAGAATTGAATACAGAGTAGGTAAACCTTTGGTAGATTTGTTAGAATCATTGGGTGACCCTAGATTGCCGATTTATGCAGAGGTAACGGTTAGTGATGGAACATATAAAGGAAAACCTGCTGGTTATTTAGATCCATCTACAGCTGGTATTACCAATAAGAATACTTCAGGAATTGGAAGTTTCTATTTAAGAAAAGATTTACCTGCATTTTTGATGTCCTATTCAGAACTTCAATTTTTAATGGCTGAAGCTAGACAAAAAGGGTATATTTCTACAGGTACTGTACAACAGTATTATGAGAATGGAGTAAAGGCTAGTTTCGAATTTAATGGATTATCAGCATCAGCTGCTGCTTCTTATTTATCAGGATTGGGTGCATTTGTTCCAGCATCAGCTTTAACTCAAATAGGCAATCAAAAATACATTGCTTTATACAGTCAGGGTATGGAAGCTTGGATAGAGTGGAAAAGAACAAGAATTCCTAATCTTACACCAGCAATTGATGGTAGAATTTCTACAATTCCATTTAGATTTACTTACCCAGATAATGAACCTACCATTAATAAGGTAAATTACGATGCAGCTGTAGCAGCACAAGGACCGGATTTATTAGAGACTAAAATTTGGTGGATTAATTATTAAAAATTTATAATATTTAAAAACATTTTTATGAAAAATAATAAATTCTTTGTTTTACTATCTATAGTGTGTACATTACTGCTTTTCTCTTGTAATAAAGCAGATAATTTTAATGGATTAAATGGTAAAGAAGGGGGGTTATATGAGGTAAATACTAGTGCAATTATATATAATTTAAACACACAGGATTCTTTGTATAATATTAACCTTAAATATTCTGCAAATATTAAAAGAATTGATTTATATCAGCAATTCTTTACCACGGATTTAGCTAATAATAATATAAATTCAGACGTCAAACTATTAAAATCATTAGATTTATCTTCATTTACACAGCCTGGTTTTATTAATACTACAGTTAGCTTTGATGAATTAGCAGCAGCTACATCAATTAATGGTACACCAATTCCCACTCAGGATACATTGTTAAGATCAGGATTTTATTGGTTGATATACTATAAAGCAGTATTAGAAGACGGAAGAGAGGTAACAGTTGATAAAAATACAATATTTGTAAACGCTAAATTTGCAGGTAGATATTCTGTTTTGGAAAAAGAATACTATAGAATCGGTGTTTTAAGAAATGATTTAGACCCACAGTGGGAGAGTGTTATAAATGTATCAGCATTAAATGCAACAACATATATTATTGATGGTTGGCTTGGCCCTTTTCCTGATGCTGGTAAGGTAATATTTTCAATTGTAGACGATGGTTCAACTGTCCTACCTATTTCTTATTTTAAGACCTATGATCCATATGGTGCATTAACTATCAACGGACAACCTCCAATAAATTGTGCAGAAAATGCTGGATTTATGACAAATGTTCATTGTTCCGAATCTAATGTTGCAATTAAGGGCGTTAAAGATACATTAGTAATGTCGTTTGGTTATTTTACAGAAGGAAGTGGACCAAGAGAATTTTACCAAAAATTAGTTAAACTTTAATTTTCTAAATTATATGTATTATGAAAAAAATAAATAAAATACAATTCCTTAGTCTCATTACTTTAATTTCTTCTGCTTTTTTAATTGGCAGCTGCAAAAAGGAAGAAAATAAGGATTATAGCAAATTAATTAAAACGGATGCTACAGTTTCTTTATCAGGTGTTCCTGCAGCAGTTATTGTAAGAGAAGATACTGCAGGTGTAATAATATCAGTTACTGCTTCCTTATCAGAACCCCAAATTGTAGAAGTACATATCCCAATTTCACAAATTTCAGGAGATGCCACAGAAGACGAAGATTTCTCATTATCTACACATGAATTAGTTTTTCCGGCAAATAGTACTGAACCTCAAACGTTTGAGGTAGAAGTTTTAGATGATGATTTGCCAGAAACAGATGAGACGTTTACTATTCAGGTTGGAGATGATAAAACAGCCAATGTAAATATTACTCCCGTAACAATGGATGTAACAATCACTAATGCTACGAGCTTGGATTTAGATATGTCTTTTGCCTGGAATAGATTTTATACTTTAAAATATTGGGACGCAGAAGGAAATGATACAAGTGTAAGTACAGTAAACGCTATTGACTTAGACTTCTATGTATTCGATTCGTTAGGTAGTGCAGTCGGAAATGATCAGGGAATTTATGATGCAGCAACAGGCTCACATCCTGAAAATTTAACATTAACAGCGCCGGATCAAGAGGGAGTATATGTAATTTCAGCAAACCTTTGGGCAAATATTTACAGATTATTAGGTTACGGTGCTCTTTCTTTACCACAAGGCCCCTTCCCTGTAACCACAACATTTAGCAGAAAAGGTGTGTTAGAACCAATTACATTGGAGCAGGATGAAGCCGATGCTTTCAATACTAACACTGAAGACAGTGAAAATGACGGAGCGAGCGAATTCAGAGATTTATTTAAAGTAGATGTTAAACCGGATATGTTTATCATTTACAATATAGATGGTTCCGAGTTTGCTACGGCGCGTAGAAAACTACCTTTCTATCAATATCACAAACACGCATCTCTTCCTAGATTCAGATAAGAGAGAGCCTGTTTCAAAAATATTAAAGAGCTATTCATAACGAATAGCTCTTTTTTTATGCTACTTAACACACATTTAATTTACCTGAAACCCAAAAGTTTCTTTACAAATTTGTACCTTTGCACCGCTATTTTAACATCAAACGTGATCAAAAAATCTAACATAATTATTTTTCTTTTCTCAATGCTGTTTACCAGTGGGTTATTTGCAAATCCGGAAGTAATGAGCACAGAGAAAAATGCAGCAGAAACAGAAAAGAAAGACGAAGACGTGGTGGAAACCATTATGAATCACGTGGCGGATGCCAATGAAAATCATATTACTACTATTGGTCATAATCACATTACTTTACCTCTGCCATGTATTTTATTTGATAAAACAACAGGTAGCTTTACTTTTTGCATGTCATCCGTTTTTCATCATGGACACAAATCGTATAATGGTTATGTGTTGAATCATGGCCGTGTAAATAAGGTATTGGGTAATTTCCCTAAGGAAGCAGTTGAGGTGCATATAGTTCAGGAAAAAAATGAAAAAGGAAAAGATGTTTCTGTTGTTGAATATAACGGTCAAAAATTTGAAGTTGAAAAAGCAAGTGTATTAGGTGGGAGTACTTCATTTATTGATTTCTCTATCACCAAGAATGTATTAAATATGTTGTTGGGTTTTATAATTCTTACGGTAGTATTCTTTAGTATAAAGAAAGCATACTCGACAAGAGGCAACAAAGCACCCAAAGGCATACAAGCTGTTTTAGAGCCTGTAATTCAGTATTTAATAGATGACGTAATGAAACCAAACTTAGGGGATAAATATCTTACTTATTTACCTTACATCTTATCTGTATTCTTCTTCATTTTAATTAATAATCTGTTAGGCCTGATTCCTTTTATCGGCGGTATTAACTCATCAGGAAATATTGCCTTTACTATGGTATTGGCATTTTGTTCTTTATTACTGATCAATTTAAGCGGAAACAAACATTACTGGCAACATATTTTTGCTATGCCAGGCGTTCCAAAATGGGTTTTAGTAATTCTTACTCCAATAGAATTATTGGGTGTTTTATTAAAACCGGCAGTTTTAATGCTTCGTTTATTTGGAAACATCACAGGCGGCCATATCGCAGTATTGTCTATTGTGAGCTTGATTTTTATAATGGGAAAAATGGGAACTAATATTGGCGGCGCAACAGCCGGTGGCGTAATCTCTATCCCGATTTTATTATTTGTAAATGCCATGGAGTTATTCGTAGCATTTTTACAGGCGTATGTATTTACATTATTGTCTACCATTTTTATTGGTGCGGCAATTGAGGATCATCACCATGCACCAGCAGAACATCATTAATTATTAAAATAAACTTTTTAAACAACTTAAAACAAAAATTATGGCAGGAATAGCAGCAATCGGAGCAGGCTTAGCAGCAATTGGCGCAGGTCTTGGAATCGGTTTAGTAGGTGGTAATGCAGTACAAGGTATCGCACGTCAACCTGAAGCAACAAATGATATCAGAGGTGCAATGATTTTAGCAGCAGCTTTAATTGAAGGTGCAGCAATCATCGGTATGATTTTATCATTCTTGATGAACGGATAATTTAATTGTTCACGTACACTAAGTGTATATAAAATAGGTTTTGTATGATATTGGCATTCGATCCAATGTCCTTACTTACGCCGGATTTAGGTTTAGCGTTTTGGACAACAGTAGTATTTTTAACCTTTTGGTTTTTAGTAGGCAAGTTTGCATTAAAACCAATTGCTAAGGCTATCAAAGATAGAGAGCAGTCTATTAATGATGCACTTTCTGCAGCTGATAAAGCAAAAGCAGAAATGCAGCAATTACAATCTGACAATGAAGCTTTACTAAAAGAAGCAAAAGCAGAAAGCGCAAAAATTTTAAAAGAAGCAAAGGATTTAAAGGAATCAATTATTGCTGAGTCACATAATAAGGCAAAAGATGACTATACAAAAATTGTAGCAGATGCTAAACGTGAGATTGACGCTCAAAAGAAAGCTGCGTTGGCAGAAGTGAAAAATGAAGTAAGTAAACTTTCTTTGGATATCGCACAAAAAGTATTAAGTCGTGAATTGGATTCCAGTAAGGACCAGCAAAGCTATATAAATTCACTGGTAGATAAAATGAACTAATGTCAGTAGAAAAATTGTCAAAACGATATGCAAAAGCATTATTTAACGAGTCAGCCGGCTCGTTAGATGTTATTTATGCTGATTTGGTATTGATAGACGCTGCGTTAAAATCAAGTAAAGAATTATCATTAGTATTCAAAAATCCTATTATTAAAGGGTTTAAAAAAGAAGCCATCACAAAAGAGATTTTTGGTGGTAAAATTAACAGTGCAACTGAAAATTTTTTACAGATGGTTATCCGCCAAAACAGAGACGCACATTTGCCGGAAATTATTGCAGCCTTTTTCGGATTGTATAATGAAAGTAAGGGCATCTCGGAAGTAACGGTAACAACAGCCATTGAATTGGATACTACTAACGAGCAAAAAATAGTTGACTTTATTAAGAAAACATCCGGCTATCCGAACGTTAAGATTAATAAGAAAACGGACGCATCTATTTTAGGTGGTTTTATTGTAGATTTTGGCGGAAAATTATACGATAACTCTGTCAGATATAAATTGAATAAGATTAAAAAAGAAATTTCAATATAATGATGAATGTTTAATGTTTAATGATAAATTAAGCTACTAAATATTTCCATTCATCATTCATCATTCAAAATTAAACATTAATAAAAATGGTAGAAGTAAGACCAGATGAAATATCAGCAATACTGCGTCAGCAACTAGGAAACGTTTCTACAGAAGCAGAATTAGAAGAAGTTGGAACCGTTCTGCAGGTAGGAGACGGTATTGCACGTGTTTATGGACTATCGCAAGTAAAAGCCGGGGAATTAGTAGAATTCTCAAATGGCATGAAAGCAATCGCTTTAAACTTAGAAGAAGATAATGTGGGTGTGGTATTAATGGGTTCTTCTGACGAAATTAAAGAGGGCGACAGTGTGAAACGTACAGGCTTAATTGCATCTTTAAGTGTAGGTGAAGGTATGTTGGGTCGTGTTGTAAATACACTAGGACAACCTATCGACGGAAAAGGACCTATCGGTGGTGAATTATTCGAGATGCCATTAGAAAGAAAAGCACCCGGTGTAATTTATCGTCAGCCGGTAACGGAGCCATTGCAAACAGGTATCAAATCTATCGATGCTATGATTCCTATTGGACGTGGACAACGTGAGTTAATCATTGGTGACCGTCAGACTGGAAAAACAGCGATAGCAATTGATACTATCATTAATCAGAAAGAATTTTACGAAAGAGGAGAGCCTGTATTTTGTATATATGTAGCATGTGGTCAAAAAGCATCTACGGTTGCAAATATTGCGCAAACATTGGAGGAAAACGGAGCAATGGCTTATACAGTAATCGTTGCGGCAAATGCATCAGATCCTGCTCCTATCCAGTTCTACGCACCATTCGCAGGTGCGGCAATTGGTGAATTTTTCAGAGATACAGGTCGTCCTGCATTAATCGTGTATGATGATTTATCTAAACAAGCAGTTGCTTATCGTGAGGTTTCTTTATTATTGAAAAGACCTCCGGGACGTGAAGCATATCCGGGTGATGTATTTTACTTACACTCTCGTTTGTTAGAGCGTGCTGCAAAAGTTATCAATAATGATGCTATTGCTGCAACCATGAATGATTTACCTGAATCTTTGAAAGGTAAAGTAAAAGGTGGAGGTTCTTTAACAGCTTTACCAATTATCGAAACACAGGCAGGTGACGTTTCTGCATATATTCCAACCAACGTAATCTCAATTACAGATGGTCAGATATTTTTGGAAGCTAACTTATTCAATGCAGGTGTGCGACCGGCAATCAACGTAGGTATTTCGGTATCACGTGTGGGTGGTAACGCACAAATTAAGTCGATGAAAAAAGTGGCAGGAACGTTGAAATTAGATCAGGCACAATTCCGTGAGTTGGAAGCATTCGCAAAATTTGGTTCTGACTTAGATGCTGCAACAAAAGCAGTAATTGATAAAGGTAAGCGTAACGTGGAAATATTGAAACAACCTCAATACTCACCATTAACGGTAGAAAAACAGGTTGCTATTATTTATTTAGGTTCTAAAGGATTGTTGAGAAATATTGCAGTAGAGAAAGTGCGTACATTTGAAAGCGATTTCTTAAGTGCACTGGAAGCAAAACATCCTGAAGTATTAGCAGAATTTAAAAAAGGCGGCTTGAGCGATGATGCTACGGGAAAAGTGGAAGCATTGGCAAAAGCAATGGAAGGCGGATACGCATAAATAATGTTGAATGTTTAATGATGAATGATAAATAACTTCATTCTGGTTAAACATCAGCATTAAACATTAAACATTTATCATTCAACATTTAAAAAGTGGGCGCAAATTTAAAAGAAGTACGATTAAGAATGGCATCTGTGAAGTCAACTACACAGATTACTAAAGCTATGAAAATGGTATCTGCTGCTAAATTAAGAAGAGCTACAGAAAGAATTGTACAAATTCGACCTTATGCAGATCAGTTAAATAAAGTATTGCAAAATATCGCATCTAATTTAGGTGGTGAAATGAATACATCTTTTGCTTCCCAGCGCCCGATACACAAAGTATTAATTGTTGTTATTACATCGGATAAAGGATTGTGTGGAGGCTTTAATGCAAATACAGTAAAATCTGCAAAAGTTTTATTAAACGAAAAATATCCTGAACTGGCAGCGAAAGGTAAAGTGGATATCTTAACTGTTGGCAAAAAAGGATACGACGCTTTTAAATCTTCTAAATTAAAAGTAAATAATGATTTTGGTAATTTGTTTGGCAATCTATCTTTCGAAACAGCGTCAAAAGCGGCAGAATATATAATGTATACTTTCGAACAGAAAGAATATGACGTAGTGGAAGTGGTATATGGTCAGTTTAAAAATGCCGGAACGCAGATTCCGTCTACAGAACAATTTTTGCCCATAAAAACTACAACACCTGCAAAAGGAACTTCTAAAGGGAAAGCTGATTATATGTTTGAACCTTCTCAGGATAAAATCTTGAAAGATTTAGTTCCGAAAATCTTGAAGACACAATTCTTCCGTTATTTATTAGATTCTAATGCTTCTGAACATGGTGCACGTATGACAGCGATGGACAAAGCAACGGAAAATGCAAACGAGTTATTGAAATCATTGAATATTATGTATAACCGTGCAAGACAAGCAGCGATTACAACAGAGTTAACTGAAATTGTTTCCGGTGCGGCAGCATTGAGCAACGGCTAAAAAATATAAAAACCTGTATTGTTTTAAAAATGATTTTTGAAATATTAAACAGGTCTTGAAACCTAACTCCAACTAACCAATTTTACGAAATCCGTCTTACCTTAAGTGAGACGGATTTTTTTCATCCACGATAAAATCAGTTTATTTCTTTATATTGTGTTTGTTTGATTTTTTATGAAAGACAATACATCAGCACCAACTAAAATGTTATTTCCTAACCTTTTGGGTATTCGTTTCTGGATGTCATGTACCATCATTTATTGTCATGTTGAAGAAACCAAATTCATACGTCACTTATTTACCGGGTTTGATGAAGTAGTGCGCTATCATACCATTGGTTTCTACCCAATGCTCATGTTTTTTTCACTAAGCGGATTTTTAATAACCTATCAGTTAGAAACAGAAAAAATAAAGACACAAACAATTTCTTTAAAGAAGTTTTATAAAAACAGGGCATTGAGGATTCTGCCACTGTATTACTTGTCAATAATAATTTATTGGTTAGTAATACCCAATTCATTTTTTGCAGATTATTTTGATACCATATTTTTTCAGTCAGGGTTTGGAGATGTTGCAACCTATGTTTTTTCAAAAAATGTATTGTTCTTACTTTGTCTATTAATGATGCCGCAAATTCCTTATGTATTAACATCCGTAAACAACAGAAGCTGGGTCTATGGAGCGCACCATTGGTCTGTTGGTGTAGAAGAGTTTTTTTATATTTTCTGGCCCATTTTATGGAAAAGACTCAAAAGTTTTAAACGCTTTATAATTAAATGTTTTATTGGTTATTATGTAGTGTTTATCAGTAGTATTATATTGGTGGTATTGGTAAATAAATTTTATCCAACCAATAAATTATTGAAGTTTATAGTGCTCGTTAACGGCCAACTTGTCTTCTTTTCAAGTGCAACCTGTTTCTTTATTGGAGCGATTGGAATTTATCTTTATATACACCGTCCGGAGTTTGTACACAAATACATTACAAAAGTAACTGCGCTGATTTGCTTTGGTTTTGTAATGTTTATAGTTTCAAGTGGATTTGAACGTCCGCTGTTTGTGAATGAAATTGTCTGTGCAAGTTTTATTGTTGTAATTTTATATTTAATGAAAGACGGTAAGAAAATCATAATTTTTGAACACCCACTTATTGTATATCTCGGAAAGATAACGTACGCTGTTTACCTGGTACATTGGTTTGTATTGGTGATAGTGATGTATTTCCTGGAAAAATTTCATATTCCGGAAAAAGGAGAACTGCTGTTTAATCTGTTGCAATATTCGCTTACCATTCTTTTTACTTATGGAATAGCTGCTTTATTATATGAACAATATGAAAAAAGATTTTTAGCATTGCGGAAAACAACGTAACGCTAAGGATTATTTTTCTTTATAAAAAGTTAAGTATTCAAATCTCGCAAATTTCTTGAAATCAAATTGCTGTTCATTCGCATCTTTAATGGCATCCGTTAAAGCCGTCTTCAGTAAATTATACTGAGCTGTTTTTGGATTAATATAAACATGAATAAAATATCCTTCTTCTGTACTGATTCCATAACCTAAATATTCATAAGCGTATTTTGGATTATGAATAAGTGCATACATCTGTTTATTACTGAAATAAATATTATTCAGATCTTCTTCTTTATTTGTTAAGTAGCCGATTAAAATAATATCAGGATTTACTTTATTAAAATACGCTTCGGAAAGTTTATTTCGTGATAAGAAATTATCAGCTAGTCCATACGCATCAATGGTTTCTACATTTGCGTAGTAGGGAAAAATACCTGCATCTCCAAATAAAACTTTCAATCCTTTAATATGTGTTCTGTTGATGTGTTTCGCCAAAGCGTAATGTACTCTCGGAAATGTAAATGCGTTTGTAGCATTTTGTTTTATGGAGGCCATTTCCACTATCCAGTTATTATAAATGCCTTCACTGAACGTTAATAAAACCAGAAAAAATGAGATAAATTTTACTTTTGCCTGAACAACTAAGGTTTGAGTATCCAATACAATGAATGAGAATAAAATAAGAGGAAAGAACAACTGAAATGAAAAACGATCTGCATAATTCATTGCTAAAATTGCCGGTGCATATAAAAAGAAAAACAAAAAAAATGTGATACCTGACAAATATAAGAACAGCTTATTTTTGCGTAAAAGTACTACCACTAAAATGCTGCTCAGGATATATTGCCAGGATGTATAGGTATTGAATAACAGCGTGAAACCTCTGTTGATTTTTGTAACAGATTTATGATAGAATGGCAATGGTAATAATAATCCGAAGTATTGATAACGCCATATAAAATAGGCTAATCCTGTTAAAACAATAATTGAGAATGAAAGGATATGTAATTTATTTTTTTTAATCCAGATCGTATAAACAAAAGCAAATACAGCAAATATAATACCATCAGGACGAGTGAGTGGCAACAGCAAACATAATACCCAAAGATAAATTTGTGTGTTGGTACTTATTGTTTCTTTAGAGAGAATAATAAAAACTTCTAACAATAACCAAACCCAAAATAAGGTTTCTAAACTTGAAAAAGCGTGAACATAAGTATGCCAATTTGCTGCAAAAATAAATACTGCAAAAATCCGCATCTTATTATCTTTTACATTGGTGAATAGCCTGTATATAATGAAGAAGAAAAAGAATGTACCAAAAAATTTAAAAAACAGAAATGGTTCAAAATGAAACAAAGCCGGTACAATTGTTAATGCCGCTATGACAAAACTGGTGTATGCTTCGGTATAATCAGTATTGTTATGCCAGTTCCAGATACCATGATTTACCAGATTATAACCATACCGGTAAAATATGAATGCATCATCTATAAAGATTTGTAAGAAAGTAAAAAAACCAAGCAGCACGCAAAAAAGAATAATACCGACAAGAAAATATTCTTTATTATTTATTATTCTTTGAATTACAGACATGGTAAATGTATTTTATCAGCAAATAAATGAAAGCAAGCAATCATATTTTGCCTAAAGGTAGTTAAAAAATAAAAATCAGACTTTACTAAGCCTACTTTTTATTCTTATTCATCTGATTTAACATCTCTAAGAAATTTGCAAATTTCACTAAGCCTTTTCCGGGTGCGTTAAAATTATCCGGCAATACAGTCGCTGCTGTTACCGGCTTATCATAAGGGATAAAGGTACCGTCATAACAGGTTGCTGTTGTTTTATCCAGAGTACGGTCGACCTTTTGAGTACAAGGTCTGTTATAGTAAGCATTGGTAGCATTTCCGATAGTCATCTTGCCAATACTATACTGATAAAGAATAGTATTCTGAATGCATTTAGGTTGAATATATGAGACAGCCGAAGCAGGGAATGTATTTTTCACAGCGTTATCAAAATTGGTCGCAATTATTTTAATAGCTTCATGAAACTGAGTGCCTTCATATTGATACATCAGTAATTGAGTAAGATTTGTTTTGGTATAAGAAGCAACTTTCTCATTTGAAAGTTTTTCATCAAAGGTATTTCGTATTCCGGCCAATCCCATCCAGTTTTGATTAAAAGAGAAAGTTTGGAAAACATGTGCTCCGTATGCGTTTACATAAGTACTGTATTTTATGTTGTTGGCCTCGAATTCTTTTTTCAATGCTAATGCACCCCAGCATTCAGGGCCAAGCACCGTTGTTTTATTAGGATTTACAGCCCAGTCTAAAGCACCGCTAAAAAAGGTAGCAGGTACCTTGTCCTGATTGTTGATAATAACCCCTAAATCTTCATTAGGAGCAGGTAGTCCACCACCAAAAACGGCGGTAGATACTATTCCGTTTTTATTCATTGGCTGATTGTAGTTAAGAATATTTTTAACGCAATCAAATAATGGATGTGTAAAATTATTATCATTGGCATAGGTAAAAAATAAAGATGCATTTGCTCCTAAACTGCACCCAACAGGAAAGAACTTAGTAGTATCTACACTGTAAGTTTTATAATTATCTACCATATACTTTCTGGCAGCATTGGATAAAAACAGATTAACATACATAGAAGTATAGAACTTAAATTTAGTATTGGCATATGCACCAACATTACAGGAATTTAGAACCTTACTAACAAAATAATCTACATTCCTGCTTTTATTGTCAAAACGGTTGGCAACGCATCCAACATTTTCATAATATGCCACTACATAACCTCTTAATGCAAAATCAATAGCAATACGATTAGACTGTGCCCAATTGAAATTTTCACCATTACCATTCGTCAGCAAAATGCATCTCTTTTGAGGATTAGCATAAACAGGCTGAATAATGAGCATTCTGACATTATCTTTCGTATAAAATACCTTCGTTGCTTTGATAGAATCATTCAGGTAATAATCTTTATTTACCTCTCCGTTACCAAAAACTGCAGCAAGGCGATGGGATAAATCTAAAACAGATAAATTATAGGCATTCAGATAGTTTCCGGCGGTGTAAGAAAGCGGAACGGAGAATGCTCCGGTATTAACATCAATATAGTTAAAAGAAGTGTTTGACTGAGCTGTGGCATACTGAAAAACAAACAGAAACAGAATAGCTGATATTTTATTCATAATAAACGTTTTAGATAGAAATATGCTAAAATTATACAATAACTGTACCACAAAATTAATGCTAAAAAAATCAAATCAGATTATTTTTTTCAAAACCTTGTTATCCAATTTTGTATCTTTACCCTGTGGAAGAAGTACAAAAAAATATAGAGGCCATTATTTTTGCGGCAGAAAGTCCGATTAAGACGGAAGAATTACTGGCATATTTGAATAAAACTGCTGAAACGCCATTTACACAGGAAGAAATAGAAGGCGTAATTTTTGTAATAAAAGAAAAATATAACAACGATTTATTTCCTTTTGAATTAGGTGAGATTGGTGGTGGTTATCAGTTTTTAACTAAAGCTGACTATCATTTACCTGTTTCTGCATTCTTGAATAGAAATACGGTGAAACGCTTAACGACCGCTGCGCTTGAATCATTAGCAATAATTGCATATAAGCAACCGGTGACAAAGCATATTATTGAGACTATTCGTGGGGTAAATGCAGATTATACTATCCAGAAATTAATGGAAAAAGAGTTAATAGAAATAGCAGGAAGAAGTACAGAACCCGGTAAACCATTATTATATAAAACAACGCAACAATTTTTAGATTATTTTGGTATAAACTCATTAGATGAGTTGCCGAAACTAAAAGAATTTGAAGAACTTCAAAACCAAATAGGTGAGAAAGAGAATATCGAGAGCGCCAATACAGCCGCTGACATCGCCCAACAAAACTAACTTCCAGAAAAATAAGAAGTCTTTTGTTCCAAAAAACGATCCGTTTGCTTATAAGATAGAGCAAGCCGTAAAAAATTTTACGCCACCAAAAGAAGAAGCGATTTCAGAAGAAACACGTTTAAATAAGTTTATTTCCAATGCCGGAGTTTGCTCACGCAGACAGGCAGATGAATATATTAAAGCAGGCTATGTTTCTGTGAATGACGAGGTAGTGCTGGAGATGGGTTATAAGGTAAAACCTAAAGATGTTGTAAAATTTAAAAATAAAAGAGTACAAAACGAAAAGAAAGTATATGTGCTGTTGAATAAACCGAAAGGATATCTGACAACCGTTTCGGATGACAGAGAACGCAAAACCGTAATGGAGTTGGTAAGTACGGTGCGCGATGTGCGCTTATATCCTGTTGGCAGGTTAGACAGAAATTCTACAGGTGTTTTACTCATGACCAATGACGGTGAACTGGCACAGAAATTATCACATCCAAGCGGCGAGGTGACAAAAGTATATCAGGTAGAATTAGACAAACCTTTAGATCATAAAGACTTGCTGAAAATACGTGCAGGTGTGGAATTAGAAGATGGAAAAGCAAATGTAGATGAGGTAGATTACACATTGCCACGTGGCGACGACAGACATGTTGGTATTGAATTACATAGCGGTAAAAACAGAATTGTGCGTCGGATTTTTGAAAGTTTAGGATATGAGGTTCTCAAGTTAGACAGAGTATTATATGCCGGGCTAACAAAGAAAAATCTGCCACGGGCGAAATGGCGTTTCCTAACAGAAAAAGAAGTTATTTTTCTCAAATATTTTATTGCAAATAAGAAAGAGAAGAAAAAAGAGAAAGAATAGCTTTGCGTTCTTTGCGGCCTTTGCGTAAAAGGAATCACCAAAACTTAATTTTCCCTGCAGCAAACCAACACATTCTTAGTAACATCCATCCATTCGTAAAGCGTGAAATATTGGTAGTACCATAGGTACGTTCCTTGTATCTGATTGGTAAATCAATAATTTTAAGGTTGAGTTTATACGCACCAAATAATAAATCAAAATCACCAAACGGATCGAAGTCGCCAAAGAATTTTCGGTTCTCTATTAGTTTTAAATAATCTTCCCGGAACATCACCTTGGTGCCACACAAACTATCTTTAATCGGTTGCTCTAACAGCCATGAGAATACGTAAGAGAAAAACTTATTACCCAGCGTATTTAAAAAGCGCATTGCTTCTTTATCCATAGGATATACTAAGCGCGAACCATTAATAAATTCGCCCTTTCCTGTTGCTATGGCATTATAAAATTTTGGTAATTCTTCCGGAGGCATTGTTAAGTCTGCATCTAATATCATCAGAATATCTTGTGTTGCCATCGAGTATCCTTTACGAACAGCATCACCTTTTCCTTTCCCTGGTTGCTGTGCAATTTTTATATCGTGGCTGTCTCTGTATTTTTGTTGTATTTCCTGTATTTTCTGCCAGGTGTCATCAGATGAGTTTCCTTCCACAAAAATGATTTCCTGATGTTTGCCAAATTTTGGTAAACGTAAAATAGCATTTTCAATGTTGCCGCTTTCGTTGCGGGCAGGGATGCATATACTTACAGAATATTTATTATTAACTTCTTCTTCAGTATAGTTTAATAAAGGACGCGCAAATGTAAACTGATTTAAACATAACGATTTAAATAAAGGAAGCTTGGCAATATATTTATTAAACAACCATGAGAGTACAGGAATGTTAACAGGAATGAGTAACCGTTTATTTACCCTGTACGTTTCAAAGCCTGATAAATATAGTAAGTTGGAAATATCTTTCGTGTCTAACCAGTTTTGTTGCGGCGATTTTTTCTTATAACCAACCGTTTCGCCCAGATTTAAAAAGGGTTGCCAGTAATGATTATAATAGGAAATAATAATGCGCGTGTGCTCATGACAATTTTTCTTAATAGCATAAAATACATCCTGAACATTGTCTAAATAGCCAATAATATTGTTGAAAATAATAACATCAAATTGCTTATCTAACAAAACTGCTTCAGCGTCCATCACCTGAAAATCGACATCCGGAAAAGATGCCTTTGCGACTTCAATCATTTTGGGACTGAAATCAATACCCACTTTCTCTTTGGCTTTTAGGCCATGTATCGTCTCACCGCATCCGCACCCGATTTCTAAAACAGTATCTGTTTCACTGATAAAGAAATTGAGATATTCTTCAATGTCTTTACCGTAATAAGAGAATCGTTTTCGGTACTGCAGATAATTTTCTGCGGTGCTTTCAAAGTGATTAAATATATCTTGTTTACGAGCAGATACAAACATGTTCTTTATTTTTTACTTACAATAATTGTTTGAAATAAAGCAATCTTTGAATTAAACGGAGATAATATTTTTTCAATAAATGATATACATCCAAACAAAAAATATGGAACCAGATTTGCTTTAGATAAACCGCCGGATAATAAATATTTGAAAGGAGTGTGATAAGTAAACGTTGTTAATTCAAGCTCCGGGAAATAGTTTTTAAATTTTTGATAATCTCTTTTGAAGATTATCCAGGGAATGGCGCCGTTTGCATCACTTAATGGTCCTTTACTTTCAAACTTCCAGTCTTCTCTTTTTTCATCAAAAGGTTCGTGATGGAAATTTTTATAAATAAATTTTGAAAACCATGTGGTGGCAGGTTCTATCATATAAATAAATCCGTCTTTTTTCAATACTCGCTGTGCTTCACGGAAGAATTTTTCGTTGTCAGGAATGTGGTGCAATACATTCAGCATGAAGATTGCTTTCACGGAATTGTTTTCAAAAGGCATTTGTTCCGCAGGGAATTGCATATCACAAACGGATAAAGGCATAATATCTGAAGTAATTACATCAGGATAAATATCTTTTATAAAGCCACCACCGGAACCAATTTCCACTATTTTGCCTGTTACGGATTGTTGCTCGCTATAATTTTTAAAAGCAGTATACCATTCAACATAAATTCTCTTTAAGAAGGGTTTGGATAGAATAATATTTCTATGGGCCAGCGTGGTTTCCGGTAAATCTAAATGTGATAAATGTTCATCCATCTTCATTTGGTATAAAATTATAAAAATTAAGACAGATTTATTTAGTTAACGATCTTATAGAATCTATATAAGCATAGTTTATTTTATACAACATAGCTTCTTCCACATCACCTTCCTGATGAATAAATTGAAAAGCATTCGGATATTTTTCTTGAATATAATATGCGTAACGATGCATAGTGCCTATTATCTGTCCTTCTACATACATATCAGGATTAGCCCGAAGTTCACAAGTCATCAGGTAATTTACTTTGGATTCTCTTAGTGGAATAAGCAAAGTATCAGCGTTCTGTGTGGGAGTGCTGTAAATTGGATAAAACTCTTTACCGTTAGAAAATATGAAAGACATAGGAGCTTTTCGTACGGCAATGGATTTTGTTTCGTTTGGAAATGTTTTTGCGCACCATTCTGACATCTTAATATAATTCTGCCAGTCTGGTGTGTAACCATAAGTAGGATCACCTGATAAATTTTCAATAAAGATGGGTAGCTTTTCTTTGGCAATCTTTAGTGTAGCAGAAATACTGACAAAAAACAGAATAAAGAAAATAAATGGATAGATTATTTGCAGGAACTTAAATTGTTGTCCGTAATAATAGAATATGTAAAAAAGACAAAACAAGATAAAGGGCAAGTACAACATAATTAATCTTGACTGTCCCCAAATTACATTTAAAGAAATGAATGTAACCGCTAATAACGTAATAACAAATAAGGATGTAAATAATAATACGTATTGTTTTTTCTTATGCATCAATACTGTTGACCATACTATTAAACCAATTGAAAAGAGCGTAAGCGGTATATTATTTTCTGATAATTCTTCGCGGAAGCCCAGCACATAATAAAAGCGGGAAGAAATATATATCTGACAATTTTGCCAAAAACGGGTAATAAATCCGGCAAAATCCTCGTTGCCTAACTGAGGGTTGTGTACATCTTTTTGAAACATTAACTGGGTTTGCATCGCAAACTGTGAAGCATCCACTTTCCAGATATATGTGATTGCCAGTTTGTATAAAACATAAAAAATCATGAATCCTGCAACAGAGGCGCCTGCTTCTTTGTATTTTCTTCTGTACACAAGAAATAATGCCAGTACACCAATCGCCGCGAGTGCTACACTACGTGTAATCATCATTAAAAAACATAAAAAACCCGCAAGCAAAAAGAAAGGAATACTCTTTTTAAATTCATACGTGTCTGTGTCCAGTTTTTCAAAGATTCTGAAAAGATAAAGAAAACAGATTCCAAATATCATTAATGAAAATGTTTCCGTATAAGTAAGACTTGCGTAAATGAGAAAGTGAAAATTAATAGCTGTCAGAAATAATCCGGGAATGAGAATAATATAAGGTATCCTCTTTTCAAAAGCCTTATAAATAAATAAAATAGCTGCGCTAAAACAAACAACAGAGAATAATTTGAGCAACATAAGACGGACACCAATTATTTTAATAAGTAATCCCAGTATAATAGGATAGAATGGAGCATTGGCAGTATACCAGCTTTCTTTTGCGAAAAATGCACGCGCATACTTTGCACCGGATTCTATATATAAAGCATCGTCATTTGTAATGGAGATCTTATTATCAAAACACATTAATGAAAATAAAAAGGCAAGACCTGTTAAAAGAATAAGATAAAATCTGCTTTTACTTGAAAAATGTTCTTCCAGATAATCATATATATTTTTAGAAGCATTAGCTGATTTATTGCCAACGGGTTTTGTCTTTATCTGCGGTTTTTGAACAGAAGGTTGTTTTTTTACGGGCTGTTGTTTTGCCATTTTACTTTTTCTTTTCGATAAATAAATCTACAAAAGTATACTCATCTTTTACGGCGGTGTATTTTTCAATATCGGATCTTAAAAATTCACGCATTATTTCATTTTCTGTTTTGTAAACTATAAAACCATTTTCCCAAAGTAGTTCTAAAAAATCAGAAGCGTTAATTTTTGCATTATACAAGCCAAGAGGATAAAATTCCGTAATAATTTTCAGATTATCATTTGCTTTGAAAATTTCTTTCATCCCCTTAAATGCAAAATATTCAAATCCCTGAATATCTATTTTTATAAAATCTACTTTGTGGTTTGGAATAAGATCATCCAATGCAATACATTCAATTTCAGTTTTTGATGTGTAGTTTTCTGTTGCATATGTTTTGTGGTCAACGTTTAATAAATCAGACTGATACAAAGTAATCAAACCTGTTTTATCACTGACAGCTTTATTAATCAACTCTACATTTTTTAGATTGCCTGCATTCTGTTGTAAGTAAGAAAAGTTCTTTTTATCAGGCTCAAAAGCATAAACTTTACCGGTTTCTCCAACCAGCCCGGAAAGTATTTTTGTATAAAAGCCAATATTTGCACCAATATCCAGCACAATATCTCCTTTTTTGATGTGTTGCTGCATTAATGCAATATCCTGTTTGTCCTGTCTTCTTTTAAAAAAAGGATAAATAATATTATAAACGGGAAAAGCATTCTTATATAAGAAATCACCAAGTTTTATAGAAAGTGCTGAAGGCATGTATTAGTCGTAAGTCGTAAGTAATAAGTCGTAAGCATAATAATTTACATTATAATACTTTCAATATCATTTTCACTATCACTTTTTTAACCCAATTTCTCTCAAACGTTCATCTAAATATTCACCCGCAGTAATAGGTTCATAAGCGAGCGGATGTTCCGCATCTACGCAGCTTTCAAGACAATCCAGTTTTACTTCGCTTCTCGGATGTAAGAAAAATGGAATAGAATAACGATGAGTATGCCATTTTTCTCTCGGTGGGTTCACCACCCGATGTGTGGTTGATTTTAACTTGTTGTTACACAATCGCTGTAACATATCGCCTACATTTACCATAATCTGCTGTGGTTCCGCTTTTGCATCATGCCAGTTACCTTCTACATCCTGTACCTGCAAACCATCAGCACTGGCACCCACCAGCAGAGTAATCAGGTTAATATCTTCATGTGCTTCTGCACGAATAGCCGTTTTAGGCTCTTGTACAATTGGAGGATAATGAATAGCACGTAAAATACTGTTGCCGTTATGTATTCTGGGGTCAAAATAATGCACATCCAATCCTAAATATTCTGCAATAGCACGCAATAAATGTCTGCCTGAATTTTCAAAACTCTTGTATAATTGTCTTCCGGTTTCATTAAAATCCGGTAATTCAGCCACTTCTATATTATCGGGATAATCATCTGCAGGCATTACTTCTCCGTCCTCAATATATTGTCCTACTTGCCAGAATTCTTTCAAATCGGCCACTTCGCTTTGTTTTGCTTTTTCTCTGCCAAACGATGTGTAGCCACGCTGTCCGGCATATTCCACCTTTTCATAGCTTAGTTTGGTTTCTAAAGGCAAAGCATAAAATTGCTCCACCAGACTATAATATTTATTAATAAGGTCTTGTGGAATCCCATGGTTTTCTATTGCAGCAAACCCTATTTCTGAATAAGCTTTACCAAAACCCTGAATAAATTTATGTCTTCTTGCTTCATCATCTGACAGATAATCAGCTAAATCTAAAACCGGAATGTAACTCATATCTCTAAAAATTTCTTGTAAAGATAAGGAATTGTTCTAATTAAATAGATAGACTAACATATCACAGGTTTTACGTTATTCAGGTTAAATCATAATTATCTTGAAACTACATACTCTGTATGCTGATTAAAAAACCCTATTTTTGAGCTTTAATTTTATGGTATGAGTAAAGTGTATATTCAACAGATTTTAAGTGAAGCAAAAATTGACAGTGACGTAATTATACGTGGATGGGTGCGCACCAAACGACAAAGCAAAAATGTGACATTTATTAATATAAATGATGGAACAACTATAAACAGTATTCAGGTGGTTGTGGAGGCAGAAACAGTCAGTGATGATATGTTGGCAAAAATAAACACAGGTGCCTGTTTAGAGGTGTACGGGAAATTAATTGCTTCGCAAGGAACCCAAAAAGTGGAAGTGAAGGCAGAAAAGATAATCATTTTAGGAGAGGCAGATGCAGAAAAATATCCGATTCAGCCTAAAAAACATTCCTTTGAATTTTTAAGAGAAAAAGCTCATTTACGTCCACGCACAAATACATTTGGTGCAATTTTACGTATTCGTCATGCACTGGCTTTTGCGATTCATAATTATTTTAACGATAAAGGATTTTATTACTTGCATACGCCAATTATTACAGGCTCTGACGCTGAGGGTGCAGGTGAAATGTTTCGAGTAACTACTTTGGATGCTGCTAATCCACCAAAAACGGAAGAAGGGAAAGTGGATTATACACAAGACTTTTTTGGTAAAGAAACCAACCTTACCGTTTCAGGGCAATTAGAAGGTGAGTTAGGTGCGATGGCATTGTCAAAGATTTATACATTCGGTCCAACATTCAGAGCAGAAAACTCCAACACATCTCGCCATTTGGCAGAATTCTGGATGATAGAACCTGAAGTTGCATTTAATGACCTGGTGGATAATATGGACTTAGCGGAAGATTTTCTGCAATATTTAGTAAAATATGCCTTGGAAAAATGTGGAGATGATTTACAATTTTTAGATGCACGTTTTGCTGAAGAAGAAAAACAAAAACCGACAAACGAACGCAGTGAATTAGGCTTGTTAGACAAATTAAAATTTGTTGTAGAAAATAAATTTGAACGATTAACCTATACAAAAGCAATTGATGTTTTGAAAAATGCTAAAAAGAAATTTCAATTTCCTGTTGATTGGGGTACCGATTTACAATCAGAACACGAACGTTATTTAGTAGAAAAACATTTTAAAAAACCTGTTATTCTAACAGATTATCCCGAACACATCAAAGCGTTTTATATGAAGTTGAGTGAAGACGGAAAAACCGTTCGCGCCATGGATGTGTTGTTTCCGGGAATTGGTGAGATTATTGGAGGTTCACAGCGTGAAGAAGACTACGAAAAACTAAAAAAACGTGCGCATCAATTTGGTATCGAAGAAGAAAGCATCTGGTGGTATTTGGAGACACGACAGTTCGGAACTTGTCCGCATGCAGGTTTTGGCTTAGGCTTCGAGCGATTGGTATTGTTTGTTACAGGCATGGGAAATATACGAGATGTCATTCCGTTTCCACGTTATCCGAAAAGTGCGGAGTTTTAATAGTTTGTGTATTTTTAAATTATAATTCATAAATCTCAATTCTGAAATCTATACATGCTCAATCAACGTTTATCACAAAAAATGCTTCAGAAGTTGTCGCCGCAACAAATACAGCTGATGAAGTTATTACAAGTTCCTACCGCTAATCTTGAACAACGCATCAAAGAAGAATTAGAGATTAATCCGGCTTTGGAAGAAAGCTTAACGGATTATGATGAAAAAGAAGATTTATCAGAACCGGAACAAATCCGCGATGATGATGAAAATTATGAAGATACCGGAGAAGATGATTTTGCAGATAGCCTGGACGTTCAGGAATATACCAAAGATGATGCTGATTACAACAACGACGGCGGTGACGATTACAGAGGAAAAGAAGAAAAGAAATCTACACCATTTGCCGTTGGAAAGACATTTCACGATTTTTTAGATGAGCAGTTGCATTTATTGGATTTAGATGAACATGAATGGCAGATTGCCGACCAGTTGATTGGTAGTATTGACGATGATGGTTACTTGCGCAGGGAATTGGACGCTATTGTAGATGATCTGGCATTCCAGAAAAATGTAACCACAACGGTGGAAGAAATTGAAGAAGTCTTACGCACCATTCATCGCTTTGACCCTCCGGGTGTGGGTGCGCGCAACCTGCAGGAGTGTCTGCAGATTCAACTGGAACGTAAAGAACAAAACCCCAAAGTAAAACTCGCATTGAAAATCATCAACACACAATTTGATGCATTTACGAAAAAACATTATGATAAATTATTAAAATCATTAGATATTGATGAAGCCACCTTAAAAGCGGCGATAGATATTATTTTACATCTAAATCCAAAGCCTGGCGGGGCAGGTGAAACGTCAAGTGCAGTTAATCATCAAACTATTATTCCGGATTTTACAGTAGAAAATAACAATGGCGAACTGGAAGTTTTATTAAACGGAAAAAATGCTCCGGATTTGCGTATAAGCGATTCGTTCAAAGAAATGCTGACCTCTTACGGGAAAGGCAGCATGAAAGATAAAAAACAAAAAGAAGCGGTAGTTTTTATCAAACAAAAAATTGATGCAGCAAAATGGTTTATCGATGCGATAAAACAACGCCAGCATACGTTGTTTGTGACGATGGAAGCAATTGTATTTTTTCAGAAAGAATATTTTCTGACAGGTGATGAAATGAAACTGCGTCCCATGATTCTGAAAGATATTGCCGAAATTACTTCATTAGATATTTCAACTGTTTCACGTGTTGCCAACAGTAAATATTGCCAGACTGAATTTGGCGTTTTCTCTTTGAAACATTTTTTCTCGGAAGGTTTGCAGATGGAAGGCGGCGAAGAAGTTTCAACACGCGAAGTGAAAAAAATACTGGAAGATTTAATTTCTGTTGAAGATAAATCCAAGCCGTTAAGCGATGAATTTTTAACCGAGCAACTCAAAGAAAAAGGCTACAATATTGCACGCAGAACGGTAGCAAAATATCGTGAACAATTAAATATACCTGTCGCGCGTTTAAGAAAAGAATTGTAACGCTATTTTGTCATTTCGAGCTTAGCGAAAAATCTTTTGAATTAAACTACTCAATTAAAAATTTGTGATGAAAACCATCTCCAAAATATTATCCTACATCTTTCATCCTCTTCTTATACCGACTTGGTTTATTTTATTATTGTTGTATTCAAACCCGTTCTCATTTGCAGGAATGTCCATTGTTTTAACGGTTTTAAATGTAACGTTTCAAACATTTTTGATGCCTTTTATAGCGATACTTCTTTTGATAAAACTGGATTTGGTAAATAGTGTTGAATTGCAAGACAAACAACAACGGATTATTCCTTTGGTAATTACAATAATTTTTTATTTATGGTTTTATAAGGCATCACAGTCTTTAAAATATCCGGTAGTGATGAGCATTTTTATGCTGGGTGCTGTTGTTTCTTTGTGCCTTTCTTTTGTAATAAATATTTTCCAGAAGCTGAGTTTACACATGGTTGCCATCAGCGGAGCACTAACTGCCATACTGTTGTTGGTATTTATTTCACCTTCAGACGTTAGTTACTTTTTTTTAGCGGTAGTATTGCTCACAGGGGCAATAGCATCTGCAAGATTATATTTGGATGCACATACAATGAGGGAAGTGTATACCGGATTTATGGTGGGTATGTTCGGACAGGTTGCAGGCCTATTTTTATATCAGATTTTTTAAGATAAAATCTTGCACTTACGGTTTGCTGCTGATTACTAAAACGTACCTTTGTACTAATATTTATTGTTTGAAAAAATTTGTTTTTTGTTTTCTGCTTCTTTCATCTTTCTTGTCACAGGCACAAGACAGTATTCAATATCTGAAAGTCAGACATATTACATTCATTGGAAATAAGAAAACCAAAGCATTTGTTATTCACCGGGAGATGACGATTCACGAGAATGATTCTTTTCCTGCCAATGAGATGGACGCTACATTGTTACAACAGCGCTTAAATATTTTTAATATTGGATTGTTTAATGAAGTAAACGTCAATATTAAAAACTGGGAAAACGATAGTCTGGATTTAATTATTCAATTACGTGAACGATGGGTGATTATACCTGTACCTATAATAAAATTTGCAGACCGTAACGTGGTAGAATGGTGGAAACAACGCAACCATGACTTTAAGCGCTTACAATATGGTGCTCAGGTAAACTGGCGCAACCTTACCGGCAGAAATGATGTATTACAATTTGGAATGAGTTTCGGATTTGCTCAGCGATTGGATATTGGGTATGCCATTCCGCAATTCAACAGGAAAAAAGAACAGGTTGGCTTATCTATTTTTTTTACTATGCTCCGCACCAAACATGTTGCATTCAATACTATAAATGATGAACTGACATATCTGGATTTAGGAAAATCCTGGCAATTTCAGAAGATTGAAGTAACGCCAACTATATCATACAGAAAACAGATTCACACCACTCATTTCTTTTCTACTGGATATGGTCTTTCTGCCATAAGTGATTCAGCATATCAGGCAAACCCAAATTATTTTTTAGGTGAGAGAAGACAGCAATATTTTAAAATCGGATATACTTATGTGGCGGACTACAGAAACGTACGTACCTATCCGACAGCAGGATGGTATCTGTCATTAAATTTTACAAATTATGGTCTGGGATTTATGAAAACCCGAATGTCCACCGCCGGTTTTCAGTTCAGTAAATATTTTTTATGGAAAAAACAACCACGGTTTTCAGCTGCAGCCATGATTAAATGGCAATTCTCCTGGCCTATAAAGCAGCCTTATAATTTACAATACATCAAATCTTTTGGCTATGAAGAAAATGCCATACGGGGATATGAATTAAATGTAATAGACGGTCAGCATTTCTTATTGTTTAAGAATGAATATCGTTTCCGTGTATTTAGTTTTCAAATGAGCAAGATTAAAAAATTTAAAGGAAAAAACGCAGGAATATTAAATTCGTCACTGGCGTATTTACCCCTTAATTTATATTTAACCGCTTATTTTGATGCGGGATATGTGTGGGATAAATATTTTACAGAAAACAATCAGTACAAAAATAAATGGCAGTTTGGTTATGGTGTGGGATTAAACTTTGTGACCTTTAATTCCAAGCTGTTTCGTATCGAATACAGTATAAACAGATATTTAAAGAAAGGTGTATATTTACATTTTGAGCAACCTTTATGACCATAGGAATCTACAGTCGTATTTTAAAAGAAGAACATATTCCATATGTAGTAGAACTGATTGAGCAGTTTTCTAAAAAAGAAATCTCTTTTTTTGTTTTTGATGAATATTATAAGTCACTAAAGAAACATTTACCAAAACAAAAAGTAAATACGTTCAAGAACCATCAGGATGTAAAAAAAAATATTGATTTACTGATTACACTAGGTGGGGATGGTACTTTATTAGACACGCTGCATTTGGTACGCGACAGCGAAATTCCTGTTGCCGGTATCAATATGGGCAGGCTCGGCTTTTTAGCGGATATTCACAAAGAAGAAATAAAAGAACTGATAGAATCTATTGAGCAAAACACCTATACTATTGAAGACAGAACACTGATTAGTGTGGAAACCAGCAAACCTGTTTTTGGGGAAGTAAATTATGGGTTGAATGAATTTACCATTCATAAAACAGACACTTCATCGATGATTGTGGTGCATGTGTATTTAAACGGCGAGTTTTTAAATTCTTTTTGGGCTGATGGTTTGATTATCGCTACACCAACAGGTTCTACCGCCTATTCGTTAAGTTGCGGCGGGCCAATTGTATTCCCAACATCGGGAACATTTGTACTGACACCTGTGGCTCCACACAATTTAAACGCCCGACCAATCATTATCGCAGATAACACCGTGCTTTCTTTTGAAGTAGAATGCAGAAGCAATAACTTTTTATGCTCCATTGATTCACGCTCGGTGAATATTGACAATACAATTCAGCTAGCGGTACGCAAAGCCGGCTTCTCTCTTAAATTATTGCGTATGCCGGAAAGCTCTTATTTAACTACACTTCGCGAAAAGCTAAACTGGGGTGAGGATTCGAGGAATAGTTAAATAATAATTATATGGAAAAGCCAAGACTCTTTGATAAATTGACAATCATATTGATTTCTGTAATAGGAACACCTTTTATGGGTTCTATGATTTATTCTCAAAATTTAAGAACATTAGATGCAGGAGATAAGTTTATGCCGATCTTGTTTGCAATGGTTTACAATGTTTTATTTCAGGCATTAAGTAATAAATTCAATATTTCTGAGCTTATTTCTTACATACCTGCAAACCTGCTTGGTGGAACTATACTTGTAACTGTATTTTGGAATCAACAAATTGGAAAAATAGAATTCGAACCAAAACCACTTTGGAAGTCGGTTTTAATAGTTGTTGCAATTATGGCAATTTTAGTATTATTTCTGTTTTTAATGAATGAAATGTTTGTGTAATCTACCTTAATCTGCGCATTCTACAGACATGGTCCGTGTCTCACGAACCATTTTACCATAAAAAAATAAAATTGTACCTTGTACATCGTAAATCGTACATCGAAATGTGTGGAATTGCAGGAGCATATTCGTTTAAAAATAAAATAGTAGAACAGCAATGGCTGCAAAATGCAGCCACTGCTTTAAATAAACGCGGTCCCGACAATCAAAATTTTGTTACTATTGGCAAAACATCTTTAGTACATGCGCGTCTTTCTATTATTGATACTTCAACGGCTGCGAATCAACCAATCTATGATATCACAGGACGATATTCAATAATTTTCAATGGTGAGATATTCAATTACCAAGCTATTCGTGAAGAGTTGCTGCAACTTGGGGTGCTCTTCAAAACACATTCTGATACAGAGGTTTTATTGTACGCCTACATACATTTTGGTGAAAGTTTTTTGCATAAACTAAATGGCTTTTTTGTATTTGCCATTCATGATAAAGAAACAGATGATTTATTTATTGCCTGTGATCGTTTTGGCATCAAACCTTTATACTATTATGCAGATGAAGATTATTTCTTCTTCGGTTCAGAATTAAAAAGCATTCTGCAATTTCCTGTAAAAAAAGAAATCAACTGGAGTTCGGTAAGTTTATATTTTCAACTCAATTATATTCCCGGGAAAAATTCCATTTTCAAAAATATTTACAGACTTGAACCTGGCAATCAAATCTTAATTCATAAATCTGAAATCATAATTAAGAAATGGTATACTATTCCATACAATGCACAGCAAGCCGAGCAGAATCAGCTATCCTACGATGAGCAAAAGAAAAAACTGCTGGAGTTGATGGATGATTCGGTACGCTTGCGACTAATTGCAGATGTTCCATTAGGCGCATTTTTGAGTGGAGGAATTGATTCGTCGGTTGTAACAGCTATGGCATCACGTCACACAAAAAACTTAAATACATTTTCTATCGGTTTTGAAGGAAATGATTTTTTTGATGAAACGCCATACGCAAACTTAGTTGCCAAGCATTTTAATACCAATCATACCGTTTTCAAATTAAAGAACGATGACTTATTTCAAAGTTTACATGAGTTGTTAGATTATACTGACGAACCGTTTGCAGACTCTTCAGCATTACTGGTAAATATTTTATCAAAGTTCACGCGTCAGCATGTAACAGTAGCATTATCAGGCGATGCAGGCGACGAATTGTTTGCAGGTTACAACAAACATTACGGAGAATGGCAAATGCGAAACGCCGGATGGCAGGCAAATGCGATTCATTTGTTACAACCTGTTTGGGAAAAACTTCCAAAGTCAAGAAGCGGAAAAATAGGCAATAAAATCCGCCAGTTAGAACGATTTTCTAAAGGTATGGATTTGTCACCAAGTGAACGCTGGTGGCGTTGGTGCTGCATCAATGATTTGTCCTTTTCAGAGAAATTGTTGAATGACAAAGTAGATGCGGCAATACCGGAAATTATAGAAACACGTCAGCAGTTTTCTTCCTTAGTAAATTTTGACGGCACTTTGAATGATGATTTACTGGCAGATGTAAATATGGTGTTGCCGTATGATATGTTAGTAAAAGTAGACAGAATGAGTATGCGTAATTCTTTGGAAGTACGTGTGCCGTTTTTAGATTACAGAATTGTGGAATTTGCATTTTCGTTGCCTGTATCAAGTAAGATTAATGCCACAATGAAAAAGAAAATTGTGCAGGATGCGTTTCGTGATGTATTGCCTAAACAATTATATAACCGACCTAAAAAAGGATTTGAAGTGCCTTTACTGCAATGGTTCAGAACAGATTTAAAAGATAAAATCCTGAATGATTGGCTGAGTGATGAGTATATTAAACAACAAGGAATTTTTAACATGGAAACGATACAGCAATTGAAATTACAATTGTTCTCAAATAATCCCGGTGATGTGCATGCACAGATTTGGGCATTGATTGTGTTCCAAAATTTTTGGCGGAAGTATATGGATTAATACCATTTTTGTCATTATCGCGCAAGCGATAATCTTGTTAAAACTTATCTATCTTTTATATCTTTACCAAAAGATGTCAAAACCACTCAACATAGGAATTGTAGCCAACACCGCTTTCAATATTTATAATTTCCGGCTTGGGTTAATTAATGCGTTAAAAAAAGAAGGACATCATGTGATTGCTGTTGCACCAAAAGATGAATACACTGATTTATTAAAACAAAATAATATTGAATTTATTGAAGTGCAAAATTTAGCACGCAAAGGAACCAATCCATTCAATGATTTGAAGCTGTTGAATGAATTCAGAAAAATTTATAAGCAACAACAATTAGATGTGGTGTTACAATACACCATTAAACCAAATATTTATGGTACACTTGCTTCGAGATTTACCAATACAAAAACTATTTGCACAGTAACAGGTTTAGGTTATACTTTTTTGAATAAAAGCATTGCAAGTAAAATAGCACATAGTTTATATCGTCTCGCATTTTCGTTTGCGGACAAGGTGTTGTTTCAAAATAACGATGATATAGAAATTTTTCTAAGTAATAAATTAGTTGATAAACATAAAGTTCAGCTGGTTGCAGGCTCAGGTATAGATATACAAAAATTTCATCCTGATTTTTGTTCTAAAAAAAATGAAGAAACCGTCATTGCAAACGAAGAGAAGCAATCTTTTGACTCGACAGATGGCTTAGTGCCTCGCCATGACGGAGTCGTTCGTTTTTTGATGATAGCAAGATTGTTAAAGGATAAAGGAATTTATGAATATGTAGATGCTGCGAAACAAATTCTGCAAAAGAATGAAAATGTAGAGTTTCATATCTTAGGAGATATTGATAACGACAATCCATCAGCCATAAAAAAACAAGAACTGGATACTTGGATTAAAGATGGAATTATTTATTACCATGAACATACTAAAGACACGCGACCATTTATTTGTGCAACAGATTGTGTGGTGCTCCCATCTTACAGAGAAGGAATGCCACGGGTTATTTTAGAAGGAATGGCAATGGGAAAGCCATGCATCACAACGGATGCGCCGGGTTGTAAAGATGCTGTTATAGATGGTGAAAGCGGATTCTTATGTAAAACAGCAGATGTAATTTCACTGAAAGAATGCATGGAAAGGTTTATTTCTGCAGAAAAAACATATAAAATTCAGATAGGCATAAATGCAAGAAAACGAGCTGAAACCATATTTTCAAATGAAGCTGTAAATTTGACATATATCAATTTGCTCTCAAACTTTGGACAATTTTAACGATTTTTAAATAATTGTTATTAACTTTGGTAGACTAACGACGTATGCACAGCGATTACATAAAACTAGCTTCTGCTTTGTTGACTTCTTTTGTTCTTACGTACATGTTTATACCTTCCATTATTAAGGTAGCCAATATAAAACATCTGTTTGACTCGCCGAGCGAAAGAAAATCACATTATGGTGTTACTCCAACATTAGGAGGTATTGCTATTTTCGGAGGATTTATGATTAGCCTTTGTTTGTTTGCAAGATTTTACCCCTCAAACGGGATGCGATATATTTTAGCGGCACTGTGTTTTACCTTCATGTTAGGCGCCAAAGATGATATTGTGGAGTTGGTTGCCTCCAAAAAATTTATCGGACAGATTTTTGCCGCCTGCATTGTGGTTATTCTCGGAGATATCCGTATTACCAGTTTATACGGATTATTCGGTATCTCTTATATAGGTGAGATTTTCAGTATAGTTCTATCGGTTGTTACCATCATTTTTATTATTAACGCATTTAATATCATTGACGGTATTAATATGCTGGCCGGCAGTATCTGTATTCTAATGTCTGTTACATTTGGTTCCTGGTTCTACTATTATGGCTTTTATGATTACGCAATTCTCGCTGCCGCAATGAGCGGTGCTGTATTTGCGTTTCTCAAATATAATTATACGCCTGCAAAGATTTTCATGGGAGATTCCGGTAGTTTATCCATAGGATTACTTGCAGCAGTTATGGCCATACAGTTTATCGAACAGAATGAAGTGGTACTGCGATCAGGTAGTAGTTATGGAATAAAGATTGTTGCTGCTCCTGCAATGGCGATTGCCATTCTAATAATTCCTTTGTATGATACCTTGCGTGCTTTTACAATGAGAATACTCAATAAAAAATCTCCTTTTGAAGCAGATAGAAATCATATTCATCACCGCTTAATTGATTTAGGATTTTCGCATGTAACGGCAACTTTCATCTTAATTGCAGTTAATATAATGTTTATCGGGATAGTTTATTTTTTGCAAAGTTGGGGGAATCTGTATCTGATGTTATTTGAACTCGGATTGTCAATGTTGCTCACGTTTATTTTATTTTCCTTTAAAATCAAAAAAAAAATAGCCATACCGGCTACTGATAATGCCATGCATCTGTCTTTTAATGTAGATGCCCGATAGTTTTTGGCTAGTACCTCATCGTAATATTTTGATTTTTGATGACAGCACACAATTCGCTCACCATCATAGCTGTGGCTCCCCATAATACTTTTCCGTTTAAATCATAGTAGGGAGCCATTAATGTAAATCCCAACGCATTTTTTATAGGTTTTTCTTTTATAATTTCAGGTTCAAAGAAGCGGTACAACGGTACTTCTAAAGTATTAGCGACTTCCTTTTTTTCTAATACCAGATCAGGAATATCATTTAATAGTCCTACAAACGGATGCACCATAAAATTACTCGCCAGTACGTATATTTCAGAAAGTGCACCAACGACTTTTATCTGCCTGCTTTCAACGCCAATCTCTTCGTAAGTTTCTCTTAAGGCAGCATCCAAATATGTTGCATCTGTCTTTTCAATTTTGCCACCCGGAAAGGCAATTTGTCCGCTATGCACTCCATCATATTCCGGTCGCTCAATAAATAAAATATGAGGAATATTTTTTACAGGATAAATCAATGACATTACAGCACCGACCTTTGGTTTCAGGAGTTGCGGAGCATCCAGATGTTTGTTGATTTTAAGATATGGTTTTAGAAGTTCGTGTGCTACTTTTCCCGGTAGTGGTTGTTTAAATGCATGCAATAACTGTTCTGAAAATTGGTCAAACATACTTCAAATCTAAAAAATATAAGTTGATTTACAACTTTCACAGGATTTATGAATCTTTATTGAAAAAAATATGTTAAATCGAAGAGCAGAGGAATTTAAAGTTCACAAAAAAATCATAAATTTGTTTGGTTGCGAAATTGGTTTTATTTACTGCCCTAACAGCCACTCTAACATTTCAAAAGTTTAATAGAAATCAACAATGAAAAAATTATTTACACTATTTGTAGCAACCTCGTTTTTGTTTGGCTGTACAAAAAATAATGCAACGAACAATGAGGAAAATAAGATTTCAAGAATTGCATTCGGTTCTTGCTGTGCGCAATACTTGAATGACATGAAAATATACAACAGAATTCTGGAGATGAATCCGGATTTATATATAGCAGGTGGCGATAATATTTACGGCGATTTCTTTGCATTGGCTCCCGGAACAAAAGAATATATTGACCTTGCGTATGCTCAATTGGGACATAAGGGTTATTTCATGAACTTCAGAGCAAAAATTCCGCAAATACTGCCTATTTGGGATGACCATGATACAGGAGAAAATGATGGAACATCCAACAATCCCGTGAAAGCAATTGCAAAAGCAGCATTCTTCAAATTTTGGAACATTCCGGCAGATGCACCACGTGCAAACCGTCCGGATGGTGCTATTTATGATTCATATTACTATGGTGACGATGCCCATAAAGTCCAAATTATATTATTGGATTTACGCTGGAACCATACACCATACAAAACATCAGGACCGGGCGCAGCACTAAGTGGCTATGACACCATGTTGTCACCGGATGCTACTATCTTGGGTGCTACTCAATGGGCTTGGTTAGAAGGAGAACTAAAAAAACCGGCAAAAGTCAGAATCATTATGTCTTCCTTACAATTTAACTCTAATTACGACGGTGGTGAAAACTGGGCAGTTCTTCCTTTGGAAAGGCAAAAAATGCTTGATTTAATTAAGAGCACTCAGGCAAATGGTGTTATCTTTTTAAGCGGAGATGTGCATTTTGCGGAATTAACTAAAATTCAACCTGCAGGTATGTATCCTATTTACGATGTTACCTCAAGCGGAATTACTCATCACGAAGGCAAAGTAGCGACCAGAAATGATAATATAAGAGTTGGACAAGGATGGAACTGGGTTAATTTTGGTTTAATTGATATCGACTGGAACACAACACCGGTTTCTATAAAATTACAGGTATTTGGAAATGTAGACGGAGCAGGTCCCAATGGGACGTTAACTTCCGGAGATGCTAAAATATCTCATACTGTAACATTAGATGAATTGAAGTTCTAATTAATTAATCATTACAAACATAGAAAGAGGCATATTTTGTGCCTCTTTTTTATATTTTTGAGCATGGATATTTTTGAACGCACGGAATTACTTTTTAAAGAGGCAAATCAAACAGAAATTTCTACTCCGGAAGATTTGGAAAAATTCCGTATTCGTTTTTTAGGAACTAAAAATGTACTGAAAGATATTTTTGCAGAAATTAAAAATGTTCCCAATGAACGAAAAAAAGAATTCGGACAATTAATTAATAGTGTAAAACAAGCTGCGGAAGAAAAATTTACTGCGTATCAGGAAAAATTTCAAGATAATTCATCTGGCAATGCTGAATCTATTGATTTGACATTACCTGGTGATGTCACGACACTTGGCGCGCGTCATCCAATACAAGTCGTAAAAAATCAGATAGTAGATATCTTCAAACGACTTGGTTTTGCGGTTCAGGAAGACAGGGAAATTGAAGATGACTGGCACAATTTTACAGCATTGAATATGCCGGAAGATCACCCGGCACGTGATATGCAGGATACTTTTTTTATTAATGTAAATCCTGATATTGTATTGCGTACACATACATCATCTGTACAGGTACGTACTATGGAAAACCAGAAACCACCGATTCGTATTTTATCACCAGGTCGTGTTTTCAGAAACGAAACGATTTCTGCGCGCTCGCATTGCTTCTTTCATCAGGTAGAAGGTTTGTATATTGATGAAGATGTTTCCTTTGCAGACTTGTTGCAGACATTGGATTTCTTCGTGAAAGAATTATTCGGACAGGATATAAAAATCAAAGTGCGTCCTTCTTATTTCCCCTTTACAGAACCAAGTGCAGAAGTAGATGTGACTTGTTTTATTTGTGGAGGAAAAGGCTGCAACGTTTGTAAATATTCAGGCTGGGTAGAAATTTTAGGCTGCGGTATGGTAGATCCGAAAGTGTTGGAAAACTGTAATATCGATTCCAAAAAATATTCAGGATTTGCTTTCGGAATGGGTGTGGAGCGCATCACGATGTTGAAATATCAAATTAAAGACATTCGTCTGTTATCAGAAAATGATACGAGATTTTTAGAGCAATTTAAATCAGCGAGATAATTACAAGCTAAAACTTTCACCACAACTGCAAGTACGTGCTGCATTTGGATTGTTGAAATAAAATCCTTTTCCATTCAATCCTTCAGAAAAATCTAATTCTGTGCCAAGCAAATACAAGATACTTTTAGGGTCAACCACTAATTTGATGCCTTTATCTTCAAATATTTCATCGTTTGATTGTTGTTGGTCGTCAAATTTCATATTGTACGTTAAACCACTGCAACCACCACTCGTTACAGAAACACGCACAAAATAATTAGGTGAAAGATTGTCTTCTTTCCACATGTTTAGTACACGTTCTTTTGCTTTTTCTGAAATGGTAATCATAATTTTAAAACAATCAAATTAATCAATAAGTTCAAACTTAGTGTAGGGCACCAACACTTTTGGAATTCTGATGCCGTTTTCCGTTTGATGATTTTCTAAAAGACTTGCTACAATTCGTGGTAAAGCCAGTGCACTGCCATTTAATGTATGCGCCAACGCTTTTTTATTTTCTGCATCTTTAGTTCGCAATTTCAAACGGTTTGCCTGAAACGTCTCAAAGTTAGACACAGAACTTACTTCCAGCCAGCGTTCCTGCGCCGCAGAAAATACTTCAAAATCATAGGTTAAGGCAGAAGAGAACGTCATATCGCCGCCACATAAACGCAAAATTCTGTAAGGCAATTCCAATGCTTTCAATAACCCTTCTACATGTTTCAGCATTTCGTCCAATGCCGCGTAAGAATTTTCCGGTTTTTCGATGCGTACAATTTCCACTTTGTCAAATTGGTGTAAGCGGTTCAAACCCCGTACATCTTTTCCATAACTTCCCGCCTCCCGACGGAAACAAGGTGTATAGCCCACATTTTTTACCGGCAGGTTTTTCTCATCGATGATATCATCACGATACAGATTGGTAATAGGTACTTCTGCAGTCGGTATCAGGTAAAAATCATCAGCCGTAGCATGATACATCTGTCCTTCTTTGTCGGGCAGTTGACCGGTTGCAAATGCAGAATCTTTATTTACCATGTGTGGTACTTGCACTTCGCTGTAACCTGCCTCAATGGCCTTATCTAAAAAGAATGTAATCAGAGCACGTTGTAAAGCGGCACCTTTGCCTTTATAGACGGGGAAACCCGCACCGGTAATCTTGTTACCTAACTCAAAATCGATTAAATCGTATTTTTTCGCTAAATCCCAGTGTGGAACTGCACCTGCATGGAGTTTGGGAAATTCTGATACAGAAAACGTCACTTCATTCTCTTCAGGAGTTTTTCCCGGTGGTACAAGCTCATTCGGGAAGTTTGGAAGTGTAACTAATTTTTCAAAAATAGCAGTTTCCATTTCAGCCACTTCCAACTCCAGTTTGTCAGCATTCTCCTTGATGTCTGAAATTTTTAATTTTAATTTTTCAGCATCTTCTTTTTTACCGTCTTTCATCAGAATGCCAATTTCTTTGGATAAAGAATTACGTTGTGACAAAAAATCATCCAGATAGGATTTTACTAATTTACGTTTATCATCAAGTACAATAATTTCATCTACAAAATGAAGGTCTTTAAAATTTTTGTGTGCCAAACGTTCTTTTGCAAAAGCGGTATCTTTTCGTAATTGTTCTAAAGTGAGCATTTTTTTCTGAATTGTTTTACAAAGATAAGTTTTAACAAATAGTCAGTACCTAAATACCTTATAAATCGGCATTTTTTCAAAAAAAAGTAACACAAAACGTGCTTTTTTCATAAATATTTCGTTTATTTGCAATATCAATCAATACAGCCTCGCGTTTTATTGACCAATCACGAACGAATTTCAGAATCCACTTTTTAATGTTTTTCATTTTCCAACTTAATTAGTTCGACGTATGTACGATATTTCCCAATTAACAGAAATGTTATTGCCCGAATTAAAAGAAATAGCTGAAAAGGTGTTGGTTCCAAAAGCCAAAATTACAAAGTCCAAAAAACCTGAATTAATAGAACTTATACTCAAAAAACAAGACATGCAAGAGAAAGACAGCAAGGAAGAAGTAGTAACAAAAGCAGAAACTACAGAAGAAAATCCGGCAAAAGAGAAAAAAGAACGCACCCGCATTCCTCGTAAAGTCGCAGAGAAAGTAGTACCGGTAAAGAAATCCAAAGAAAATCCGTTTTCAGACAGAAATGCTCTTCATGAAGAATTTAAAAAAGAAGACATTGTAGCAACCGAAGAAACTACCGATTTTCAACCTCTTGAAGAACAAAAAGAAGATTTTATTGCAGACACGAAAGAAGAAAGCGACCATACTGTTGAAATGGTAAATTACCCTGTTCAACAGGAGAAAAAAGTAGAATTTAACATTGATTTAGATGGTGTAATCTCAGGAGAAGGTGTATTGGAAATTATTCCGGAAGGGTATGGTTTTCTGCGTTCATCAGATTATAACTACTTATCATCACCGGATGATGTATATGTTTCGCCATCCCAGATAAAATTAATTGGCTTAAAAACCGGAGATACAATTGTCGGAAATATTCGTCCGCCGAAAGAAGGAGAAAAATATTTTGCATTATTGCGTGTAGAATCTATAAACGGAAAATCACCGCAGGAAATCAGAGACAGAATTCCGTTTGACTATTTAACCCCTTTATTTCCCACAGAAAAATTAGACTTATTTCAAGAGGCAAATAACTATTCTACCAGGATTGTTGATTTGTTTACACCGATTGGAAAAGGGCAACGAGGTATGATTGTTGCACAGCCAAAAACAGGTAAAACGATGTTGCTGAAAGATGTGGCAAACGCTATTGCAAAAAACCATCCTGAAGTGTACTTAATTATCTTATTAATAGATGAAAGACCTGAGGAGGTGACGGATATGCAGCGCAGTGTAAAAGCCGAAGTGGTAGCATCAACTTTTGATGAACCTGCGGACCGACATGTGAAAGTGGCGAGTATTGTGTTACAAAAAGCAAAACGATTGGTAGAATGTGGTCATGATGTAGTCATTTTACTGGATTCAATTACACGTCTGGCACGTGCTTACAACACGGTAGCACCTTCGTCAGGAAAAGTACTATCCGGTGGTGTGGAGGCAAATGCATTGCATAAGCCTAAACAATTTTTCGGAGCTGCCAGAAATATAGAAAATGGAGGGTCTTTGACGATTATTGCTACTGCATTAACGGAAACCGGTTCTAAAATGGATGAGGTTATCTTTGAGGAATTCAAAGGAACGGGTAATATGGAGTTACAGTTAGAGCGAAAATTGTCGAATCGTCGTATTTTCCCTGCTATTGACGTGGTTTCGTCATCTACCCGCAGAGATGATTTATTGTTAGAAAAGGACACTTTACAAAAAATGTGGGTATTGCGTAACCATTTAGCTGACATGAACTCTGAAGAATCGATGAAATTCCTGTTGCAGCAGATGAAAGGCACTCGAAGCAATGAAGAATTTTTGATGACAATGAACAGATAATAATTTGATAATTAGTGAATTAGCTAATTTGATAATGACAGATAGTTTTCTAAATAGTTAAATCATTGATTTTCTGCTATAAAAAAGCATTTTCAAATCAATTCATTTTCAAATTTTCAAATTTAATAGTATCTTCGCAGTCCAAAATTTGAGGATTTCATTTTCAAATTGGTACATTTTCAAATTTTCAAATTAAAATAAGATGAAAAGAACGTTTCAACCATCGGTAAGAAAGAGAAAAAACAAGCATGGTTTCCGTGAGCGAATGGCAACTAAGGGTGGCCGTGCAGTATTAAATGCACGTCGTGCAAAAGGAAGAAAAAAATTATCAATTTCTGACGAAAGAAAAGGAAAATAATAGCTGGAACAGATAAACATATACGGCTTACTTTCACAAAAGATGAACGCCTGAAAAGCAGAAAATTAATTGAAGAGCTTTTCAGCACTAAAATTTTTGTACAAAATCCAACCTTAAGAATATATTTTAAAACTGTTGAATTGAATTGCGCCTTTCCGGCGCAATTTGCATTTGCGGTTTCCAAAAAATTATTTCCGAATGCACCAGATCGAAACCGTCTCAAACGATTGATGCGTGAAAGTGTACGTTTACAGAAACCTGAATTTTATAAAGTATTGCAGGAAAAAAATAAAAACATAGCTTTGTTGCTAAGTTATCATGCGAAATCAATAACAGATTTTAAAACAGTAGATGCGAATGTGAAGCAGTTGCTAAAAATGGTGTTGGAGGCAATGTAACTAAACTTATCATTAAGCTATTTGTTGAGATAATAATTCTTTTTGTAAAATGACATTGCTTAAAAAAATACTCATTTTCCCTTTCATTGCACTGATTAAAATATATAAATATTCAGTATCACCTTTATTAGGTGAGAATAAATGCCGCTACCAGCCATCTTGCTCTACGTATGCTATTGAAGCCTTACAAAAATATGGTTTATTCAAAGGCGGATATTTAGCAATTAAACGGATTTTGTCCTGTCACCCATGGGGTGGCAGCGGATATGACCCGGTTCCCTGAGTTTCTTCATATTTTTTAACCATTCGTAAATACTATTTTTAGTAGATTTAAAGTTCATAAATAAATAAAATCCGTAAAAACTCAATTTAAACTGAAACAGATGAAGAAACTATTCACTATTCTTTGCTTGTGTTTGATATTAAACGCAGGAGCAGCTGATCAAAACCGCTATTTTGAAATTGCCAAAAACATGGAGTTGTTTACGCAATTATATAAAGAGTTGAATACTTACTACGTCGATGATGTAGACCCGAATAAGCTAATGACAGATGGCATTAACAAGATGCTGGATGGGTTAGACCCTTTTACTAACTACATTACAGGGGCAGATTTGGATGAATATCAGTTGCAAACTACCGGAAAGTATGGAGGTATCGGCGCGCGTATTGCCAAGATGGGCGACAACGTAGTAATTACTGATCCATACGAAGGATATCCGGCTCAGAAGGCAGGCCTGCAGGCAGGAGATATCATTATGGAAATAGATGGAAAAGTATCTACCAAATATAATTCTGATGAAGTGAGCCAGTTGTTAAAAGGCGAACCCGGCACAAAAATCACCATCAAAATAAAAAAAGCTATAACCAATGAGGAAAAGACATTGGCGTTTAATCGTGAAGAAATAAAAATCGAAAATGTACCGTATTTCGGAATGGTAAATGATAAAATTGGTTACATAAAGCTAACTATGTTTACAGATAATGCATCACAGGAAGTTCAGGATGCATTGAAGGAACTGAAAAAAAATCCGAATCTGAAAGGAGTGATGCTTGATTTGCGTGGTAACGGTGGAGGTTTGTTGAATGAGGCTATTAATATCTGTAATACTTTTGTAGAAAAAGGAACAAACATAGTAAATACAAAAGGGAAAATTCAGGAAGCTAATTTCTCCTATGCCACTACCGGAAAGCCTGTAGATACAGATATTCCATTGGCTGTGCTAACAGATGGAGGTTCAGCATCTGCATCTGAAATTGTTTCGGGTTCCATCCAGGATTTAGATAGAGGAATTGTGATTGGACAAAACACTTATGGCAAAGGCTTGGTGCAGGTAACTAAACCCATTGCATACAAATCAAAGCTGAAAGTAACCATTTCCAAATATTACATTCCAAGCGGAAGATGCATTCAACGCATTGATTACACGCACAGAAGTGCGGACGGAATTGCAAATGCATTGCCGGATTCTTTGCGCAAAGAGTTTAAAACTAAATCAGGAAGAGTAGTGAAAGATGGCGCCGGTGTTGAACCGGATATTAAAACGGAAGAGCAAAAAATATCACCGATTGCTATTGCGTTGTATACCAATAATCATCTCTTCGAATTTGCAAATCAATACAAACATGATCATTCAACTTTAAGAGATGGTAATAACTTTACAATGACAGATGAAGAATATAATCAGTTTATAGCTTCATTAAAAGGTAAAGATTATGATTACACAACTTCCAGTGAAGTGAAATTATCTGATTTAAAAAAATCTATAAAAGATGATAGCTATTCTGAGGATGTACAGAAAGTAATTACGGATTTGGAAGCACAAATTAAACATGATAAATCTAAAGATTTATTGAAATTCAAGCCGGAAATTAAAAAGTTATTGGAGCAGGAAATTGCCAGCCGTTATACATATGAAAAAGGCAGAATTGCGAATAGCCTGAAAGATGATTTAGACGTAAAAAAGGCAATTGAAATCTTAAGCGACAGCACTAAATATAAATTAATGCTTACCGCTCAAAAATAATAAATAGATTGTCTGAAAATCCGGTGTATATCTTATGTATAGAAACTGCAAATGCAGTGACTTCTGTAGCCATTTCAAAGGATGGTTCATGTTTGAGTACAAAAGAAATCTTTGAGCCGAATAAAGCTGCATCTACTTTACATCTATTGATAGAAGATTTATTAGCAGAAACCAAGCTCACTTTCCAACAATTGCAAGCCGTAGCTGTTAGCGCAGGACCGGGTTCATATACGGGCTTGCGTATCGCGGCTGCTGCTGCAAAAGGATATTGCTATGCACTTGGTATTCCTTTGATTGCGGTATCTACTTTGGAGTCAATGGTGAATGGTGTGCAGACAAGGTATAAGCTGAATGATTTTGATGAATACGTACCTATGATTGATGCACGAAGAATGGAAGTATTTACTTCTTTTTTTAATAAAAACGGAGAAAAGACAAAAGCATTCTCCAATTTAATAATTGATGAAAATTTTGAGAACCTTTTTCATAATGATAAAAAATACCTGATATTCGGCAACGGGGCATTTAAAGTATCCGGAAAAGTGAATTCAGAAAGGGTAATTATATATGATGAGTTCATGCCAAGCTCGGTAGATTTATGCCAGTTATCATTTTCAAAATTTGTTAAGAGTCAGTATGAAGATATTGCCTATTTTGAACCAAATTACACCAAACAGGTTTATACAACAGAACAAGTTAAATCGGATACTTAAAATAAACTATAAATTTCATTTTGTCCGCATGCAACCATTTTATAATAAAACAATTCTTACTATTTGGTACAATATTTGAATTAAACACTTCATTGAAACAGGATAATAAATTAAAGAAATAAGCCATGTCAATAAACAGTAACAATATCATTCAGCCGGAGTTAAAAATTGATTTTCAGGTATTACGTAAATCCGTTTTGGTATTACGCGCTATTAACCATAAACTCCGTCAGGAAATGATACGCATGATAAATAAAGAAGGTAAAATGACCGTTACCGATTTATATGTAAAATTAAGACTGGAGCAATCCGTTGCCTCACAACACCTCGCTTTATTGCGACGCGCCGGCGTCGTTGTCACTTCACGTGATGGCAAATTCATCTACTATTCTGTTGACCATGAAAGGATGGATGAGATATCAAGGCTATTGGAAGAATTGATTAAATAAGATATTCTGATATTTACTGAGCTACTACCAATTTAATAGGTTTTATTAATATATAGCATGAAATATTTGACATTAGTCATGCCATTTGCATGTTAATTTACTATATTTTCTATATATTTGTAGTGAACTAAATTGAAAAAAGTTTTTATGGAAAATTTCGAATTCAACACAGAAAAGATCGAAAAAGCTGCAGAGCTTTTGAGAGCAGTGGCACATCATTTGAGATTAAAAATTATCAAACTGATCCACGAAAAAAAAGAAGTGAATGTAAACGTAATTTACAATACACTTAAAATTGAACAGTCAATTACATCCCAACACCTGAAAATACTCAGAGGCGTAGATGTAGTGCGCACACGTAGAGATGGTAAGAAAATTTACTACTCTTTAAATTATGACAGATTAGAAGCGATGCACCGCGGAATCGATTTGTTTGAGGAGTGGACGCAGGCACGAAAAGTAGCCAAAAAGAAAAAATAATACACTTACTTTTTCAAAACAATTTTTAAAACTATTATTTGTCGTAAATTAGACAGATAATAGTTTTTATATTTTATGGAAAATCCAATTCAGGAATTTAATGATTATCGTTCTAAAATGAATGAAGTAATCTTAAGTCAAAAAAATTTGACACTCAATCGTTTTTTTAATCTTGATATGCACGCATATGCAGACGGAGCAATAGATGCTAAAACAAAAGAAATGCTTGGACTGGTGGCATCTATGGTGCTGCGCTGCGATGACTGTATAAAATATCATTTAGGAAAATCACATGAAGCAGGCATCAGTACGGAACAGGTGTATGAAGTGTTTGCCATTGCCAATTTAGTAGGCGGTAGTATTTGCATTCCGCATACGCGCAGAGCAGCCGAATACTGGGAAGCATTACAATCAAATAATTAATTAATGAAGCAATGAAACAATTGTTACATTATTATACTTCTACATTACTTCATTATATTTTATGAAAAAACTATACCTTTTCGATTCATTCGCATTAATTTTTCGAGCCTATTTTGCATTTCAAAAAGCCCCGTTGATTAATTCTAAAGGCTTCAATGTATCAGCAATACAAGGGTTTTTAAACACTATCTGGGAAATCAAAACAAAATATAATCCTACACATTATGCTATTGTTTTTGATGCTGCAGCACAAACAGACAGGCAAGCAGAACACGATTTTTATAAAGCAAACCGACAGGAAACTCCCGATGATATAGTGGCTTCCATTCCGTATATCAAAGAAATTATAAAAGCGATGAATATGCCGGTAGTAGAAATAGCGGGCTACGAAGCGGATGATTTAATCGGAACACTCGCAGTCAAAGCCGCAAAAGAAGGTATTGAATGTTATATTGTTTCACCGGATAAAGATTTGGGACAAGTAGCATCAGACAAAATTTTTATTCATAAACCACCATTTATGGGAAAGCCTGCGGAAGTATTAGGTGTGGAGGAATTAAATAAAAAATGGGAAATAAAGAATCCGAAAGAAATTATAGATATACTTGGATTATGGGGCGACGCGGTAGACAATATTCCCGGGGTGAAAGGTATTGGCGAAAAAGGTGCAAAGATGCTCATTCGTCAATTCGGGTCTATCGAAAATATTTATGAAAATATAGATGAGGTGAAAGGAGCCATGAAGGATAAGCTTATAGAGCATAAAGAAATGGCATTGATTTCAAAAAAACTGGCTACCATCATCACAGATGCTCCGATTGAATGGAATGAAGATGACTATGTTTTAAAAGAATTTGATAAAGAGAAACTCTCTGCAATTTTTGCAGATTTGGAATTCCGGACATTAGGCAAACGAATTTTAGGAGAAGATTATTCCATGAATGAAGCAGCTGCAAAAAAGCAAACAGCTCCAAAAAATACTTCCCAGACTTCTATGTTTGATGAGCAACCAGAGGAAGAACTGCTTGCAGCGGATGCGCTAAAAACTACTTTCGGAAAAAATATCAATAACACAGAACATCAGTATTTCTTAGTAGATACACAAACAGAGATGGATGAGTTATTGAAAAAATTAAATGCATCAGATAAAATATGTTTTGATACCGAAACTACCTCTGTGGATGCAAATAATTGCGAACTAGTAGGAATCTCTTTTAGTACTCATCCATTCGAAGCATATTATGTTCCCATTTCAGCTAATCAGGAAGAAGCAAAAAAACAAATTCATCAATTCAAATCTGTTTTAGAAAATGAATCAATTATTAAAATAGGACAGAATATAAAGTTTGATCAGTTAGTTTTAAAATGGTACGAGATAGAAGTGAAAGGTGTTTTCTTTGATACAATGCTGGCACATTATTTAATAGATGCAGATACCAAGCATAACATGAATGTATTGTCTGAAAACTATCTTGGTTATACACCTGTTTCAATAGAAGAATTAATTGGCAAAAAGGGCCCAAAACAAGGTACGATGCGCGATGTGCCTGTCGAGAAAATTAAAGAATACGCTGCAGAAGATGCAGACATCACGTTGCAATTACACAATGTATTTAAAAAAGAAATTGACAATACACATTTGCATAAATTATTTTATGACGTGGAAACACCTTTAATATCAGTACTTACAGAGATGGAATATGAAGGCGTTCGTATCGATATGGATTTTTTAAAACAATATTCAGATGAGATAGCCACAGATATTGTAAAATTAAAAGATGAAATTTTAGAAACCTGCGGAGCGCAATTCAATATTGATTCGCCTAAACAATTAGGAGATATTTTATTTGAAAAAATGGGGATTAAATATCCCGGTAAAAAGACAAAAACCGGACAATATTCAACGGATGAAGAAACTTTGCAGAAGATTCTCCACGAACATCCGATTGCCGAAAAATTGCTGGATTACAGAGAGTTTACCAAACTAAAAAGTACGTATGTGGATGCTTTGCCAAATCTGCTGAATCCGAAAACACATAGAGTTCATACTACCTTCAATCAGGCAATAGCAGCTACAGGCAGATTAAGTTCCGTGAACCCTAACCTGCAGAATATTCCAATTCGCACAGAACGTGGTAGAAAAATCCGTAAAGCATTCATTCAAAAAGACGATAGCCATATTTTGTTATCTGCCGATTATTCTCAGATAGAATTACGAATAGTGGCATCGATAAGTGAAGATGAAAACATGATTGAAGCATTCAGCAAAAATTTAGATATACATGCTGCAACTGCTGCAAATGTGTTTGGCGTTCCGTTAGAGAGTGTTACTTCCGAAATGCGTCGTCAGGCAAAAATGGTCAATTTCGGCATTATATATGGTATCTCGGCATTTGGATTGGCACAGCGTTTAGGTATTTCCAGAACAGATGCTGCTAGCTTGATTGAACAGTATTTTGAGAAATACAGCGGCATTAAAAACTATATGGATAATACAATAAAATCAGCGCGGGAAAAAGGTTATGTAGAGACATTATTGCACAGAAGAAGATATCTGCGCGATATTAATGCGGGCAACTGGACTATACGCGGATTTGCTGAACGAAATGCCATCAATGCACCAATACAAGGTACTGCAGCAGATATGATAAAGGTGGCCATGATCAATATACACAGACAAATAAATGCACACAAACTCAAATCTAAAATGATTTTACAGGTACATGATGAACTTTTATTTGATGTTTTTTTACCGGAAAAAGAAGAAATACAAAAAATCGTTATACATGAAATGCAAAATGCCTTACCTTTACAAGTGCCGATAGAAGTAAGCGCAGGGTTTGGTTCTAACTGGCTGGAAGCACATTAACCTAAAATTGAAACAATGAAGAAAGTAATTTTTTTAAGCTGTATGTTTTTGGCAAGTATCTCTTTTGCAAAAAAATGGGATGCTATCTATATCAGTAAACTAATTGCAAGCGGTGGTATTGATAAAGTTATTCAATATTACCAGGAAAGATATTACGGTAAAGAACGTGATCCGCAGGATGCATTTAGAATTGCAGAATTGTATGTAAAGAAAAAAGATTATGCGACTGCCATGCAATGGTACGACAAAGAAAGTCAGCTCATCAATACCTCCAAAGTAAACTTATTTAATTACGCCAATACTAACCGGCTGATGGGTGAATACCAAAAGGCATTAGATGGTTATCTGATGTATGCGGCACAAACAGGAGATGTAAACAAGGTTATGGATCTGGCAAATCAATGTGAAAAGATTTTGAAAGCTTCTTCCCAGACTGCCAGCTATAAATTGGAAAACTACACGTTTAATACTGATGCGGACGAAATGAATGTTGCTGTACTGCGAACCAATCCCGTGTATGTCGTTTCAAAAAGTATGGAGCATACAAATGAGATTTATCAGATAGTTCGTGAGTACAATAATTTTTTGGAACCTGTAAAAGCATATAATTCAGGAGTTCAAAAATTACTTATAACAAGTTTATCATTTGTTCAGGATGGAAACTCAGTTGTTTTTTCTGCAAAAGAAATTTCTTCCAAGAAAGAAAAACAAAAAAACGAAAAAATATATTTTGCAGATAATTTAGGGGGTAATTTTTTAAATGTTAAACCATATCCTTTTAATGCAGACGCCTTCTCCTGTAAAAATCCGGCATTTGATACCGAAGGAAAGACGCTTTATTTTTCATCGAATCAAACAGGTGGTTTTGGTGGCTTTGATATCTGGGAAAGTAAATTAGAAAACGGAAAGTGGACAAAACCCGTAAATACAGGAAAATTATTAAATACCGCAGCAGATGAAATTAATCCATTTATGGTGCAAGACGGACAAAATCACACCTTGTATTTCTCTTCTGACAGAGAAGGTGGTTTTGGCGGTTTTGATATTTATACAGCGAAAAACAATACAGGTATATGGCAGGACGTAGAAATGCAACCCGCACCTATTAACTCCGCCGGGGATGACATTAGTATTATCTATGACAATGAAGTGAAGACAGGTTATTTTTCCTCTAACCGAATTGGAGATAAAGGAGGATTTGATGTGTATAGATTTATTCCGTTTAATCTCAGACTCATTGTAAATACATATGATTCTCTCACTGAAAAAAAATTAGATTATGCTTTGGTACAAATATTTGAAAATGGTAATAAAGTATTTGAAGGTGTTACAAACGAAAATGGAATAGCAGAATTTAAAGTAGATAAAGATAAATCATTCACATTAAAACTTTCAAAAGATAATTACCGTCCTATTACCTCTAAAGTGAATTCACTCGGAAGAATCAGTGGAGATTCCGTGGTAGCGGATATCTATTTAAAACAAGATGCACAATTTGCTATTAAGAATAATGCTACAAATAATTTGTCTTTAGACAATTACATAATTTTCACCGGTCGTGTTACAGATGCAGCTACCAATAAGCCGGCAAAATATGCTAAAATGAGAATGGTAAATTATACCACACAAAAATTACGATTGGTAGATCTAGATTCATCAGGAAAATTCGAAATAAAATTATTGATGAATAATAATTACAAGGTCATCTTTGAAAGTCAGGAAAATAAGATCACTGATGAGTTGACAACGTATGGTATGCAGAAAAATGACGTAAAAGTTCGAGATTATGAATTAAATGGAGCTAAATATAAACTAAAAGAAAATAAAGTTTACAAGCAAGGTGAATTGCCACCGGGTATGAATATTAAAATAGACAATAAGGCAAAATCAAATTTGCCTTACAATGATGTATACTTTAGAAATGAACCAATTACACAGGCAAAAATTGATTCGCTGAAGAAAGTGATTTCAAAAGATAACCCGCAAATAACTACTACTACTCAAAAGAATAAACCAAAGATAGTCGTTCCATCACCCGCAAATCAAGAGGAAGCAGCTAAACAAGAGGTTAAAATTAATACTCAGCAAGCAGAAGTAAATGCACCGTTACAAAATAGTACAACACCTAAAGAAGCACCTATAAATCACACGGTACAATCGAATCAAACATTGTATTCCATATCTAAATTATATAATGTAACGGTGGAAGATTTAAAAAAATGGAATAATATTTCAACTAATGCAATAAAAGTCGGAAGTATTTTGAAAGTTATTGCACCCGATATAAAAGCTAAAGAGGATGCTATTCTTTTAACTGAAGAAAAAAATCAGAAAGTTGAAAGCTCAGCTCCTTTACAAGAGATAAAGACTGCTGGAATTATAACAGAAACATCAACTGCATCTACGCCAATAATTGAAACAAAAGAAACTCCTAAAGTTGAAGCAGAAGAGACAAAAACTGCCAGCCCAATTGTTATAAGAGATGATGATGTACCACAATTAGCGGCAGATATGGTAAGCACAAAAAAAAGTAAAAAGGTTAAAAATGTTTCTGTTGAAAAGGAAGTGCCAAAAACAGAACCTGTAATTGAACCGACACCAGAAATAATAAAAGAAGAAAAGATAATTGAAACAGTTGCAGAGACAGAACCGGAAAAAGAAGCAGAGCCAATAAAAGAAATAATAAAAGAAGAACCTAAGCTTGTAAACGAAACTCCTAAAGTAGCATCAGAAGAGTCTGCGACAAATAATAAACCTGTTATTAAAGCACCAGAAGCTGTTGTTGTAAAATCACAAGAAAAACCTGTCGACATAACGCCAACAACTATTGAAGAAAAGAAAGTTCAAATTGCACCGGTAAAAGAAGAATTACCGGATTTATATTATAAAGTACAACTTGCAAGTTACGATAAAGGAAATATTAAATTTCCGGAATTTGAAAACCTTGGTAAAACAGAGGAGGTAAAGGCATATGAACGATATATTTACCGTATTGGAAATTTTAATACATTAGAACGAGCAAAAGAAGTTTTGGAACTGGCTCGCTCGCAAGGGTATTTTGTGGCATTTATTTTGCAGTACAATAAAGACAAAGTAACTGGGATTGTTAATTAATAAAATAAATCAAGATGAATAAAATTTTGAAATTATCTGTAGTAGCAGCATTTATAATGCTGGGTTTTTCATCTGTAAATGCGCAGAGTCAGTTTACTACAAATGAAGTACGCCAGTTTATGAGTAAAGGCGAACAGAATGGTATTGAGATAGCTTTAAATGGCACTAAGCCTGAAGATGCTAAAGATGCATTGGAAAAGTGGGGCAAAAAGATGAAAGCAAAAGTAGTGCGCGATAAAAAAAATCCGGAAATTTTTATCGATAATGCACAAATGGCAAACGTAAGTGCTAATGTGGTAGATTTATATGCTGTAGTAACTCCGATAGATAACGGCTCAAAAGTGACAATATTTACAGATTTGGGTGGCGCTTTCATTTCTTCGGCAGCTTACGGCACACAATATGCCGGATTGGAAGCGGCGTTGAAAAAATTTGCAAAAGACCAGGCCATTGAAGTGGTGGAAGAGCAACAAAAAGCAGAAGAAAAGATTCTAAAAACACTTACAGGAGACCTGAAAGATTTAACAAAAGACAAGGCAGAATATTTGAAAGACATTGAAAAAGCAAAAGCACTTATTCAGCAACGCGAAGCAGATATTATAAAAAATGATGCTAATCAAGCGGCTAAACAACAACAAATTTCTCTGCAACAACAGATTATCGAGACTGTTAAAGCTAAACGAGCAACATTAAATTATTAACCTCGTTAGATTTATAAAAAAAGCAGTTTGCATAAAAAGCAAGCTGCTTTTTTATTCATGAAATAATTATTTACTAAATTAATCAATATTAAGATGTGTAATCAACAAAGAAAAATAATCGCTTTAGTTGTATTTATTTTGTTTTCATTTACTATTGTGTATGGACAAAGAACATTTACTACTAATGAAGTTCGTCAATTTATGAGCAAGGGTGAACAAAACGGAATAGAAATTATTTTGAGTGGAATCAGCACAAATGATGCAAAAGACGGAATAAAAAAATTGAGCAAAAAGCTCGATGCAAAATTTGTCAGCAATAAGAAATCACCGGAAATATTACTTGATGATGCAAGAGTTTCTACCGTAAGTGCAAATACAATTGATATATATGCGATTATCACGCCGATCGATAATGGCTCCAAGGTGACTTTCTTTACAGATTTGGGCGGCGCCTTTATTACATCTTATGCATACGGTACACAATATACGGCAATGGAAGCAGTAGTAAAAGATTTTGCGCAGGACAGGGCATTGGCAGATGTGTCAGACCAACTTAAAACTGAAGAGAAATTTTTAAAGACTATAAATAAAGAATTAAAAACTTTAAAAAAAGATAAAGAAAAGACTCTAAAAGAGATTGAAAAAGCAAAAGCGAAGATTGCGGATTTAGAAAAAACAGTAATAAAGAATGATGCAGAGCAGGAAGCGAAACTAAAGCAAATTGTATTGCAGGAACAAATTATTGAAACTGTTAAAACAAAGCGTTCAACCTTGAAAAATTAAAGAATAATATCTAATTTTGTACCGAACAGTTTGCATGAATTTGCAAACTGTTTTTAATTAACAAGATATGATGTGATAATGATGCGTTTAAAGTATTACTATCTCTTACTAATTACAATTTACGATTAATATGAACACACGATTAGTTTTATGGGGCGAAATAGGTACCGACAGAAAGGCCTTAATTGCTATCCATCTTGATGAGGAAACAGCAAAAATTCATACCTATGCTTTTCCGAAGGAAGAAGTTACCAAAGAAATTCAGGATGCATTGTTTGTGGAATGGAAGAATGGCGGAGAGTACATCTTCCCGGATAGTGCCATTCACTGGGAGCTGGATGCTAACAGCGACAGTATTCTGCCTGCTGAAGTTAAAGTTGAACGATTGGATGTTGTTTTGCAATCCCAGCATAAATGGAGTAAAAAGCTGATGAGTTCAAAAATCAATCAGTTGCTTTCTGATGAAGTGAAATTATTGGAAGAGAAAGCATCCGTAGTGGCTGAATACGATCAAACATTATGGGATAAAGCAAAAGCTCAGTGGGAAAAAATAGCCTCTTATCAGAAAAAGAATGAAATTTCGTGGGAACAAACAACTGTTTTAAAAGATAAAATCAATAGTGTCTTTGAAGCATTAAAAGCAGTCAAAAGAATTAATAATGAAAACGAAGATCATGCTAATGCTGTTTTGATAAAAAGTTACTACAAACGAATTGAGGATTTACAGACAAAATTAATTTATAACGATCAATGGAAATTTATTTTTGATGAATTGAAAAAAATTCAGGCAGAATTAAAAGACATTAATATTCGCTGGAATCACAAACGAAATATTTATAATCAGGTCAATGCAATCTTTGATGATTTGCGAAAATACAGATTGACAGAAGTGTTGACCAAAACAAACTCCAGAATAGCCCAGCTTACTAAAATAATGCAGGGACTAAAAGATTCCGTTGCACGTGATATGGAAAGCTATAACATGCAGGTAGAAAAAATGCAGCATTATACACGCGGTAAATTATCTGTAGATGAACTGAAAAACCGATTCGGATATATTTTAGATAAAACAAAAGAAAAAGAAGAAAAAATTAAAGGTATAGAGCAAACGATAACTCAGCTTAAAAAAGATATTGAAAAAGAAAAGAAGCATCAGGAAGATCGTGAACAGCAAAAAATAAAGAAAGAACAGGAAGAAGCTGAAAAACAGGCAGAACTTACTGCTAAAAAATTATCGAAAAAAGAAAAATCAGCCGAACAACTGGTTGCTTCAGAAATTGCAGATGCAGTGGCTAATGAAGAGGTGCCGTTGCTCGTTGAAGATATTAAAGAACTGCCTGATGAAGTAATCCCGGAAGATAATCTGGTAAAGTTAGAACCTGTAGCCGAAGAAGTAGTCACACAGGAAAATCCGGTAACTGAATCAGAATAGTTAAAAATTTAATCCAGGTAATATAGACGCTTTACTCTTGATGAAATCCGAGTAAGTAGTTCATATGAAATTGTATCGATTTTTTTCGCCTGTTCTATAATAGAAATTTCTTTTCCATAGATTTCACACTCATCGCCCTCATGTACATCATCAATATGTGTAATATCAGCCATACACATATCCATACAAATATTACCGATAATTTTGGCCCGTTGTCCGGCAATAAATACTTCACCAATACCATTGCCAAAACGTCTGTCGTAACCATCGGCATAGCCAATTGCAAGTACGCCGATTTTTATATCTTTTGCTGCAATGCCTTTGCGTGAATAACCAATCGTTTCTCCTTTCTGTACATACTTAATTTGTGCTACTCTTGTTTTGAGTCTACCAATCGGTTGTAGCTTCTCCTGAATAGTAGAAGAACTGTCGACACCATACAAACCAATACCTAAACGCACATAATCAAAATGCGCGGATGGAAACCGCAAAATGCCGCTCGAATTCAATAAATGTTTTTTGATTGGTGTTTGTAAAGCAGCAATCAGATAATCAGATAATTTATTAAAGTGATTGATTTGTTCGTTTGTAAAAGAATCAAATTGCACATCCTCACTGGCGGCCAGGTGCGAAAAAATAGTTTTTACGCAAATATTTTTATGTTGTTGTAAGATTGAAATTAATGCATCCAGTTCACTTTCAACAAAACCTAAGCGGTTCATGCCGGTTTCTATTTTAAGATGAACGGTAATATCTTTTCCGTTTACTTTTCTTATAAGATGTTGTAAAATTTGCAATGAATAAATTTCAGGTTCTAAATGATATTCAATCATCCTGTCAAAATCCACCGCGTCGGGATTCATCACCATAATTGGCGTATTAATATTATTTTTTCTTAGCTCAACGCCTTCATCCGCATAAGCAACAGCAAGATAATTTACCTGTTGTTTTTCCAGTAAACTTGCTACTTCCACGCTGCCGCTGCCATACGAGAACGCTTTTACCATGGCAATTACTCCACAATTCTTAGGCAAATAACTTTTGTAAACGTTCAGATTATTTGTCAGCGCATTTAAATTAATTTCTAAGACAGTGGCATGCGTTTGTCCGATAAGTTGAGCGCTTATTTTTTCAAAACTGAATTTGCGGGCACCTTTTAAAAGGATAAGTTCATTTTCAAAATTCAGCACGTTAAATTGTTCTATCAGCTGTCCGGTGTTTTCAAATACATACCATTCCTTTACTGTATAGGCAAGAGATTCTATGTGTTGTATAAAGGATTTTCCTACACCGATTAATTTATCAAAAGGATGTTGCTGTAAAACTATTTTTAGTTTCTGAATAAAATCTTTATCATTTAAACCGGACTCCTCAAATTCTGAAATAATCAGCGTTTTCTTTTTATGCGATTCCTGTTGTTTGAAAAAATCCAGTGCGACCTGTAAAGAATAAAAATCAGCACTGTAGGAGTCATCTATAATTGTGCAATTATTAATACCGTATTTTAATTCCAGCCTCATCGGTAAATTACGCAATGTCCCAATTTTTGCCTGAATTAAAGCGTTGTCAAATCCAAGTTCTTTCAATAAAACAATACAATGCAGGCAGTTTTCTACACTTGCTTCATCTGAAAACGGAACGGAAAATTTATCTTGATTTATACATAAAGAAGTTGTAGTACCTTCTTTATGTATGTTTGAAATATGATAGGTGCTATTGGTATTTTCACCAAAACTAATTAATTCAGCAGGTGAGTCTTTAAAATGAGTATGAGCAATATATTTATCACAATAGATTACTTTATCGCAATGTTTAAACAGTTTTATTTTTTCACTTATTTTTTCTTCTGCAGATGAAAAACCGGCGTCGTGCGCAGCGCCAATGTTTGTTAGTATTCCAATTGTTGGCTGAATAATTTTCTGCAAATTTTGCATTTCATCAACGGTAGAAATCCCCGCTTCAAAGATAGCCAGTTCGTTTTCTCTTTCCATGTTTAATACTGACAAAGGAACACCAATTTGTGAGTTGTAACTTTTCGGACTTTTTACAATATTTTTTTCTGACGACAATAATTGAAACAGCCATTCTTTTACAATTGTTTTTCCATTGCTGCCGGTTATACCAATTACTGGGATATTAAATTGCTCTCTGTGATGTTTTGCAAGTTGTTGTAAGGCTGTTGTTGTGTTTTCAACTAAGATAAAGTTAGCACCATTATAATTGTCAAGCGGTATCTTAGTAGAAATAATAAAATTTCGTATTCCTTTTTTATAAGCATTCTCGATATAAAGATGACCATCGTTTCTTGCAATTAAACAAAAAAACAAATTGTTTTCAGCATGTGTAATTTGTCGCGTATCTATGCTGACTTGTGTAATTATAGTGTCAGAATTTTCTTGCAGAAAATTTCCGTTTACAATTTTATTTATTTCAGTAATACTATATTTCATCCTTTCGCTTATAACGAATAATAATTAACTAATAACTTTTCCAACCAATATACAACTTATCGTTTTCAATTTTAAATTGATAGTTTGCAATCTTATAATTATTTCCATCGGCACTTTTACCTGTTTTAATATCAAATTTATAACCATGCAACGGACAACCAACAACACCTTTTCTGTTGCAATGTCCGTGATGTAATTGTGCGCCAGCATGCGGGCAGGTATTGTGAATTCCAAAAAATCCATCTTCCAGTCTGGTAACACAAATAATCTTTTCATTATAACTGAATTTTGCCAGTTGAAATAATTGCAATTTCTCAAAAGAGATTTTAGTTTGTTCCGGTAATTCGTGCCACTGTATCATTGTGCATCAAAAATAGATATTTGGTTTATAAGTAGGGTTAAAATCAGAATTAATATGCAGAGTTATTTTTTTTATCTAAATTAGAATCTAAAATTAAAACTATGCAAAAATTACTATTAATTATTGGGGTTTTAGCCTTATTTACCTCTTGTAAAAACAACAATGCCTCAACAGCAACAGAACCAAATTCTGTAGTTTCTGAGATTAAAGATGCAGTAACCGGTGAAGGATTGAAATCTGCAATTTACGAAACGGAAACAGTTATGCCGGCAGGAATGGGTACGACCACTACCAAAGTTACGTTTGATGATTACGGAAAAAAAACCAGAACGGAAATAAATTCTGCCATTTCATTTGGAGGAAAAAGTATGAATACGTCTACGAATAGTTTAATGATTGACGGCTTTGTGTATTCCTGGCAGACAGGTGCTAAATCCGGAACTAAATTTAAACTCGATGAATCAAGATTCGACCCTAATAACCTGGATTTTTCGAAAATGACGGAAGAAATGAGGAAGAAAATGAATTTTAAGGATGAAGGAACAGAATCAGTGAATGGTAAAGAGTGCAAAGTTGCCAGCTTTAGTACAGAACAAATGCAGGGAAAAGTATGGATGTGGAAACAGGTACCAATGAAAATGGAGATGTCTATTGTTGGTAAGACTGTTACAAGTACATTAAAACATCTGGAAGAAGATCCTAGTTTAGCAGCAGGTATATTTGATGTACCGGCAGATATTGAATTTAAAGAAATGAATCTTCCGACAACTGCAGAGAAATAATATTTACTTTGCTCGGAAAGAGATTTATATAATAGACGCTTTAATTGAAGCGTCTATATTTTTTAGTCCTTGCCGTAATTCTTCATTAACCGGATAGCCGAAACCTAAACGGAAATACCTGTCGTCTTGCTCGAACCAATGCCCGGCACCAACGAGTGTTGCATATTTTTCGTACAGGGTTCTGTAAAATTCTGGCAAATCAATATTGTACTCATTTTTAATTCTTGGAAAGCAAACCACACCACTTTTAGGTTCGCACCATTCTAAATATTGTTGTTCATTTTCCATCCAATTTTTGAGGATGGAAAAATTTTGTCTTATATTTTCGTGCGTTTTTTCAAGATAATTTTTCTGTGATAAGATATGCAAGGCAATTTCTTCATCAATTACAGAATTAGTGATGATAATTTGCTCTTTGGCTGCGAGAAAATCATGCATCAGTTTTTCATCTTTAGTAATGATCCAACCCGTACGAATACCGGGCACGCCATGCGCTTTGGATAAAGAACAAACAGAAATCACATGCTTACTTTTTGCGGCGTAGTAAGGAATTAAATCTGTTTGAAAATACAGGTAACGATAGGTTTCATCTACTAACAAATGAATATTTTTTTCTTCTGCAATTGCAATAAGCTGTTGAATGGTTTCATCGCTAAATACAATACCTGTAGGATTGTGCGGCGATGTTATTGAAATTAATTTAGTATTTGGTTTAATTGCTTCTTTAATTTCATCTATATCAAATTGAAATCCTTTTTCAAAACTCAAATTGATAAAAGAAATTTCGCAATTGATAGCGCGTGGTGTTTCAATATTTGTTGCATAGTTAGGCCGAAGTACGATTAAATGATCGTTGTTATTTAGGACCGTTGTTGAAATGATAAATAAAGCTGTTGCCGCACTCGGACAAACCAAAACATTATCTGCTGTTAACCCTTTTTCATGTTTCACAATTTCATTTCTGAGTCCTGCTTTTCCACGATGTTCACCATAGCACAAAAACACATCATCTATATTCAATTTCAAATCTTTGAAATAAATATCTCGCACAGAGCTTTCTGCTAAGTTATATTGTATAGTAGCATAACCCATTTCTTCCGGGCTTTCCACTTCTATGGGCATTCTTTTGTACTGCATGAATTAAAGGTAAAATAAAAATAGTAATTTAGTAGAAGCAAATAATAAGATTTTGCTTTTCAATGTGTTTAGTTCAGTATTGTCTTAGTGCTACTTCGCTTTGGCTTCGTAAACTAACCATCAACGAATAAGATAAGAAAATTAATAAACTTAGCTAATGTCAGACTACTTAATAAAATGTAGAGAAAATTATTTTAAAAAAATTACTCCTTCTAATAAAAAGTCTAAAGATACTGAAGATTATAAAGACTTATTACTAATAGCAAAAAACACAATAGATAATATAGGTATAGATAAGTTTTCAGAGTATTTTCAAGACGGTTATTACTTGGTAAACCTATGGACTGCACATATAATAATTGAATATTATAATCCAAGTAAAGAATTAGAAAAAAAATGTCTTGAAATTATAAAAGACCATCTTGACAATCCACTAGCTCCACTTGTTGCAGTAGAAGAAAAAACATGGTTAGAAGACAATATAGATAAATATTAAACTAGCACATGTAAGTAACCAAGCAATTAGTATTGTACACTTATGTGTATCTAAATAATAATTTTATATTTCTAATTCTTATTGCCAACAATTCCATTCAAACTACAATCAAAAACCTTCAAATCTTTATCATACGTTTTCAATACATTTTCTATAACAGGTGATTTATACGCATTTAGGTTGAAGAATTTTATGTCGCCATTATTTCTAAAACAACTCTTGTATCGTTCCTGTAAAGACCCATCAGGATTACTCATTGATTTGTTGTAATTGTGATCATATATAATATCTGCCGGTCCCTTCGACATCGCTAAGATTAACTTTCCTAAATCAGAACTTAAATCGGGAACCAGTAACGCTTTTCTTTTAAATGTATTATTGTGAATAGAAATAGACGTGCAATACGGTGTATAAATTGAATCAGTAAATGGCCTTCCTGTTGCGTAATAGCTCACTGCACAGCAGCCTAAGGTTTTATTGTTCTCAAAAGTGTTGTTAAACACTTCCACGCTGTCGTATGCCATAATAATAATACCGCTGCCCGGAGGTATATCGGAAACATAGCTGCCGGGTTTGGCAAAATTCTTGAAATTATTTTCTCTGGCAATATTATTATAGACTCTGCAATTCTTTCCGTTCTTCATAGGAATGCCCGGCAAATCGTAAATCACAAAGCCACCTGTATTATTGTACGAAAGATTATCATATACATCTACATTAATGCAGTTTTCAATTTCAATGCCACAAACATTGTGATGCGCCGTTACATTGCGTACGGTCACATTATACGATTGCCCGACATACACACCTGCATCTGCACAATATGAAACTTCCGATTTTTCTATCAGCACATTTTTACATTCTACAGGATAATAACCATAATTTCCGTTGGCAGAATCAGCACCGGTAGTCCATGTAGAATTCATATTTCTGATAATGACATCAGTGCAGCCTTTCAGTTTTATATTGTCACCTTTCGCATCCTGTATGGTGAAATTTTCTACAGTAATATTGCTGCAATTCGTAACATTAATACCTTCTGCACCTTCCGTTTGTCCGAGAAATGATAAGATAGTTTTATCTGCACCACGGCCTTTTATGGTAATGTTTTTTTTGCCTTCAATAGAGAGTGCTTTGCTGAGTATGTAATTTCCTTCCGGCAATTCTATTGTGCCCCCATCTTCCAGTAAGATAAATTTTTCCTGTAATTCTTTTTGGAATTTCTCATCTTTTACAAATGACACAGCTGTTTTTTTATTTTGTTTACACGAAAATAGAATAACACATAAACCCAGAAAATATAAATACTTCATAGAAATAAAGATAGAACTTATTTTCTCTATTTGAGTATAATGAAATTAAAAAAGTATAGATATTTTGAAAGTATTATTTCATCTCAGCAACCCACTTTCTGATGAGTTCGACTGCTTCTGAATGTTGAACACTTCTGCCCAATTCCGGCATACGAATCTCGGGGTCGTTTTCCGTCATGCGATATACTAAAATACTTTCGTCAGGTTTTCCCGGAACGATATCGTATAAGTTGTCGCCACTGGCGGCGCCTGCTGCAACAGGGCTTTTCATAATACCCCAGCTTTCAGGATTTTTTTCACTCAGCAACAAAAATAAACCGGATGTATTGGCGCTGCCTTCCTTGCGATGACAATGTGCGCAGTTAACTTCAAGATAAGATTTCGCTCGTGTTTCCAATGTGCCGCTTTTTTCATCAAATGCATCAGCAATTTTATTGTCTGTATTTTCTTCTTTTTTATAGCCTGTTAAGAAACCTATTTCAACCCATTTGTCTAATTGATTTTTTATGCCATCAGCATATTTAAAATCTTTATTCAGGTATCTGACTTTTGGACCAATTGGCATTTGCACATTATTCAGGTTATGGCAATTTTTGCACTGATTTTTATTTGGCACAGAATAATCTATATGCACATTTTTCCCATGCGCATTAATAAAATCTACTTTTTTACTATCGCCTACAATATTTAATTCAGCTTCGGTTTGCTCGTCGTTCCACACATAGTCTAATGCGTCCCATTTATCTGAGCGTTTTACAAGTAAGCGTGTTTCCATTATTTTTCTTCCTTTGGCTGCATTTGTTTCATCATTTTCATAAAAGAAGTTTTTGATTAAAACAGTACCAACAGGAAAATCAAGTACTTCTTCTTTTTCATATTTTGCAGAAGAGCCTTCAGGCATCCACACAAAACGAGCCTTATGAGCATAGTCGGAAAATAAAGCAGTAATTAAATCATAAGGCAACACTCTATCATTGGGAATCAAGTCTTTTAAAGTGCCTTTAAAGAAATTATATTCAGATAGTTTTTCAAATGGTTTAGCATTTACATCTAATGTGACTTTTCCATTAGAGATTTTGCACTGATTGAAAATTATCAATGAAGAAACACAAATTAAAGTAAGAATTACAGATAATTTTTTCATAACCCAATTATTTAGCATCCTTTGGATTTAAACCATTCCCGTTTATTCCGGTATAACTGCAGTCAAATTTAGTTATGTCATTATCTTTATAATTCATAATATCTTCACGGCCATGTGTTTTCCAGGCATTTAAGTTTCCGAATTTTACATCGCCGTTGTTTCGGATACATATTTTCTTACCCTCCGGTAGCTGTCCGTTTTTATCTCTGATTTTCGGATCAGCAGAACCATCCACAAAAATATCCAGCGAACCTTTAAAAGTTGCAGTTAATAATTTTCCTAAATCAGTCGATAAATCAGGTACTGCTAATTTCCTTTCGAATTTATTATCATGTATAAAAATAGAAGTACAATATGGCCCGTAAGTGGAATCATTTAATTGTTTGCCTGTCATATAATAACTTACCGTTGCAATGCCAATTGTTTTGTTGTTAATAATTTTGTTGTTAAACACATCGACACTATCAGTAGCCATAATAATCATGCCGGAGCCGGGTGGAATTGCTGCCACAATGCTGCCCGGTTTTCCGAAATTTTGAAAGTTATTTTCAATACATTCATTATCCCACACTTTTGCGTTTCTGCCATTGGCCTGAAATAATTTTGGTAAATCGAATACTAAAATGCCTCCTGAATTATTTTCTGCTTTGTTTTTGTAAATATCAGAATTGATGCAGTTTTCAATTTCTATGCCTGCAACATTATGGTGCGCATAACAGTGGTGAATTGTCACGTTTGTTGATTGTCCGATGTACACACCGGCATCTGCACAATACGAAACTTCGTTGTATTCCATTAAAACATTTCTGCATTCTACAGGATAGTAACCGTAGTTACCATTGGAGGTGTCTGCACCGGTTGTCCAGGTAGAATTCATGTGATGAATATGTACGCCGTCACATCCTTTCAGTTTTATGTTATCTCCTTTAGCGTCTTGTACGGTAAAATTTTCCAAGGTAACATTCTGACAGTTAGAAATATTTATTCCTTCCGCACCTTCTGTTTGTCCTAAAAAAGACAGAATGGTTTTTTGCGTACCTGCACCTTTAATAGTTACATTTTTTTTTCCTTCCATGGAAAGTGCTTTTTTGAAGAGGAATTTTCCTTCAGGAAATTCTACGGTGCCGCCATCTTCTACCAAAATCAGTTTTTCCTGAAATTCTTTTTGGATCTTTTCATCAAAAATAAAACCTTCTGTGTCACCTGCTTTTTTGCCTTCGTTTTTACAAGATTGAAAAGAGAGGAAACTCATTAATAAAAAAATAAATAAAATTGGATTACGCATAGCCTTTTTTTAGTAGCGTGAATATAATAAATTATAAATGATTGAAAACTAAAACGATGCTAATTTATTTTTCAATGTGTAATCAGGAATTATAAATATTCTTCAAAGCTTCCACAAGCGTTGGATATTGAAATGCAAAAGCAGTTTCTTGTATTTTTTTACAAGAGCAATTGTTGCTCATAAGAAGCATTGATGCCATCTCGCCTAATACTGTCTTTAGCACAAAAGCAGGTGCAGGTGCGGGGATAAATGGTTTATGCAAAACCTGTGCAATGGTTTGACTCATTTCTTTGTTTGTTTTAATATCGGGTGCACAACCATTATAAATCCCCGGTTTAATTTTATTTTCTAAAATTGAAATAAAAATGTTGCATAAATCGTCGACATGAATCCAGGGAACATATTGTTTGCCGTTGCCGATATAGGCACCGATGCCAAATTTTACCGGAAAATCTAATTTTGGCAATGCTCCGCCATTCTTACTTAGTACAATACCTATTCTTACTTTGCTCACAGCGATATTCAAGTCAGCAAATGTATCTGCTTCTTTTTCCCAAAGTTTACAAACATCAGCTAAGAATCCTGTTCCGCCTGAAGAATCTTCTGTCAACACCTCATTTCCCCTGTCGCCATAGAAACCTACTGCTGAGGCAGAGATGAAATGTTGAATCGGATATTTTCCTGTTTCTAAATAGCGATGTATTAATTGCGCTGATTTGATGCGACTTTCGATAATTTCTCTTTTTCTTTCGTTTGTCCATCGTTTGTCTGCCACACCTGCACCGGCTAAATGTATGACGGCTGATGCACCTTCAAATGCTTTCTCATCTATGTAGTTTTCATCCGTATTCCACTTATACTCATTAGGTTTCTTCGGGTTTCTGCTTAAAATAGTAACTTCATAATTTTTAGAAATTAATAGTTCTGTTAATCGTTTCCCGACCAAACCGGTTCCTCCTGTTATAATTACTTTTTGCATACATACAATTATATGTAAAATCTCTTACATTTGTAAGATAATCAGCTTATTTCATGTCTATCAAAAACACACTATACGCCACATTGTTTATTTTCTTATCGATAGTAGTTTTAAGTGCGTTTGTAAGTAATTCTGGGAATTCTTCAAAAGTATACAAAGATGAATTAGCCATTCATGTTTTATCTGATGCCACCGGCTTAAATCCGTATACCGTATCAGATGCAACCTCCAGAAGATATGTAATTCCGAATTTAATGCAAACCATGTTGTATTATGATTTACAAACTCTGGAATTAAAACCCGTACTGGCAAAGAGCATGCCTGAAGTAAAGGAAGTAGGGAATACCCTGGAGATCACCTACGAAATCAGACCGGAAGCGGAATGGGACAATGGTACACCGGTGACCTCAAAGGATGTGCTGTTTTCCTACAAAGCCGTTTTTTGTCCTAAAGTAAATTCGGATAATATTAAGCCATCTTTAGACTACGTGAGAGATATCAGGACGTATCCGGAAAATCCTAAAAAGTATACAGTAATCTGTAGTAAAAATATTGGTGCCATAGAAGGCACGGCCTATTCCATCACTATCCTGCCGGAATATGTATACGATGCAAAAGGCTGGCTGAAAAAATATTCATTTACAGAATTTATTTCAGAAAATCCCAGGTGTGCAGAGGATGAAAATATAAAACTGTTTTCGGATTTTTTCAATTCACAGCAAACAATGCGGGAAGGCGCCTATGTGCAGGGTTCCGGCGCTTATAAATTTGTAAGCTGGGAAACCGGACAGCGTTTAATCCTGGAAAGAAAGAAAAACTGGTGGGGCGATAAAATCAATAAAGAAAATATTTTCTTTGAGGCTTACCCGAAACGCCTGATTTATGTATCCATTAACAGCTTTACTACGGCATTAACCGCGCTTAAAAATGAACAAATAGACTTCATCTATGTAACGCCGGTTAAAGATTATGTGGATTTGGATAATTCGCCGAAATTTAAAAAGAACTACTATAAAGTGGAGCCGGTGCAATTAGCCTATCAGGCCATCGGACTGAACCACAAAGATAAAATACTGAGTGATGTTAAAGTGCGGCAGGCATTGTGTTACTTAACCAATGTAGACCAGATGGTAGAGAAAGTAATTTACAACAAAGGAGTACGCACGAACAGCACTATTCTTCCCATGAAAAAGGAGATCATCAATCCGGCTATACAACCCTATCCCTTTGATATAGAAAAAGGAAAAGCATTATTAAAAGAAGCCGGCTGGAAGGATTCTGATGGAGATGGTATTTTAGATAAGGTAATTGACGGCAAAAAAACAGATTTTGTCATTACCTACAATTACAACAGCGGAAACAGCCTTCGTGAAATGGTGGGTTTGTTGATGCAGCGTACTTTCCATCAGGTAGGTATTGAACTTACCATTAAATCACTGGAATGGTCCTTATACCTGGATGAACTGAAAAAGCACAATTGTCAGATGTGGTACCAGGGTTGGGTAAGCAGCCCGGGCCTGGACGATAATAAGGAATTGTACCATACATCAGCGTCTAACGGCGGATCTAACTATATGAGTTTTGGTAACGCTAAAACAGACAAACTGCTGGAAGCAATCCGGGTAGAGTTTGACGTAGCTAAACGCAGGGAATTATATTACCAGATGCAGGTAATGGAACATGAACAGGTCCCATATATCTTTCTTTATGTACAAAAATACAGAGACTGTGTTCACAACAGATTTGAAAATATTAATGCAGGACCATCTGCATATCCGGGTGTTTGGTTTGCAGGATTCAGAGTAAAAAAAGGGTATAAAGTAGAACAATAATTTTTAGAGAAGATACTATGCTTAAATATATTTTTAAACGGATTTTACTATTTATTCCAACGTTATTTATTATATCGTTGCTCACGTTCTTTTTAAGTACAAACGTTCCCGGCGATCCTGTAGAACAAATGCTGAACTCTAACAGCGAAATGGGAAGTTCTGCAAAAGCACTGGCAGCAGAAAAAGCATATATTGCCAAACGTACACAACTTGGATTGGATTTACCCACTTTTTATTTCAGTATATCCAATCAGGCGACACCGAAAGATTTGTATGCCATTCCTAAAAAATTTCACAGAGAGAATTTAACTAAACTTATAGATAAATACGGAAACTGGAATGAAATAAACGCATATTATAATTCTTTAAAAGAGTTGGATGTTGCTATCGGAAATGTAGAAAGCGATTCTGTAAATGCAGATGCTATTATTGCTATAAAAGCTGATATCCAGCAACTGTTTGTAGAGTCTGACGATAATGCAATTCAGATTGCTTTAAAAGATATGCAATCGCAAACTAAGGTTGCAGAAAATTTAAGTGTCTTGTCATCAGAAATTACTAAAACAACGAATCTGTATAAAGATGTTGTGAATAAACCAACGGTATCTAAAAAATTTATCCCTGCAATACACTGGTATGGTTTTAAGAATCAATATCATCAATGGATTACTAAATTTATGAAAGGTGATTTTGGCATTTCTTATCAGGATGAAAAACCGGTAAAAACAGTAATCTGGGAAGCCATCCGGTGGACAGTTTTGTTAAGTATTATATCTATTCTCCTAACGTATTTAATTGCGATACCTTTAGGTATAGTATCCGCAGCAAATAAAGGAGGCATTAAAGACCAAACTATTTCTACCAGTCTATTTATTTTATATTCACTGCCAAGTTTCTGGGTGGCTACTTTATTAATTATGTTTTTTGGTGGCGGAGATTTCTTTAATTTATTTCCATCTTTTGGTGTGCCGCAATCCACGGAAAATATGTCATTCTTTGCTAAGTTTACGAATTATGTTTGGCATTTAACATTGCCTATTATTTGTTACACTTATGGCGGTTTAGCTTTTATATCCCGGCAAATGCGTGGTGCCATGGTGAACTCCTTATCGCAGGATTATGTTCGTACAGCACGTGCAAAAGGCCTAGATGAAGAAAAAGTATTATGGAAACATGCCATCAAAAATTCATTACTACCCATCATTACTTTATTTGCCAATGTATTTCCATTAGCCATCAGCGGAGCTGTTGCATTGGAGTTAATTTTCTCCATACCGGGAATGGGTAAGACGGCTTACGAAGCATTGGTAGCACGTAATTATCCAGTTGTATATACTATAGTAATGTTTTCTGCTATCTTAACCTTAGTGGGTTATCTAGTCGCAGATATTTTATACGCAGTGGTGGACCCAAGAATTTCATATAACAAAAAATAAAAGCATTGAGTACTAATCAAGAAATAAAACAAGATTACTGGTCGTATGTAAAACGGCAATTCAGAAAAAATAAACGTGCATTATTTTCTTTATATGTAGTAATGTTCATGTTGTTTATTGCTGTATTTGCCGATTTTTTAGCAAACGAGAAACCGATAGTATGCACGTATCAGGGGAAAACATACTTTCCTATTCTCAAAGAGTATGCCGTTCAGTTAAAACTCGGAAAATTTCCGCCTGAGTTAAATAATATAATATGGACAGATACCAAATTTGATTTTGCCATCCGGCCGCTGATTCCGTATTCACCAACATCGCAGGATATTTTGAACTTCGGTTTTGTTTCGCCATTCGGTAAACAGGATGTTCCGTCTATCCGCTGGCGTCACTGGCTCGGCACCGAAGGCATCGGCAGAGATATTTTATCGGCCTTAATTCATGGAACCCGAATTGCATTTATTATTGGTTTGATTTCCATGTCTATTGCCAGTGTCATTGGTATTTTGTTGGGCTCATTAGCAGGTTTCTTTGGAGATAAAGGCATACAAATTTCACGTGCATCTTTATTAATGGGGCTGTTGTCTGCAGGGTTAGGTTTGTTCTATGCGAATGCAGTTCATGGTTTATTTACAGGAATTTTTGTTTTCTTATTATGTTTGTTTATTGGATTTCTGATTTCAAGAATTCTTAAAAAGATTCCGTTTCTGACACCCAAAACAAGCCTTCCGCTGGATATTATAGTACAGCGTATGATAGAAGTATTGGTGTCAATTCCACGTTTATTTTTAATTATTGCAGTAGTTGCTATTTCAAAACCAAGTATATTTCTGGTAATGGTGGTTATCGGTTTAACTTCATGGACAGAAATTGCACGTTTCATTCGGGCTGAATTGTTAAAAATCAGGAGTTTAGAATATATTGAAGCTTCAGAAGCATTAGGATTTCCGAAATGGCGTATACTGTTAAAGCATGCTATTCCCAATGCGCTTTCACCGGTTTTAATTACTATTGCATTTGGTATTGCTGCGGCTATACTAACGGAGTCGTTTTTATCGTTTATAGGATTAGGAATCCCACCTGAAACATTAACGTGGGGGAAATTGTTATCATTGGCACAAGGCGGTCGTTCTCAATTGTGGGTTGCCATCTTTCCCGGTTTCGCAATTTTCCTGACAGTTACATTGTTTAACTTAATTGGTGAAGGCTTAACGGATGCATTGGATCCGAGACAAAAGAAATAAAATGAACAAAAAGAACTATTTAGTAGTTAGTATGAAGTATGCAGTAAAGTTGTTTGTGACTGCCTACTGCTTACTGCCTGCTGCCTACTCATATTCTCAAACTATCACTAAATCCTTTCCTGACAAAGTTTCAAATCGTTTCTCTGATTATGAGATTGTTGGTAAAAATGATTTAGGTGTAGTGGTGCATTACTTTGGTACTAATGAAAGTGAGATAGTAACGTATGATGATAGGTTAAGAATTGATAATAGAAAAGAATTGCCTTTTAAAGGAAAAGGAGTAACGCTGGAAAATTTAATTCTGCTGAAGGATAAAATTTTAGCATTCTACACAACAAACGGAGATGTATATCAATATTTTAAATTAAAGATATTAGATAAAAAACTGAATATTCAGGATGATGTGATTGTATTAGATTCTATTCCACAAGCAAGTATTGGAAAAGGGAAAGCATTTTATATTAAAACATCTCCGGATAAAACAAAAATTCTGACATTCAGCATGCTGAAAACAAAATCATCTTATTTTGTAAGGTTTGCTGTACTAAGCGACTCCATTAAGATATTAAACAGGAATTTATTTTCAGTAACTGAAAACGGAGAAGTATCTAGTTTAAAGTCTATTAAAATTAATAATCAGGGAAATGTGATTGCAATTATAGGAGCTGAAAATAACATAGGAAACGATGATTATGATTATGAGAAATATACAACGCTTATATTTAACCGAACTACAAATACCATATCAGAGCAAGTGCTGGAGAATCAGAATTATGTATTTAAAAATCTTATCAGTGAAGTAAGTACACAACGGGATATAGCATATATTGTTGCAAGTTATAAGAGCACGAAAAATAAAAATGATATTGGTATTTATTATCAGATAATTGATTTCAGAACCAATACTGTTTTGTTGAATTCCAGAATGCCATTTACGGATGAAATATTAAAGAAATCGCAGACCAATGAATTTAAAACATGGCAGGATAAAGCTACATTAGTAAAACCCAAACGTATTGTGCCGCGCAGCGATGGCGGGTTTGTTTTAGTTACGGAAGGGGAATACAGATTTACAAAATCAGAACGTTTAACGACAAATAGTTTAGGCTATTTTAATTCAGCACCTTTTATGCCTTCCGTAAAATATATTGACCTCAATCAGTATTTTGATATAGGTGTTTTTTCAATTAATATAGATGGAAGTCTGGATTGGCAGACCAATATGCCTAAGGCACAAATATCTGAGAATGATGATGGATATTATTCTTCTTTTGCTTTTTTTGAGTCTAACAATGTTCTGAAATTTTTATACAACGAAGATTTTTATAAAATCGGAAATTTTGTTGAGTATAATGTAAATCCAAATGGTCTGACAAAACGTGTAAGTGTAATGAACAGTGAAAAACAAGAATTGGTAATGGTTCCATTAAAAGCGAAACAATTGGATGGCCATAGTATTATTTTTCCAAGTGAACAAAAGCGTAATCTTCAGTTCGTGTTGTTTCAATATTAAAACTTAAATTGTACTTCGTACATTTTTGCTATGCTTTCATACTTTAAATCACAACAACCCGCTACCGTTTTAGTTTTTATTCTTCTTTTTATAATTCTGAAGATTCCGTTCTTTCTTATAAGTAATCTTACACCGGTAGCACAGGTACATAATTTATGGAGTTCCATTGGGTTATTACTTGGCGGTAGTTTCACTCTTAATGTTTTGCTCGCACAGGTTTGTTTATTTTTGCAGGCAATTTGGTTCAACTATTTATTTCACAAAGCAGATTATCACGAAGGCAACAGTATGATACCTGCATTGTATTACACATTAGTTACGTCACTGATTCCTCAGTTTAATGTGTTCAGTATATATATCCTTCTTCTTTTTATTTTATTAGGATTATTTCAGATTTTTTTATTGATAACAATTAAAGAAAGCGCAAAAATTGAATGTTTTAACGCAGGATTTCTTGCAGGGTTTTTAATTGTCTTTAATATTCATTTTATTGTTTTTGTTCCCTTTTTATTTTTAATTCTATATGCTATTAAGCCATTCCGTTTTAATGAATACCTGATGTTGCTGTTTGGTATTCTGTTTCCGCTGTATATGTCAACCGGTATTAGTTATATTCTGGACATACCTGTATCCGTAAATATCTTCTCTATAGCAAATTTTTCTATCTTTCATTTTCATAAGAATACTTTTAATGCCATCAATTTTATCCTAACGGCAACTTATATCTTATTTTCATTTGTCAGCCTACGGGGTATTATGTACTCAACAGGCTTTAAAAGAAGAAAAAATTTAAATATGCTAATTTTCTTTTTTATTGGTATAGTGATGACAGTAGTGTTCAGCGGTCATCTTGACGAAGCTGTTTTTTCAGTATTATTTATTCCCGTAAGTACTTTTCTTGCTTTGTTTATGTTAAGAATTCGTAAAAAACGTTTAGGCGAAATACTGAATGTTATCTTTGTATTGGTAACATTTATTACAAACATTGTAAGGATTTTTAAATAATTTCGTACAATCTTTTACTACTAAATAATCACTTCATAATATTATATAAAATGAAATTTGGTGTTGTTGTTTTCCCGGGTTCTAACTGCGATGCAGATATTATACATGTTTGTCAAAATGTAATGCAATGCGAGACACGCATTTTATGGCATAAAGACACTTCATTACAGGATTTAACGACACAAGATTGTATTATGATTCCCGGTGGCTTTTCGTATGGTGATTATTTGCGATGCGGAGCTATTGCGCGCTTTTCTCCGATAATGGAAAAAGTAATCGAACATGCAAATAATGGCGGTTATGTTTTTGGAATCTGCAATGGATTTCAGGTGTTATGTGAGAGCCATTTATTGCCGGGAGCACTTCTGATGAATGACCACCAAAGATTTATTTGCCAGAATCAATATTTATTGCCACAAACCAATAATAGTGCCGTCACTAGAAACTTAGATTTAAATCAACCGTTAAATATCCCGATTGCACACGGCGAAGGCAGGTATTATGCAGACGAACAAACCCTGAAGATGCTGAACCAAAACGACCAGATTTTGTTTAAATATTGTGATGCTGACGGAAATATCAGTACTTCTTCCAATCCGAATGGTTCTATAGAAAATATTGCAGGAATTTGCAATGCAGGCAGAAATGTATTTGGTATGATGCCACATCCTGAACGTTCATCGGAAGAAGTATTAGGCAATACAGACGGCAGAAAATTATTTGAATCCTTATTGAATTTAGTGAATGTATAATTGTACATGAAAACCTTTTTTAAACATACTTTATTTATTAGCTTATTTCTTTTGACCTTTTCCTCAAAGGCTCAGTTTGAGCAACATCTAACATGGAAAAGTGAAGTGGAAAAAGTTTCAGAAACAGAATATAAGGTAAAATTTATTTGTTCATTAGAAGATGAGTGGCATACCTATTCACAATTTACTAAAGAAGGCGGACCGTTACCGACTCAATTTCGGTTTGAAAAAAATAAAGATATTGAACTTATTGGAAAAGTAGAAGAAGCCGGTAAAAAACATACTAAGTTTGATGAGCTATTTGGAGTAGATGTCACATCTTTTGATGGTGATGCAACATTTATACAGAAAGTAAAAATCAAAAACCCCAAAGCGGTATTAAAAGGAGAGTTTGACGGTCAGGTTTGTAAAGATGAAGTTGGCTGTATGCCATTCGGTCCGGAAAAATTTGCGATTACATTTAATGGAGCTACCAATCAAGGTTCAGGAACCGAGATTCAGGATTCTACGACAAAAGTAACCTCATCAGTTGGTGATTCTACACATTCAACTATTCAGCAACTTAATCCAATAATTAATTTTGATTGGCAGTTTGCAAAAAATGCTTGCAGTGTAGATGCACAAACGGAAAGCAAAAGTTGGTTTTGGATTTTTATCGCCGGATTTTTAGGAGGATTATTTGCATTACTTACACCATGTGTCTTTCCAATGGTTCCACTCACCGTCAGCTTTTTTACAAAAGGAGGAAAAGATCAGAAATCAGGAATCTCAAAAGCGTTGATGTATGGTGCATCTATCATTATTATTTATGTTTCATTAGGTTTAATTATCACAAGCATCTTCGGCTCCGATGCCTTAAATGCAATGAGTACAAATGTTTGGTTTAATCTGTTGTTCTTTGTGGTATTTGTCATATTTGCTTTGTCATTTTTTGGTTTGTTTGAAATAACATTACCATCTTCATGGGCAAATAAATCAGACACACTGGCAAGTAAAGGTGGGAATATCGGTATCTTTTTTATGGCATTTACACTTGCACTGGTTTCTTTTTCATGTACCGGCCCAATTATCGGAACATTATTAGTTGTAGGCGGGTCCTCTTTATTTATTGGTTTATTAGGATTTGGTATTGCATTGGCGTTACCATTTACACTTTTTGCTATGTTTCCGCAGTGGTTGCACTCATTACCGAAATCCGGGGGTTGGTTAACGATAGTAAAGGTTGTTTTAGGATTTATTGAGCTTGCTTTAGCATTTAAATTTTTATCAACTGCAGATATGACTATGAATTGGGGTATACTTCGCTTCGAACCGTTCATGATTGTATGGATATTGATTTTTGGAATTATGTCATTGTATTGTCTGGGTATCTTTTTCAAAAGCAAACCAACTAAAATTGTGAGGGCAATGGGATTGGGAACTCTATTGTTTACAATGTATCTGGTGTATGCATTGTTTAGTTATAAATCAGTTAAACTCTTAAGCGGAATTGTTCCTCCAACATCTTATAATTTTAAAACAAAAAACGAAGAAACATTTATTCATTTTAAGGATTATATAGAAGGAATGAAGTATGCGAAAGAAAACAATATGCCGGTATTGTTGGATTTCACAGGGTTTGGTTGTGTAAACTGCAGAAAGATTGAAGACAATGTATGGAGTGATGAAATGGTTACGGATGTGTTGAAAAAGTACGTCATCATTTCATTGTATGTAGATGACAGAAAAGCGTTGCCACAAACAGAATGGTATACTTCTAATGCAACAGGAAAGGAACGTGAAGTAAAAACAGTGGGACAAAAATGGAGCGATTTTCAGGCAAAATATTTTAAAACCAACTCCCAGCCTCAGTATATACTGATTAACACAAAGGAACAGTTGCTTAATCAGCCCGTGGCATATGATTTTTCTAAAAGCAAAGAAAACTATATTTCATTTTTAGAATGTGGCTTGAAGATGAATGAACAGTTGAAATAATCTATATGCAAATCAAAAATCCTGCATTTAATTACGACAAACACGGCCAGCAATATTCAGGATATCGTCAGACCGATCCAAGAATTGCAGCGTACGTATATGATGCTTTAGCTGATGCAAAAACTATCTTAAATGTAGGCGCAGGTGCGGGCTCTTATGAACCGGCAGATAAGTATGTAGTTGCAGTAGAGCCATCAGCAGTAATGCGGGCTCAACGCATAATTAATGGGAAAACACCTGCAATTATAGGCACTGCAGATGCACTGCCTTTTGATGATAATGCATTTGATGCATCTATGGCAATGGTTACGGTACATCACTGGCAAGATATTCACAAAGGATTGAAAGAGTTGAGGCGTGTAACAAAAAATCAAATTCTGATAATGACATTTGATCCGGATGCATTAGATAATTTTTGGAATGCACATTATTTTCCTGAATTAATTGAAATAGAAAAAGCACGTTATCCAACACTTGATCTTATTGTAAATGCACTTGGCGGAAATTGCGAAGTAAAATCAATTCCAATTCCTTTAGATTGTGTAGATGGTTTTCAGGAAGCATTTTATGGAAGACCGGAAGCTTTTCTGGAAAAAGAAGTCCGAAAAGCGCAATCTGCCTGGAGTTTTTTAGAAGATGGAATGGAAGATATTTTAGTGCAAAGATTATCTGATGATTTAGCATCAGGTGAATGGGATAAAAAATACCGACACTACAGAACACAGCCAACTTTTACCTGTGCATTAAGATTAATAGTTGCACATAAATAGAGTTTACAGTTTTAAAAGAGGCAATAAATAATGAACCATTGTTTCATTATTTCATTATTACATTACTACATTTGCATTGCTATGAATATTGGAATTGTATGCTATCCTACTTTTGGCGGCAGCGGTGTTATCGCTACCGAATTAGGCAAAGGTCTGGCACAAAAAGGACATAAGGTGCATTTTATTACCTACAAAGAACCCGCACGTTTATTAGATACATTTAATGAAAATATTTTTTTTCATGAAGTGCGCCTCAACGATTATCCGTTATTCGATTATGCACCGTATGAGACTGCGTTGGCAAGTAAATTGGTAGATGTGGCCATCAACGCCAAACTGGATATCTTTCATGTACATTATGCTATCCCGCATGCTTCTGCTGCGTTTATGGCAAGACAAATTTTATTGCAAAAAGGTATCAGCGTTCCGGTGATTACCACTTTGCATGGCACTGATATCACGTTGGTTGGTCGTGATGCAACTTACGAACCTGTTGTAACCTATTCTATTAATCAGTCCTGTGGAGTAACGGCAGTTTCAGAAAGTTTGCGACAAGATACATTTGCACATTTTGATATAAAGAATGAAATTGAAGTGATTCCGAATTTCATCGATTTTTCCCGTTTTAAAAAAACAAATAAAGAACATTTCAAAAAAGCGATATCACCAAACGGAGAAAAGATATTGTTGCATACTTCTAATTTCAGAAAAGTAAAGAGAGTAGAAGATGTGATTCATGTTTTTTGCAAGGTGTCAAAAGAAATTCCATCAAAACTATTGATGATAGGCGATGGTCCCGAACGGCAACATGCAGAGACATTGGCACGCAGTTTATGTACTACGATGGATGTACGTTTTCTGGGTAAACAAGAAGCGGTAGAAGAATTATTAGCGGTTGCCGATGTATTTTTATTGCCATCAGAAAGCGAAAGTTTTGGTTTAGCTGCCTTAGAGGCAATGGCATGTGAAGTGCCTGTGGTGTCGAGTAATGCCGGTGGTATTCCTGAGGTAAATATAGATGGTGAAACCGGTTATTTATTAGATGTTGGCGACGTAGAAGGCATGGCAAAGCGTAGTTTAGAATTATTGCAAGACGAAGAAAAGTTAGCACAATTTAAAAAGAATGCATTTGCACAAGCACAGAAGTTTGATATATCCAAAATTCTTCCGCAATACGAAAACTTTTATCAGAAAATAAAAGACAAAGGTGATTGTAAGTAGTTACGCTTTCTCGCTTCTGTAAAACCAATATAACATAAACGCACTCATGCCTGTAAAAAAATGCCACAATGCATGTCCTTGGTAAAAGGAAGTTGGATTGCAGGCAATTTTTTTTACATCTAATGTGCGCAACACAAAAGCACCGGTTATCAGCAACAAACTTAATAAGGCAAATGAAATACTGAAGTTTTCTTTATGCTTATTGTAGTTTAAAATGGTAAAGAAAATTACTATTATCACTAATAATGGCAATAAAATAACACTGCTGATTAATAAATGCAATTCAATAAAAAACAGAATAATTGCTATGAGTGAAAATATGAGCAGCGTTTTCATTGTATCAGTTAAACTTTTTTTGATAAAATAGCGATATCCGCTAATGCCAATCAATACAATGCAAATACTATAAGTGCCGTTCATATCTACTCGTTGCCCTATCCAGGTGAGCGATGCGTGAAAGAATGCACTGCCAAAACATAAATACATCAGGCAGCAGCCAAACAACACAGAAATCGTTGGAAATTGTTGTATTGGATTTTGATTGCTTGCCAGATTATTTTTTCTATCATAAAGCCCAATCAGAAAAGCAAGCATTCCAAGAAAGAAATACATCAGGTTGGAATAGGTGTTCATTGTTTGACGGAAGAAATGCGTAGGTTGGTCAAGTTCACAGTATTCTGCGGTCAATGCAGATTTACTTTGTTGTATGGTTTGCCAATAACTGCCATTGAAATGATGATTAAAAGAAATAAAAAGAAATAACATGCATATTGTTACAGCATTTGCTGTAACATAAATTTTCAACGCTATTGTGCTTTGCATATCCATAAAAATAATTAAAAACAACTAAAAAATAAAGAAGCGATGTTAAACAGACATCGCTTCTTTTATAAATAGAATTTATGGTTTTTTATGGTAAGGTGTTTAATGCTTCTAAAAATGGTAGTAAATCCTCAACAGTATAAGGCTCTTCTGTTAAGCGATTATCAATGAAGCGATATTTTTTTCCTCCAATGGTTTTAAAGAACTCAAGATGAGCCCATTTGCCTTCTTCTTCATCTTCTATACAAGTGAAAATAAAACCGTTTGCATTAGACGATACAATTTTTCCTGTACCGTTATACATGTCGTTTGTTTTTACATCGTTTTTCATTTCTGTTAATGTCAGTGTTGTTACTTCTGCTTGAATTTCTACTTTATCATTACCAATAATTCTGAATTCACCTTCTTTTCTTACAGTTGTTCCTTTTGGTACCGTCATAATTGCATTGATGCCGATGGCCGATAAATTTATTACTTGCGTAGGCATGGTAGAAAGTACGCTTGGTTTGGTTGTGGTGGACGAAGCTGTAGTAGTGGTAGTTTTTGCAGTTGTGGCAGTGCTTGTTGGTTTTGTACTTGTTGTTGGTTTTGAAGCGGTGGTGCTTACGGAAGTAGTTGGTTTAACAACAGTTACCGGTTTAGATTTTGCTGTCTGTATTTGTATTAAAGAATCTAACACAACACAGGACATCTCTTTTTTATAATCCAAGCTCCATGGAATAGAACCCTGCAACACTTCAGAATACTGACCGCCGCCCATATAATTTTTCTTGAAATAAAATTCTTTTCGGTAACATTTCCCATCTTTTTTTATACCTACACAAACCATAATTTGTTTGGAGTCTATCGAGCCATAATTATCTTTTTTTACAATCCAATCAAACGAGGTAATGTGTAGTAATACCAATTGGTTCATATTTTCCAAATCAAAAAAGTCAGGCGTTCTAGCTATAGCTTTGATGCATTCTTGTTCCAAAGCAGCATCTTCCATTCCTTTTGCAAAAAACTTTGTTTCTCTTAGTTTTGCTTCTTTTTCTTCTGGTGTCAATTCTTTTTTAGGTTCTTCTGCTTTTGGTGCAGGCGCAGTTATTTTTTGTTCAGGCTCTTTCTTTTTTTCCACCTTATCTTTAATGGCTTTGCCTAAACCAAATTGTGCGTTGGATAATTGTGAAAATGTTGTACATAAAATGAAGCAAAGGAAAATGTATGTTTTTTTCATAAGATTATTTTGAAGGATAAAAATATAGATATGCCTTTTTTACTTGCTGACAGATTTCTGCTTGTTTTTAAAAAGAAAAACAACAAATCTGTAAAGAAATCAACTTAAGTAATTGGTTTACATAGTATAAGGAAAAATAAAAATAGGATTCCAAGTATAAGTTTATTACTGCTTTACTTTGCTCTCAGCCCAATATAACAGGCCGGTATCTTTGTAGAATTCAATTTCATTATAGTCTTTTATATCTTTTAAATTTTCCCGGTAGACTCTTATATGTTGTTGAATTTCTTTTTTAGAATGCAATACAATAATTTTTCTAAGCAAATTATCTGTAAGGATAAAAACACTATTTTGTATACTATTTGATTTTAGTAATCGATCTGTAGACTTTAATAAATAAGGGATTAAATCGTAATTTCCTAACTCATATTGCACTAATATATTCATCATTTTAGTGCATACATAACATACCAACCTGGTTTCAGGATTAAAATCATCCAACACTATTTTTATTTGTTTAATGGCGTTCTTGTAATCTTTTAAATGGAAATAGAAATATGCGGCAAAGTAGTGTTGTGTCATTTGAAAGAAAGCATTTAGTTTAAAATGTTGCTGCCGAATTCTTTTTTTATTTTGCATAAAGTTTTGAATGCCTTTTTCAAAATTTTCAGTAGCTACACAGTAATCTAAAATCTTTTCTGAACTATGCGCAAATGCTTCGTTCTTGATGTCCTGAGATATAAACTGACTTTTATTGTTGGCAATAAAATCAATTTTTGCAATGATGTTTGGAAGCTCATCCAGCTTTTGCAATGCGTAAGTTCGTATATAGTGATTTGCATACACAGACATATATGTCAAAGGCGATGATTTTAGAATAAAACTGTTGTGTTCCAGAAGATCAATCTTTGCAGCAGAATACTGATGTGCTTTTATATGATTGTTTTCAGCATAATTATAATACCAGATTTTTATATCATAAAACATCATCTTTGCCATAAAACAATGTGCATTGTTGATATTGTCTAACATGGGGTCTGAAAAGATTTCTTTCAGTGATTTCCTGTCTTTATCATTCATTACGCCTTTCTTACGAGTACATAGCAAATGTGCCTTCTGATGTAATGTCTTATATATATTCAGGTTTTGTAACTTTTGCAAACAATTTTTTTCTTCTGTTTCCTCATCTGAAATATTTTGTTCATATTGATTGGAATTGCCTAATCGTAAAATGCATCTTCGTTTTCCTCTTAAAAGCAACAAGTGGTATTCAAATAATTCACATTCTTTGCACAATTCAATATAATATTCTGCATAAGCCAGACAAAAGACATATAATTTTTTATCAAGCAATATTTCTATATCAATAAGTGCTTGTAATATTATAGTATCTATGGAAGAAGATTCGTGAAAGTTTCTGAGGCTTTTTAAAAGCATCTTTATCAGGTAACTCTTTTCATAAGAGATATTGATCTTTGTGTCAGAAAATTTTTCGGCAATCTGTTTGGAATTTAACTGCTGATTTATGGCTTCAAACAAACGCAAATAATTTTTATCTTTTTCATTCATTTTCTGCATCAATGAAAAATATCGTTTTTCATTCACCGATAATGATTGTACCAAATCATTGATATGTTCCCATTTCCAGGATTTCATCTTTATTTTTATCGGGTTAAATATAAAGAAATCTGTAACACAAAAAAAAGCCCCATGAAAACAAGGGACTTTACTAAAATATTTTTCAAGAAAAATTAATCAATAGAAATAGCAACAGGAAGCGGCTCTTCGTCAAATAAGCGTTTGCCAATCAGTTCTTCCAAGTCTGCCTTGAATAAAATTTCTTTTGCTAATAATGCTTCTGCAATTTTATTTAACTGTTCACGTTTTTCAGTCAATAATTGAATAGTTCGATGATAAGCACTGTCGATTAATTTGCGCACCTCTTCGTCAATTACTTTTGCCGTGTCATCAGAATATGGTTTGGTGAAAGTAGTATCTTGTTGCGGATCGTAGAAAGACACATTTCCAACTTTATCGTTCATACCATATACAGTTACCATTGCGTATGCTAATTGTGTGATGCGTTGTAAATCGTTTTGTGCGCCGGTAGAAATTTTGCCGAATACGATTTCTTCTGCAGCGCGACCACCCAGTGTCATACAGATTTCATCCATGAGTTGTTCCGTTCTGTATAAGTATTGCTCTTTCGGTAAATATTGTGCGTAGCCAAGTGCAGCTATGCCGCGCGGAATGATGGTTACTTTCAATAAAGGATGCGCATGCTCTAGATACCAGCCGCAAATTGCATGGCCGGCTTCATGATACGCAATAATTTCTTTTTCCTGTGGTGAAATGATTTTGTTTTTCTTTTCCAAACCACCAATGCTTCTGTCAATCGCTTCATTGAAATCTTCCACTTCCACCTGTGTTTTTTCTTTACGTGCGGCCACTAACGCAGCTTCGTTGCAAACATTAGCAATTTCAGCACCTGCGAAACCCGGTGTCAAAGAAGATAATTTTTCTGGAGTTACATCAGGACCAAGTTTGGTTAATTTTTTCAAATGAACTTTGAAGATTTGCTCTCTCCCTTTTTGGTCCGGCTTATCAATAGATATTTGTCTGTCGAAACGACCCGGACGTAACAAGGCTGAGTCTAATACATCAGGTCTGTTTGTTGCTGCCAACATAATGATTCCTTTGTCGCCGCTAAAGCCATCCATTTCCACTAATAATTGGTTTAAGGTGCTTTCACGCTCATCATTACTTTGCATCATATTTTTTCCACGCGCACGACCAACCGCATCAATCTCATCTATGAAAATAATACAAGGCGCTTTTTCTCTCGCTTGTTTAAATAAATCACGTACACGAGATGCTCCCACACCCACAAACATTTCTACGAAATCAGAACCTGAAATGGAGAAGAATGGAACTTGCGCTTCGCCTGCCATGGCTTTTGCCAATAATGTTTTACCGGTTCCCGGAGGGCCCACCAACAAAACACCTTTTGGTATTTTTGCACCGAGTGCAGTATATTTTTTCGGATTCTTCAGAAAATCTACTACTTCTTTTACTTCTTCTTTTGCTTCGTCTAATCCTGCAACATCGTCAAATGTTACATTCACTTTCATGTCTTTATCATAGAGGTTGGCTTTTGATTTTCCGATATTGAAAATCTGACCGCCTGCACCACCCATGCCACCGGTTGCTCTTCGCATCAAGAACATCCATACACCAATTAGTAAGATGATTGGCAGCAACCAACCTATAATATCAAAAATTCCTTTGCGATATTCATTGGTTACTTTAATTCTGTTTTCATAAGGAATATTAGACTGAGCAGCATCTAATTTTTGTTTTAAAGATTCAATGGAAGTTACTTCAAAAGAATAATGAGGTCCTTTGTTAACGGTTTTCAGTTTTGTCAGTTTGATATCAGCATATTGTTTTTTTGCTTTTAAAGAATCTGATTTGATATAAACTTCTACCTGTTCTTTGTTGACAATAGTAACTTTTGACACGTCGCCGGATGGTACTAATTTCAGGAAGAAGAAATCTTCGTCTGTTTGTTTAATCTGAAAGTTTAAAGACAGGAATTGCGTTGCAAGTAATCCTATAATAAGTATAGCAAACAGCCAATAGCTGTTGAATCCACCTTTCTTTTTTTTCGGCTCTTCGTTTTCCGGTAAGAAATCCATTCTGTTATATAATTAAGTTGTTGAGTAATGAAATATAATGTAAAAAATATTTTTTGCTTTAAGCTTTATAAATTGTTAATTTTTATTTTGTCAGTTAATAGTGTTTCACAATCGCATCGCTCCATAATTCCTCCAGCTGATAAAACTCTCTTTTTTCTTGCTGAAAAATATGTACAATCACATCACCAAAATCTATCAGACACCATTCACCATTAGAACGTCCTTCAAGATGAAAAGGTTTAATACCAAGTTTATTTTTTACTTCTACTTCCAAGTGGTCAAGAATTGCCCTTACTTGTGTAGTTGAAGCTGCATGACAAATCACAAAAAAATCGGTAATCGCTTCTGTAATTTGTCGTAAATCCAAGCTCACGATTTCATTCCCTTTCTTATCCTGTATCAAGTCAACTACCAAATCATTTAACTCGGATGCAGAAATACTTGTTTTTGACTTTTTCTTTGCTTTTATTTTTTCCAAACGCTTTATTATTTATAATTTCACTCAAAGCTACTAAATTTTGGAAATTAAAGTAAATAACACCTTTTTCACAGGAAAGTTCCTTTTGCACCTGCCTTCAGTAGATTCTACCAATAATTACGCTAAAGAATTCCTTGCAAAAAGCAGTCCAATTGACGGAACTGTCATTTTAGCAGACGAACAATTTGCCGGTCGTGGACAATCAGGCACTATTTGGCTGGCGGATGCTAACAAAAACTTAACGTTCAGCATTATTTATCATACTTCTTTTCTGAGAGCTACAGAGCAGTTTTATCTGAATATGGCAATCTCGCTGGGAATATCTTACGCACTGCATTCAATAATCCAACTATATAATAATTCAATCATTCAAATTAAATGGCCAAATGATATTTATGCAAATAATAAGAAAATTGCCGGCATTTTGATTGAAAACACAATTTCCGGAATGAACCTGAAATATTCAGTAATTGGAATCGGATTAAATGTGAATCAGGAAAATTTCCCAAAAGAAATAAATGCGACAAGTTTTAAAACATTATTGGGAAAGGATGCAGATAAAAATATCATATTGGATACTGTTTTAGCATCCATAGAAAAATATTTTTTATTACTGAAAGAACGAAAATTTGATCGGTTGAAAAAAGAATACATCGAAAATTTATTTCGATATAAAATTGTTTCGAAATATAAAAAAGGAGAAGAAATTTTTGAAGGCAGCATTATTGATATAGATGAAATTGGAAATTTAATGTTGGAAACAACAACAGGAATTCAAAAATTCAGGTTTAAAGAAATTAGCTTTCTTTAAAATAAAAACCTTCCTGTAATGGACAGGATGGTTTTATAACATTTGTCATTTTATTTTATTCTATAATGGTAATTTGACCATTCGTAATAACTACAGAATCAGTTTGCAGTGAATTATAAAGCACACCCGAGAAAGTACCTTCTACATATCTTAGATAATCTGATGAGTTGCCTGCTATGCGGGTTATATTAAACGTAAAATGTGATTTAGAAGTTCCAAGAGAGCTGAATAGTGTAGAGCCATCTTCCCATTGTACAAAATTGAGTACGTTTCCTGCGCCCAACATATTGTAAATACCTGTAGCAGGTACTGTCTGGTTGTTGATAGAAAAATCTTTACTGCTCGTGGTTGCATCTAATTGAAATTTATTACCATCGCGAATGTGTGCATCAGACTGTACCACATCTGTTCCACCGGTTGTAACAGAAAATAAAACACCATCTGCCTGCAAGGAGATTTGCTGTTTGTATGTTGTGCCGGTTTCGTCTTTGCCACAAGAATTAATAAAGATTACAATACCGGATAATAAGATGGTTGCTAAAAATTGTTTTTTCATAATTGTTTTTTTATTGGTTTAAGTTAATAATTGTTTTGATTTTTTAAAAAGCCGTCCCGTCTTGAGCGAGACGGCTCTCATCCATAATGAACCAATTAATCTTTATAAAAAAGATTGGATGATTTTTTTCATAGTTTTATGGTCTTGCACCTGTAATTTCGCAAATTTCTTCATACGATTTTGATTTGTAGTAATCTTGAACAGTAGTACCATTAACAAGACGCAGATTTGTAGTTCCTTTAATTAAGAAATAACGGACTTCTAAATCACTACTCGTGATGAGTGTAGTAAATTCAGATTGAAGATTATTTCCATCCAAACGAGAACAGTCAAATCTTAATTCACCTGTAGATGTAAATGAAATACCAGTGCACTCAATTTGTACAACAGGAGAGGATGTGGAATTGAATTTTTTAAGTAATGGCAGTTGATAATGAACATTATTTTGCCATCTTGCAAATGCAATATACAAGCCACCTGAATCAACAAATCCCTGGGTATATTGCGGAACAATAACTTGCATTGATTTATAGTTGGCAACATTACTGAAATTGGCATTATACGTAATCCAATCAGAATACATTACATTGGCATTGCCATTTGTTCCATTTGTTCCATTTGCACCAGCAGGTCCTTGCGGTCCTTCTTTGCTGCAAGCAATAATATTTGTAATTACTGCAACAATGATTAGTGATTTTAAGATAAAGTTTCTCATGATTTATAGTTTTAAGCGTTATAAGATTAGAGTTTTATAAATTCAACACGTCTGTTGTTTGCTTTTCCTTCAGCAGATGTATTTGGTTCCGCAGGCTGTGTTTCTCCTTTTCCTTCAGTTTCCATTCTGCTGTTATCAATGCCAAACTCCTTGTTTAAGGCTGTTTTTACAGATTCCGCACGTTTTTTAGAAAGAGCCATATTGCTTGCATCATCACCATCGCTGTCGGTATGTCCTACAATTTTTACTTTTACATCAGGATTCTCTTTCAATACATCCGCAAAATCTTTTAGTGTACCATAGGATTCACCTTTAATTTTATCGCTGTTCACATCAAACTTGATACCTGTAGTAGAGTATTTCCCTAACTCTAAAAATTTATGGCGAGTATCAGGTGCACCAACAGCAACCCGTAAATTGCTGATGAAATATGCATTGTCTTGTTCATGATATCCATCTGCTCTAAATCCTAAGAAGTTATATTTTGCAGAAGCACTAAATGCTTTCGGAATGTCCCATATTTTCGTTTCATTCACATACACACGCAATCTTTGTTTTTGTCTCCATACAGATATTTTTACTACATTTTTGTTTACATAATTAAATTCCGGAAAATCTGTCTGATTGCGTATTATTTCAGCACCTGTTTCATCAAATGTTGTAATACCTTTTTGTCCCTGAGCTCCACCGCCCGCTGCATCAGGATGTAACCATACAATTACACCGTTGTTTTTATTACCACCGTAATTTTTCCAGTTTACATAGTTTTTTGCAGGATTTGCCAATGGTGCAAAGAAGAAATTAAAAAAAGTAGAGTAATAACTAAATGGTTGTGTGCAAGCGAGCATAAATTCAACGGTAAAATTCTCGGGAAGATTAGTAACGAACTCCGGGTAAATTATACTTTCCGGACCAAATTTCAACCATTTTCCTTGCTGACCATCAATAGTTACTAATTCTCCTGAGCCATTAGTGTTCCATTTTGCAGGGAAATCACCTATAGCATCTTGTGAAAAATTTTCTTCAGCAATAACTTTTTCACCGGGAATAAAATCAAATTTGCCATACGCTTTTAAGCTGCTGTTGGATGATGTACCGGAAGATGAAGATGTATTTTTTGAAGAATAATTTCCATTGCTATTTCCATTCTCATCATTATTAGAGGCAGTTGAGTTTGCATTCGCAGATTTTGAAGAACTGTTGTTGCCGCTGTTCTTGACACTTTCTTTCGTCTTTTGTTTTGTCTTGTCATACGTTTTGTCTGCTGCATTATTGATTTCACTCTCAATTTTTTGCTGTGCTTTATTACTGAGTTCATCAGCAATTCGGTCACCCAATGTGCCCCATTGAGCACCGGATTTTTGCGTACTCAGCAACACTATTACTGTTACCAGGAGTACTGATTTAAAATTTGTTGTCTTTTTCATGATAAATTTTTAATTGGTTCATTAATTAAATGTAGTTCAAAGTTAAGTTACATTAGAATCTATTACAACCCAAATAAATCGCTGTTGTGACGAAATTTGCAAATAATTAGATATAATTTTTTGATAATCAATAATATAAATCCAATATGCCGTATAAGAGTAATCATTCTTTAATTAGTAATCGGTCGTTTTGAATTAGAATTCGTAAATAGAAAAAATGATTGGAAATATTGATTCGCTTTTCTATTTTCGTTAAAATTTATTTATGACAACATTCTCTATTGGAACAAAAGTGGAACATCCAAAATTTGGTACAGGTGTAATTATTGATGACAGCGACGAATATTCCTATAATGTTTATTTTCCGGAACAAGGTGAAAAAGAGATTTCAAAGAGTTTTGACGGTTTTGTAGTGCTTAAACTGATAGAAAAGGATAAAGATTCGGTTTCTTTAGACCAAATAAGGAAAGTGCTCGAAAGTATTGTTGAGCCACTGACAGAACCTATTGAAGATTGTAAAATTGCTGAAAAATGGGAAGGAGGCAGTCTGATCATGCAGCCTAAAGACACCTCTTTACAATCAAAAGAAGTTCCGATTGAAGGATTTTTTCACAAAATCGTGATGACACGCGACCGTTTACGGGTAATGGAGCAAAAAATCAATGCATCAAAGATTTCTGATGCAGAAAAGGTTGAATTACAGCAATATATTACCAGAATTTACGGAAGTCTCACTACTTTTAATGTGCTTTTCCGGTTTAAAGACGATTATTTCAAAGGCACCGGAGGCGGAGATTAGTTACTCTTAAATAACTTCTTTTCTGAATTTATATTAAAAATTGTTGTCATATAAAATAATAATGTTTAACTTACGTTAACAGTATAAAATAAATTTTATGCAACAAACTTTTACACCCGAACTTCTCGTTAAACATCTTTACAACGAAACCACCCCTTCCGAAGCATCTGCAATTAATCATGCATTAGCAAATGATATGAATTTGCAACAGGAATTCAAGCAATTGCAGGAAACTAAAAATGCTTTAGATGAAGCCGATGGTGAAGTGCCTGATAGTTCCGTGATTCAAAGGATACTCGCCTTCTCCAAAAAACAAGAATTAACCGAATCGCATTAATTTTTACACTTAACGTTCTTAATTTTCAGTTTTCACGAAACTGAAAGATTTGTATTTTTGCGCAAAAGAACAGTGTGGCTTCTAAATCTAAATTGCAAAAATTTGCGGAGTTGGCGAATAATCCAATTGTGCTGGAAAAAAATCCTGTTTTGAAAGGGAAATGGAAGGCAGCCTTTTTTAAGAACACGCACCCAATTATTATAGAATTAGCTTGTGGGAAAGGTGATTACACACTTGGCATGGCTAAATTATTTCCGGATAAGAATTTTATTGGAGTGGATATAAAAGGCAACAGAATCTGGAGTGCAGCGCGTATTGCCGATATTGAAAAATTACAAAATGTTGGTTTTATCAGAGACCAGATTGATCACCTCTGCGATTATTTTGAAAAAGAGGAAGTAGAAGAAATCTGGATTACATTTTCTGATCCTTATCCACGAGAGGGTGATGCAAAAAAACGATTAACATCTAAGAAGTTTTTATCAATCTATAAAAATATTTTAAAACAGGGTGGATTGATACATGTAAAAACGGATAGTGATTTACTCTATAATTTTACCAAAGAAATGCTGCATGATTTTCCGTCTGAAATTTTAAAAGATTATAAGGATGTTTATGCCATGAATAAAAATGATGAGTTATATGGTATTCAAACGTACTATGAGAAAATGCATCTGAACAATCATCGAACGATAAAATATTTGTGTTTTCGTTTACATTAACATCATTCCTAATTCAATATGGAATCTGTGTAATTAAAACCCAATGCTGTCTAACAGTTCTGCGTATTCGTCTACAAAGCTGAAGCCCGTTTTTTCTTCTTTCTTACAGGTGATTTGTATTCCGTAAGGTTTCAGTATTTCAGTAAAGGATAAAATATTTTCTTTATTAAAATCAACTTCAATGAAAACTTTATTGTTAGAGATGAAAGTCTTTAATGATGCATCTGCTAAATTACTTTCATCTATTTTGATAACGAAAAAATCTGTCGTATCTCGACTGCCGTTTATTGACTGTATTTTGTCTAACATTAA
>JAXLTZ010000007.1:0-186159 GCA_046329785.1 Chitinophagales bacterium
ATGGCAAACCACCACCAAATGCTTTTCCAGCTAACAAAATATCAGGAATTATAGTTGATGTTTGAAAGCGAAACAAACTTCCTGTTCTTCCGCAGCCTGTTTGTATTTCATCAAAAACCAACAATGTTCCTGTTTCATCACAGCGTTTTCTTATAGCTTTCAAATACTCTGCTTCCGGTACAATAACGCCGGCTTCTGCCTGTACCGGTTCTAAAAAAATAGCTGCTGTTTTTTTAGTTATTAAGTTGATATCTTCAAAATTATTGTAACGGATTTGCCGTATGTCAGGCAACAATGGTCTGTACGCAGATTTAAAATATTCATCTCCATTTAAACTTAGTGCTCCTTGTGTACTTCCATGATAGGAATTAAAACAGGAAATAATTTCTGTTCGTCCCGTAAAACGCTTTGCCAGTTTCATCGCTCCTTCCGTCGCTTCAGTACCTGAATTGGTGAAATAAACCGACGATAACGTTGAAGGCAATAAATCTGTCAGATATTTTGCCAATTGTACTTGCGGTGACAGAATAAATTCTCCATAGACCAATGTATGCGCATATTTTGCAGCTTGTGATTGTATAGCTTCTACAATTTTAGGATGACAATGACCCAATGCACTTACACCAATTCCTGAAATTAAATCAATATATTTTTTTCCTGTAACATCGTACAAACAGACACCTTCTGCTTTTTCAATTTCTAAAGCCAAAGGTGCATCTGAAGTTTGAGCCACATGCTGTAAAAAAAGTTGTCGCTGTGTGAGCATGTACAAAGATATTAATTAATGATTACTTATTATTTACAGGTTATAAATTAGCTTATGTACATTTCATAAATCACATTTACTGCTAACTTTACTTTACTAAAAATCAAGCATGGCAAATAGTAAAGATTTCTCAATTATTATTACAGGAACCGGTTTCTCCGGAATCTGTGTGGGTATACAGTTAAAGAAAATAGGATTTCATAATTTTAAAATAGTAGAAAAAGCGAACGAAGTAGGCGGAACCTGGCGCGACAATACGTATCCCGGCGCAGCTTGTGATGTAAAATCAAATCTATATTCCTATTCGTTTGAACCGAACCCAAACTGGACGCGTGAATATTCTCCACAGGCTGAGATTCTGGAATACATTAAGCATTGCGTTACAAAATACGACCTCGAACAGCATATTATTTTCAACTGGGAAGTAAAAGCGGCTAAATATGATGAAGCAGATGGCATTTGGGAATTGACTAATCAAAAGAATGAAAAACTTACAGCAAATATTGCCGTTGTTGGAAACGGACCTTTACATATTCCCAGTTTGCCGGATATTGAAGGCATACAGGATTTCAAAGGAACTGTTTTTCATTCCGCGCAATGGAATCATGATTACGATTTGACCAACAAAAATGTATGTGTGATTGGAACCGGTGCGAGCGCCATTCAATTTGTACCTGAAATTCAACCTAAGGTGAAAAATTTATATCTGATGCAACGCACAGCACCATGGGTTTTACCAAAACCTGACGGCGAATTTAGTACTACTCAAAGCGTTTTATTTGAAAAAATTCCTTTTATTCAAAAACTCAACCGCGATTTTATTTATTATTTGAATGAAGCACAAGTTGTAGGGATGATGTATGAAGACAGAATTTTGAAATTGGGAGAAGTGATAGGCAAACGTCATATCAATAAGTACATTAAAGACCCTGAGCTCAGAAAAAAGTTGACACCTAATTTCAGATTAGGCTGTAAACGCGTTTTATTATCCAATAATTATTATCAGGCATTGGCACAACCTAATCTGGAAGTGATAACAGACGGCATACAAAAATTTACTAAAGACAGTGTGGTAACCAAAGATGGCAAATCCCGAAAAATTGATGCAATCATCATGGGAACCGGATTTCATGTAGCAGATAGTTTCCAGTATTATAATGTACAGGGAAAAGGTGGCGTACAATTAAAAGATGTACTACACGATGCACCTGAAGCTTATTACGGAACCAGTGTACATCAGTTTCCAAATCTGTTTATAATGCTCGGGCCAAATACCGGCTTAGGTCACAATTCAATGATTTATATGATTGAATCACAAACGAATTACATTATTGACGCAATACAAAAAATGTTGAAGCAAAATATTAAATCAATTGATGTGCGCAAAGATGTACAGACAAAATTTAATGAAGAAATACAGAAAAAATTAGAAGGCACCATCTGGCTTTCAGGTTGTAAGAGCTGGTACTTGAGTGCTGATGGGAAAAATCATACCGTTTGGCCGGGATTCACACTGGAATTCAGGAACAGAACAAAAAACATTAATCTCAATGATTACATCTTAGAAAATGCAGCGGTGAAAAAACAGGAAGCAGCGTTGGTGTAATGGTTTTATTTTAATGCAATAACTTTTTTTCCATCATTTTGCACTAATAATACTTTCCCTTTGTATACACTACCCATTTGGTCATAAATGACTGGTAAAACCTGTTTGCCTGTTTTATCCAGCAACCCTAATTTTTTATCTTTACCTGCTTTTATATATCCGTTTTTACATTTATCGCCGGAGTCATATTCAAATTTGGTAATTGCTTTATCACTACCAATACTTACCAAACCCCATTTCCCGTCTTTTTTAGCCCATGTAATACCCTCACTTTCAGGTATCACCTCCTGATATTTAAAATCGATTAGTATTTTACCCTTTTCATCAATCAAACCATATAGAGTTCCCTTTTGTACAGGATAGGTTCCATTTGACGGATTTCCTGCACCATTATAAACATCTCTCCCAATTTTCTCACCTTTCTTATTTATGAGATAGTATTCATTTGCATCTTTCACTATTGCCGTACCATTATAAAAAGGTGAGGCTACATCAAACTTAAACGGTATGACTGTTTTACCTGTGGTATCGATAAAGCCTACTTTATTATCAATTTTAACACCTGCAACAGATTCTGAAAAATTTCCAACCTCATCGTACTTTTCGGCGTTTATTTTCTTGCCTGTTTTATCTATGAAATAATATTTTGACGGATATGATTCTTTAATGTAAGCTCTTCCATTTTTAAATTCACCGGCCTCTATTGCATTTGAAATAGAAAAAGAATTTCCATTTTTATCATAATAATAACGTGTACTACCGTAAGAAGCTTTTGCTTTCGCCAGGCCTTCACTGAATGGCCCTTCAAAAACATTATACAAATCTTTTATTTTTGTAAAATTTTTATCAACGAGATATGGTGTGCTGTACATACTCTCCTGTACAGCAGCAATACCATCTGAAAAATTGACTACGGCGTAATATGTTTTGGTATTTAACTTCTTTCCTTCATAGTCTACAAAGTCATACGAGCTATATGTCTTTCCTATAAAAATTCCCTCCTCATTAAAATCACCTACTTCGCTATATGGAAGTAGTTGCTTTTTTTGTGTGGCGATGTCAAACAGGTAAGCACTTTTATTAAAACTAATTTTTAGTGAATCATCGTTACTGAAGAAATCTGTTCCATAAGTAGAAACATTATCCTGCTGTATTGTTTTCAATAATTTTCCGGTTTCATTATAAACTTCCATTTTATCTTTAAATAATAATGCCAACTTGTTCTTCCTGCCGAAAATCACATTCGTAGCACCATGTTCCGGTATAATTATTTTTAAGGATTTATCTATTACGGTATATTTATTGTCTTTCTTAAGATAAGATAACCCAAAATCCGTGAATGTATTAATATAATCGTATTCTTCTTTGGTTACGATTTTTGCATTTTTATCTGCCAGACTGTATTTTAAACCTTTACTTGCTTCATAAAAATCAGTTCCGTATTTTTTATTTATAGCTGAGTATTCTATTGGCAATATCACATTACCATTGAAATCTATGATTCCATATCTGGTTACTGTTATATAAGTTTCCTTTGTGATTTCTTTTACCACAAAAAAATTATCTTCCACAGTTATGTAATCATATTTTAATGGAACTATTTCTTTGCCTGTTTTATCTATTACGCCAGCGTTATCGCTGTTAAGTGAATAATTTCTGGTGGTAAAGACTACTGCAAAATTATCTTTAAAGTCATTTCCACGCAGAAATTTTGGTGGAATAACCCATTTATTATTCTTGTCAATATATCCGTAATTAGTAGAATCAAGCAAAGAAACACAAGCGAGTCCGCTTTTAAATACGGATGCACTTCTGTATATCGTAGGAATTACTTCTTTATTATTTTTATCAATAAATCCATAGCCTCTGTCTTTACTAAAGCAAATAAATCCTTCGGATGGAGTACCTAAAAATTTATACTGAATGGGAATAATTATTTTACCCGTTTTATCAACAACCCCATAAAGCAACAATCCATCTGCATTCATTTTAGACACAGTACTCAAACCATCCGAGAATGTCTTAATTTCATTATACTCATTGTTCAGGATAAATGAATTTGATTTTACAGAATAGATTCCCCATCTTTTTAAAGTATCTTCTACAATAAATATTCCTTCCTCATTCGAATTCCAGATTGTTTTGTATTTTATCGGAAGTATTATTTTTTTCGCATTTTCATCATATAGTCCGTAACGGTATTGTGTCTTATAATCATAACTGCTTGATCCGCTAAACGAATAATAAACGGATGTTATACCATTTTTGTGTTTTGTGCCAAAACTAAAATCAGTTTGAGCAAATGATACCATAGTCGCCAGCATAAAACATGTAACTGCCAGAATCTTCTTCATAATATACCGTTTAACATAATTTATTCAAATTACATACCAAAAAGTAGAAGTAAAATACGTGATTTCAGGTATTTATTTCTGTATTTAAGTTAAATATAATTTTTAAACTCTTAAATTATCAAAATCTCAAATTATCTTTGCGCATTATGGCAGAGATTGATTTACAAAAAATTGTATCGCATTGTAAAGAATACGGATTTATTTTTCCGTCAAGTGAAATTTATGACAACTTAGGTGCCGTGTACGACTATGGTCCGTTTGGTGCTGAACTCAAAAACCACATCAAAGAATACTGGTGGAAAAGCATGGTACAAATGCACGAAAATATTGTCGGCATTGATGCTGCCATTTTTATGCATCCGACTGTTTGGAAAGCGAGCGGGCATGTCGATTCATTTTCCGATCCCTTAATAGACAATAAAGATTCTAAAAAACGCTACCGGGCAGATGTTTTACTGGAAGAAAAAATTGATAAGCTGAAAGAGAAAGGAGAAAAAGAACTCGCCAAGAAAAATTTATCAGACGCCTCCGAAGAAGAAAAAGCGAAAGCATCAAGAGATTATGCAAAAGGATTGACTTTAGAAGCAGCATATATAAAAGCTGCTGAAGCATCCGATTTTAAACGATACAAAGAATTGATTGAAGAATACGAAATTGCGTGCGAAGTCTCAGGTTCAAAAAACTGGACAGATGTACGCCAATTCAATCTGATGTTTGACACACAATTAGGTTCTGTATCTGAAGAATCTAACACTATTTACTTACGACCTGAAACAGCACAAGGCATTTTTGTCAACTTTCTAAACGTGCAAAAAACGGCTCGTATGAAAATCCCGTTTGGTATTGCACAAATCGGAAAAGCATTCAGAAATGAGATTGTAGCACGACAATTTATTTTCCGTATGCGTGAATTTGAACAAATGGAAATGCAGTTTTTTGTTCGCCCCGGCACACAAAAAGAGTGGTTTGACAAATGGAAACAAACCAGATTGAAATGGCATTTAGCATTAGGTACTTCCGAAAACAATTTGAGGTTCCATGTGCACGAAAAATTAGCACACTATGCTGATGCTGCTGAAGATATACAATTCAGATTTCCAATTGGCTTTAAAGAGTTGGAAGGCATTCACTCCAGAACAGATTTTGATTTATCAGAACACCAAAAATATTCAGGTAAAAAATTACAGTATTTTGATTCAGAGTTGAATCAGAATTACGTACCATATGTTATTGAAACTTCGATTGGTTTAGACCGAATGTTTTTACGTTTAATGAGCGAATCATTGAAAGAAGAAACATTAGAAAACGGCGAAACAAGAACCGTATTGAATTTGCCACCTGCCTTAGCTCCGATTAAAGTAGCTGTTTTGCCTTTGGTAAAAAAAGACGGATTGCCTGAAAAAGCACGTGAAATTATTGATGTTCTAAAATTTGTAGGCAGGACATTTTACGAAGAAAAAGATTCTATCGGGAAACGCTACCGAAGAATGGATGCTCTCGGAACGCCTTATTGTATTACAGTTGATCATCAAACGTTAGAAGATAATACCGTTACAATTCGTGAGCGTGACAGTATGCAGCAAGACAGAATTGCCATTTCAGAAATTGAAAAAATTGTTGGCGCAAAAGTTGATATGAATAACTTATTGAGAAAAGCGATTAGTTAACAATCTATTGTTACAATCCTCCTGTTTTTTGAATAAAAACAATATATCATTAAAAAAAAAGTATACATATTACTTCTTATACTTTCAACAGGAACTTGCCTTGCAGGAAATCCTATGTTTCGCGGAACATGGAAAGGGTTTCTGTTGTCAAATAGTCTGGATGAAGACAACAAAAAAGGATTACCAGTTACACTCTATATTGTTGATGATAATGATGCCGGTGATTTAGTCGGTGAAATGTCTGTTCAATACAAATATCAGACTGATATTTATAAGGCAAAATACAAAGTAAGCGGCAGTATAGATTATGAAGAATATACTATGTCTATCCGGCAGGATAAGCTGGTGTACTTTGACTTACTTCCTAAAGGATTACAATGGTGTTTTGGCAGCGGAAATTATAAAATATTCAGAAATTCTTACAAGAAAAAAATCTATATTGACGGATATATGACTACTAATTGTGGTAAAGAAAAAATAAGAATGATTTTAATTAAGAAATAAATCTTTTTATTCTTAGTGTCAAAATATTCTTCAAATATTTTTCCAGTTATTTGATTATAGTTATATTTATACAATAACTCACTAATCATATGCAAAAATCAACTCATCTTCTGCTTTTATTTTTATCTGTTATTTTTATTTTCTCCTGTAAAAAAGAAGAAGAAGGTTATCCGGACATGCCGGATGCCGGCGAAATAAAAGCATTAACATACAATGTTGCCGGATTACCGGAAGGAGTAAATCCGGACCAGCACCCTACGAAACATATGCATCTGGTGAGTCCTTTATTAAACGCATATGATTTAGTAAACGTACAGGAAGATTTTTTTTATCATGATTCATTGTATAAATACATTAACCTTCCATACAAAAGCACCTACTTTGCCAAACCTGGTGAATTAGGAGACGGATTAAATTGTGTGTCCAATATTCCATTCGTAGATTTTACCAGAATTACATGGGATTCCTGCCATGGTTTTGATTGTTTTACACCAAAAGGTTTTACATACAGCCGTCTGCGATTTAATAAAGATGTGTTTGTTGATTTATATAATGTACACTGTAATGCTGGTGATGATTCGGGTGATTTAAGAGCAAGGAGAAATAACATCTTACAACTTTGTAATTATATTGATTTACACTCTGCCGGGAATGCAATTATTCTGATGGGTGATTTCAACTGCAGATATACACGTTTGGGTGATAATATCCGGGAAGTGGACAGCAGAGGATTAAAAAATGTATGGGTAGAATTATTAAGAAGTGGAGTTCTGCCTTTACATGACGGAAATCCATTATCTGATTGTTCTCCAAATGCAACTAATGCGACGTGTGAAGTGGTAGATAAAATTTACTACAGAAGCAGTTCAAAAATTATGCTAACACCTACTGCCTATCAACTAGATAGTCCATTATATTATGATTCATTAGGAGATCCTTTATCTGATCACAGACCTATGTATGCAAAGTTTACTTACCAGGTTGTACCTTAGCAATTACTTATTTTATGACAAATAAATAGTATTTGCTTTTGTTAATTCTTCCTGAGAACCGATATCTATCCATATATCATCATTGTGACGGAAAGCTTTAATTATATGGTCTCTGCATATATCCAGATACCAGTCTATCATAGAAAATTTTCCTTCTCTGTTATTGTATTTAAAAATTTCAGGTGAAATAATATGATAGCCGCTAAAAGCAAATTCATGTAATGGGTAAGTTTCGTGTTGTGCAAGTTTTTCTTTTACGTGTAGCGGAATTTTTCTTGGAATTCGTACTTCATGTGTTTTAATATTTTCCCAGCCAAATAAAATGTTATCATCATCAAACAACAAATATCTGGAAGATGTTCTGTTCCGTACTGCAAGTGTAGCTATTGCATTATTATGCACGTGCTCCTGATAAAATTTTTCTAAATGAATATTAGTCAAAACATCTGCGTTACAAACCAGAAAGGGCTTATCATCATTGAAAAAATGTCTGGCTTTCCACAAGCCTCCACCGGTTTCTAAAACCTCGTCTGTCTCATCGGAAATCTCAATATGAATACCAAAATTATTATGATGGTGTAAAAAATCTATTATCTGATTTCCCAAATAATGAATATTAATAATGATTTCATTAAAGCCATGATTAATTAAATGCTCAATTGTGTGTTGCAGCATTGGCTTATCGCCTACTTTTACTAAAGCTTTCGGACAAGTATCGGTTAAAGGCTTTAACCTTGTTCCCAATCCTGCTGCGAAAATCATTGCCTTCATGTACTTAAATAAATTGTCCCTGTAATTCTCTTTCGATGTGTTTTAATTGCACATCAATATTATATTTTTCTTTGATGTATTTTGCTGTCTGTTCCGCACAATAAACACTACGATGCTGACCACCGGTACAACCAAAATTTATTTGTAAATGCTCAAAATCCCTTTCCAGATAATCCTGAATGTTAATATCAATAACTTTATATACGCTTTCTAAAAATGCTTTTACTTTACTTTTTGCCTCCAGGAATTCAATTACATGTTTATCCTTTCCCGTATGCTGTTTGTATGGTTCATATCTGCCGGGATTATGCAATCCTCTGCAATCAAACACAAATCCTCCGCCGTTTCCTGTTGTGTCTTCGGGAATCCCGCGCTTGTAAGAAAAACTATTCACTACAATCTTTAATGGTTTCTGCGCGCCATCGAATTTTTCTACTTTAAATGTATCTGAAACAATTAATTGTTGTAATACATTAGTCAGCTCAGGTAGTTCAATCTTTAGTTTTATATTTTCTAAAAACCATTTTACGTTTTCCAGTGCCGGTTGTATGCTTTCAATAAAATGGCTGCGTTTTTCTATCAACCCACGAAAGCCATATGCACCCAACACCTGCAACTTCCGTATCAAAACAAATGCATAGTAGCGTTCTTTAAAATCTTCTTTATTTATAAAAATTAATGCAGAAACCTTTTTTGAGTAATAGTCAAACAGTTCTTCTCTCACATCATACGGAATTTTTGCACCGGCTTGCCATAACAAAGAAGCTACATCATATTGCAATGGACCTTTTCTGCCGCCCTGATAATCTATAAAATAAGGTTTGCCTTCATGTATCATTACGTTGCGCGACTGGCAGTCACGGAACATAAAATACTGATTGGGTTCTTGCAGCAAATATTCGCAGAGAGTGTGAAAGTCTTCATTTAAATCTATTTCGCTGAAGTGCGCTCTGGCAACACGTGCAAAATAATATTTAAACGAATTCAAATCCCAAAACATGGAACTTCTGTTGAATTCCTGAATAGGATAACAGGTTGCAAAATTAAAATGTTCAGCGCCTCGAATTTGCAGATACGTCAGTTGTTGTAATACTTCTTTCAACTGTTTTTTTACATCTTCTGTAATTCCTTCTTTTTTGATAATAGAATACAAGGATGTATCACCTAAATCCTGCTGCAAATAATATTGTTTATCATCACTTGCGATAAGAACCTGCGGAACTGATATAAATTTAAGATGAAAATGTTTCGTGTGATGAATAAAGGTTTCATTTTCCCTGGCATCCTTTCCATAAGTACCAATTGCAGAATGCTTATCATTTTTTAATCTGAAATAAATTCTGTCTGATCCCGCTTGTGGCAGCTGAATAACTGCCGTACAATCTTCATTGAAATATTGGGTAAAAAGATTCTTTAATATTTCCTCATGCATACTACAAATATAGTGATAAGTAATAAGTTGAATAGTATTAAATAAAATGAAATCTCAACTAATAATAAACGATTAATAAAAAGATTTATTAATCGTTTATCTTAACAATAATCTTGCCGAACTGGTCACCGTTTTTCATTCTGTCAAAAGCAGCTACCGCATCTTTAAAATCAAATGTTTTATCCAGAATTGGTATTATCTGGTGTTCATTGCAAAAGTCTGTCATCCTGCTGAAATCATCATCACTACCCATAGTAGAACCTAATAATTGCAGGTGATTCCAAAAAATTTGCCGCATATTTAAATCTTTAGGTAAGCCCTTAGTTGCACCATAAAACACAAATTTTCCGCTTGGTTTTAATGTTGATATTAATTCATTCATACCATCACCACAGGCACTGTCAATAATTACATCAAAACCGCCTATTCCTTTTGCAAGCTGCCTGACTGCATTTTCCTTTGTATAATTTGCACCATCTTTTGCACCTAGATTTTTACACGTTTCCAATACGCTTTCTTTGCTTGATGTAACATACACGTTACAACCTATTGCTTTTGCAAATAAGAATGCAAACTGTGCCACACCACCGCCTACGCCAGAAATCAGCACATTCATTTCTTTTTTTATTTTGCCTTTATTAAAAAGTGCATTGTATGCAGTCATTCCGGCCAAAGGTAAAGCACTTGCCTGTTCACTGGTCAGATAATTTGGCTTTTCTTGTAGACGGTCAACAAAAACAACAATATATTCTGCTAAAGTACCCTGCGATGGCATACCCAGAATCTGATATTCTTTAGATTGAAAATGTGAATTGTTTCCCCAGTTGATATTCGGATTAATTATTACTTCTTTTCCAATCCAGTGTTTGTCATTTTCATTTGAAACTACCATTACTTCTCCGCATCCATCCGAGCCTAAGATAGCCGGTAATTGTATCTTTGCATATTGCCCCTCGCGAATCCACTGGTCGCGGTGGTTAGGTGCGGCGTAGTGAATTTTTACGAGCACCTGATGTTCTCCTACCGTTGGTGTAGTTACTTCTTCGAGTTGAAAAGAGTTAGTGTTTAGTACGAGTGCCTGCATATTATTTTTATTAATTCGTAAATCTACAACTTATTAATATTTACTTAACGGTATCTTTTTGGAAACTTTAAAACCTTTTTAAGTTTCCTGCGTTTATAGTTGTAAATTTGCAGCCCATGGAAATACTATTATCAAACCCAAAAAAGCAGGACACCTGTATTGCCTCAAAAGTTTTTGAGAAAGCCAGGCATTTGTTTAATACTGTGGGTGTAAGAAATACCACCATGGATGATTTGGCAAAGGAGCTTGGAATATCTAAAAAGACTTTATACAAAGAAGTAGAAAACAAAGCAGATTTGGTAAAGTTTTGTGTTCAATACGATTTAAATCAGGATGAAAAGTTAATTAATTCCATTTCAGAAAATACTGAAAATGCTATTGAAGAACTGGTATTGATTGCTGCACACATCAGTAAAGAATTACAGATTTATCATCCATCTATCTTAAAAGATATTACAAAACTATATCCTGAAAGCTGGACATTAATAGAAAATCATAAAGATACTTTTGTTAAGAAAAATATTTCGGACAATATTAAAAAAGGGATAAAACAGGGTTTATACAGAAAAGATGTAAATGCCGAACTCGCAACTATTATCCAATTACACTTATGTTTCTTACCCTTAGAAAATATTCATAATAATTACAACCCTACTCAGGTATACCAGGAAATTTTACGGTATAATCTATATGCAATTGCGACTCCAAAGGGTATTGAATTATTCGAACAATTAATCAAAAAAATAAAATTTTAACAAACAAGAATGAAACGCCGGATGAATATTTTACTGATTGCTGCAGTCTGCGGACTGTCAGCCTTAAACTCGTATGCACAAACTCCTTATACACTTTCTCAGTGTGTTAACTATGCTCTGAAGAATCATCGAAGCTTAAGAATTGCAGATAATGATGTTGCCGTTGCTTATGCGAGAAAAAAAGAAGGTCAGTCTGCTTATTTGCCACAGATAAATGGTATTGCAAAATGGGATTATAATATACAATTACAAAAAACCGCATTGCCTGCTGAGTTCGCATTACCGGGAATACCAAGCGAAGTTGAGTTCGGAAATAAATTTACAACATTGCTGGGTGTACAACTGGATCAGTTCTTATATAACAAATCTTTTATTGATGGAATTAAAGCAATAAAACCAAGTTACGAATTAGCAGAGTTGAAAAAGGTAAAAACTGAAGAGGATGTTATTTACAATACCATTGTTGCCTATTATCAAATATTATTTATCAATGAGCAGGAAAAATTGTTAAAGCAAAATGAAACCCGACTTACAAAAACACTTCCAATTATAAAACTACAATATGATAAAGGTGTTGTTAAGAAGATAGATTTGGAACGTGTTCAGGTAAACTACAATAATATTATTGCCAATGAAGAAATAGTGAATACAAAAAAAGAACTGGCATTAAATAATTTAAAATACAATATGGCTTTGCCGTTAGATTCTGCAATTACTATTGATACAAATTACACGCGCGAAATTATTGATATTAATTCGTTTTCGGACACTTCTTCTATCCGGAACAAAATTGAGTTGCGATTATTACGCAAGAATCTCCAATTACAGAATGTACTTCAAAAAAGAACACAAGCCGCCTATTTCCCGGTTTTCTCCTTTTATGCAAAATACGCTGGACAATCTTTAGGCAATAAGTTTGCAGAATCATTCAGAAGCTGGTCACCAATTGCAGCGCTTGGTTTAAAATTAGAAGTACCAATTTTTGATGGTCTAAGAACAAAAAGCGCACTTCAGCAATCTAAGTTAAATATTGAATCTATCAAAGAAAATATAAAAATTACGGAAGATGGATTAAAATTCCAGTTAAAAAATGCGGGAACACGATATACAAATGCAGTGCAAAATATCGATATCAACAAGACAAATTTAGAATTAGCAAAAAATATCTTAGAGGTAACAACGCTTCAATATCAGAAAGGTATAATTAGTTATACAGATTTGATTGCGGCAGACTCCGCTTATAAAGAAGCAGAATTAAACTATTTATCTGCCTTTGTGGATTTATTAAATGCAAAACTCGAAATAGATAAAGCAAACGGAAATTTAAATAATTACAAATAATATACAAACGACAGACATCAAGCGAATATTTTCAAAAACAGAAATCAACCATTATGAAAAATAAAATCATCGTAGGAATCATTGCACTATTACTTGTAGGCGGGATGGTATACAAGCTTACTCAAAACAAAAAAGAAATTGATAAAAACAGTACTCCGAAAGACAGAAGTAATGTGCCTGTTTCAGTAACCACATTCGATGCAAACTATTTACCTGTGAGTACTGATTATGCGCTACCTGCGGTATTAGACATCAACAAAAGTGGCATCATCACAGCAACCCAACCTGGAAAGATTGCTTACTTTAATGTAGAGATTGGAAGTCATGTTTCAAAAGGTCAATTAATTGGTAAGATTGACTCCAAACAAAGAGAAATTGGCATAAAATCTTCAGAAGCCACCATAAAGAAATTAGAGGCCGATATACAACGTACAAAAGATTTAATTGAAGGAGATGCAGCTCCTGCAACTGCTATAAACGACTTGAATTACAATCTTGAATCAACAAAAATTCAGAAAGAAAATATGGAGCAGCAGATTGCGGACAACAATATTTATGCTCCAATCAGTGGTATTGTGGTTCAAAAGAATGCCAATGCAGGTGAGTTTGCAAATCCGGGTGCGCCGTTGGCTTCAATCATGGATATATCTGTATTAAAAGCAATTGTGTATGTAAGTGAGGGCAATGTTTATGATTTAAAAATAGGTCAGCCGGCACAAATTACCTCCTCCGTTTTCCCTGATAAATTGACAAAAGGAATAGTAAAGTATATCGCACCAAAAGGAGATGAAAATCATAACTACAGAGTAGAAGTGGAAATACCAAACAGCGGTTACAAAGCAGGCACATATGTAAATGTAAAATTCAATTTCAAAAAACCTGCGGATGCGCTTCAGATTCCGAAAATTGCATTAGTAGAAGGAGTAAAGAATCCATACGTATATGTTGTAAATGGCAATTCTATCGCTGTCAGAAAAATTGAAATCGGAGAAGAAATCGGACAAAACATTGTGGTTAGAAGTGGCTTAACTCCCGGTGAGAAAGTAGTTACATCTGGTCAGATTAATTTATCTGAAAAAAGCAAAATTCAAATTGTAAATTCTAAAAATTAAGTCAATGTCTATTACCGAAATTGCGATAAAACGTCCGTTACTGATTAGTGTAATCTTCTTTACATTAATCATATTCGGTTTCCTTGGCTACAGTATGCTTAATTATAATTTGCTGCCAAAATTTGAAGCACCGATTATTTCTATTCAAACAATATATAAAGGAGCCTCATCTGAAGAAGTACAAAACAACGTGACTAAAAAAATCGAAGATGCTGTTTCTTCCATTGAAGGTGTAGATGTGGTATCCTCTTCCTCACAGGAAAATGTTTCAATGGTAGTGGTGCAGTTAAAACAAAAGATAAATGCAACTACTGCTCAATCTGATGCTGAACGAAAAATCAATCAAATTAAAAATGATTTACCGGATGGAGTGGATGACCCTGTTATCAGTAAATTCAGTTCAAGTGAAATTCCTGTACTGCGTTTAACCACATTTGCAAATATCGGAGAAACTGAATTATATGATTTAGTTAATCAAACTATCAAACCAATAATATCTAATGTGGAAGGTGTTGGCCAGGTAAGATTAATCGGTGGAAGCGAGCGTGAAATAGAAGTGAAAATTGACAATGAAAAACTACAGGCATATAATCTTTCTACTGCACAGGTAACTCAAATGATTGCAATAGGAAATATGTCATATCCTGCAGGAAATATTGAGAATGCAGACAATCGTTATACCATCCGTTTAGATGCAAAATTAGCGTCTGTTGATGAGTTAAGAAATCTCATTATCAGAGAAAATAAAAACGGAAGCAAAATAAGATTACAAGATGTTGCCAGTGTTACAGATGCTACTGCTATTCCAACTACAATAAACCGTATTAACGGAAGAGTTGGTCTTGGTGTAGAAATTTCAAAACAATCAGATGCAAATGCTGTAGAAGTAAGCCATCATGTAAAAGCGAAATTAGATACTATTGTAAAACAATTTGCCTCTAAAGGGTTTCGATATGAAGTCGCTATTGATCAGTCAACCTATACTTTAGAGGCAGCCACAGCTGTAACGCATGATTTGTTTTTAGCAGTTTTAATTGTTGCATTCGTAATGCTGATCTTCTTACACAGTTTCAGAAGTTCCATGTTCATTTTAATATCCTTGCCTTCTGCAATGATTCCAACTTTTATTTTAATGTACTTAATGGGATTTTCACTCAACCTCATGACCTTGCTTGCACTCTCGCTCGTGGTAGGTATTTTGGTGGATGACAGTATTGTAGTACTGGAAAATATTTTCCGCCACCTGGAAATGGGTAAAGATAAAGTAACTGCTGCTATTGATGGTCGAAGTGAAATCGGATTTACCGCGTTAGCTATTACATTAGTTGACGTAGTAGTGTTTGTTCCATTAGCAATGGCTGGTGGTTTAATCGGAAATATTTTACGGGAATTTGCGCTCGTTGTGGTATTCTCTACTTTAATGAGTTTATTTGTTTCCTTTACCTTAACGCCGTTAATGGCTTCACGATGGGGAAAAATTGAGGTGTTAAATCCAAACTCTCTCTGGGGAAAAATAAATATCTGGTTTGAACATCAGATTGAAAAACTAATTCAGTCTTATGGACGAATTTTAAGTTGGGCTTTAGGACATAAAACGGTTGTATTAATTGTTGTCTTGTCTTTATTTGGTTTAGTTGGGTATCTTGGTTTCTCAGGGTTTATAGGCAGTTCATTTGCCGGAAGCGGCGACCGCGGCGAATTTAATTTAATTATGGAATTAGATCCGCAGGCAACATTACAGCAAACGAATAGAGTAACCAAACAAATTGAAGATATTATTTTAGAATACCCTGAAGTGACTAAAGTTTTTACAAATGTAGGATCCGTAGCAACACAAATGGGAGGGGCAATTCTTTCGCCAAATCAGGCAGATATGACAGTTTCTCTGGTAAATAAGTTGGAAAGAAAACGTTCTACCGATGAAATTGGTGCCAGTATTAGACAGCGATTAGACAGCATTCCGGGAATTAAGTTTTCAATTAAACCGGCAAGTATTACAGGTGGGAACCAACCACAGATTCAAATTGTGGTGATGGGTGCTAATATCGATGAAGTGTGGACATACGCAAAAAAAGTACACGACATCATTAAAAAAACACCCGGCACAGATTATGTAGAATACAGCACTAAATCATCTAAAACTGAATTGCAAATTTCGCTGAACAGAGATAAAATTGCTAAGATGGGATTAAATATTCAAACTGTTGGATATGCGATTCAATTGGCATTCAGAGGTAATGATCAGTCTAAATTTAAAGACAAAGGCGAAGAGTACGCAATTAATATTATGTACGATAAGGGTGACAGAAAAGATATAAAGAATCTGGAAAACACCACTATACAAACTCCAACGGGTGCTACAATCAGACTTGGTGATGTTGCAACGGTGAGTGAAGTTCAGGGACAATCTGTATTGGAACGTTATAACCGTTTAAATTCCGTGCAAATATTAGCATCCTCTGCGGGAAGACCAACCGGGACAGTTACTGCTGATATAAAAGAACAGATTGATAAAGCAGGATTTCCATCTTCTATTGCTATTGATTATTTAGGAGAACAAAAAAATCAGGGAGATTCTTTCGGCAGTTTGGGTATTGCGATGGGACTTGGATTTTTATTGGTGTATTTAATCATGGTGGCATTGTATGAGAGTACTTTATATCCGTTAGTGGTTTTATTTTCTATTCCTGTTGCTATTATCGGAGCAATGCTGGCACTGGCATTAACTATGGAAAGTCTAAGTATCTTTGGTATTATTGGTTTTATTATGCTGATGGGACTGGTAGCCAAGAATGGTATTTTATTAGTCGACTTCACCAATCATTTGAAAGCACAGGGATTACAATTAAAAGAAGCACTGGTAGAAGCGGGAAAAGAACGATTGCGTCCAATTTTAATGACCACTGTAGCAATGATTTCCGGTATGTTACCAATTGCATTGTCTAATGGACCCGGGTCAGAATTTAAACGTTCCATGGCATGGGTAATTGTTGGCGGTTTAACAAGTTCTTTATTATTAACCTTACTCGTTGTACCTACAGTATATTATATTTTCGACAGGATAAAAGAAAAAGTTACAGGAGGAAAGAAAAATAAATCAATCGTTGCAACAGCTGAACCTGATTTTACTGTAGAAACTTAAATATTTAAAACTCACAAGAAATATTTACAGAAAGTATTGAACTAAAATAAAAGCCACGACATAAATCGTGGCTTTTATTTTTACAAATTATCGTTTCAGCATTTCGGCTTTTTCTATCAATTGTATCATCTCCGCACGATAACCTTCATCATCATTACTTTTGTATGCCTTAGCCTGAGCTAATAAGTTTTTATAGTTAGTGTTTCCTTTAAATTTAGAATCTCGCAGTAACATACCAAACTGCGCTACTGTGCTTGCCCACTGAAAATTATTCGTAATAGTTGCATTAAGTGTTTTTGCTTTTACAATATGTTCCAACAAAATACTTTTATCTTCATTTGGAAGTTTATATCTGAATTTTACTGTCATTAATTCATCACTATTCAATGCAGATAATTGCATATCTGTTTTTTGATATTTTAATGCATCGGTTTTACCAATTTCTTCATTACTGCCAGCAGGAATAATTTCATATAAAGCAGTTACCGTGTGACCTGCGCCTAATTCACCTGCATCTTTAGTATCATCATTAAAATCTTCATTATTCAATAATCTGTTTTCATATCCAACCAAACGATATCCTTTCACTTTTGCCGGATTAAATTCTACCTGAATCTTTACATCTTTGGCAATAGTTTGCAATGTTCCTCCCATTTCTTTTACCAGCGATTTTTTAGCTTCCAGCAAATTATCGATGTAAGCATAATTTCCATTTCCTTTGTCCGCTAATTTTTCCATTTTAGAATCTTTATAATTTCCGGTTCCAAACCCTAATACTGTTAAGAAGACACCAGATATTCTTTCTCTTTCTATCAATCTTACCAATGCGTCATCTGAAGAAACTCCTACATTAAAATCACCATCTGTTGCCAATATCACTCTGTTGATTTTATTTTTTGCATAATTTTCCCGTGCTGTTTTGTATGCCAGTTCTATACCTTCACCACCGGCTGTAGAGCCACCTGCCTGTAAATTATCTAATGCCTCATAAATTTTTTCTTTGTTTTTACCATTGGTTGGTTTTAACACAAGGCCGGAATTTCCTGCATACACCACTATAGAAATATAATCTTCATCCCGCATCTTATCTATCAATAACTTCATTGATTCTTTTACTAACGGAAGTTTATTAGCTTCGTCCATAGAGCCTGATACATCTAATAAAAAAGTAAGATTAAACGGAGGTGTATTTTCCTGTTTAAATTCTTTTCCCTGTAACCCTATTAAAACTAATTGATGTTCTTTATTCCAGGGACAGGTGCCATATTCTGTATTAATCGAAAATGGGTGCGTCGCAGGTTGCGGATATTTATAATCAAAATAATTCACCAGTTCTTCTATACGAACGGCACCTGCAGGCGGCAATTGATTACTCGTAATGAAACGACGTACATTTGCATAAGACGCCCGATCTACATCAATACTAAACGTAGAGAGTGGCTGTTGTTTGGCTGATTTAAATTCGTTCTCCTGAATGTGATCGTATTGCTCTGTGTTGTAATCCACTTCTTTTTGATTCAGCATAATATCTTCAGGCTGTAATTCATAGCTGACAGCATCGGGAAGCGGTTTTGCCTCATCTACTGCTTCCACTGTAACTTCGGAAATACTCTCTGTTGCTTCTTCGGATTTTTGTTTCATTTTACAGCCTTGTATGCAGTATATCAATACACACAAGACAATAGAAAATAATAGTTTTTTCATTTTTGGTTGGTTTAATTATTTGCTAAACGCAACCGGATTATGATTCGTATTTTTATAAATAGTATTTAAGAAAACTTAACGGTTCTAAAGCAAAGTTGTACTAAACTATGATTTAAACAAGAAATCTATTCCTGAATTTCAATCTCAAAAATTAAAACAGAATTGGGTGGAATCCTTCCAACTTCTTTATCACCATAAGCTAATCTGCTTGGAATAATTAAGATTCCTTTATCTCCTATATAAAAATTTTTGATTCCCTTATCCAGTCCTTCAATCACCTGTTTCTTTCCTACGATAAAAGACAAGGGCTGTTTTCTGTCAAATGAATTATCAAACTCCGATCCATTCAGTAGTTTACCTTTATAATGTATCTGTACACTCGAGCTATCTTTTATTAATTTTTCAATTCCATGTTGTTTTATTAAAAACCAGTTTCCGTATTCATCTTGCTTGCATTGGTTTAAATCATTATTTTTTATGTAGTCATCAATTGCAAGAGAATCCAGAACCATCTGTTGCTGATAATGTTTTGTTATTTCATCCTGATATACAGTTCTGGTTTTGAAATCCACTAAGCTAAGCCGGAATGTGTAAAATCTTTTTTTATTCCCATTGCTGTCTAATAAATTTTCGGGCACCTTTACCAACGCAGAGTCACCTTTACCCATCATTGAAAAAATAGCAATCACATCTCCCGGCTTTTCCGGTTTTTTAAAATCCATTTCCACACCATTTCTGGTATCAAAGATTTTAGTATTAAATATCTCTTTATTCTTTGGTGAAAATTTTTTCAGATGCATCCAGATATGATCTCCATAAACAGGCTTTGGTTTAGCTGTATCGTTTGTAAATACCTTATAATAAATCCCTGCCTTTGTTTGTTTCCATTTTCTCTTATTAATAGAGAACATTACTCCGGGAATTAAAAATAATATGATAAAAATAAGCCGCTTCATTTTGCGTTGTAAGATAAAACATTCATTTTTGTTTTAAAATAAAAAACTAAACACATAGACATATAGTAATATTATTTAGAGATAAAGATTAACATAGAATCAAGATTTTTATATAGCAGCTCTGTTTAAGCGTAGCTTCTATGAAAAAACTCTTCCAAAATATTGCTTCTTAAAATTAAGCTATGTAACTATGTGTTTAAAAATCAATAAAATGAAGGTTTTAATGGTATGTTTGGGAAATATTTGCCGTTCTCCTCTTGCAGAAGGAATTATGAAGCACAAATGCATGCAAAAAAAACTGGATTGGTATATTGACAGTGCGGGCACCGGGAAATGGCATCTTGGATCTGCCCCTGACAAGCGTTCTGTTAGTGTAGCAGCAAAAAATGGAATTGACATTTCAGGACAACGGGCAAGAAGCGTAAACAGTTCTGACTACGAAGAATTTGATTTAATTTTTGCAATGGATATTTCTAACCACAAAGACCTCATGCGTTGGGCATTTGATAAAGAAGAAGAAAGCAAAATAAAATTAATTATGGACGAAGTGTATCCTGATGAAAATATCAGTGTTCCTGATCCATATTTTGATGACAACGGATTTCAGACTGTTTTTGATATGTTAGATAAAGCCTGTGATAAAATCATTGAAAGATATGGGTAAGATTAAAATTATTTTTTATCTATTGGTAAGTGTCAATATTTCGTCTGCTGTAGTGGCTCAACCCGGAAGCAACAACAGAGAAATGGATATCACCTCGGTTAAATCTACTTTTACATACGGCAGTAATATAAATTATACTGGACAGAATGAAGTATTACAGGCAGACTTGTACAAACCCAACCTTTTTTCAACTAAAATGCCGGTGGTTATACTTTACCATGGCGGTGCGTCCGGCGACCGAAATCTTCCCATTTTGAAAAAATTTGCCAATTATTTTAATGCTGCAAACATTAGTGCTATTTCTCCGGATTTCAGACAAGGGTGGTATGAATTGGAAACGAAAGGAATATGTGAGAGCGCAACACCTGAAAGATTTGAAGATGCCGTTCACCGGGCTTATCAGGATAACAGAGCACTGATTCGTTACTGTAAAGCCAATGCTGCAACACTTGGAATTGATTCTAATAAAATATTTCTATTCGGCATTAGCTCCGGCGGGTTTATGGTCATGCATCATTTATATATGAATGATGCAACTGCAGACCCAGACAGAATTAAACGGTTAGGTAGTATGGATTTTCAAAGTAATAACTTAACTAATTCTATTGATGTAGCAGGAATTATTAGTGTTGTTGGAGGGTTTTATTCAAACAATGCATCCATCATAAAAAAATATCCGTTGTTGTTATTTAATAATACATGCGATGGCGCAGTAGATTTTTACAACGGCTGGATTGGAAACTGCAGCAACCTCGTTCGTTCTTACGGTCCGGGCATTTTTACTAAAATTTTAGAACAATATAATAATCCATATAGTTTACATGTATTTTGCGGATACAATCATGGGTTTAATACAACTGCAACGCCGGAAGGTGGTGACGAAGATGTGTTAAAATACATAACTGATAAATCATCTGATTTCATTAAAGAAATTGGACAGAATTCTTATGTGTATTCAACACAAATAGCCAGTGATTCTATTACACCTGTTTCTTTATTTGACTGTAATAACTTTGAAACTTTCTACTGGTGTAAAAAAGACAGTGTGGAAATCGGGAACGATTATATAAAAATTACACCCAATCCAATCTCCTGTTTGTTACAACCCAAACTGAATATTCGTCATCCTATAGATGAATTGCTTTATATAGAAGTTATAGACGAGTCAGGAAAAATTGTCTCAAAACAAAAAAGAGAATACAAAGCATCTCAAAATGTTATTTATTTAAATGTAAATGACTTTTCTGCCGGCATAAATATCTTACTGGTAAAAAATAGTTCGGGAACTGTTTTATATAAAACAAAAGTGATGCGTTACTGTGAATATTAAAATCTTCTACTTCTATAAGCTGCCATTGCTGTCTCATAAGAATCTAAACTCAGAAATGTATCAAATGTATTTTCTAATTCAATAAAATTATTTTTATTAATATCCAATACCTTTTTTAATTCTTCAAGTTGATTCATATATCCTGATACCTTTTTACAATGCATTTTTATTTGTTGTCGAAAATATTTTGTAGTGTAAATCTTGTCATTCACAATTTTTATAAATCCAATAGTCATTAATCTATTTATAGCATCGCTAAACTCATTATACGTCAATATAGTTCTATCAAAATAATCTATATAATTTATTACTTCTACTATAGTTAGTCCATTCTTTAAGCAGATGCCTTGTTTGGAATTTATTGCTGACAATACAAGAGCATCAGATATTATAGGTTGCATTTCAATAAAGTCTTTAAATGTTGATTACTCAGGAATATATTTCTGCAAGGTAAAACTAAAAGTTGTTCCTTTGTCCAATTCACTTCTTACATTAATGGTTTGCTCATGTGCTTCAATAATATTTTTTACGATAGATAAACCTAACCCTGTTCCATTAATTTTTCTGTTTCTGCTTTTATCTGCCCGGTAGAAGCGTTCAAACAAACGCGGAATATGTTCCGGCGAAATTCCGGGACCATCATCAGAAATCTCTATCAAAAACTGTTCATCCAAATCGTAAAAATAAACATTGGTATTGCCGCCTTCTTTACCATATTTTATTGAATTGGAAATAAGATTTTCCAGTACTTGAGTGATTCTTTTCGGATCTGCAAATACAAAAACAGTATTTTCTTCACTGTGTACTTTTAAAGTTACCTGTTGTTGCTGTGCAATATGCTGATATTGAAAAAAGACTTTCTTTATTAATTTTACCAAATCAAATGCCTCCTTATGCAGCTCGATTCTACCGGTTTCAAACTTGGAGATTTCTAATAAATCTGTTACGATTGTTTCGAGTCGTTCTATATTACTGTTTGCTTTCTCTAAATATTGTTTAATAAATTCGGGATCATCCAAATCGCTGTCCAATACTGTTTCAATATATCCCTGTGCATTAAAAATCGGAGTCTTTAATTCATGAGACACGTTGCCCACGAATTCTTTTCTGTATTGCTCCATCTTGCGCAGTTCGCGAATCTGTTTATTTTTATTGATTGCCCACTCTGCCACATCACGCTCTACTGTCTTAATCAGATTGCTGCTACCTTCTTTTACTTCGCTTTGAAACTTTAACGGTTTACCTATCGTTTTATAAATGATTTTAATTTTATTGTAAATAAAACGCACTAGAATAAAGCGAAACAGAAAGAATGTAATCGCAAAGATGATGAGCATGGAAATCACATAATCCTTTGGCGGAATGGCGGTATTAAAAATTAAACTGATACACAAAAAGATGGCAGTAGAAAAAATTGCTACTGCCATACTTGCATATAATGATATTATATTCGGAGAAGTGGTTCTTCTCATTGTTCTTCAAATTTGTACCCGATACCTTTTACTGTTTTAATTAAATCCTCACCTAACTTTTCGCGTAATTTTCTGATGTGTACATCAATGGTTCTGTCACCCACAATAATATCGCGGCCCCAGATTTCATTCAAAATTTCATCTCTTTTGAAAACCTTTCCGGGTTTGGAAGCCAGTAAATACAACAATTCAAACTCTTTGCGAGGAACTGCCATTTCTTTACCGTTAAAGATAATAAGATAACGCTCTCTGTCTATTTGAATATTGCCTACGTCTAAGAAGGATGATTTAGATTCTTTGGCTTCATATCTTCTCAGTAAGGCTTTCAAGCGGCTTACCAATACTCTTGGTTTTATAGGTTTGCTGATATAATCATCTGCTCCGGTTTCGAAGCCTGCAATCTGGGAATAATCTTCTGTCCGTGCTGTCAGAAACGCAATAATAGTGTGTTCAAATTGTGGCATTTCACGCATTGTTCTGCACGCTTCAATACCATCCATCTCAGGCATCATTACATCCAGTAATACAATATCAGGTTGATTTTTCTTTGCTTTTTCTAAAGCTTGCTTGCCATTTTCAGCAGTTTCCACCAGAAAACCTTCCTTTTCCAGATTGTAACTTAAGAATTCAAGAATATCCGGTTCGTCATCAACAACCAGAATTTTAAACGTTTTTTCAGCCATTTTTATAAGGATATTTATTGTGTTAACGCTAAATTAACATAATTTTTTCAATCTACCAATTTTCTGTACAAACATATTAATTTTATCGTGTTTTAGTATGTATTTTTACGTTTTATTATTAACAATCCGAATTTTCAACAGATAACACATGAAGGGAATTATTCTCGCCGGCGGGTCAGGAACGCGTCTATATCCAATCACTTATGCCATTAGCAAACAAATCATGCCGATTTACGACAAGCCTATGATTTATTATCCATTATCGGTATTAATGTTGGCTGGCATCAACGAAATTCTGATAATATCTACACCGCATGATATGCCAAATTTTCAGCGATTATTAGGAGACGGTAAAAAATATGGCTGTAATTTTCAGTATGCCATACAGGAAGTACCGAATGGTCTAGCACAAGCTTTTGTAATTGGAAAAGAGTTTATCGGAAATGATAAAGTGGCATTAGTACTGGGTGATAATATTTTTTACGGATCAGGGTTAGGCGATTTGTTGGAGAAAAATAATAATCCTGATGGCGGTGTAATATATGCATATCATGTTTCTGATCCTGAACGTTATGGTGTGGTGGAATTTGACAGTAATTACCAAGCTATCTCCATAGAAGAAAAACCCGCACAACCGAAATCCAATTATGCCGTTCCGGGTTTATATTTTTATGATAATGAAGTAATAAAAATTGCAGAAGAATTAAAACCAAGTCCGCGCGGCGAATTCGAAATTACTGACATCAACAAAATTTATCTCGAGAAAGGAAAATTAAAAGTGGGCATTTTAGACAGAGGTACTGCCTGGTTGGATACCGGTACTTTTGATTCATTGATGCAGGCATCGCAATTTGTACAGGTGATAGAACAACGACAAGGACTGAAAGTAGGATGTATTGAAGAGGTAGCCTACAGAAAAGGATTTATTACAAAAGAACAATTGCATACAATTGCACAACCTTTATTAAAAAGCGGATACGGACAGTATCTTTTAGATATACTAAAGTGAGAGTAATGGTGAAAGTGAAAGTGTTATTCTATAATTCTACAACCCAATAATTCTACAATTGAGCATGAAAGTAATCGTTACAGGTGGCACAGGTTATATCGGTTCACATACGATAGTGGATTTAATGGAAAACGGGTTTGAAGTTATCTGCATTGATAATTTATCACGCTCTAAAGAATATGCACTGACAGGCATTGAAAAAATCACCGGTAAAAAACCGACTTTTTATAATTTTGATTTATGCAATCGTCCGGCTGTCTTTCAGGTAATAAACGAGCATAAAGATGCCGTGGGTGTTATTCATTTTGCTGCTTTAAAATCAGTTCCGGAATCTGTGGAAAAACCGTTGTTATATTACGCAAACAACTTAGATGCGTTGCTGAATATTTTAATGGCAATAAAAATGCACAACATACCGAATTTTGTTTTTTCTTCTTCCTGTTCAGTATATGGCAATGCAGATGAATTACCGGTGACGGAAAATACGCCAATTAAAACAGCAGAAAGCCCGTATGCGCATACCAAGCAGATAGGCGAAGATATTATCCGCAATTTTTCAAAAGTAAATACTGCACAACATATTTTACTGCGTTATTTTAATCCGATTGGCGCGCATCCGTCGGCAAATATTGGCGAGATTCCGATAGATAAGCCCAACAATTTAGTTCCGTATATTACACAAACAGCTATTGGTAAATTAGAACAACTTACCGTATTTGGAAATGATTATGATATACGCGACGGCAGCAACATTCGTGATTATATACATGTATGTGATATTGCGCATGCACACACTTTAGCATTACAATATTTAATAGAAAAAAAGAACACCGAAAATATTGAAGTTTTCAATTTGGGAACCGGAAACGGCGTTTCTGTTTTAGAAGCAATTGCAGCATTTGAAAAAGTAAGCGGTAAAAAGTTAAACTATACTATTGGCGCTCGCCGTGCAGGTGATGTAATGGCTATATATGCAGACAATACAAAAGCTGCCACACAACTTGGCTGGCATTGCAAATACAACTTAGAAGATGCGATGCTAAGTGCCTGGAATTGGGAATTGAAGATGCAGGAGTTGAATCTCTAATGGTTTTCCCTGAATTTTATCATAAAAGGTTTTTAATGAAGTTTTAGATTTCAATTTTAGTCAGTTTTGTAGTATCAAATTATTACAAACAACTAAAATTAAACATCATGAAAAATTCAATTATCAAAATCGCATTAAGTATCATAGTAATACTCACTTCTTTCAGTTTTCAATCCTGCCAAAAAGAAGTTGAAATCACTCCGGATAAAGCTCCCGTGGTAACTGCTCCCGTAATCAACAATTCAATAATCGGGAAATGGAAAGCACTTTTTGGAAAAACAACTATTGAGAGGGAATTTAAACAAGGTTCTTCCCCAAATATTGGAACCGGCACTAATAAAGAAACTACTTTGGTTTCATCTTCAATACAAAACATTTTGAATTCAACATTCAACTGGGAAATTTCTAATTCTTCAGTCTTGCATTTTAAGGTAGTAGCAGATGAGTTTTATTTCATCCAGATAATAGATAATGGAAAACGAATGTTGTGGTTTGACGAGGCAAAAAGAACACGATTAATATTTACATTTGAAAGAGTGGATTAAGGTAATCAATACCTTTAAACTTAATAAAAAATCCATTTACCGATTTCTTTGAACGTAATTTTTTTGCCTTGTATCAAAATGCCAATACGATAAATTTTTGCAGCGATATATATCATTCCAAGTGATGAAATCAATAAAATAAACATAGATAAAAGTTGCTCCCACCAGGGCACCTGAAATGGAATGCGGGTAATCATAATAATGGGTGAAGAGAATGGCAGCAAAGAACCCCAGAATGCCGCAGATGAAAATGGTTGCGATAACGTTACCGACATTAATACCATTGAAATAATTATCGGAATGGTAATAGGAAATGTAAAAGATTGTACATCGCTATCGTCTGTCATGGCAGCACCAATCGCAGCAAACTGTGACGCATAAAACAGATATCCGAAAATAAAGTAGAACACAAAACTAAACAGGATACGACCTATTTCTAATTCATGAAAGGCGGAAGAAATATTCATCAGTAGCTGTGTGGTTTCCGAACTGTTTGTCATCGCATTTGTTTGCTGTAAAGTTTGCATTGCCATTATCTTATCGCCTAAAAAAACCGGAAGCAACATATTTACCACTATCGTAAGTACCGCCCAGCCTATAAATTGTGTCAGCCCGACCGCACCAATGCCGATAATTTTACCTATCATCAACTGAAATGGTTTTACACTAGTAACTAAGACTTCCACAATACGGTTTGATTTTTCTTCCGTAACACTTCGCATCACCATGGCGCCATATACAATCAGAAAGATATAAATCAGAAATCCGCAGGCGTACCCGAATATTCCGGCTACTTCAGCACTTCCGTTTTTCTTTTCATTCTTAATAATTTTTTCAATCGAAACTTCTTTATCGAATATGGCAATGGTATCCACATTATAATTCCGCTGCAATAAGGCTCTGTTGCGTATTTCTTCTGAAATATTTTTCCTGATATGTTCTTCTGTGGTCATGCCTAATTCATTTTCTGAATAATATGCTATTCCCAACGGTTTTTCCAACTCTATCTTTGGTATGTATAAAATACCATCGCAATCAATATTCTGATAAATATTTTTTAAACTATCAATTGGCTGTGGGTTGTTCGTTAAATATTTAAAACGCAAACTTTCACCAATATCCATGCCTCTGAATTTATCTTCAAACAAACCACTTTCATCTTTTACGGCGATAGTAAGTTTTTCCTGAGCGTGAGTAGCAATTTCTATTAAAATAACAGACATTAACCCAATTAAAAAAGGTAATAATAATGTCAGCAGAATAAAAGATTTCTTTCTTACTCTCGTAATATATTCCCGTTGTATAATATACCAGACTTTCTTCAAGAATGATGAATGTTTAATGATAAATGATTAATTGTCATTTACAGATTGAATAAATATTTCATTAACCGTTGGCAGAATCTCTGTCATGCCGGAAATCTCAATATTGTTTTGTAATAAAATCTTCAGAATGTCATTTGATTTTTGTTCACTTTTTAATTTAACAATAAGATACTTGTTCGTTTGTTCTGTAATTTCTATTTGTGCTTTTGCAGATTCACTTAAAACGATTTCATTATTTATATCAATTTTGGTTAAATGCTTTTTGTATTGTTGTTTGATATTTTGTACGTTTCCATCTAAAATAATTTTTCCTTTATTAATTAAAAAAATATCTTCACAAATTTCCTCTACATTTTCCATTCTGTGCGTAGAAAAAATAATCGTGGTACCTTTTTGTTGCAATTCAAAAATCTCATTTTTAATAGTTTCTGCATTAATCGGATCCAACCCGGAAAATGGTTCATCTAAAATTAACAATACAGGCTCATGTAAAACGGTCGCTACAAACTGTACCTTTTGCTGCATACCTTTTGACAGTTCCTCTATCGTTTTATTTCGCCAGCTTTCAATATCTAACTTTTTTAGCCAGTAATCAATTTTATGTGTGGCTTCTGCTTTTGTAAAATTTCTTAATCGTGCGAAGTAATTTAATTGTTCCGCAACTTTCATTTTTTTATACAAGCCTCTCTCTTCGGGCATGTAGCCAATTTGGTTCTGATGTTTTTCTGACAACTTCTCTCCGTTAAAAAGAATCTGTCCGGAATCGGGGAAAAATATTTGTGTGATATTCCGTATGAGTGTTGTCTTTCCTGCTCCATTCGGCCCCAGCAATCCGTAAATTTTATTTTTTTCTACGGACATACTCACGTCTTGCAACGCTTGGTTATTTTGAAAGGATTTGGAAATATGTTGTACGTCGAGTAACAATGATAGACTATTGAAACAAAGTTATAAGTTATTAGCACAGTTTCAAATAACTTATAAGCAATAACTTTCAGTTGTTTTTCTTAATGGAAAAACTTATCGAAAAATCCTTTGTTTTTTTCTTTTTGTGCCTGAGGGCTAAAGTTTTTAGAATTTTTAATTTTTTCCAGTAAACTTAATTCTTCCGAAGTTAAATCCTGTGGTGTAAAAATCTGTACTTCTACGATTTGATCACCTTTACCGTATCCGTTTAAACTCGGAATACCTTTGCCCTGCAGTCGGAATAATTTACCGCTTTGTGTACCTTTCGGTATTTTTATTTTTGCACTACCGCTAATAGTAGGAACTTCCACCTGTGTGCCAAGTGCTGCTTCGGCAAAATTCAAATACAAGGTATGTATTACATTTGTGTCTTCTCTTTTTAATTCTGGATGTGGTGTTTCCTCCACACTAATCAGTAAATCACCGGGATAACCGCCACGAATACCTGCATTTCCTTTACCGTTCATAGACAATTGTATACCTTCGCTTACTCCGGCCGGAATATCAATACTGATTACTTCTTCGCCATATACCCTGCCTTCTCCTCTGCACTTCACACATTTATTGGTGATAATTTTTCCCTCGCCTTCGCAAGTCGGACAAGCTGAAGTCGTTGCCATTTGTCCTAAAAAAGTAGAGGTAACTTTTCTTACCACACCACTTCCGTTACAAGTGTTACACGTTTGATAGGAGGAACTGTCTTTTGCACCAATTCCGCTGCACGTATCACAGGTAATATGTTTTTTTACTTTTATTTTTTTCTGTGCACCATTTGCAATTTCCTCTAAATCCAGTTTTACCTTTACACGCAAATTGCTGCCGCGCTGTCCTCTTCCTCTTTCCTTTCTTCTCGCTCCACCTCCGCCAAAAAATGATTCAAACGGATTACCATCGCCGCCATTTCCGAAAATATCTCCGAACTGCGAAAAAATATCCTCCATATTCATACCGCCGCCGTAGCCACCGCCGTAGCCACCCGCTGCTCCCTGATGTCCGAAACGGTCATATTTTGCACGTTTGTCGTCATTACTTAAAATATCATATGCTTCGGCTGCTTCTTTAAATTTTTCTTCCGCTGATTTATCCCCCGGATTTCTGTCGGGATGGTATTGCAAGGCAAGTTTCCGATACGCTTTTTTGATATCTTCACCGGTGGCGTTTTTAGCAACTCCTAATATTTCGTAATAATCTCGTTTCATTTATAATTGTTGAATTGCTGAATTATTGAGTTATTGAATTTAATCCAACAACGCTCAAGTTCTATAATTAATTATTTTCCTACTACTACTTTAGCATATCTGATAATAGTATCATTTAAAGTGTAGCCGCTTTCTACTTCATCAATAATTTTTCCTTTTTGTGTTTCATCGGACGCGGGTACTTCTGCTATCGCTTCATGTTGCTCTACATCAAAATCTTTTCCTACGCTTTCAATTATTTTCAAGCCTTTATTTTGTAAAGTTTTTTGGAATTTTTCCTGTATCAACTTTAAGCCGCTTGCATAATTTTCAGCATTTTTATCCTGTTCATATGCCTTATCTGCACGTTGAAAATCATCTAAAACCGGTAGTAATTCACGAATAATATCTTGTCCTGCAGTTTTGAATAATTCAAGTCGTTCTTTTGCATTACGTTTCTTGAAATTGTCAAACTCTGCAAATAAGCGTAAATACTTGTCTTTTTGGTCTTGTAACTCCTGTTTCAATGCCGACAATTCGTCGTTTGTAGTGGTTTCCTCTTGAACAGTTTCTTCCTGAATCTGACTTTCTGACTGATTTTCAGATTGGTCTGTTACAGCTTCTTCACGTTGTTTCTTTTCTGCAATATCATTTTCCTCTAACATAATTAGATTTTTTACTTTTTAAGTCAAATAGTTTGCCAATAGATGAGTTACGCCAAATTGACATTAAAGTCATCCAACGTAAGATGTAAATTACTTGCTTTTAGACGTTGATTTTGATTTTGTAGTTGTTTTGGTACTGCTGAGCTTTTTATTCAACAATTGTTCTATCAACTGATGTGGCGGATTAATTGCAATCACATAGCCTGTTTCATCTATTAATACAGTTTGGGGAATAGAACGAATGCCATATTTTTGCGCACCGTCAGAATTCCATCCATTTAAATCTGACACGTGATTTGCCCACACCAAACCATCTTGTTTTATGGCTTGTTTCCATGCTTCTGCATTTTGGTCTAAGGAAAGACTGTAAACTGTAAAACCTTTAACACCTTTTACCCATTTCTTTCCCTGATACTGATTGTATAAAGCCACCACAGCCGGATTATTTCTGCGGCATGGTCCGCACCAGGAAGCCCAAAAATCCAACAATACCATATTTCCTTTTAAAGAAGATAAAGAAATCAGTTTGCCGTTCGGGTCTTTATAATTCAACTCTGTCGCCTTAGTACCTATTGCTGGCATCTGGGCGCGGGTTGGAATTGCAAGGATAATCGTTAAAAAGAGTGTAAAAAGTGTCTTATTCATTTTTTAGAATTGATGTGCAAAGATAAGCAAAATCTATGCCTAAAAAATGGATTCCAAAAAGAAAAACATTAGTCTGCTTCAACGGGCGTTTCCAGTGTATTTACATAATCATCCGTTACTGTAGCGTTGTGTTTTTCCACCAGTGGATTCATTACTTTAAACCATAATGGTGGAATTAACGCAAGCGGTATCATCGCCAAATAACCGGTTGGCATCTGCGGTGCGTGTTCAAAATGTCGTAATATCTGATATTTTCTGCTTGGATTGAAATGGTGGTCGCTGTGACGTGTCAACTCAAATAAAAAGATTCTGCCTAATTCGTGTCCTGAATTCCAGGAATGATGTGGTTTCACTTTTTCATATGAACCATTCGGCAATTGCTTTCTCATTAAACCGTAATGTTCAATATAATTTACAATTTCGAGCAAGGTAAACCCGATAAAAGAAGCTGCTAAAAAACCTGCTAATCCAATCCAGCCGAATACAACATAAATAGTTACACAAAATAATACTTGTATGATTTGAAACCGCAGCATTTCGTTCTGCAGCGGATTCCAGAAATTTTGTTTCATTTTTTTCAGTCGATGTGCTTCCAAATGCCATGCAGACATCCATGATCCGATTACCGTTCTTGGCAAAAACGCATAAAATGATTCATTAAGTCTTGAAGTTGCCGGATCCAAAGGTGTAGAAACATTCTTATGATGACCACGATTGTGCTCAATAAAAAAATGCATATAGCAAGTAGTCATTAACAACATTTTCGACATAAACTGCTCGTATTTTTTGGTACGGTGGCCGAGCTCGTGTGCAACATTAATACCCAATGCACCGCAGGCCGTTCCCATGGCAAGTGTAATTCCCAAATATTCGTACCATAGCAGCGGTTTCATGGAAATTGTCCATAAATAGACACCTAAAATAATAAACTGCATCGGCACCATCGTATAAATCAACAAATCATAATAGATATCTTTACGTTCTTCTGCTTCTTCTTCCGATGTAAAATTTTCATCGGTGCCTGTAAAAATAAATTCCATCACGGGTATAAAAATGTAAATAAACGCAAACGCAAAAAATGACCACAAACCCAGGTAAACAAAAGAAATATACATCAACAAAGGGATTATTATAATTGGCGTAAAATATTTATAACGTCGCCAGAATTTATGCAACTTCGTCATTTCGCTTTGTCGGGAAAGATTGTTGTTAATTTGTAGTGTATTCATAGAATTCTATTTGATTTACATTCATTAAAAAATCAACTAAATCAAATTTAGATATTTATTTTCAAAAAATCAAACTATTTTAACAATTTTAGTTTAATTTTGTAATGTTCAGTGATATTTATTTAACATTAGTAAAGCGATTATGGGCAGAAATGCGGTTTTAAAAACAAGAAATGCTAATCCGAAAAAACGGGATTTATATATTTTGAAACTTACGGAAACATTTAAAAAGCACGGGTTGAAGAAATTTTCGATGGATAGCATTGCTGCAGAACTGAAGGTGAGCAAAGCTACATTGTATCATTATTTCAGTTCAAAAGATGAAATGGTAGAAATTTGTCTGATGAATGTATTGGGACAATTAGGCAATTTTGAAAGCATCACAAAAGACAATTCCATTTCTTTTGAAACCAGATTTTACCGGATGCTGGAATTATTCTCAGGTACATTTACAGATATTTCCAACCTATTCCTTGCTGATTTGCAGGATGAATATCCGTTACTTTGGAAGCAGGTACAAACATTTATTGATTATGTCACACAAATTCTGACTGATTTTTATAACGACGGGAAAAAAGCAGGTATCTTTTCTGATATTGACACGTCCATTTTAGTAGTAAGCGACAAGATGTTTTTTAATGCGATTTCTGACGTGGATTTTTTACAAAAAAACAATATCACATTACGTACTGCTTTTGATGAATATTTCAGGATGAAGTGCTTTGGTTTTATAAAACAATAAAAAGTTAAAACACATAGCAACATAGTATTTCTATATTATCGAAGATTACTTTTTTCTTAGTTTGAATATCTTATATTTTTAATAAATAGAAATACATAGAAAGAATAAATTCTTATATAGCATATAAATAAAAACTATGTGTCTATGTGTTTATAAAACAATTGAAAAACTTGCAGTAAAACTTTCTTCTTTCTTTATTTTTTTGCACCTGTTTATATTAAGTGCATTGGTTGCAGCCGTCATTGGTTCTATGCAAACATAGGGTTTGTCAGGATGTGACGGCGCATAGATTTGTGCAAACGGATAATTCTTATCAAATTGAACTTTTATATTATCCAGCTGGAATTTAGCAATGCCATTTTCAAATGCCAAATTTTGAAACCCATCATCAAAAGCATTATTATCTAAAGAAATTTCATCTCCGATAAAATTCCATTTTACGGATTTATCAACTATGCCGCCAGTCGGAATCATATTTTTATCTACTTCAATTACATCATTTGCAGGAATTTTTAAACGCACATTTTCCTGCGATTTCAAAAAATACGGATGAAATCCAAAACTAACCGGCATTTCTTTTTCATCTTCATTTATAATTGTCGTTTCAACTTTCAATTCACTGCCTTGCAATAAATGTTTCATAAAAATTTTATGCTTGAATGGAAAAATGGAAAGAAAATCCTCATCGTCAAAGATAAATTCTGCGACATGATAACAACTGTTTTCGTTTTCATTTAATTCAATCGTTTTCCATTTATCTGACTTTAATAACAAACCATGCAACGGCAAGTTATTCCCATCTCTGTACAACAAATACAACAATTGTTTTGGAAAATCATATTGTGCATTTTCAATTTGCAAATACTCACCTTCCAAACGGTTTGCCCAAGGATGCATAAATGGATTTCCCGCCAATTTTGAATTGGTTTTATATTCTTCTAATGAAAAAGGGAAGTATAATTTTTCGTCATGATTAGATTTTAATGAAAACAATGTGTTGCCAATATTGACAACTATTTCAGCTGAAACAACCTCGTTCTTTAATTGTATGATTTCAAAATTATTTTGAAATATTTTTTTGAAACAGTGCATACTAAGTCATATTAATTTCTATCAACTCCATATTATTAACATACAATAAATAACCTTGAATTTTTTGTTTTAGCGTGCTTCTGCAAACATTCATATATTCTTGAAGTTGAACAACGTGTGATTTATCTTTTGCACCTGTTTTATAATCAATCACGATACAATCATCATTATTTAATAGAATCTTATCTGCTTTTAAAATACGGTCATTATATAATAATTTACGTTCGTTAAAATGCTGCCATTTTTCATCAAACCAATTATGCTTTTCAAATAACCCAATAATATTTCTTGATATATCTGAATATAATTCTACTTCTTGTTCTGTTAATGTTGTTGTTTTTATTGCTTTTGATAATTGATTGGGATGATAAATCTTTGATAAAACTTCATGCAAATCATTCCCTTTTACTTGTGCTTCATTGTATTCTTTCTTTGTTGCCAAAGGAATTCTGGTTTTAAAATCATGAAATAAGGTTGGTTGTAACGATACAACGGATATCATTTCTTCTTCACCGGATACGGTTGTATTTTTATTTCCAAAGGAGAACTCGTGTGTGTCAGAAATACTATGCTGTAAGTTTAATTTTGGAATTATCGTACTTAACAACCGGCTTACGTTTTGTGGCAATAATTCATCTTTTGGTGTTTTTTCCAAAGTTGATAAAATATACAATTGCTCTTCAGCCCTTGTAAATGCTACATACAACAGATTGACATTATCGATATAGTTTAATTCCACTTCTTTATGGTAATCATCTTCAAATAAACTGTTTTCCATTTTCTTCGTCATCTCCGCAGGAAAAACATTCAACTGATTAAATGGCGGTTCTTTGCTTCTCACCCAAATCGCTGAATCAGACTTTGGCTTCATACTCCAATTTGCATAAGGCACAATCACCACCGGAAACTGCAATCCTTTTGATTTATGGATAGTATAAATTTTTATCGCATTCATTCCTTCCGGAGGAATGATAGACAACTTATATTTTTGCTCATTCCAGTAATCCAGAAATTCATTGACAGCCCCGGAATACGACTGAACATAACTGAAAACAATATCCTGAAAACGCAGGAGATAATTATCTGCCTGTTCATCTAATGATAAAGCATTCATCAGTATAAATATCAATTCATTCACTGCAACAGAAGACAACTGCTGAACATTCTTCTTTCGCAATGTTTCGATGCGTTCTTCAAAAAAATAAGATGTATTTTTTTGTTTCACAAGATACTGCTCTGTATGCTCCATCTTCAGAAATTGTGCATATAGATAATTCAGTTTAACTGCATAAAAATCTTCTTCAGGATACAATATGTATTCCAAAGCAGCTATCAATAGCTTTATTGTTAACTGATGCTGCAACAATAATGATTCAGCTGAAACTACCGGAATCTGATGCTCCTGGAGGTAATTGGCTACTGCGGCACCATGCATGTTATTGCGTGTCAAAACTGCTATATCACTATACTTTTTATTACTTTCTAATGATTTTATTATTTGCAGCAGTGCTTCCAGCTGCACATCTTCTTCATCCGATTTTTCCAGCCATCTGCACTTGACAAAACCAGTCTTATCAGTTTTAATAATTTGTTGCTCTACATCAGCAAGAACATCTTTAAACAAGGAATTTTTTAAATTTATCTCATTTTTAATTGCTAAAAAAAAAGCATTGTTGAATTCAACGATTTCTTTCGCACTTCTGTAATTTTCTTTCAGTGAAATATCTTTTCTGTCGTCCCAATGATACATTAAATCCGGAGCGATACCGTCAATAATTAATTCCATTCTTCCTCCACGCCAGCGGTAAATGCTTTGCTTGGGATCGCCAACGATAAGCACCAAACCACTAATATTTTGAAGTATTTCGAGCAACAAAGGCAACATGCCTTTCCATTGCAGGGAAGAAGTATCCTGAAATTCATCTATCAGAATATATTTTAAAAAACTTGCGGATTTTTCAAAAATAAATGGCACCTCTTCGTGTTGTGCAATCAGACTGACAATCTGATTGGTATCTGAAATCAGAATCAAATTCCTATCAGATTTATATTCCTTTATTTTGGAATTAATAAACTCAAGCAAAGCCAGTGAATAGATATTCTTCAGCACAATTTCGGCTGCATTATATTTTTTTTCATATTCTTGCTGGTGGCTTAAAACATTCATCAAATATGGCTTCACGGTTTTATACCATGCATCTTCCATTGCATTTTTTACTGTCGCATCTTTTGCATTTTCTTTTGATAGAATTTCATCCGTTTCTATCATTTTCGCTAAGGTCGCTGTGAATTCAGGCTCGTAGTTTTTTGTTTTTTTTACGAATGACGATACGGTACTTTTACCTTTAAACAGCGTAAAATCAATGTTTTGATATGCAGCTCTTTGTTCAAATTGTACGGTTAAATCATCTAATTTTTTTCTGTAACTAAAAACAATTTGTTTTAATGCCGTCAATGTATTTTTATACGCTTCAATATCGAATCGCTGATTGCTTGCAGTAGCCAGCAACTGATAGTCTTCACTGAGTAATTGCCGGGCGAGTTTTGCAATATTCTTTTCAATCTTCCAGCTCTTATCTTCTTCAATTAAATCAAACACATACTCTTCCAGCCATTTTGAAAACGCATCCTTATCTGTTTTGTATTCTTTCAGCATAGCCTGTACAGCTTGCTGAATTACCATATCAGTATCCAATTCTACTTCCATACCAATAGGCAAATCCAACTCCTTGGCAAAGGATCGTACAATACTTTGGAAAAAACTGTCAATGGTAGAAATATTAAAATTGGAATAATCGTGCAAAATTAATTGCAATGCAATACGAACATTTTTATCAAAATATTCACTTATATCAACATTCTTAGTTTGTTTTATTTCTTCTATAATAGATTTCCTGAGTGAGGCAATTTTCTCTTCATTTTTTTCTAACAAACTTAAGTACTCAATAATACGGGTCTTCATCTCGGCAGTTGCCTTTTTGGTAAAAGTGACTGCCAGTATTTTATTATAATCATACGGATTCAACAGCACGATTTTCAGATACTCTTTTGCTAAAGTATACGTTTTGCCGGAACCGGCTGACGCTTTATATAAAATTAAATCCGAGATTTCTTTCATAATAGATTGCACAACGAATTTAATTTTTTAATTTTGAAATTCACATTTTGCAAGTGGCTACTTATACTCGAATTTTTGATATTATTCAAAACCAGTTAAATGTTTGTCCTTTAGAGCAGTGCCTATCCAGAAGGGAAGACCGCAAAACATGGACAAGCTATTCAACTCAGCAATTTATTGATACAGCGAATTCGTTGAGTCAGGGTTTGCTGCAATTAGGCTTGCAAAAAGGCGATAAAATTGCCATTATTTCCACCACCAACCGGCCTGAATGGCATTTTACTGATTTGGCTTGCATGCAAATCGGCGTAGTAGATATTCCGGTATATCCAACGATAAGCAGTAAAGAATACGAATTTATTTTCAGTCATGCAGAAGTGAAATATGTGTTTGTTTCCGATAAACTAATGTATCGGAAAATCTCTCAAATCATACCAAACATTCCGAGTTTAAAGGCAGTGTATAGTTTTGATGAAGTGGAAAACATCAAACACTGGAAAGAATTACTTATTGATAACGATGCTTTGGAAGTACAGGTTACCGATATTAAAAAATCAATTCAGGAAGATGATTTGGCAACTATTATTTACACATCCGGCACCACAGGAATTCCTAAAGGTGTTATGTTGTCTCATAAAAATATTGTTTCCAATGTAAAAGATTGCCTGTTGGCTATTCCTTTGCAAAAGAGAGAAATTGTATTGAGTTTTTTACCACTGAGTCATGTTTTTGAAAGAACTATCAACTACGTTTATTTTGCAGGCTGCGCCTCTGTATATTTTGCAGATGGTCTGGAAACGATTTCTGAGCATTTGCAAGATATAAAACCACATTATTTTACCACCGTTCCCCGTTTACTGGAACGTGTATATGAGAAAATTATAAAAAAAGGAAAAACACTGACAGGCATCAAAAAACAACTATTTTTTTGGTCTGTAAATCAGGCACAGCAAATAGAATTAGGGAAACCAAAAACATTTACGGAATCTTCCAATCTGATGGTTGCTAATAATTTTGTGTTTAATAAATGGAGAGAAGCACTCGGCGGGCGTATCAGAGCCATTATTTGTGGTTCGGCTCCCCTGCAGCCAAAACTAGCTTCCATTTTTACGAATGCCGGTATTCCTGTGCTCGAAGGGTATGGCTTGACGGAATGTTCGCCTGTTGTAAGTGTGGTACCATTCCGGGAAAAAGATTTCAGGGCAGGTTCTGTGGGAAAATTACTTCCCAGCGTAAAGGCAAAAATTTCAGGTGATGGAGAAATCCTGATAAAAGGACCCAATGTAATGTTGGGTTATTACAAGAATGAGGAAGAAACCAAAAAGGTTTTTAACGAAGACGGATGGTTACTCACTGGTGATATTGGTGAATTTACACCTGATGGGTTTCTCAAAATAACCGACAGGAAAAAAGAATTATTCAAAACATCCGGTGGAAAATATGTAGCACCTGCTCCTATTGAAAATAAGCTCAAAGAATCTTTTTTTATAGAACAGGTGGCTCTGGAAGGAGATGGTGAAAAGTATATTTCTGCTCTGATTATTCCCAATTTTGATAACCTGAAAGAATGGGCTAAAAAAAACAACATCTCTACTCTATCTAATAAAGAATTAACAGAGAATCAGCAGGTAAAACAATTTTACAAGGATATTGTTACGGAATTTAATGTTAACTTTGGAAAGGTGGAACAGATTAAGCATTTTGAATTGCTGGCCGATGAATGGACGGTAGAAAACGGCCTGCTGACTGCTACCATGAAATTACGCAGAAAAGTATTAAAAGAAAGATACAAAGACTTAATAGATTCTTTTTACAATAAAAATTAGATGAATATGGAAGTTAAAAGATTATTTGACGTATTACATTATCAGAAAGAAAACCATCCTCAACAAGTGGCAATAGCTAGCATAAAAAATGGGGATTGGTGGAAAGTCAGTACCGATGAATTAATTAATTTGTCAAATAATATGAGCCTTGGATTACTGAAACTTGGTATTCAGGCAGGAGACAAAGTTGCGGTTGTTACTTCTGCCAATCGTACCGAATGGAATATATGTGATCAGGGAATCGGGCAAATCGGAGCTATTAATGTTCCATTATATCCAACTATCAGTGAAAAAGATTACGAGTATATCCTCAACCATGCAGAAGCAAAAATTTGTATCGTTTCTGATGCTAAACTTTTTGAAAAAGTAAAAAATCTGGTTGCTTCCGTTCCTTCATTACAGGAAGTTTATACATTTGACCAAGTAGAAGGGGCTCACAATTACGAAGAAATTATTAAGTTGGGTGAGGGCGGTGACGTAGCGCAAATCAAAGCTATTTCTGACACTATTGACCCGAATGCTTTAGCTACACTGATTTATACTTCAGGTACTACGGGTACTCCAAAGGGTGTAATGCTGTCTCATCATAACATTGTTTCAAACGTACTTACGGTTCGCGCAGAATTACCCATTCAAGCCGGACATACCGCTTTAAGTTTCTTACCGCTTTGTCATATTTTTGAAAGAATGGTTATCTATACCTATTTGCATTCCGGTGCAAATGTTTATTATTCAGATATTGACACCCTAAAAGATAAATTAGGTACGGTTCGTCCTCATTTCTTCACAACAGTTCCTCGATTATTGGAAAAAGTATATGAAGGCATCGTAAATAAGGGCCTGGCATTAACTGGAATCAAAAAGAAATTATTTTTCTGGGCACTCGAACTTGCAGATAAATATGATTATGACCAAAAGCCTTCCTTCTCTTTCAAAATTGCAGACAAACTAATCTTTTCCAAATGGCGTGAAGGTTTAGGTGGCAGAATTCTGGGTATTGTAACTGGCTCTGCAGCTTGCCCGTTAAAAATGGCACGTGTATTTTCCGCAGCAGGAATACCTATTCGTGAAGGTTATGGTTTAACTGAAACATCACCCGTGTTAACATTCAACCGTTTCGTAGAAGGTGGCGCCATGTTAGGTACAGTGGGTATGCCAATAAAAGATGTAGATATCAAAATTGCAGAGGATGGTGAAATCTTAGCGAAAGGACCAAATATTATGCAGGGCTATTACAAAGAACCTGAAAAAACTGCCGAAGTATTGACTGAAGATGGATGGTTCAGTACCGGCGATGTTGGAACATTTGTAACCAATAATGCCGGCAATAAATTCCTGAAAATTACGGATAGGAAAAAAGAATTATTAAAAACTTCCGGTGGAAAATATGTTGCTCCTGCTCCGATTGAAAGTAAGTTCAGAGAAAATTTCTTTATCGAACAAATTATGGTAGTAGGCGAAAGCAAAAAATTTGTTTCTGCTTTAATCGTTCCTGCATTTCCTGTGTTGGAGCAATTTGCAAAAGAAAATGGTATTTCATTTTCTTCCAGAGAAGAATTGATTGCCAATCCGAAAGTACAGGCAAAATACCAGAGCATTATTGATGAGCTGAATCCAAATTTCAGTCACATCGAACAAATTAAAAAATTCAAATTGTTGAAAAGCGAGTGGACACCGGAAACGGGCGAACTTACACCAACCATGAAACTGAAACGAAAAGTAATTAACGAAAAATATACAAAAGAGGTAGAATCAATCTATAATGATTAGTAAAACTTTTCTAAAGTTTACCAAATTAAAACGAGCCATTTTATTGGCTCGTTTTTTGTTTATCTTTGATTAATGAAAATAGTAAGCGTTTTATTTCTATTTATTTGCATCAACACTTCTGTTGTATACAGTCAGGACTCCGTTTCTTCTTATCAGTTACAAAAAGATATTTTCAACGATATTGAAAAGTCTAAAATTAAATATATACAAAAACTGATTGACTCTGTAGGTATTGCTGCACCTATTCTAAATGAGGTTCTGGTAAAACATTTAGCATTCACTTCGAGTTACAATCCGGCTCACCGTGTTCCAAATTATGTGGTACATGTAATTCCAAAAGATATTTTATACGGTACTGCTACTCGCACAAATGATTTTCGTGGTGATCCTTTTATCAAACAAAATATGTCTGATTCCGTAGATTACTGGAACAGCGGGTTTGACCGTGGTCATATGGCTGCATCGGCAGATTTTAAATGGAACCGCAAAGCATTAAGTGAATCCTATTATTATTCAAACATTGTTCCGCAGAACAAAGAATTAAATCAGGGCGCGTGGAATAAACTGGAAATGCAGACGCGCGAATGGACCGTTGATAATTCGGAATTGATAGTAGTAACAGGTCCAATATTGGAGAATGATTTGCCAAAAATTCCGCAGGGTTCTTTTAAAGTTTCCATTCCTCAATATTTGTATAAAATTGTACTGGATTACTATCCACCGGTATACAAGGCGATTGCTTTCATTTATCCGAATAAAAATGTTCCTTATGAATTAGAAAAGCATGTAGTTAGTATTGACAGCATTGAGAAAATAACGGGTATAGATTTTTTTCCAAAATTAAATGATAGTCTGGAAAATATACTGGAAGCAGAAAATAATCTCACTGATTTTGATGCCAAGTACTTTGATCAGTTAAAAGCATCACAATATACACCAAAAGATTTCGGCAAAGGGAAAATAAACACGGCACAGGTAAGAGAATATATTGGTAAAGATGCATGTGTTTGCGGTAAAGTAGTCAGTACCAAATACAGTGAAAACGGCAAAACAAATCCTACGTATATCAACTTAGATAAAAAATATCCGGAACAGGTTTTTACACTTATGATATTCGGGCAGGACAGACAAAATTTTTCTTATAAACCCGAAGAATTTTTACAGGGAAAAACTATTTGTGTGAAGGGTAAGATTGGCGAATACAAAGGCAGCCCGCAGATTATAGCGAATAAAGAAAAGCAGATTGAAATACTAAAAGAGTAATCTTTTAAACACATAGGCACATAGTTTTTAAGACGAATACTATGTAAGAATTTATTCTTTCTATGTATTGCTGCAAGTAAAAAAATATAGAATAATTAATCCATCGAAAAGATTAATATAGAATCTTCAATTTCATAGGCATCACAAAACCCGTGTGTCTATGTGTTTAATTAAAAATTGTGTTTAAAAATTTATTCCCTTATTTTTAGTTCGTGAAACAAACATTCATAGGTTTTTTTATTTTGTTGTTTACTATCGCAGCTATCTGTATATTTTACAGGTATCCATCCATGCTGCATCTATTACCTCAAGGCTCACATCTCTGGCGGCAGGCAGATTGTTTGGCAATGATGCAGAATTATCAGCAGTTTCAATTAGATTTTTTTCAACCGGCTACCTATAATTTACAATCCATAAATGGAAATGTTGCCGGAGAATTTCCCGTATTTTATTTTATGGCGGCACAATTTAAAAACGCTGCATTTGCATTACGGATTGTACATACTTTTATTTTTCTTTTCGGCATACTGGCAACTTATTTTATTTCCTTCTTTTTTTTACGTCGAAGATTTTTATCTGTTATCTGCTCTCTGTTATTATTCACTTCACCGCTGCTGATTTTTTATGGCAATAATTTTTTGAGTGATGTACCTGCGTTAAGTGTTGCCTTTACAGGCTGGTCCATATTTTTATATGCAAATAAAAAAGAGAATTTATTTTGGCTTCTGGTTTCTTTCTTATGCTTTGCATTTGCCGGTTTATTAAAAGCCAGTGAAATGATCAATTTTGTAATTGCATTTATCCTGACAATTAAAACAAAAAAGATAAATCCAACTCTACTTATTCCTTACTCCGTACTCCTTATTCCATTAGCCTGGTATTACTACGCCAAACAATACAACCTGCAAAACTATGATCGCTATTATTTTTTAAATATTTCTCCAATATGGAAATTATCACTTCATGATATCGGATTGGGGGCATGGCGCATGGTGGTCTCATTGAGTAATAATTATTTCTGGCGCCCAACTTCTGTTTTACTGATTCTTTCCGTTTATTTCCTGATACGCCATTGGAAAAAATTAGATGCAGCATTGCGCATTGTCATTGCAACAAGTTTTGCAATGGTCTTATTATATATCATTCTCTTTTACCAAAAAATGATTGGACATGAATACTACTATGCACCGTTCTTTATTTTTATCCTATTTGTACTCATAGGTATATTAAAAACTTATAATTTCTTTCACGCAGAAAATGTATTTACACATGCAGCTATTTTTTTATTTCTGATTCCAAATCTGATTTTCTGTAAAAATTTTGTCGCGGAAAAACTTACAGATAATTTACCCAATGGTTATTTATCCTCTGAAGAAATGCAGGTTTTTTTAGAAAAGAATGGTGTAAAGGAGGATAAAATTCTGATATCATTGCCGGACGATTCTCCTAATAAGACATTATCTCAACTGAAACGAAAAGGGTATACACAATTCAATGATTATATATTCATGTTACAGCATAAAAAAGCAGATTATATGCTGCTTGGATTAGACTGCTATATTCATGCTGAAAAACTGAAGCCTTATACAACAGATTCTTTAGGAAACTTTAATGGATTTGTGTTGTATAAACTGAAATAGAAAATTAAAACACATAGTCATATAGTATTAGTTTAAAGCTATGTAAGAAGTTATTGTTTTTATGCATTTCTATTCTTAACAAAACAATAGATAATCAAACTAAGAATAAAATAGTAATCTTCGATTTACATAGAACAGCTAGTTTCTATGTGTTTAAAAAAAATGTGATTAATTTTTTGGCAATTCGCCAATTACGGTAATTCCACCTTTTACTTTCTGATTCAACTGCACATTTATTTTAGTATTCAGCGGCAGGAATAAATCTACGCGTGAACCAAACTTAATAAATCCAAAATCAGCACCTTGTTCAATATTATCGCCTTCTTCTAAGTAATAAACGATACGGCGTGCTACTTTTCCGGCAATTTGTCTTACCAACACATCTACACTGCCGTTATCAATTACTATAGAAGTACGTTCGTTTTCCGTGGAGGATTTCGGATGCCATGCCACCAGATATTTTCCATCGTGGTACTTGGAATACTTTACTTCTCCTGCAATCGGTGCACGATTTACATGCACATTTGCCGGCGACATAAATACAGAAATTTGCAAACGTTTATCTTCAAAATACTCAGGCTCAAACACTTCTTCAATTACGACTACCTTACCGTCAGCAGGGCAAATAATTTTATCATCATCGGTAATTAAATTTCTTTTAGGGTTTCTGAAAAAATAAGTAACAAAACAGAAAAATGAAAACGTTAACCCAAAGATTATCCAACTAGCAGTCTTACCTGCATTAAAAACAAAATTTGTAAGGAGATTAATCGCTAAAACAATAAAGAAAGTCGTTAATACAATTTTCCAACCTTCTTTGTGAATATATGTTCTTCTCATTTTCTTTTACTTTACCTTTTCTCCAAAATAGGAATGTCGGTTTATTTCGCTCACCAAAAATAAGTATATAAGTGGAATACACAAATAAAACGCATCAATTACAACATAAGTTCAACCATTATTTAACTTTAATCAAATAATTTAGATAGAAGTAAAACTTAACATTAAAAAGAATTAAATGATTGATTTTCAATAAATTGACTTACACCGTTTTCCCTTTCACGTCAAATGCGTCACGCAATCCATTTCCTAAAAGGTTGAATGCCAATACCATAATCATTATACACATTCCGGGTGCCAAAGCGAGGAAAGCCTTACCCGGTGTTAGTAAATAAGCGCGATGGTCATTCAGCATGGTACCCCAACTTGGCGTTGGTGGTTTTACACCTATACCTACAAAACTCAAACCCGCTTCTATTAAAATGGCAGAAGCAAAATCAGAAGCTGCGATTACCATAATTGGTCCGATAATATTGGGCAAAATATGTTTAATGATAATTCTCGCATTATTGAAACCAAGACCACGCGCCGCCTGCACATATTCCATCTCTCGCACTCCAAGCACCTGCCCGCGCACAATCCGCGCTACCTCCACCCACATCGATAAACCCACTGCAATAAAAATTGCGAGAAACGAAGGAATCTTATCACCAATGGCAAAACGAATCGCCATAGCTAAAAGTATGGTAGGAATCGCCCAAATGACATTGATAAACCACATGATAATATTGTCGATAGTACCGCGATAAAAACCGGCAACACTGCCCATAAAGATTCCTATAGTCAATGAGATTAATACAGCGACCATGCCAACTGATAAAGAAACCCGCACTCCGAATAACAAACGACTCAAAATATCACGACCGTAACCATCAGTTCCGAGATGATAAGTTTTAGTAACCACTCGGTGCTCTTCTATTTCTTTTTTCAGTTCTGCCAGTGATACCGTTTTTTGTTTTTCGGTAAAATCGGTAAAGGTTGCCTTGTCAACGTTTAATTGTATTTCAGGTTTCGTATTTGATAAGGCTTCGCAAACATCTACTACCGGAAATATTTTGGTGAGTGAAGACCTGCCTTCACCTTCGTAGGTTTGCAGTACGATATTTGCACTGTCATCAAATGAATACGAATTTATCGGAATCATTTCATTCGGATTTTCCGTGCCTAAAAAAATACGGCTGATAAAAGAAGGCGATTTCTCCTCGCGGTTTTTTTGAAGTAATAATACTTTAGTTGAAAATCCCGGGTTCATGTTTGCCAATTCTAAAATCTGGTCGTCTGCATCGGGTGTTTTATCAGGCGCAATACTCGGACCGATAATAGCCAGAATAATGGCAATACAAATGACAGTTAAACTGGCGATTGCAGGTTTATTCTTTTTTAATCGTATCCACGTTTTTTTTAAAGGCGAGTCATTGCCATTAGCCATTCTCTAAAATTTTGCTAAAGATAGTAAAAGAATTTACGATTTAGGGTTCATCGGACAGAACGTTAAAATGTTTTGTCGATAACTCCTTTCTAAAAATCCTCCTCAAAAAACTATCTTTGCACACCATGCGCGAGTTAGCCGAATTAAATGAATCCCAGTTCAATGCTGTCACCACTATCACCGGTCCGGTGATGATTATTGCCGGCCCTGGCTCCGGAAAAACGCGGGTGCTTACTTATCGCATTGCTTATCTGATAAAGAACGATATCGACCCGTTTCGCATCATGGCACTTACGTTCACCAACAAAGCAGCAGCGGAAATGCGCGAACGTATCTCTCATATCGTGGGCAATGAAGCACGCAACCTGTATATGGGTACCTTTCACTCTGTATTTGCACGCATTCTCCGTGGTGAAGCGCCCCGTTTAGGTTATCCAAATAATTTTACGATTTATGACCCTGATGACTGTAAAAGTTTGCTGAAAACAATAATTAAGGAAGAAGGCTTAAATGACAAATTATATAAAGCATCAAATGTTTATTACAGAATTTCTTCGGCTAAAAATGCCTTGATAGATGCGAAAAAGTATGCAGAAAATATAGACTTGATTTCTGATGATGAAAGCAGCGGCAGGCCAAAAATAAAAGAAATCTTTGCAAAATACCAGGACAGGTGTTTCAAAGCAGGTGCCATGGATTTTGACGATTTGTTATTGAAAATGTATGAACTGCTCACAAAATTTCCGGATGTGCTGGATAAGTATCAAAATCGCTTTACACATATTCTCATTGATGAGTTTCAGGATACTAACAACGCTCAGTATGAAATTGTAAAACTCTTTGCCGGACGAAATGAAAATATTTGTGTGGTCGGCGATGATGCACAAAGTATCTATGCTTTTCGTGGTGCCACCATAGAAAATATTTTAAACTTCGAGCGCGATTATCCCGATTTAAAAATATTTAAACTGGAGCAAAATTACCGTTCCACTGAACATATCGTCAATGCGGCAAATCAAATTATAAAAAATAATAAAGCCCAGCTTGCAAAAGAAATATGGACGGAAAACAATGGCGGTGAAAAAATAAAAGTATTTAAAACAGCCAGTGATACAGATGAAGCGCGCATTGTGGCAGATGCCATTTTCGACCAGAAAATGCGAAACCATTTAACACATTCAGAGTTCGCAATCTTATACAGAACGAATGCCCAGTCGCGTTCGTTCGAGGAAGCGTTGCGCAAACTAAATATTCCATATAAAATTTACGGTGGTTTGTCTTTCTATCAACGTAAAGAAGTAAAAGATTTTATTTCATATTTACGTGTGGTGGTAAATCCAAATGACGAAGAAGCCTTAAAACGCATCATCAATTACCCAGTACGAGGTATCGGAAATACCAGCATAGACAGGTTGATTGTGGCTGCCAGCGAACATAATTTACCTTTATGGCATGTCGTAGAAAAACCGGAAGTCATTGCAGATATGTCTTCGCGCGCCAAACAATCTATCCGTGATTTCAGTATCATGATAAAAAGTTTTCGGGCACAGCTGGCTTCCAAAAATGCTTATGAAATTGCCGAATATATTGGAAAGCAAACCGGCATCATTCAGGAGTTATATAAAGATAAAACGGTAGAAGGTATTTCGCGTTTTGAAAATATTCAGGAGTTGCTGAATGGTATCAAAGAATATACGGTAGGTGAACAACCTGAATACGAGGAAGATGAAGTAAAACCTGAAAACGACTTAGCAGCTTACCTGCAGCAGATTTCTTTGCTGACGGATATGGATGATAAGAAAGATGATAACCGCGAGAAAGTAAAGCTGATGACTATACACGCTGCCAAAGGTCTGGAATTTACCAGTGTATTTATAGTTGGATTGGAAGAGAATTTGTTTCCTTCTATTATGTCTATGAATACGCGGGAAGATTTGGAAGAGGAACGCCGTTTATTTTATGTAGCCATTACACGTTCTAAAAGATTCCTGACACTTTCGTATGCCGTTACCCGTTATAAATTTGGCCAGCTGAACTACGGCGAACAAAGCCGGTTCATTGATGAAATATCGGATGAAAACAAAATATTTTACGGACAAAAAGAAAAAGCAAGGCCGGAACAAAAATCTTTCTTTGGCGATGATGAAAATACGAAATGGTATTTAAGTAAAGCCAATCAGAAGAAACAGGAAGTGGTGATTCCCAAACCAACATTTGAACAGCCTAAAAATTTGACCAAAATAAACACGGCAGCAAAATCTGCCACTGTGCTTTCTTCAGATTTAAAGACGCTGCAGGCAGGGATGACGGTAATTCACGAAAAATTCAACCAGGGAAAAGTATTGAACGTAGAAGGTGGTGGTGAAAACCGTATTGCTACTATCTATTTTGAGACTGTTGGTAATAAGAAAATCATGCTAAAGTTTGCGAAGTTGCAAATTGTTGAGTGATTTTTTAACACATAGACGCATAGCAATGTTTCTATGTGTTTTAAAGATATTAAAGCATAATAATTTACGTATTTTCGTGTCGTGAAGAAGACACTCCTCTCATATCTCATATCTTTAGTCTCCTTAATCTCATTTGGTCAGATTCAAATAACGAAACCCAATCCAAAATTGTTTTTTGATGCAAAATATGTAACTCTGGAAAATCCTTCCCCACGCAAACCTGATTCTTTAGCAGAAAATTTTCACAGATATAACACTACAGAAAAACAATTTGTACCCTATCATAATTTAGGGAATTACGGCACGGCATCATATTCTGTAATGTTTACCAATGACAATCCAATTGGTTTCAAACATGGTTTTAATTCATTCGATGTATATTTTATAAAGCCTGAAAAAATAAAATATTTCAACACCAAAACACCCTATACAGCACTGGATTTTGTTTTCGGCGGGAAAGAAGAAATTGTAGGCGGTGCTGAATTTTCCATCAACATCAAACCAAATGTAAATGTCGGGTTTAATTTTCACAGAAACAGTTTTAAGGGTAAGAGCACTAATCAGTTATCCATACACAATCTCTTTTCTGTTCAAAATGCCTTTCAAAGTAAAAACAAACGCTATGATTTAAAAATCGCATTTATTTTCAACGGCATTAAAAATCAGGAAAACGGCGGTTGGGCGCAGGATGATGTCTTTACAAATCCTTTTTACAAAAAAAATAAAAGTTTTGTGGAAGTACATTTAGATGATGCCATCAACAAATGGAGTGAGCGTAATCTCAATTTTCATCAACAGATAAATCTGGGCAAAAGAACAGCAGTACAAATCAATGATTCCACCAAGCGAAAGATGGTGGAACAACCAAAATTTGCCATCGCTCACGATTTTGAATATGCGCACTGGAAATTCAGGTATAAGGACTACGAAAAAGATTCTTTGTTTTATGAACGGTTAATTTACGACAGTGATTCTACTGACGATTATACTAAAACATGGAGATTCTCAAATGGTGTTTATTTCAAAAATATTCAAAACGATACTGTACCGAAAAAATTTCTGTTTACAGCGGGGCTTCAATATGATTTTATCCGGTACAAACAACGATTCACCGATCAGCTGATACACGACATCAGGTTAAAAGCAAAGATTTACAATCAGGTGGATTCGGCATTCTTTGGTTATGCTGTAGGTGTTGCCGTTGATATAGCCCCGAAATATATCGGCGATTTTGAGGTAAATTTTATGGGCAAGCTGAACTTCAAAAAAACAATTTCTGTTGGTGTAAGCGGAAATGTATCATTGGCATCTCCTACGCAGAAACAAGAATTTTATTATGGCAATCATTATACCTATGTCAATTATTTTAAGAAAACATTTCAAGTAAAAGCCGAAGCAAATTTTGTTTGGCGAAAGCAATTGCTGTTTGCTACTGTTCAGAATTACTTTATTCAGAATTATATCTACCGTGATACGGCTTCACTACCTCAACAATATAATAAACCACTAAATGTATTAGTCGTAAAGGTTCAGAAAGATTTTAACACCAAACATATTTTCTCCGGAACAGAATTATATGCACAATGGATTTCTAATAATACTATTATTCGTCTCCCCGTTTTTGCAATGAAACAAACCTTATATTATAAAGGCGGATGGATTTCGGGAAAACTAAATGCGCAGTTAGGTTTCGACATTATGTACAACACAAACTTTAAAGGCAACGCATACAATCCTTCACTGGCAGAGTTTTATCATCAAAATACTGAAAAATTAAAATTCTATCCCATTATGGATGTATTCTTCAGCCTTCATGTAAAATTTACGAATATTTTTTTACGTGTAGAACATGTGAATCAGGGTATGTTTAAACAAAAAGGAATTTATACCGCACCGGACTATGGCTATTTAGACAGAACATTCCGTGCAGGTTTAACATGGCAATTTTATGATTAATTTTTTTTAAAACACATAGGCACATAGGAAAAAAGCAATTATGAACAACGCAAATTATTTTCGCAACAAACAAAGAAAAACAGTAGCGGAAGCAAAGCTTCCAACTGATGTTTTCTCTATTAATATCCGGATTGAATTTCACAATACGTGTTTCTTTTGAAAACCTATGTGCCTATGTGTTTAAATTATAATACCATTTTTAAATAATGAAAAAAATTCTATTTATCACACCTACTTTACCATATCCGCCTGTCAGTGGCGGTGTGATTAAGTCAAATAAAGTAGTGCATTTTCTGAGTGAAAAATATAATTTATCCGTAGCATGTTTATTAAAGAATGACGATATACAGCATAAAGATGAATTTCTTAGCGTAGTAAAACTATCTGATTTCATTTCGCAGGAATTAGATATTCCTCGTACTGCAAAGAATCTGATTCTGTCAAATATACAAGGCATTCCGTTAAACTTATACAGAAATAAATCCATTGGATTTAAAGAAAAAGTCTATGCAGTTGCACATCAGTATGATGCTATTTTTTGCGACCATTATGTAATGTTTCAATATATTCCTGAAGATTATAAAGGAAAAATAATTTTGCACGAACACAACTGCGAGTATTTAATTTGGAAACGGTATGCGAATATTGAAAGAAGTGTATTAAAGAAAGTTGCATTACTCAATCAGGCATATCGTATAAAAAAATATGAACGGGAAATCTGCAGAAAAGCAACTGTTATTTTAGCAGCACCCAATGACACAGATGAACTTGTAAAGATTGGAGCGGATGCAACTAAATTTTTAGAAACTTATCATCTTGGCGATGATAATTTACTAAACGAACCTGCTCTAGATTTCAATAAAACCGAAAAAGCACTTTTATATATCGGCACACTCAGCTGGGAAGCCAATATTGATGGCTTAGTTTGGTTTTGCAATGAAATCTGGCAATCTGTAAAACAGCAGCATCCGGATATAAAATTATATATCGTTGGTAAAAAACCGGATGTGCGCTTAAAAGAAATAGCAGCAAATGACAATCAAATTATTTTGACAGGATTCGTTGAAAACGTAGAACCTCATTTTCAAAAAAGCAGGATTTTTATTACACCATTACGATTTGGAAGCGGCATTAAAGTAAAAGTTGTGAATGCATTGTACAGAGGCATTCCCTGCGTAACTACATCAATCGGCACAGAAGGATTGAAAGTAAAAGATGGTGAAGATATTTTTATCAAAGACAATGCTGCGGAGTATGCAGGTGCTATCAATACTCTTTTAACAGACAAAAATTGCTGGCAAAGATTAAGTGAAAACTCAAGATTAATTGCTAATAAATATTACACCTGGAATTATGTATTAGAAAATATTGAAAAGGCAATAGAAAGCTAATCTTTATATTGTACTGAGAAATTAGCACGCATATATAAAGTGTCTGCCACGTGAGTATTATCATTATTCACATCAAAACTACCGCGGATTATCTTATTGGTAATATCTTTTGAAAGTATGGTTATTTTACCATGAGGCATTAAATAATTCTTTTGTGCACCACCAATTTTTATTCTTGCCAAAAATGCTGCTGTGGGCTCTGCAGGTGCTGTTGGGTCAATATAATATACACCAGGTTCAGAACTTGCTGTTGCAAAATATACAAGGACACTAGTGTTTGTAAGTGCATCCACACCACCAACAATTAAGCTGTCATTGCGTACCAGATTCAGCGTCGTGTCAGAATATATAGTTTTGTTTAATGTAGTATCACCGCTGATGATTACTGTAAATGCTCCAAGCGTTCCACCGGTAGTATCCACAAAAATATTTCCTCCGGGTGCAGGAATTTCTTTATTACCAACACTACAAGATGATATGAACGCAACCAGCAGCGCAAAAAGGAAACCATAATATTTAGCGGAGAAGTTCATTGAACAATGTGTAAAGATAACAGATTTTCTCAATACCTTTTTATATTTACTAAATTTAAGAATTTGATTGCCATTAAATTGCTTATTTTTGTACACTTAAGATGTCTGTTTCCGTACATAATTTATCAAAATTTTATGCTGACCAAAAAGCGGTAGACGGTATTTCCTTTAATGTTAAGAAAGGAGAAATCCTTGGTTTTCTTGGACCAAATGGCGCCGGAAAATCTACTACCATGAAGATGCTGACCTGCTATCTGCCACCAAGTACCGGAAACGCTTCTGTTTGTAATTTGGATATTATTAAGCAGCCATTAGATGTCAAACAGAAAATAGGTTATTTGCCGGAAAATAATCCGCTGTATTACGATATGTATGTGAAGGAGTTTTTGGAGTTTGCACTGCAAGTCCACAGTCCGCAGTCTACAGTCCAGAGCAATAAAAGAATAAAAGAAACGATTGATTTGGTGGGATTGAGTGTTGAGCAGCATAAAAAAATCGGACAACTTTCTAAAGGCTACAAACAACGTGTTGGCCTGGCGCAGGCTCTAATTCATAATCCTGAAGTTTTAATTTTAGATGAACCTACTTCAGGCCTGGATCCGAACCAACTGGCTGATATTAGAAATCTGATTAAAGAGCTGGGAAAAGAAAAGACAATTATTTTTTCTACGCATATCATGCAGGAAGTTCAGGCTGTATGCGATCGTGTAATCATTATTAATAAAGGAAAGTTAGTTGCGGACGATAAACCTGATAATTTACAAAATTTACTGAGCAAGGAAATATTAGTGGAGGTAGAATTTGAGAATAAAATTTCATCAGATGAATTACAGCAAATTCAGCATGTACATTTAATTGATAAAATCTCTGACACTCATTTTGTTCTTCATGGAAAAGATAGCATGCAATTACGAAAAGATATCTTTGCATTTGCCATCAGCAAAAACAATCCGTTACTTACATTAAAACAAGAAAACAAAAGTCTGGAAGATATTTTTCAGCAGTTGACAAATAAAAACTAAAACACATAGATACATAGTAAAATATGGCATAAGAGAATAAAATAGCAAATTATAGTCATTCATCGAAGATGAATTCTATTGTATAACTAAACCAACGTTTACTTACTGCCTGCCAGGTTGCTATATTAAAAATCTATATTTCTATGTGTTTTAAAAAATAATTATAATGACAGCTATTCTTAAAAAAGAAATAAATTTATTTTTTTCATCGTTGATAGCATATATCAGCATGGCTGTATTCTTTATAGTGCTGACATTGAATCTTTTTATTTTCCAGGGAAATATTTTAGACAGTAATTATGCAACTTTAGATACTTTTTTCACGTTGGCACCATGGATTTTATTGTTTCTGATTCCCGCCATTACCATGCGTACTTTTGCTGATGAAAAACAAAGCGGTACGATAGAATTCTTAACTACAAAACCTATCACTGATTTTCAAATAGTTATTGGAAAGTATTTAGCCGCACTGATTCTCTGGACATTTACTTTTTTACCTACTTTAATTTATTTTGTTTGTATAAAAAAATTAAGCCTTACAGAAGCACCTGTAGATAGTGGCGCAACTATTGGCAGTTACATTGGTTTATATTTTCTAGGTGCAGTTTTTGTAGCCATAGGAATTTTTTCATCTGCTATTACCAATAATCAAATCGTCGCGTTTTTAGTCGGCGTATTTTTATGCTATTTAATGTATGATGCATTTTTCAGGATTAGCTCGCTGGAAGTTTTTCAGGGACAACTTGATTATTTTATTCAATCCATAGGTTTAAATGCACATTATGATTCTATCAGCCGCGGCGTAGTTGATACACGCGACGTTATTTATTTTTTGAGTATTATAGCCTTATTTATTATTGGAACAAGAACCGCTTTAGAAAGCCGCAAATGGTAATACAAAAAACACATAGACACATAGCTATAATATGAATAAAGAAAGAAAAAACAGAAAAACAATAGTTGAAGCTCCGCTTCAAAACTATGTTCAACTATTTGCGATTGATTTGATTGGCACAAAACGAGTTACTATTAATAAATCTATGTTTCTATGTGTTTAAATAAAAAATGAAAAACCATTACTTCATACAATCTTTAAAAGTATTAGCTATTAGTTTATTGGCTGTTATAGCTATTAATCTGATTTCTTCTTTCTTTTATCATCGTTTCGACTTAACAGAAGAAAAAAGGTATACACTTACTTCTTCCACCAAAAAATTATTAAACGGATTAGATGGGAAAATAGAAGTGGAAGTGTATTTAACGGGAAAAGATTTACCCGCAGGTATCAAAATTTTACAAAACGAAACCCGCGAATTACTGCAGGAATTCCGTACAAATTCCAAAGGTTTGGTAACGTTTCATTTTTTTGATTACAACGGAATAAAAGATCAAAAACAACGGGAAGATTTTCAAACAGAATTGGTAAAGAAAGGGTTGCGTCCGACCAACCTTGAAGTAAAATCTGAAAACGGGTACATGGAAAAACTTGTTTTTCCCGGAGCCATCATCAAAACAAATGGCAGAGAAATACCTGTACAAATTTTAGAAAATCAGTTTTCTGTTGGTGCTCAAGGTTCACTCAATAATTCTCTTAATTTTTTAGAATACAAACTTGCAAATGCCATTCAAAAAATTACGAAAGACCATCCGACAAAAATTGCATTCCTGCAAGGACATGGTGAATTGGGTGTGGAGCCATTACAGGAATTTTTAAAGACACTGGCTGAACAAAATTTCATGCTCGACAAAATTGAACTGGATAAAGATAAACTGCTGAATAATAATATCGATATTTTAATTATTGCAAAACCACAAACAGCGTTAAACGACTATGAAAAATTTTTGATTGATCAGTACGTGATGAATGGAGGTAAAACTTTATGGTTGCTCGATAATATTCTGTGCGATTTAGACAGTTTTAAGTTAGCACCCAGTATTGTTGCAATTCCCCGCGATTTAAATCTCGATGATTTATTATTTCGCTACGGTGTGCGTACAGAACATAACTTAGTATTGGATTTATATTGCAATCAAATTCCTATTATAGAAAGTGTAGGCGGCAACCCTCAGCCTAAATTATTTCCATGGGTTTTTTATCCGGTGGCCATCAACAAAAAAAATCATCCGATTGTAAAAAATCTTGACCCGGTGGCGTTCAGGTTTGCAAGTTCATTAGATACACTCAATAACCCGAATGTGCGAAAAACGATTTTACTTTCAACCTCTTCTTATTCGCGTATGCAGCAAACCCCGTTTCAGATTTTTTTAGAAGGTGCCAAACAAAAACCGAATCCAAATTTATTTAACCAGAAAGATATTCCGCTGGCTGTTTTATTAGAAGGAGAGTTTTCTTCATTATATAAAAACCAGTTCACTTCTGACTTACAAAAAGCATTAGCAATACAAAATATCACATTCAAACCCAAAAGCAATTTGAATAAAATGATTGTAATCGCAGATGGTGATATCGCTTCCAATGACATAGATTCAAAAGGTGTTCCTATTGCATTAGGATTTGACAAGTATTCACGTCAGCTGTTTGCCAATAAAGATTTTTTACTAAACTGCGTGGAATATTTAGTGGATGATAACAACCTGATAGATGCCCGCAACCGCGAAATTAGAATGCGATTGTTAGACAAAGCAAAAGTATTGGAGCAGAAAGGCTTATGGCAAATCGTTACGTTTGCTTTTCCTTTGTTGCTTATTTTAATCTTTGGTATTATTTATAGTTATCGAAGAAAGAGAAAGTACGCAATGTAGTCACTACAAACTTCCAAGGTGCGTGTTCTTAAAACTATCCGTATATTTTAATCCGTAGCCTAATATTCTATCAAAGGATGAATGGCCAAATATGATGATACCTGCCAGCGTATATGTTTCATTGTGTAAATAAAATCCAAGCAATCCAATAATAATTCCCACAGCTTTATGATGAAAGAAATTATAACTATAGGCACCTATCTTTGTATTTATTAAATAACCCAGCATAGAAATATCAGGTGCTAAAAACAAAACCAGATACCACCACCAGGCAAAATGTAATTGATTAAATAGCACGACAGACAATGCAAGCATGGCTACTTCTTCGAGTTTGAGTACATTTTTCATAGAATAGATTTGTAATAAAGTTAAATAAAAAAGGTCAACAAAATTGTTGACCTTTTTTTATAAATATAAATTCTCTTCTTATGCCATTTCTTCTTCAGAAATAAACACCGCACTGTCATCCACACCGGAGATAATTCTTCCGCAGTGCTCGCAAGTACTGATTTTCTTTTTAGTTCTGATTTCAGATTGTGTTTGTGGCGGAATAAACCCAAAACAACCACCGCAGGCATTTCTGCTTACTTTTACTACGGCTAAACCGTTTTTGTATGATTTGCGGATTCTGTTAAATGCCAGCAAGAAACGTTCTTCCACTTCTGCTTCCATTTCGGCAGCTTTTGCAGTCAGTTCTTTTTCTTCCTTCTCAGTATCCTTAATAATGTTTTGTAATTCTTTTTTCTTGATGTCTAAATCCTTTTCTTTAGAATCTAATCGCTTTTGAATTTCATCCAGTTGTTTCTGGTGATTTTCTATGGTGAAGTTTGCTTCTCTGATTTTCTTTTCAGCTAACTGAATTTCCAGTTTTTGCAATTCAATTTCTTTATTCAAGGCGTCAAACTCACGATTATTTTTTACGTTGTGCAATTGCTTGTCGTATTTTGTAATCAGACTTTGCGCTTCTTTCATCAATGTTTTTCTGTGTTCGATTTCGCCTTGGGCATCGTCAATTTCTGCCTGTACTTTTGCCACTCGTTTTTGGGTGCCGGCTATTTCATCTTCCAAATCAGCCACTTCAATTGGCAATTCACCTTTAAGGATGTGGATAGCATCAATTTTGGAATGGATAGCTTGCAATTCTTCTAATTGCTCTAATTTGTCAGCAACGGTGGTCAATTCTTTCTTACGTGCCATTATTTGTAATTTATTGGATTAGTGTTGATTGTCGAAATTTGAACGGCAAAAGTAGGAAATTTTTCCGATATTATTTTGTTAAATAATTGTGCTGTAAACTGTTCGCTTTCATAATGTCCAATATCAGCTATAATTATTTGATTATCAGCATCAAAGAATTGATGATACTTAAAATCAGCGGTAATAAATATATCTGCCTGCTGCGCAATAGCTTTGTTCAGCAAAAAACTTCCCGAACCTCCGCACAAAGCTACTCGTTTTATTTTTTTCTTTAAAAGAGCAGTATGGCGAATACATTTTGTCTTCATTTTTATTTTCAGAAAATCTAAAAAATCTTTTTCAGAAATTGGTTTTTCCAAGTCGCCAATCATTCCTGAACCAATATCCTGATATATATTATCCAGTGTTACTATTTCATACGCAACTTCTTCATATGGATGATTTTGGAATAACGCTTTCAAAATTCCGGATTCCAGATAAGCAGGAAAAATGACTTCTATTTTATGTTCAGGCTCTGTACTTCTGATATTTTTTTTACCAATTACAGGATGTGAATCTGCATTACCTTTAAATGTTCCAACACCATCAACACTGTAACTACATTCACTGTAATTGCCAATATTTCCTGCTCCTGCAGCAAAAAGTGCATTTAATAATGAATCTTTATTTATAGCAGGCACATAAGTATATAATTTCTTAAGTATACCATTTTTCGGATCCAGGATTTTCCTGTTTTTTAATCCCAGTTTATCAGCAATTATATTATTTACACCATGTCTTACATTGTCTAAATTAGTATGGCATGCATAAATGGCAATATCCTTTTTTATAGCTTTGATAATAACTCTTTCAATATAATTCTTACCCGTGATTTTCTTTAAACCTGAAAAAATTATGGGATGATGTGCCACCACCAGATTGCATTTTTTGGCAATAGCTTCGTCAATAACGCTTTCAATCGCATCTAAACAAATCAAAACACCTGTGCAAACTGCCAATTTGTCGCCAACCAGCAATCCTGCATTATCATAATGCTCTTGGTATGATATTGGAGCAAAGTCTTCAATAGTCTGGATAATTTCTGCTATTTTCATTTTAATAATTATAATACAAAGTTATTATTTTAAATTTTAAATTGATTTTAAAACACATAGTTTCATAGTTTTATTCAATGGAAAGAATAATTACACACAAATATTTAGATGAATTAACGTATGAAGTCATTGGTGCAGCAATTGAAGTCCATAAAATAATAGGAAAAGGTTTACTCGAAAGTGTCTATCATGCATGCATGATAGAAGAGTTACAACATAGAAAAATAAATTTTTCATCAGAGTTAAAAATTCCATTAGTATACAAATCAAAAGAACTTGATACAAGCTTCAGATGTGATTTGTTTATTGAAAATGTTATTATTGTCGAATTGAAAGCTGCTGTTGAATTAAATCCTATTGTAGAAGCGCAGCTTCTTACCTATATGAATCTGTTGAAAGCACCAAAAGGAATCTTAATTAATTTTTGTTGTGATAACATATTTAAACAAGGTCAAAAAACATTTATAAACGAACATTTCAAGCAATTATCAAAATTCTGAGATTCTATGTCCTATGTGTTTTAAAAAATAAGTATTTGAAACTAATTACAACCATATTACTTTTTCCGTTTGCAATCATTTATGGCTCCATTATTTGGCTGCGCAACTGGCTGTACAAAACAAATTTCATTGGTTCTACCGATTTTGAAATTCCGGTAATTACCGTTGGAAATCTGAGTATGGGTGGCACCGGAAAAACACCTTTTGTAGAATTTTTAATTGAGTTGCTGTATGAACAATATAAAATAGGTGTTTTAAGCCGTGGATATAAACGCAAAACAACAGGCTATCTCGCTGTGCAAAATTTTCATACAGCAAAAGAAGTTGGTGACGAACCGCTGATGCTTAAATTAAAATATCCGGAAGTGCAGGTAAGTGTAGGTGAAGAACGTGTCTTTGCTATTCCAAGATTAATTTCCGAACAGCCGCAAATACAAGTTGTTCTGCTGGACGATGCATTTCAGCATCAGAGTGTGCGGCCGGATATTAATATTTTATTGACAACTTATGAAAAGCCATTTTATGAAGATGCTATTTTACCCCTGGGCACCTTGCGCGAGTTTAAATCAGGCAAAGACAGAGCTAATATTATCGTAGTTACTAAATGTCCGCCAGTTTTAAGTGATGACAAACAAGCAGAGATTATAAAAAAAATAAACCCTTCACCAAAACAAAAAGTATTTTTCAGTACCATAGAGTATGGTGTTACATATAACCTGTTAAATCCAAATGACAGATTGCTTTTTGAAAATAAAGTGAATTATGTTTTGCTCACAGGTATTGCAAATGCAAAGCCACTAAAAGAGTATTTAGGCGGGAAATCTACAGAAATTGTACATTACGAATTTAATGACCATCATTTTTTTGAAACTCACGAATTAGAAGTTATCAAAAAGAATTATCCTCATCTTAAGAAGTGGATTACAACTGAAAAAGATGGTGTGCGCTTGGGAGCACACAAAAACTGGTTATTGGAAAATAATATTTCATTGTATTGTTTGCCTGTAAAAACCAAACTGATTGGAGATAATACTACAACCTTCACTAAAACCATAAAGGGTTTTTTAGATTATTTTTATGAAGAGGAGAAAACGGATGCTGGTATCATTGAATAGCTAAAGGTTTGCCTGTTTATTTCTGTATATTTTCTCTTAAAAACAGCATAATTCAATTACTTTACATATATTTGCATATCCTTCGCAGACATATTCAAGCCGTTCTAGTGTTTAGTATGTTCTTGCAACCAAATTATCATCTCAAATTAATTTAATTATATGAAATACAATACCGAAAGGAATGATATCGAAATGCGTGAATATGGCCGCCATTTACAAGGAATGGTAGATTACGCAGTTAGCTTAAAAGACAAGAAAGAACGCCAGAAAGTAGCAGAGAACATTATTAACCTGATGGGAATTTTAAATCCCCAGTTACGCAATGCCGCAGACTACAAACATAAATTATGGGATCATATTTTTATTATTTCTGATTTCAAATTAGATGTGGACTCCCCATATCCGAAACCTACACAGGAAAGTGCGAGAATTAAACCCGCATATCTTCCTTATCCTCAGAAAAAAATAAAACTAAAACATTACGGAAGAAATGTAGAGTCTTTGGTGAAGAAAGCAATTGAAATGGAAGACACAGACAAGAAGGCCATCTTTACTGAAATTATCGGAAACTTCATGAAAATGGCTTACAAAAACTGGAGTAATGAAGAAGTGAGTAATGATTTAGTGAAAGAAGATATGAAATCAATATCAGGTGGCGAACTGGAAATAAGTGCAGAAATGAATATTGAAAGCATGGCACGCAATCAGCAGCAGCAGCGCAGATTCTCTCAAAATAATAATAGAAATAATAACAACCGAAATAACAATCGTAATAACAACAACCGAAACAATAATAACAGAAATAATAACAACCGAAATAACAATAACAGAAATAACAATAACCGCTTCAAATAAAATCAATCATGAGTGCAGATGCTTTTGAAGTAAGAGGCGGAAAATCGTTAAAAGGTACAATTATTCCGCAAGGCGCAAAAAATGAAGCCTTACAAATTTTATCAGCAGTATTATTGTCTGACCAGGACATTACTATCTCCAACATTCCTGATATTCTCGATGTCAATGTGTTGATAGAATTATTAGGCGAAATGGGCGTAAAGGTGACAAAACAATCAGGTGATACTTATACATTCAATGCAAAAGATGTTGACCCCGATATTTTACTTACAGAAAACTTCAAAAAACGAGCAGGGCATTTACGCGGCTCCGTAATGATACTGGGACCTTTATTGGCACGTTTCAAAAGAGCCTATTTGCCTACACCCGGAGGTGATAAAATAGGACGGAGAAGATTAGATACACATTTTTTAGGATTTGTAGAATTAGGTGCTAAGTATCATTTCGACAAAGAAAATTCTTTTTATTCTTTAACAACAGATAAACTGGTTGGAAAATACATCTTACTGGAAGAACCTTCTGTAACAGGAACTGCCAATATTGTTATGGCAGCTGTTTTAGCGGAAGGTGAAACTACGATTTTTAACGCCGCATGCGAACCTTATTTACAGCAATTATGTAGTATGTTGAATAGAATGGGTGCTAAAATTTCAGGCATCGGTTCCAACCTATTAAAAATTGAAGGTGTACAAAAATTGGGTGGTACTGAACATCGTTTATTGCCGGATATGATTGAAATAGGCAGTTTTATTGGGCTTGCCGCAATGACGAAATCCAATATCACAATAAAAGATGCACGCATTGATATGTTGGGTGTAATTCCAACTTATTTTCAAAAGTTGGGAATAAAACTCGAGTTTAAAGGAGATGACATAATCATTCCTGCACAGGATTCTTACGAAATACAAACTTTTATTGATGGCTCTATTTTAACTATTTCTGACGGTCCGTGGCCACTCTTCACACCTGATTTATTAAGTATCGTACTTGTAACAGCGACACAAGCAGATGGAAGTGTATTGATACATCAGAAAATGTTTGAATCACGATTATTTTTTGTAGATAAACTGATTGATATGGGTGCCAAAATTATCCTCTGCGATCCGCATCGTGCTACTGTGATTGGTATAAACAGGGAATATAATTTGCGTGGCATTAACATGAGTTCTCCTGATATTCGTGCCGGTGTTTCGTTATTAATTGCAGCACTTTCAGCGGAAGGGAAAAGCATTATTTCCAATATTCATCAAATTGACAGAGGTTATCAGCATATAGACGAACGACTCAGAAATTTAGGGGCAGATATTATACGATTGTAACCTGTTTTAGCCAGTTATTTTCATTCCTTTATTATCTATAATAATTTATTTGTATTTTTATATACAATGCAAAAGACAGTTGTAGTGGTTTATGGCAGAGCAAATGAAGGCAAAACCTCTACTCTCCTAGAATTATATAAGATACTAACTGGCAAAATTTCAGATATTGATATTGTAGAGACATTTAAGTACATAGGTATTGACATAGGTTTTGCATCTAAAAGTGATCCAACTCATGAATCATTAGCTGAATTCAAAGAAAATCTAGTTGATTTAGCTAAAAAAAATTGCAAAATAATATTATGCTCTTCAAGAACACGCGGTTTATCAGTTGAAATTGTAGATAGTGTTATTAGAGATTATGAATATCATTCAATTTGGATTAGTTCCTTATGGTCTCCAACATTAAATCAAAAATATCTTAATAATCAATTAGCGAAAAACTTAAAAGAATTAATAGATAATTTAATTAATGATGAGAATATTTATGAAAAAGATAAAAACAATGCTAAATGATATTAATCTTGGACAAATCAAAATAAATGGATTTTTATTGTTGATTATTTTTATCACCTTTTCCAAGAACTTAATTAGCCAAACTACTAAAACTTATAATGGTTCTTTTGAAGAAGGTAAAGCAACATATCAGTATTATGAAAATCAAAATTTTGACAGAATATTTGATGGAGATTTTACTTATTTAGGTCGATTTTATAATACATATGGTTTCTTTAAAAATAATCATAAAGATGAAAAATGGAAAATTAAGGCAATAGATAATGTCTATTATTATGGAAATGAACCAAAACTAAAATTAAATACTGATATTTTGGGAACATACCAAAATGGCGAATTATTTGGCACTTGGAAATACTCTAATTCAATTTGTATTTATAATTCTTTTTCGAAGAAATATTCTACAGAATTAGATAATGAAATATCTACTGCAAAATTCCTAAATAATAGATTTATTGATACTATACATTATGAAAGCAATTGGCCTACTAAATTGAAGATTGACGGACAGTTTACAAATTCAGGTATAATGAACGGAAATTGGATTTTTGATTCTCAAAATTCTATTGAAATAATTAAATACAACAACGGCGTTGAATATTGGCGATTAAAAAAGAAAAAAAGTACGGGTGAAAAAATTGTTTTTGTTGATAATTCAAATTTTGTAAATACTTTTTGGTCTAACTATGACAAAACAACCAATACTTCTGAAATTGATGGTGTAACATATTATCCTGAAGTTTTACATCCTAGAAACGAAGCTATAAAGGTTTGGATCAATGAAAATATAAATGCTTATGATTGGAGTTTAATTTCAAATCCTTTATATTATTACAATAAAGGTTGTTTTACGCCAAAAGCATATGAAATTGCCATTAAAGAATGTATTAAAAGTGTTGTTATTATTAAAACTGGTTGGGAAGAAGAAACTGAAACTGAAATAGATTGTGGTAATAATTATAATATAATAAATGGAAAATTTGAGAATAGTGCGAATAAAATTGACATAGACCTAATTACCGGTGATTGGCAAGATGAGAACTATAGAATAACATTTGACAGAGACTCAAAATATACCATTACTTATCAAAATGGAAAGTATAAATCAGGAAATTGGTTACTTACTGATGATAACATTCTAAAAGCAGATGGTTTGGATGACATGAAACTTATCGCTATTCAAAATGGACTTATCTCTTTCATAAGAAATGGACTTATTTGTACATTAGACAAAATGGAATAAGAACTAAAAATATTACATTTTATTAACGTAAAATGTGGATAAACAGCCTTGTTTTTATCCTGTTTTCAGGCTGCTTTTTTGTATCTTTGTTTGACTGAATTTCAGTCGATAAACACTACAAAAAACATGAGCGAAGAAGTATTAGAAGAAGTTAAAAAAAGCGCGAGTTACGGTGCAGAAAATATTACCGTTTTAGAAGGTTTGGAAGCAGTACGGAAACGTCCTGCGATGTATATAGGAGATATCAATACCCGTGGTTTACACCACCTAGTATACGAAGTAGTAGATAACTCTATTGATGAGGCTTTGGCGGGTCACTGTAAAAATATTTTTGTTACTGTCCACGAAGATAATTCTATTTCCGTTTTAGATGATGGCCGTGGTATTCCGGTGGATATGCACGCAAAAGAAGGCCGTTCGGCATTAGAGGTGGTCTTAACCGTATTACATGCCGGTGGTAAATTCGATAAAGACTCTTATAAAGTTTCCGGCGGGTTGCATGGTGTAGGTGTTTCTTGTGTAAATGCGCTTTCTACACAGCTTATAGCAACCGTTTACCGCGATGGGAAAGAATATCAACAGGAATTCAGTATTGGTATCCCAAAATATCCCGTAAGAGAAGTTGGACCTTCAAGCATACGTGGTACAAAAATCCATTTTAAACCAGATAGCACTATTTTTACTACCACAGAATATAATTACGATACTTTGGCAGCCCGAATGCGCGAATTGGCTTACCTAAATCGTGGCATCGCCATTACTATTTCTGATGAAAGAAACAAAGACGAAAATGATACAGTTTTCTCTGAACGATTTTATTCAGAAGGCGGACTGAAAGAATTTGTTCAGTTTTTAGATAAAACCCGCCAGCCATTAATTCCGGAAGTAATTTACATGGAAGGCTCAAAAGACAATGTGGTGGTTGAAGTTGCCTTCCAATACAATGATTCCTACAATGAAAATATACATTCGTATGTAAACAACATTAACACCATTGAAGGCGGTACACATGTTGTTGGTTTCAGAAGAGCCTTGACAAGAGTGTTTAAAACATGGGCAACTAAAAATGATTTATTTAAAAACTTAAAAACAGAAATCAGCGGTGAGGATTTCAGAGAAGGAATCACTTGCTTAGTTTCCGTAAAAGTACCGGAACCTTCTTTTGAAGGACAAACAAAAACAAAATTAGGCAACTCAGAAGTAGATGGAATTGTCGCAGGCGTAGTAGGTGAACACCTGGAATATTTCCTGGAGGAAAATCCTAAAGAAGCCAGAACTATTGTCAGCAAGGTAATTTTAGCAGCTACAGCCCGTATGGCGGCTAAAAAAGCACGAGAACTGGTACAACGTAAAAGTGTATTAGGTGGTTCGGGATTGCCGGGAAAATTATCCGATTGCTCTGATAAAAATCCGGATGCCTGTGAATTGTATTTGGTAGAGGGTGACTCCGCAGGCGGTACTGCTAAACAAGGCAGAAATCGTGCTTTTCAGGCTATTTTACCACTAAGAGGTAAAATCCTTAATGTAGAAAAAGCAATGGAGCATAAGATTTACGAAAATGAAGAAATCAAAAATATTTTTACAGCTTTAGGTGTAAGCAAAGGTGTGGAAGGCGATGAAAAAGCATTAAATATAGGGAAGTTGCGTTATCACAAAATTGTCATCATGTGTGATGCCGATGTCGATGGTAGTCACATTACTACTTTAATTCTAACCTTCTTCTTCCGGCACATGAAAGAATTAATTGAAAACGGATACATCTATATTGCTTCACCTCCTTTGTATTTAGTAAAAAAAGGCAATAAGCAATTCTACGCATGGAACGACGATCAGCGTAAAAAATACATTAAAGAATTGGCAGGCGAAGGAAAAGAAGACAGCGTGCACACACAACGTTACAAAGGTTTGGGAGAAATGAACGCTGAACAATTATGGGAAACTACTATGAACCCTGAAACAAGAACATTAAAACAAGTAAGCATAGAAAACGCAGCGGAAGCAGATCATATCTTCTCTATGCTGATGGGCGATGAAGTACCACCACGCAGAGAATTCATCGAAGCGCATGCAAAATATGCCAAGATTGATGTGTAAGATAACAGCAAGTGATAAGTCGTAAGTAATAATTAAAATCCGTTCAGAATTGAACGGATTTTTTATTTACCAAAACTTTGGAATAAACTTTGGAACCCGCTTTTGATAATCTTTATAATCAGGATATTTGCCGGCAGAAATATTTTCACTGAAATCCGCACTGCTTTGAAATAATATCACTAAAAGTACGCAACCTGCCATACTCCAGTTAATCCATCTTCCCGAAGCAGCTACTGAAAATAAATAAAACACTATCCAGATACTTTGCTCGCTTGCATAATTTGGATGACGTACTTTTGCCCATAATCCTGACGAGATGAAACCTTTGGATTGTTCAGCATTTAGAGGCTCTCCCGCATTTTTACGCCGGTGCTTTTCCTTTTGGAAATCCCATTGTTGCTGGTCGGCGAAAGTTTCTATCACTACAAATCCAATCATTAATATTGCTAAAACAATATCAAAGATTCCAACTGCTTTTTCAGATTCCATTGCAACAATTGTCGGTAGTGTAAATGCCAGTATTAATGCCTGCTGGTACAGACAAATGAAAAATAAATTAAACAAAGTAAATTTTATTTTGCTGCCTTGTAAAAACGGCTCTTGCCGCAATACAGTCCAACGGTAATCTTCTTCACCGGTCCAGAATTTCCAGCTGTAACCGCCTCGTCTGTTAAAATTATATGTTAGTCGTACACTCCATATCGTAGCAACAATAAGCATTAAAATCAATCGTGGTTGCCATCCGCTCGCATATGCAGTATATAACACATAAAAAAACGGCATAATGCTCCATAATTTGTCGGTCTGGCTGTAATTACTGGTTATTTCACCAATTATAAAACATAGTAACGAGACTACAAACATAGCTGTCACTAAGTTTTTAAGAATATAAAATTGATTATCTGTTAATGGTTGGTCGTAAAAGATAGCAACAACAGGTATTACTATTAAAACGATGATTAACAAAATAACTGTAGTAAATAATTTTTGACTTTGCATTTTGTAAAGTTGATGAAAATAAAAGATAATATATTCACCATAAACAAGTAAAACCAAATATAGTTTTGTATTTTTAGGCAATGAAAAAAATCCCATTTGCCTTTCAGTTATTGTTTTTTAGCTGTCTTTTATTTTTAATATCCACCGGTGTTGCTATGCTTTTTTTCCCTGGTGGAACTATTTTAGACCATAACACAAAAGGCTACAGCTTTTTTAATAATTTCTTTTCTGAATTGGGAAGATGGCGTACACACAACGGAGAAACGAAATGGATTTCATTCTTTGGTTTTGAACTTGCCTTAATTTTTCATTCTGTTGCTATGTTTGTTTTCAATCTGAAATTTTTGGAAGCAACAGAAAGCAAGAAATTAAGTAAAACTGCTTATTATATAGCACTTGTAAGCGGATGCATTTTCCCGTTTTTGTTAACCGGAATAGCACTCACACCTTGTGATTTATATTTATGGTATCACATGAAATTTGTTTATGCCGCTTTTGGTACGTTGATTCCATTAAGTTTCGCTTATACTATTTTAATTCGTGAACATCATTTGCTGCCAAATAAATATGGCAATGTAATGTTAGTCATTGTATTTGCTATTGCGATTTATATTCTGATTATGTTGTTTGGTCCTAACCCACACAAAGTAGGCTATGTACAGCAAACAGCTCAAAAGATTATTGTTTACTCAATGATATTTTGTTTATTGTACTTAGCAAACGGCTGCAGAAAGCACCTGCATATTACAGAGGAATAAGATTATGCTTATTTACCACCAACGCCAAATCCAAATCCCATATTAATAATCAGAGGAATCTTGTCACTGAATGTTCCCTGATAAATAGATTCATCATTATCAAGTACATTGTACGAAAGAGATATATTAAACACACCGATTTTACCAATTGGAGCGGCGTATCCTGCGCCCAACAAAAGATGTTGCACCCAGATTCGTTTATCAAGATTATAATAAGATGGTTTATTAACCGGATCATAACGTGCTTCCAAATACAAGCCTTTGTATAAAAATCCACGGGCATATACGTCTGCTCCATACACAAAAAAGCTAAGTGCAAAGGAGGAATAAGAGGAATAATATCTGTAACGTTGGTAAATGAAAATAGGACCAGCTCCAAGTTCAAGTCTATTTTTCACCACCATATATCCAACTGTCGGTGATATATTTATATACGTATAATTTCCAAATTGCAATCCGAAATTTCCTCCTATTCGCAAACGATTTAGGGTTTCTTTTTTCTTTTCCAATGCTGTTAATGCATCATCTTTTTGTTGTCTTGTTTTTGATGAATTATCCCGTTTTGTACTTGAATCTTCTATTGTATCTATAATCTCTGCAGGCTTATCGTACACTTCTTCCTGTGCCTGTATTGTTTGACTCTTAAAGAGTAACAAAATAAAAAGTAAGAATAACTGACAATACTTCATAGATTAATTTTTATAACTCAATACTGTTCTAAAACGTAACTTTGTTTAAAATAGTTTTTGAATGTCAAATGTATTCACAAAAATAGCTTCAATATTTCTTATTTTATATACTTACAAAACAGGATTCTGCCAATTAACGTTAGAAAACATCTTTTTAAGTGATAAATATATTGCTGCACAAGCAGGTGATATTCAATTTCTGCACACACAACCTCTTTTCGCCAAATTAAATAATTATCAGAATGAATCTATTATCGAATTTTACAACAGAAAGAATGAAAAGACCGGAGAATGCAAACTATTAAAATCAAACGAAAATAAGAGTTACAATCTGCACAATCTTATAATCTCAAACACTGACAAATTTTTTCTGGTAAACAACGGGTGTGAACAACTATACCGTCGTTCATTTTTATGTAATTATCTTATTATTGATAAAAAAGGAAGTTTAATACCACTAAGTAATGGAAAACAAATTTATCCTTCATTTTCGCCTGATGATAAGAAAATCGCTTTCATAAAAAACAACAATCTTTTTTACAAAGAAATTGCAAGTAATACTGAAACAGAAATTACTACTGATGGTACATGGAATAAAATTATTAATGGTAAAGCAGATTGGGTGTATGAAGAAGAACTGGAGTTAACGTATGCTTATAAATGGAATGCTCAAAGTAATAAAATTGCCTACTTAAAATTTGATGAGAGTAATGTGAAAGAATATCAAATTCCGTTGTATTATGACATGCAATATCCTAATTATTTCACGTATAAATACCCTAAGGTTGGTGAAGAAAATTCAAAGGTCAGTATTTGGTGGTATGATACTAAATCAAAAAAAAATAAGCAAGCACAGTTGCCTTATTCATACGAATACATTCCACGCATTTACTGGAATTTCAGCGGCGATGAAATAATAACGATACTGCTCAATCGCCATCAAGATTCATTAAAATTAGTCAGCTATAACATCAACACAAAAAAGAGTAGAATATTGTATACAGAATCGAGCGACACGTATGTAGAAGTTCCTAAAACGACTATATTCCTGTCTGATAATTCATTCATCATAAATTCTGAAAAAGACGGCTTCAATCATTTATATCATTACTCTAAAGAAGGCCTTCTGCTGCAACAACTGACTAAAGGAAATTTTGAAGTAAAATACTTATATGGCGTTGATGAAAAAAATAAGATTATTTATTTTCAAAGCAACGAAGGTAACGAAACAGAAAGCGCTGTATTCAGTTTGAATTATGAGACATTACAAAAAATGAAATTATCCAAACAAAACGGAAGCAACAATGCAAATTTTTCTAATGACTTTTCTTTCTACTTAAATACCTATTCAAACGCAGTTACTCCCCCGCAAATTTCTATAGAGCAAACCCATCCAGATTCATCAATTTTACTGGAAGGAAACAAGCAGCTAAGAGATTCTATGAGCACTATAACACAAAAAGAGTTTATAAAAATTCCGGTGAATGACTATCAATTAGATGCGTGGTTAATAAAACCTAAAGATATCGATAGCAGTAAAAAATACCCGTTGTTTATGTATGTATATGGTGGTCCGGATAATCAGGAAGTATTAAATGAATGGACATCGAGAAATAATTTGGTTTTTAATTTTTTAGCTGAAAAAGGATATATTATTGCGTGTGTTGACAATCGTGGCTCCGGCGGACGTGGCTCAGCGTTTAAAAAATGCACCTATCTTCATCTTGGCAAATTAGAAACTGAAGACCAAATACTTGCTGCAAAGTATTTAAGCAACTTAACTTATGTTGATAAAAATAGAATTGGGATTTATGGGTGGAGTTATGGTGGTTTTATGGCAGCAAATTGTTTGTTTGCGGGAAATGATGTTTTTAAAGCCGCTATCGCCGCAGTACCAGTTTCCAACTGGAATTTATACAATAATATTTATACGGAAAGATATATGCGTACACCTTCCGAAAACCCAGATGGATACAACAACTTCAATCCAAAAGTATTAGCAAAAAGACTAAACGGAAATTTATTGTTGTTGCATGGAACAGCAGATGATAATGTACAATTCCAGCATTCTATACAATTAATTAACGCCTTAAATGCAGCGAATAAAACCTACCAACTCTACATTTATCCAGATGCAGAACATGGTACCACCGGAAAAAAAATGCGTTACGATCTATATCAGAAAATATTCCGGTTCTTGCAGGAGAAACTCTAAGTAATTTATATTACGTATTAATTATGAAGGTATTATTCTAACTAAAAATAGGTATTCTCAATATTTATACATTTTAATCGCGTTTAACTGATTATAACATATTATTTTTGCCTTCAAAATAGCAAGATGAGAAAAATATTTTTTATAATGCTTTGTATTTTTTCAATACAAACTTTATTTGCACAGGTTGAAAAACAGGCAACAACGGCTACACTTTCCGGGGATGAAAAGAAAAAACTGGAAGACACTACTGACGGCTGGAAGTTCGGTGGTATTGGCGGTGTGACATTTAATCAGGCAGGTTTTAAAAACTGGGCTGCGGGTGGAACTAACTCCTTTTCTTTATTATTTAATGCAAGATTTTTTGCAGATTATAAAAAGAAAAATCATTTACTCCAAATGTGGGCAGCTGCTGAATACGGGTTGCAGTTTACAAAAGGTGATTTATACAAACTGCGTAAAAATGCTGACCGTTGGGAAATATTTGCAAAATACGGTTACAGAATTCACAAACCATTATATATAGCAGCTTATGCAGACTTACGCTCACAATTTGCAAATTCTTACAACTATACAGATACTGCAAAATATGTGATTTCACGGGCTGCTGCGCCATTAATTTTTGAAGGTGCTGTTGGTTTAGACTATGTTCCGAATAAATATTTTTCTTTATTTGTTTCACCATTAGCAGCCAAAGTCACTTATGTATCAGCTAATGATATTGCTGCCCTAAATTCTTTTGGGAATGTGTTCCCGTCTAAAGTGAAAAAAGAATTTGGTGCTGTCTTAATTGCCACTTACAAACAAGATTTCTGGAAACAAAACATCAGCATACTTTCTGTTTTTAAAGCATACAAAAATTATTTACGTTCCGGTGCAGATCCTTTTGATGCAACCTTACCAAAAGAAAGCAAAGATCATTACAGAAAAAATATAGATGTTGACTGGCAAACGACCATAGGATTAAAAGTCAATAAATTTTTATCGGCAAGTGTTTTCACACATTTAATCTGGGATAACGATGTTACTTTTCCAACAAGCGACCCGAATTTCAAAACATCAAAAGTACAGTTCAGAGACATTATCGGCGTAGGATTAACCTATCAAATGAATTACAACAAAGCAAAAGGCGCAAAGGCAAAGAAAATTTAAAATAAAACTTCTTAAAGAATAAATAAAACCACGGCATCTGTCGTGGTTTTGTTATTTATCAATATTAATCTAAATAAACCCAAATAGCTAACATTTTTTAACAATATATCAAATTTGTTAACTGTGAATGGTTTTATTTTTGCAATCTCTCAAAATCAGTAAAATACTCTATTATGGAATCTTTCGACATAAAAGCACTTAATGAAAAAATCCAACAAGACAGTGCATTTTTAGAAGCATTGAACATGGAAATAGGCAAATCCATCGTTGGGCAAAAATATATGCTGGAACGTCTGATGATTGCCTTATTATCACAAGGACATATCTTGTTGGAAGGTGTTCCTGGTTTGGCAAAAACATTAGCTATAAAATCTTTATCGGATGCTATTGATACAAAATTCAGCCGTATCCAGTTTACACCGGATTTACTGCCTGCTGATATTTTAGGTACTATGGTGTACAATCAGGCAAAAGGGAACTTTGAAGTAAAAAAAGGTCCTGTCTTTTCTAACTTCTTATTAGCGGATGAAATTAACCGTGCTCCGGCAAAAGTACAAAGTGCATTATTACAATCCATGCAGGAAAGAGTAGTGACACTTGGCGATACTTCTTATAAACTGGAAGAGCCTTTCCTGGTGATGGCAACACAAAATCCGATTGAACAGGAAGGAACGTATAACTTGCCTGAAGCGCAGGTTGACCGTTTTATGTTGAAAGTAAAAATCAGTTATCCTGAATTTGAAGAAGAGAGACAAATCATGCGACAAAATGTAGCAGGCACCAATCCAAATATCAAACCGATTGTTTCTGCGCAAACTATTTTGCAGGCACGCGATACGGTTCGTCAGGTATATATGGATGAGAAAATTGAAAAATATATTCTAGACATTATTTTCGCTACACGTGAACCGGTTAAATACAAAATAGATAATCTGAAACACCTTATCAGTTATGGCGGCTCGCCACGTGCAAGTATCAGTCTGGCAATGGCAAGTAAAGCTTATGCATTTATTAAACGTCGCGGATATGTTATCCCGGAAGATGTACGTGCAGTTGCCCATGATGTGCTTCGACATAGAATCGGTATCACATACGAAGCAGAAGCAGAAAACATCACACAAGAGCATATTATAGATACGATTTTAAATCGTGTAGAAGTTCCTTAATGAAATTATAAATGCTGAATTCTAAATTATAAATATTTAGAATTTACAATCTATAATCTATAATCTCTATAAATGGAAGTTTCAGAATTACTCAAAAAAGTACGGAAAATTGAAATCAAGACCAAAGGCTTGACGAATCATATATTTTCCGGTGAGTATCATTCTGCTTTCAAAGGTCGTGGTATGTCATTTTCAGAAGTACGCGAGTATCAGTACGGTGATGACATTCGTAATATCGACTGGAATGTAACAGCACGTTTTCAGCATCCTTTTGTAAAAGTATTTGAAGAAGAAAGAGAGTTGACAATTATGTTGCTGATTGATGTCAGTAAATCTTCATTTATCGGAACACAAAATCAGTTAAAGAACGAAATCATTGCAGAGATTGCGGGTGTGCTGGCATTTTCAGCAATCCAGAATAATGACAAAGTAGGTGTTTTATTTTTCAGCGATGCAATAGAAATGTTCATCCCGCCTAAAAAAGGAAAATCGCATATCTTAAGAATTATTCGTGAGATTATAAATTTTGAACCGAAAAGCAACAAGACAAACATTTCATTAGCGCTGGAGAATTTCAATAATATGGTAAAAAGAAAAAGTATCGCTTTTGTTTTATCTGATTTTATTGATGAAAATTATTCCGACGAATTACGTCATATTGCAAAAAAACATGACGTCATTGGTGTGAAAGTGTATGACAACCTTGATATGGAGTTGCCAAATATTGGCTTGCTGCAAATTGAAGATGTGGAAACCGGTGAAGCCAAATGGATTGACACCAACGATAAAGAAACACAAAGAACCTATAAAGAACGTGCCACTTTTTATGATAAGAACTACGACCAAAGTTTTTTGAAAGCAAGTGCTGATAAATTGAAAATAAAAACCGAACAATCTTATGTTCATGTCTTAATGAACTTCTTTAAGAAACGGGCGTGATTAATTTGAAAATGAAGTAATGTAATAATGAAACAATTTTTACAAATAATATTTAAAAGTGATATTAAGTACTTCAATCGAATTACTTCTTTACTACATTATTTTATTATTTCATTTTTATTATTTGCTATTCACAACTCTTACGCGCAAACAGCCACCGCTTCTACAAAAGAAAAAGAATATGTAATTGGCGACTGGATTCCCGTTGATTTATTTATTTCTGCAACTTCAAATAACAAAGTTGCATTTCCAAATTTAAAGGATTCCATCTCAGAAACTATTGAAGTAGCAAATTACACACCAATAGATACCGTAAAAAAAGCAGGTCAATATGAATATCACCAACTGGTAAATTTAATCGTATTTGACACCGGTAAAATACTATTACCACAATTTCAATTTCTGGTAAATAATAATGGCAAGTTAGACACTATTGTTTCAGAAGCAATTTTAGTGCATGTTGCAGGTGTAAAAATTGATACTACTAAAGATATCAAAGACATTAAAGAGCCTTTAAAAATTCCATTAACATTTCAGGAAATACTTCCTTATTTAATTGGTGCATTTGTACTGGCAATACTTGCAGGTTTAATTACCTGGTTCTTTATGGAAAGAAAAAAGAAACAAAAACCAATCGACGAAAAATATTTGCTACCACCGCATGTCTGGGCATTGAAAGAATTGGATAAACTGCAACAGGAAAAATTATGGCAAACCGGTGAAGTAAAAAATTACTACTCCCGTCTTACTGATATTGCAAGAACATATATTGAGTTGCGTTATAAAATTCCCGCGATGGAAAAAACAACTGATGAGCTGATGTCATCCATGCACAAAGGAATGATGAAGCAGTCTCTGAAAAAAGAATTAAATGAGGTACTGGTTTTAAGTGACTTTGTAAAGTTCGCCAAAGCACAGCCGGATTTTATGGAGAATGAAAACGCATTCAAGATTATTAAAGATTTTATTGATAAAACAAAACAGATTGAAGAAGAGAAAAAGCCAACAAACAATTAACGAGTATGATTAAACATGAAATTAAATACCACTAATTATTATTGACTATTCACCAATGACTAATATTCTTCCATATACTTTCGCGCATCCGCATTACTTTTGGTTATTGCTGGCTTTGCCATTATTAGTATATTGGTTATACTATAAACGAAAAACATTTTTCCCTTCATTTAATATTCCGCAACATGGCGGCGTTTTTTCCCAACCAACTTCTCTTAAAGTAAAATTATTAGAGATATTACCTTTTTTAAAAATTGCATCATTTGTTTTTTTAGTGACAGCATTGGCTCGTCCTCAAAGTGCTTTATCTGAAAAAGAAATCTCCACACAGGGAATCGACATTGTATTGTCTTTAGATATCTCAGGCTCCATGCTTGCGAAAGATTTTGAACCGGATCGCCTTGAAGCTGCAAAGAAAGTTGCAATGAATTTTATAAAAGACAGACCAAATGACAGAATTGGATTGGTTGTTTTTTCCGGTGAGAGTTTTACTCAGTGTCCGATAACCATTGATCATCAGGTTTTACTAAACTTGTTTAAAGATATACACAGCGGCATGGTCGAAGACGGGACAGCTATTGGCATGGGGCTTGCAACTGCTGTTGCAAGATTGAAAGAAAGTAAATCCAAAACGAAAGTCATTATCTTGATGACAGATGGTGTAAATAATATGGGTTATATAGATCCTTATACTTCGATACAAATTGCTAAAACATATGGTGTGCGTGTTTATACAATTGGGGTTGGGAAAAACGGGAATGCACCCTATCCCGTGAAAGACCAGAATGGTAAAACTTTTTATCAGAGTTTTCCGGTACAAATCGACGAACCATTACTGAGAAAAATTGCGCAGGAAACCGGAGGAAATTATTTCAGAGCCACAAACAATACATCCTTAAAAAACATTTACAACAATATAGACAAGTTAGAAAAATCGAAAATAAAAATCAGTAACTATCATAGAAAAAGTGAACATTTTCATGTGTTTGCATTTCTGGCGTTGTTTTGTTTATTATCTGAATTTATTTTATCAAAAACATATTTAAAGACAATTTTGAATTAATGCTGCGTTTTGAACATACCGAATATTTCTTCCTGTTGTTATTGATTCCAGTAACAATCGGCATCTATTTTTATGTTCAATATCTAACTAAAAAACAACTTGAAAAAATCGGGAATATTGATTTAATCAAACGATTAATGCCAAATCGGAATGAGAAAAAATCTCTACTGAAATTCATCTTGTTTAATCTCATCTTACTTTTTTTAATTTTAGCATTAGCACAACCGCAAATGGGAACCAAAATGGAAAAGGTACAACGCAAAGGTATCGATGTGATGATTGCGCTGGATGTATCTAAGAGTATGTTATCGCAGGATGTGGTTCCATCCCGTTTAGAAAAATCAAAATTGCTCATTCAAACATTATTAAAAAAATTAGACGGAGACAGAGTTGGTTTAGTGATTTTTGCAGGAAATGCGTACTTACAGATGCCTTTAACTGTTGATTACTCCTCTTTATTATTATATCTGCGTTCTATTAATACCAATTCTGTTCCAACTCAGGGTACCATTATTACAGACGCATTGGATAAATCAGAGAGCGCTTTCAGACAGACTGATAAAAAATACAAAGCGATTATTGTTATTACCGATGGTGAAGACCATGAAGAAAATGCAATTGACAAAGCGGAAGAATTAGCCTCTGACGGCACTAAAATTTATACTATTGGTGTTGGAACTCCTGCAGGTAGTACTATTCCGGTTTATGATCAAAACGGAAACAAGGTAGATGAAAAAAAAGATGAAAACAGTGAAGTTATTATTTCCAAAATGAATGCAAATATGCTGCAAGCTCTGGCAAAAGGCGGGAACGGCAATTATTATGTGTTAGATAATACCAAGCAAGTTGCAGAGTTTTTATCAAAAGATATCGCAAAAATAGAGACTAAAACAATTAATGATAAGGTGTTTACCGATTTTGTTGAACAGTTTCAGTATTTTCTTTTATTTGCATTATTATTGTTAATTACAGATTTCTTTATTTCATACAGAAAAAAATGGTTTGATTTTAAAAATGAAAAATAAAATTGAACATATAAAAGCATTTATCAGAAAGCACAAAACTTTATTTATTGTGCTGGCTATTTTAAAACTTTTGTTGAAAGTTGGATTGGTTATATTTTTTATTTCGAAAGCAAATGGTGCAAACGCGCAAAGCAGTAATAAGTTGTTACGTGAAGGAAATAAATTTTATAATAATGAAAAATACAACAATGCTACAGAAAGCTACAGTAAAGCATTACAAAAAGCACCAAAAGATATAAGAGGACATTTTAACCAGGGCGATGCATTATATAAGCTAAATGAATTAGATAAAGCAAAAGAGCTTTTTACTTCCATCTCTAAGAATGCAGCCAATACAGACATTAAGGCAAGAGCTCATTACAATATTGGAAACATATGGTATAAACAGGAAAAATGGGAAGAGAGCGCAAGAGCATACAAAGAATCTTTAAAATTAAATCCGAAAGATGAAGACGCCAAGTATAATTTGATGATGGCACTATCAAAAATAAAAAAGAATGGCGGCGGTGGCAGCGGAAAAGATAATAAAAAAGATAAGCAGGACCAGAAACAAGATAAGCAGCAACAGGACAAAAATAAAAATGGTAATAATCAACAACCACAAAACCAACAAGGGCAAAACAAACAACAGGAACAAAAACAGCAGCAAGGTCAGTTAAGCAATGAAGATGCACAGAAATTACTGGATGCAATTGGTGCTGAAGAAGGAAAAGTACAGCAAAAACTGACGAAAGAAAAAGGTGAGCCTAAAAAGGTGAAAGTTCAAAAAGATTGGTAATGCTAATAAGTAATAAGCATAAAGTAATGAATAATAAGTTGAGAAACACTTACCATTATTTTATTCTTTTTATTTTACTCACCTTTTCATATAATCTCACTATTGCACAACGCTTTACTGCAACCGCTGAAGCCAATCAGATTCCTGTAAATTATACTTTTGATGTAACGTATGCCGTAGAAAATGGAAATCTGCAAAAATTTTCACCACCTCCTTTTGAAGGATTTGAAGTATATGGTCCGGCGCAAAGCACCAATGTTTCTATTGTAAATGGTAAAGTATCAAAATCCGTTTCGTACACTTATACTTTAAAACCAAAAAAACAAGGTGATTTTACAATATCTGCTGCAACTGCAATTGTAAATGGAAATGAAATGAAATCAAATACGGTTTCAGTTAAAATTATTGCTCCGGCAAAACAATCGCAACAACAACAATCCAATGATCCATTTGATGTTTTCAGGCAACAACGTTCCAGACAAGATGAACCTTCCGATGCAGATATTCAAAAATATGCTGCAAAGAATATGTTTGTGCGTGTAATTCCTTCAAAAACTTCGCTATATCAGGGTGACCAGCTCACGCTTTCTTATAAACTATATCACACCATTCAGTTTCAAAGTCTGATGGCTTCAAAGAATCCAAGTTTCAATGGGTTTCTAAGTGAAGAATTTAAATTACCTGAACCAAATCAGAATGAACGCCCTCCCATTGAGGAATACAACGGCAAGAGATATTATGTTCAGGAATTTAAACGAGTTACTTTATTTCCTACTAAATCTGGTAAAATAGCCATAGAGCCGATTGAACTAAGCAGTGAAATATTAATACCCGTTACAGATAATTTTTTTGGAATGGTAGTAGGTTATGAACCTTATGAATATAATTTCAAAAGCAATGCAATTGATTTAGATATCAAACCATTACCTGAAAAGAACAAACCCTCCACTTTTAGTGGTGCTGTCGGAAAATTTTCTTTCAATGCTGAATACGATAAAACCAAATGCAATGTCGGAGAACCCATCTCCTTAAAAATTACGTACAAAGGAACTGGAAACCTGAAATTAATTACGCCACCTAAATTAGAGTTTCCCGAAGAGTTTGAAGCTTATGAACCGAAAACAAAAGATGATTATGAAAATAATGGCAGTATAGTTACGGGCTCTAAAACCTTTGAATATATATTAGTTCCACAAGACGGTGGGAAATTCAAGTTACCAAAATATGAGTTTGCCTATTTCGATGTAGATAAGGCTGACTATGTAAAATTCACATTACCTGAAACTGAGATTGAGGTAAGCGGAAAAGCAAAATTAAGCGAGAATGTGGTAAATTTTTTCAAACGCGAAAAAGAAAATAAACCTAAATCTATTTATGGAATCAAAAAACAGTACGTTAAGAATACTGATTTTGTTGGCAGCACCGGATTCTGGTTCTTATCGATTACACCGGCTGTTTTATTACTTATTGGATTTATTTTCAGGAGAAGAGAATATTCTGAAAGTGAATTATTATTTATGCGCAGGAAAAAAGCAAATAAAATTGCACTCAGAAGAATGGCAACTGCAAAAAAAATATTACAACAAAAAAACGAGCAAGGTTTTTACAATGAGGTTATTCGTGCATTATGGGAGTACTTATCTGATAAACTTTATATTCCGCAAAGTGAATTATCTAAAGAAAACATTGCTGATAAATTAAAATTAAAGAATGTTTCTGATGAGAAAATTGAAGCACTAAAAACGACCTTGGAAAATTGTGAGCAATCATTATTTTCACCTGCAGGAAAAGAGAATGTCATGCAAACCACCTACAGCAAAGCAATTGAATTAATTATAGATTTTGAAGAACAACTTAAAAGCAATTTTTAGTGTTAAATGATAAATGATGAATGCCTAAAAATGAAAACAAAGTATAAATACTTATTACTTATTACTTTCTGCTTAGTACTTGTCATAGCCAATGCACAAGATTCAAAATCATTATTTCAAACTGCCAATACTTACTATCAAAATAAACAATATGAAGAGGCTGAAAAAATGTATCTGCTGGTATTAAAGAAAGACAAAAAAAATGCAACAGCTTATTATAATTTAGGCAATACCTATTATCATCTTAAACAGTATTCAAATGCTGTTCTGAACTACGAAAGGGCAAAAAAATTACAGCCGGAAAGTAAATATATACAACACAATATCAACCTGACTAACAATAAATTATTTTCAAAAATTGAATTCAGTAAAGAGTTTTTTGTAACCAAACAAATAAAAAATGTAGCACATGCAAAATCTTCTGAAGGCTGGAGTATTTTTATGCTGGTTTGTTTCTGGATGGCTGTACTTTCTATGTGCGTTCATTTTTTCTTTAATAAGAGAATCTTATTCAGAGTTGGAATAATTACCTGTTTACTTTCTTTTCTTTTTGCTTATTTTACTTATTCCTCTTACAAGGCCGAACATCAACAAAACTTTGCCATTATAATGCAATCAAATGCTTACATGAAGAGTGCACCGGTAGAAACCATGAATGCTGCTACTGCCGTTCAATCCGGCCTGAAAGTTGAAATTATCGACACCGATAAAAACTGGTTTAAAATAAAACTGCCTAATGATAAAACAGGCTGGATAGAAAAAAACAGCCTCGAATTAATTTAATAAGTAATACCGATGGTGATAGGTATATAATGTTTAACCGTTATTTCTCTTGTGTTAGAATAAATTTTAATATTCCCGTTATCCAGGCTTTGTACATCTACTTTACGTTGTAAATGTTGTAAACGATAGCCGACACCAAAATGAATAGCAATCTTTTTTTCCGGTGTAACATATCTTCCACCAATCATAAATTCGCCAAAAGCACCGCTGTATTTTCCGCTATTTAATTGCTGGTTTCTGTAGGAATCAATAAAGATTGCAGCACCCAAACGCTGAGAAAAGAACATTTTAAAATTTCCATCCAGAATATATTCTCTGAATTCTGCAAAAAATGGGAAAGTGAGTGAATAAGCACGAATCCCATTTGACTGATTTGGGGAAAAATCTATTCCCGTTCCTGCTCCTATAAAAAATTTAGGATTAATAAGAGCCCCGTGAACAGTACGAAACATTACACCCGGTTTTTCATTTTCCAACTTTATAGTTGTTGTCTGAAATGGCAGCTTTTGCTTCATCTTACCTCCGAGACTGATGCCAACACCCACTTCGTTTACAGAAGAATAGCGGGTTGCTTTAATATTTTTTATAGAATCCAAGTCCAGAACAATATTATCCTGTGCTTTAATTTGGTGAGCAGAGAAGAACAGTATCAAAACAAAAAACAATGTTTTCATATCGGGTAATTTGTTCAAAAATAATCACTCTATTCCTCATTCTGTATTTTTTCTTTGCTTTTAACATTGAAAAATGAAAGCAGATACTATCTTATCAATAAACTCATTAATTTTATCTATTTTTATTTATGCGAAAAACAGCACTTATTATATGCTTTATTTTTTTAAAAAGTGGTGCTTCCTGTGCTCAAAATTTTGAGTTTAATTCTAATTGCAAGCAGGCTTATCAATCTATTTTTAAATTGAAAATAAATGAAGGACTGCAATATTTAGAAAAAGAAAAAAAAGAAAATCCCAAAAATTACATGCCTTATTTTATAGAGAACTATGCAGATTTTCTGAAGTTGTATGTTAATGACAATGTCTCTTTATACGAATCAACTGAACCAAAAGTTAGTGCCCGATTAGAAAAACTTAAAAACGGAAAACCGAATTCACCTTATTACTTATATACACAAGCCGATGTGCACTTGCAATGGGCAATGTGTAAAATAAAGTTTGGCGATAACCTGAGTGCTGTGTTTGAAGTCAAAAAAGCGTATACTTTACTGTTGGATAATCAGAAAAAATATCCTGACTTTAAACCAAATATAAAGAGCCTCGGATTATTGCATACTATCTTCGGTGCTGTTCCTGATAAATATAAATTCGGCGCTAAATTATTAGGCTTAAAAGGTTCTATTGATGAGGGTTTGAAAGAATTGAATTCTGTGATGCAGGACAATAATTTCCAGTTTAAAGAAGAAACAGTAATCATGTATACTTTGTTGATTTTACATTTACAAAAAGACAAAGCTACAGCATGGAACATGATAGAAAATACAGATGTTCCACTGGGAGATAATTTACTGAATCATTTTATTGCCGCAACCGTGGCAGCACACACCGGAAAAAATGATAAAGTAATTTCAATTTTATCAGAAAAACCGAGTGGCAGTGAATATTATCCATTTTCATTCCTGGATTTTTTTCTTGGAAATGCGAAGTTGAATAAACTGGATACAGATGCAGATGTATATATTAAAAAATTTTTGATAAACAACAAAGGACGTTCATATCAAAAAGAAGCATACCGTAAACTGGCGTGGTATTATTTAATTAACGGTCAGCCTTCACTATATAAAAAATATATGCAGCAAATTTTACAAACCAAAGCTGCACCAACGGATGAAGATAAATCTGCACAGAAAGAAGCCGAGCAAAATTTTATTCCAAATAAAGAATTACTAAAAGCAAGGGTGCTGAGCGATGGTTTTTATTTTGATAAAGCACTGGAAATAATTAATGGCATCAAAAAAGAAAAGCTTACACGCACGCGCGACCAAATTGAATATTATTACCGCAAAGCTCGAATTTATGATGAAATAAACAATACTGCAGATGCAGTGAAATATTACCTACTGACTATCCAAAAAGGAGAATCCTTTAATTATTATTTTGCTGCAAATGCCTGTATAAAAGTGGCAAACATTTTTGAAAAGCAAAATAAGAATGCGAATGCTGCTCAATATTACAAGAAAGCCATTGATTTAGAAAAAGATGAATACGCAAACAGTATCGAAGCAGAAGCAAAAGCAGGATTAAACAGATTAGGGAATTAATTCATATACTATTCTTTGACAAATGCTTTTGTTTCTACCATATCATTAGTTGTAATAATAACAAAGTAAGCACCATTACTTAAAGCACTAACATCTATTTTGTTTTGCATATTACTTTCAATAATTACAGTTTTCATTTCTTGTCCAAATGCATTTACAATGCGTATCTCTTTTTGTTTATTTTTATCATTAGAAGAAATTACCAGTATATCTTTCACGGGGTTTGGAAATAACTCAAACGAATTTGTTATATGTTCTTCATTATTAACCATCGCCATATTAGAATAAGTAAACTTTCCATTATAATCTACTTGTTTAAAACGGTAATAATTTTTTGCTGAAACAAAATTTTTATCTGTATAAATATAGTTATGCTGTATATTAGAATTTCCTTGTCCCTTGATAGTTGCTATAGTTTTAAATGAAGAAGCATCTAACGAATGTTGAACTTCAAAATAATTGCAATTATACTCCTGTGCCGTTGTCCAGCTAATTTCATTACCAATATCTTTAACATAAACTGCCTGCAAAGGGCCTAACAATTCTATTGGCAATGTATTATTTGATGAAGTGTTTGCACCTGCAAATCCTGAAAATCCTTTGGTAAATCTTCCGGTGATTTTATAATCATTTATCAGGTAAGGTTGATTAGTAACATTTGTCGCGGCATAATTTGTGGTACCATTTGCATTCGGATTTGACGGAGTAATATTTGCAATTGCACCACCTGATTTTACAATACCTAAATTGATTAATGAATTTGTAGTTGCACCTACCCATCCGTTTATCTCAGCATTTTTGAAATACAATGAAATGTCATAATTTCCATTTGGGTTATTATATTCAGGCGTAATTAATAAAGTCTTTTGCGTTGCATGATAAACAGGGCTTGCATCCATATACGGCATAACGCCATTACCCGAGCGGTCAATACTTACAGTAGTGCATCCGTAATTCCATGACGATTGGTTTTGTACTGACGCAATAATATCACCTGTAATATTATCATAAAAATGCACCAGCTCATTTGGTCCTAAATAAGCAGTCGTACTTGAATTCAGATTCGAGGCAACTCTTGCTTTTGTCTTAAAACCGCTTATTTTTAAATTATCCATCATATACCACCTTGCATATAAATTACTTTTAAGACCAAATCTTATTTTAAAATCTGTATTTGTATAACCTGTTAAAGAAAAAACAGGATGCATTGGATTGTATAGATTTCCAATATTTCCTTGTTGTCCGTTATATGTAAAAATATTAACCCATGTAGTACCGTTCCACGCATCATATTCTATTGTTGCATTATTTTTAGGCGGTTGATAAATTTGAAAATGATGATCGAGTTCAACAGTAATAGAATCGTATGTAGAAACATCAATAGCCGGCGTAGCCAGTTGTTCAAATTGGCCAGTCGAACTATTAATACTAAAAGGTGCGAACACCATATGATGCGTGCTATCCAGAGAAGTATTATGATCATATAAAATTGTGTTATAAATCCATGCACCGATAAACGAAGTACTAATCCAGCTAGTTGCAAAAGAATCCGGAACACCATCTAAATATGTATCCCAACCGGGCGGATACAATGTTGTCAAAGAATTAAAGTTTTCATTTAACAGTACCTTTGAATATATTTTTTGAGCAGGATTTATTGGATCATTATCCTTTATAGTTATTGTTGCAGATCTGTTTTTACTTGTTGTTCTGTAAGAATTTACCCCTTGAATGGTAAGATTTAACAGGATAGTCTCTGCCATTTCTGCTGCAGCATCGTCCATGATTTTTACATTTACAAATTGATTTATTGTTTGACCTGCAGGAAATACAACCTGATTATTTAGTAGTTCAAAATCATAAGTATTACTGGCTGACCCACTTGCAGCTACGTTAATCGTTATAGCTGATGTTGGTGCAGACGATATAAAAACAGGAACAGAAATAATTCTATAGCCACGGCAGCCAACCTGTCCATCCTTACTGCTTTCAATTGTATTAATCTGTGTTTTTCCAAATCCGATTTCATTTAAGGTACTATCACCTCCTTCTACCAAAACATTATCGATATACAGATTATTACCGGACATGTTCCAGTTCACAATTTTAAAGCTTACGTAATTTCCAATATAACTATTCAATGGAATCATAATGTTTTTCCAGTCATTTTCTGTTGGAATAAATTCATTGAATTGTTTAGAATGTGTTTGCAACGATGTACCATACAATTTTAAGATTTGGGTTGGATACGTATTGCCGCAATCTGTAGAAACAAATACCATAAATGTATCTGTGGCATTATGTGGTGCATAGGCTATGTCAAATGAGAGCCGTGCGTTTTTGTATGTTCGCAAATCATAAGCATTTGTAATAACCGCATCAATCTGTTCATACCCCTGATAGAAATAATTTTTAAATCTTAATACATTAGATAGTTGTCCGTCTGCGCCAACGATATTTGCAAAACCCCACGACCTTCCATTATCAGGATTGAAAAGTTTCCAGCCATTTGGTAATGCCATGCTATTATTAAAATCATTTAATTTAGGCAACTTATTAGACACAGAAATCTCAACAGGTTTGTACCGCATATACGTTATTCCTCCTGCAGTACCTGAAAGAGATACCCATTTTATACCCGGAGAACCAAATGCATGTGAAGGACTATTTGATGTATAATCAGTTATTCCATCATCATTCATATCCCATTGAAAATTTGAAATTCCGGTAGTCTGTTTTTGAAATTGAAACACATACGGACTATCGCATTTTATAGAATTACTGACATTAAAATTTACATTTACAGAACTACAGGTAAGGTTGGAACGTTCAGTAACATAAACCCAATTCATAAATGCCAATTGTTCTGCAGAAAAATGATCAACGCATCTAAGTGGTGCATAACTCATTATATTTTTAGCATCCGGAACATAAACCTGATTGTGGTCATCTTTCTGATTTCCAAAGTATTGACATTGTGAATTTACATTCGCGCCATTTACAATAGCAGGACTTAAACGAGGATCTGCCGGTGTATCACAAATATAGTCTCCTGTTTCACGACAGTTAGAACCATCTACAAACTCTTCTGTTCTTACAGTATTTGAATATCCATGTGTGTGCAGCAATCCAAAAAAATGTCCCATTTCATGTGGATATACAGTTGTGTCTGCATTATTTCGCATCATAACCCAAAGCGAACCTCCCGGTGTAGGTGCTACGCCTTGTGCGCTGGAACCTGCATGTGTGATAGAGTTAACCATGTACATATTAATCACGTTTGCAGTTCCATATGTATTGTTGAGTAACTCATATTCAGTATTATCTATGTTATAATAAGTGGTATTATTAATATAATTATAGCTTCCACAAACATAAAACTCTAACCCCGCACCTTCAAAAAGTTTATTCATATACGTCAACCCTTTCCTTAAGAGTGTTGTATCTAATGTGGTTACACCGGCATTATCTCTTACTATATAGATTTTTACAGGGATACTGTTTTTCTTTAAGCCCGCCGCAACACGTCCGATTGGAGACATGTTTCTTTGGAAAGATATCTTATAGTCCTCAAACTCAGGTATTGATTTTTTCATTTTTTCTGCATATTCCCTGCTTATCTCTGTTGCGCATGGCAGGTCTTGAGAAAACAAACCCGAAGAGAATAACACCAATATATACAATAGAATATACCCTTTCTTGATTTGTAAATGTATTTCCATAAATATACTTTTTCTCTTAATGAACTTTTTTGGGACATTTATTCATTAAGATGTTTTTATGCTGATTAAAATTAGCCTCCGGTTTTATAAATTCCATGTAAGATTAATAAGTGATGGCTCTTTTTTAATAAGTGGTGACACAGGATTACTAATTGTAGTGTATCTTAGGATTTAGTTAACGCAACAACAGTCATGATAAAGCAATTATTGCTCGTTTATTTACTCTTACTATTAACATATCCGGTAGTTGCTCAGGATAATACATGTAAATGTGTTCCCGGTGATAAACTGTTTAAACAGGTTGATACACTATTTGACCAAAAGGAATATGATAAAATAGTGGGATTGCTGGCAAAAATTCCTGTGAATAGTACTCCTTGTAAACTGAAGATGTTATGTTATCAATTACAATTTTCTCTTGCAAAGAATACGATGGTAAAAGCTGATAGCATAGTAGAAATACTACAAAACATTTCAATACCCAAGAACTGTGTAGCAATCGAATTAAAATATCATTTCCTGCTTGGAAATTATTTCATCAAAAAAGAAAAGAATGACATTGCTTTAGAACATTTTCTAACATTGAAAGCATTAGCTGAACAAAACAATGACATTGTCTATCAATTAAAAAGTCTTTCCAGAATTGCATTTGTATTCAACAAAATGGAAGATCCTAAAAAAGCCATAGAATATGATTATTTAGGATTGAATCTGGCGCAAAAAACTAAAGATGAAAAACATATTCTTAGTATATATAGCCAGATGCAAGCCCATTTTGGAATCTGGTATGATATTTCAACAGACGGAATGCAATATATAGATAGCATAAAAAGAATAGCCGCAAAAACAATTGTGCTCGCAAAAAAACTAAAACAAAATCTGGAAATTTCACAGACTTATAGTGTCTTAGCCGGTGTTGCATACATTGAAAAAGATTATTTTCGGAACTTATCATTATGCGACAGTGGTTTGCTCTATTTAAATCGCCAAAAAGATTTCCGTCACTTACATTCTATCTTTTTAAAAAAATGTGACACTTATATCGAGTTAAAAGATTTCAAAAATGCGAGACAATATGCTGATTCATCTTTAAAATACGCAATACTGGAAGATAATCCTTTAAGTATTTCTTCCAATTATGAACGAATGTATGAATTGGAAAAAATTGCAGGCAATTTTTCCAGTTCATTAGCTTACCATGAAAAATTTATTGCCATCAGGGATAGTATTCGAACTGTTGAGAAAACCGAAAAGATAAATGAACTGGAACAAAAATATAATAAAGCACAGAATGAAAAAACTATTAAAGAACTGAGTCAGGCAAAACAGATTGCTTCTTTAAGAAATAAGATTTATATAGCAGGAATTATACTCGCTCTATTAATCATTCTTATCATTGTTATATTCTTCCGTCAGAAAAACTTAAAAAGTAAACAGGAAAACATGGAAATTGAGCAACGTCTTAACAGGGCTCGTATGAATCCGCATTTTTTCTTTAATACACTCAATTCCCTGCAGACTTTTTCCGTACAGGAAAACAAAGATTCTAAAGTGGGACGCTATCTTTCTAAGTATGCAAAAATAATGCGGGAAACACTTGAAAGTACTTATAAAGAAATGAACACCATTGAACAGGAAGTTGATTACCTCACTAACTATCTGGATATACAAACACTCCGATATCCGGAAAAATTTGAGTATCATATTAATGTAAATGAAAATATTGAACCAAACGAAACATACATTCCTGCCATGATTATACAACCATTTATTGAAAATTCAATTGAGCATGGTTTGAATACTGCAAGCGAAACCGGAAGCATTATTATAAATATAACTGCCGAAAGCAACCGGCTTGTAATAACAATCAATGACAACGGCACCGGATTTACTCCCGATAAGAAAGCAAGAGAATATCCGTCGCGTGCTACTCAGATTATTAAAGACAGATTATTACTTTTGAACAATAAATACAAAACGGATGCTACTTATGAAATCAGTAAAGGTGAAAACAATGTGGGTACGTCTGTAAAAATTATTTTACCATTAATACATACCAATGAAGGTATTGATAATTGACAATGAAGCACCGATTCGTGCAGGACTTCGGATGCAACTGGAAACATATGTTCCTGAAATGGAAGATTTGCAGGAAGCAACAGGCGTTGCAACCGGACTAATTGCTATAGAAACTTATCAGCCGGATATTGTTTTCCTGGATGTTGAAATGGATGATGGCACAGGGCTCGATTTATTAAAAAAATTAGGTAACTATAATTTTCAATTAATTTTTATTACTGCTCATAATAAATATGCAGTGGATGCTTTCAAATTCAGCGCCATTGATTTCCTGCTAAAACCAATTGATACAGATGATCTGATGACGAGTGTTGGTAAAGCTATACAGCAACTTAAAAATAGAGATTTAAAAGAACAAATTCAGGTGCTGAATGAAAGCATGAACAAAATTTCTATGGAGCATAAGAAAATTGTTTTAAAAGATAAAGACTCTATATACTTCGTAAAAGTAAATGATATTATCCGTTGCCATGCGGAGGGACCATATACAGAATTTTTTATTTCCGGCGGACAAAGAATTATTATATCAAAAAATCTGAAAGAGTACGAAGAAATGCTGGAACCATTTGGTTTTATTCGTGCACATCACTCTCATTTAATTAATATTCGCAAAATTACCCGCTTTGATAAAACAGACGGCTGTAATCTTATTATGGAAAATAATGACGAAGTGCCAGTTTCTCAACGCAAAAAAGAACACTTGCTGGAAATTATCAGACAGATTTAGCTTTTTCTCCTTCACTTATTCATGTAATGCCTGCATTTATATATCTCCAATAAGATTGATTTATATAACCTATAAATTAGATTACAATAACCTTCAAACTATTTTTCTCTTATCATCGGGTTCTTATGTTCCTCTGCTTTTGCCATTTCTTATATCTACAAATGAGAGTGGCAAAAGCGCATTTTCAATTTATATGGTTAAAATTAAAATTGTAAATTGTGTGCTGAATTACAAGTACATTTTTTAGAATGGCCATTATTGAATATATTTCTTTACAACCCTTTAATACTTTTGGCATTAAAGCAACTGCCCGCTATTTTTGCTGTATAAAAACAAAAGAAGAGGTGATTCATGTTGTTCAAAATGAATTACAATACTATACAAAATATTTATTTATTGGCGGTGGCAGTAATATTCTTTTTTGTAACGACTTTAATGGATTAGTTATTAAAAATGAAATTGAAGGTATTGAAATTATTAAAGAGGATGATGAATTTATCTGGCTCAAAAGTTTTTCAGGTACCAACTGGCACGAACTCGTTTTATACTGTGTGAACAATAATTATGGCGGTATAGAAAATCTATCCCTGATTCCGGGAACAGTCGGTGCTGCCCCCATGCAAAATATTGGCGCATATGGTGTGGAATTGAAAGATAATTTTGTGGAACTTGAAGCGATAGATTTAAGAACAGGGGCAACCAAAATCTTCACAAACAAAGAATGCAAATTCGGATACAGAGAAAGTGTATTTAAAAAAAAAGAGAAAGACAACTATTTTATTTATTCTGTAACACTGAAATTATTTAAACATCCCGTTTTAAATATCTCATATGGTGATATTCAAAAAGTACTGACAGAAAAAAGTATTTCTCATCCGACAATAAAAGATGTTTCTAATGCGGTAATTAAAATTCGGGAAAGCAAATTACCTAATCCAAAAGAATTGGGGAATGCGGGCAGTTTTTTTAAGAATCCTGAAGTGGTTGTTGAAGTTGCAAAAAGAATTGAACAGAATTTTCCCGCGATGCCAAAATATAATTTACCAAACGGAAACATAAAAATTCCTGCGGCTTGGCTAATCGAGCAATGTGGCTGGAAAGGAAAACAGATTGGACAAACCGGTAACCATACTAAACAAGCATTAGTAATGGTAAATTACGGAAATGCATCAGGAAAAGAAATCTGGCAACACGCACTTTCCGTGCAACAATCTGTGCTGGAAAAATTTGATATTCTCTTAGAACCGGAAGTTAATGTTGTAAATTAATCTTATAAAGAAAAGGTCATTGTAAAAACAATGACCTTTTCTTTATTTGTTATTTGTATTTTTTCTTTGTGGCCTTGTCAACCTCATCCACTCGTTTGTTCAAATCTATTCCCGGTGTTTTTACTTTTGCCGGTTTCGGCTCTTCTGCTTTAGCTGCTTTTTTCTTTTCAGCAGCGGCTTTCATTTTATCTTTTTGAAAAACATACCCTATTTCAAGATTCAATCCGAAAAAATAATTTTTAGATTTCTTGTAATCCGGATGTACTTTGTAAGAGGATGCATTGATATCGTTTAATCCAAATTTTGTTTCCAAGGCAACACCAATAAACATATTGTTGTTGAAAATATAATCGAAACCAAATCTCAATACACCAACACCTTGTATGGTTTTAAAATACGACTTATAGTTATCACTTTGGTTAGGAGAATAAGATGGAAATCCTCCAATTGCAGGATCAATAGGATAACCCATAGTAGTTGTCGTTCCGCTTACATTTGTAATTTTATAAGTCATTTCCGCATTTAATAAGAAATCGGTTTCAAAACCAACCAGCAATTTCATCCTCCAGTGAAATTTATCATCTGTTACACGGATATGATCTTTTTGCCCGCGTAACAAGGGTGCAAATCTATACAATGCTCCAAATCCCATGTATTTAAAGTCTACAGTTTTTTGATGCGTTCCTATCAGAGAAGGATATTTTTTCCATTTAAATTCGTCTTTATAATTTTGTCCCTCATCACAAAAATTTGCAAATGCTACAATTCCATGTTGTTCTTTAAAATTATATCCACCTTGTATAAATACATGGTAACTGAATTTCGGGCGGTAATCCAGTTCTTTACTGTTTTCTGCCAAATAATAGGTGTTTTGTGCCAACATATACGACAAACCCGGCGTGGCACCTATACTAATACTTCCTCCTTTTTGTGCATAAAGAGAAGTTACTGTAAAAAAGGATAAGAAAATGAATGTAAATTTTGTTAGTTTCATGCGATTATATTTTAAAAAACACACACACGGAATCAGCAAACCTGATTTCATCAATGCATACTTTCTTCAAAGATAGGAATTTGCATTAAAAAACATAGTTAAAACACAGATGAGTAGCAAAAAAAGTAGCCTGAGTAAATCCACTTTAATTCGCAGTATTCAATGTTCTAAATCTTTATACTTATATAAAAACAATTATAATTTACGCGATAAACCTTCTGCCGTACAACAACAGCGATTTGACCGCGGGCATCGTGTAGGCAAGCTCGCGCATCAGTTATTTCCCAACGGAAAAGATTGCTCTCCGCCAAATCCTTACAGTTATGATGAATCCATATCTGCTACTAAATTATTAATACTGCAGCAATTTCCTGTAATCTACGAAGCCGCTTTTAAGCACAACGGAATTTTGGTGGCATTAGATATTTTAGAATTGAAAAACGGCAAGTGGTATGCTCACGAAGTGAAAAGTTCTTTTCGTATTTCCAATACTTACCTGCTCGATGCCGCTATTCAATATTATATCATTACGAAAAGCGGTGTTGAACTCGAAGATTTTTCTATCGTTACCATCGACAATGAATATGTTTTACAAGACTCGCTGGAAATCCCTTCTTATTTTAAAATCACATCTGTTTTAGAAGAAATAAAAGAACGTATCCCATTTGTAGAAAAAACTATTGAAAATGCCATTGCTACTTTAGAAAGTATCACTGCTCCTGAGATTGCGATTGGTGCGCATTGCACTAAGCCTTATCCTTGCGATTTTCAGGGATATTGCTGGTCAGCTATTTCTAAAGATGCTATCTGGTATCTGCCCGGAATTTCGATGCAGGAAAAAAGTAATTTTATTGAAAAAGGAATTAACACCATTCAGGAAATAGAAAATACAGATGAATTGAATGCACGCCAAAAGGTGATTATTAAAAGTTATCAGACACAGAGTGCGCACATTGAACCTGAAAAATTAAAATCATTTATTGAACCTATTCAATTTCCATTATATTATTTTGATGTGGAAGCATTCCAGCCTGCCATACCTTTATTTAAAAACACAAAGCCATACGATAGAATTCCATTCCTCTACTCACTGCATTACAGAGAAAGTGATACTTCGGAATTACAACACATCAGTTATATTTCTCCTGTTGGTAATGATGACAGAATTAATTTTATAGAACATTTTTTAAAAGCCACGGAAAAACCCGGACAGATTTTAGTATTCAATACCCTAATGGAAAAAGGTATTTTATTTAAAATGATGAATGATTTTCCGCAGTACAAAAAACAAATTCTTGAACGCATTAACCGTATTATCGATGTAGAAATTCCTTTTAAAGAATTACACTTTTATCATCCCGCTCAACAAGGCAGTTTTTCGTTAAAATCTATTGGCAATGCAATGCTTGGTATAGATGAATTTGCTAAAAGTAATGTAAAAGACGGCGAAGAAGCTATGGCTGTTTATAATGAATTATTTTACTGGGAAGATAAAGAAGAAGTAAGCCAAAAACTTCAGCAGTTAAAAACATACTGCCATACAGATACACTTGTATTGTATAAGATTTTTGAGCAGTTGAAGAAATTGATAAAATAAAAATCAAGAATTAATTCCTGATTCAGACAACATTAGTCCAATCCTCCAATTTTATATTTTTTATTCTTCGGTTTCTAATGGACGACATAATTTCTTCAGCGATTTCACTGCTTTTCCATGCACCAAACAATTGTTCGAAAGATTGGATTTTCTCTTCTTTTATCTGGTTTAGTACTTAACAAATGAGCAATCAATGCCCGCTTTACATCATCGTCTAAATGAGACAATAACTCAAAATAGACACTTACATTTGTTTGTTCTTTAAGTTGCATAAATCAACAGGTAAACTATAATAAAGGAATCTGAAATGATCAATTTATAGAAATTCTATCTATACATCTTTATTGCATTTTTATATTCCTGCTTTAGTGTTTGCACTATATTTTCCGGTTGTACTACTTTTACATTACTGCCGAAACTTAACAATAATGCGTACAATTCTTTGTTGGGAATCAGTTTCAGCCGTACTTCCAGACCTCCATCCGGCAAGTCTTTGTGTTTCTGACTGGGTGCGACAGGTTTGGTTTTAATGTAACCTGCGATGGCAGGTGTACAATGCAAAACGATATTGGTCAGTTTTTGGGTTTCGTCTTTTGTTACACCAATAATATCATCAAAGTATTCTTTGAAATCGATATCGCTGTTCTTTCGGAACTTTTTTCTCACTGTTTCTATTTGTACAATACGGTCTAATGGAAGATTAAACAATTTATCAGCTTCATCATTCCAGCCAAATAAAAACCATCGTTTGTTGGATTGTTTGAGATAATACGGATGAATGGTGAATACTGCCGGTTGAGGCATTTGAAAACCCTGATAAGTTATAGACAGCACATTTTTTTCTATACAATGCTGATACAACTCCCCTATGAAATGCCGGCCTTTCAGGTCTACATTATCATCATAGCCGATGACCTCATCTGCTTTCTCATTGATGCCAAATGATTTTTCCAGTTGTGGAATGAATTCCTGAATCCAGTCAAACTGAGGCATACCGCTAAAACGCTGTAACAACAAAAGCGCAGAACGCATTTGTTCGGCTTCCATTGTATTCATGGGTTGGTTATTGATGGAGAACTTCGGGTCTTTATAGCGATAAATCAGTTTTTTGCCATCCCTAATATCGTCCAGTTCAATACTCCAACCTTCTTCCGTCTTCATAAAAGCTATATCCTCCCGTATTTGCCGCAGGCTGATGCCGTTGTGGTTTGGGTCTATTTCAGCTAACACCATATCACATTCAGCAATCAGATCTTCAATATAAAACTTTTTATATCTGCTGCTGAAACATTTGTCTAATGTTTTGTATCTTAACCAAGCATTCTTAGTAATTGCCATAAAATTTATTTTTCTGTGCAGTTAGAGTGCACAAATATAGAATAGTTTTGTGAAGTTCTTTGAATGTCTTCCTAAAGATTTTGATTTTGCCTGCTGGCATCGTTAGATGCAAAAATCGGCAGGTAGCTACAGGGCAATCCTGATCAGCTGAAGGTTACTTAGGTTATTTAATCGTTGTAATCTTTAGAGATGTTATAGGTATTATATTTAATATTATTATTAATATCCTACTAAACAACCTCCACTAATTTACTCCATAAACAAAGAAAACACAAGAAGACATTCAGGAACTTTTTACCCGCAGATCAATCATGAAACTGGAAGAATTACATATCAACTATATAAAACAGTCATTTGCTGTGATGAAAACCAAAGAAGATTTCTTGGGGTTACTCAATTATGCTAAGCAGTTGATTTATGGTGAAAAGACAGTGCCTTTTGAGATGAAGCAGTTGAATTATCATATTAATACCAAAGTCAATAAAAACAGATATCTGCAATTTTCTATAAAGAAAAAATCCGGAGCAGAACGCACCATTCATGCACCTTCAGTAGGGTTAAAAGCCATACAAAAGTGTTTAAATCTGATTCTTCAGACAGTTTACACGCCACATAAGTCTGCAACTGGTTTTGTACCGGAAAAGTCCATTGTAGATAACGCCAAATTGCATATTGGAAGTATTTATGTGTATAATATTGACTTGAAGGACTTTTTTCCCAGTATTGACCAGGCAAGAGTTTGGGGAAGGCTGAAATGTGCTCCTTTTAATTTTAATGTAGAAAATGAAAATATTCAGCTTGCTAATATCATTGCCGGATTGTGTTGTCATGAAATAGAAGTTGAAAGGAAGAATCCACAAAGTGGTGAATGGGAAAAGACTGTAAAAAATGTGTTACCGCAAGGTGCACCAACTTCTCCTATGATAACCAATATTATTTGTGAAAGATTAGACCATAGGCTTTCCGGTGTGGCTAAACGATTTGGATTGCACTACAGTCGTTATGCAGATGATATTACTTTCAGCAGTATGCATAATACATTTGTAAAGGAAGATAAATCTGTTGAAAAAATATTTGGCGATAACACCACTTTTATCCGGGAAATTAATAGAATTATTACAGATCAGAAATTTACAATAAAGGAAAGCAAAACACGTTTGCAGAAACAGGGTTATCGTCAGGAAGTCACTGGTTTATTGGTAAATGAGAAAGTAAACGTGCAGCAACGCTACATTAAACAACTGAGAATGTGGCTTTATTTATGGGAAAAATATGGCTATGAAAAAGCCGCCACCTATTTTTCTCAACATTATATTGCTGACAAGGGACATACCAAGAAGCTTCCACCTGTTATGCAAAATGTAATTTCAGGGAAACTCGAATATTTAAGAATGGTGAAGGGTTCTGATAATTCTACCTTTAAGAAACTCAAACAGAGATATAAGAAACTGACAGATAAGAATATTACCACAAAAAATAGTTCAGAAGATATATTAGACCTTATATTTACCGAAGGATTGGATAAGGCAATGACAAGATTTAAATTATATTAATATAATATGGCTTACAAAAAGGAAAGTTTAGAAAAATTACTTGTGTTGATTGATGAAATTTCAAAAGATAAGAATAATGAGTGGTTTTTAAATGAACTTCTTAGAAAAATCAATAAAGATAAGTTAATCCATACTGATAAACCAAACAATCTAATTGATTTAGTAAATGACATTAAAAGAACAAAATATTTTCTCAACTCTATTGATAAAACTATATGGCTTGAAGGGCTAAACTACTATTCAAATATTAAAGACCCAATATTAAAAATTGAATTAATAACGGACTACAAAGAAATGAAGATTTCGGATAAACAGAATGATATTATTGAGTTTTCACGAAGATTAATAATGCAACTAGAAAATTGCCTTAATGCAATATGTATCATATTAGATGCTCCTAAGATAATTTTAGCCTCACCTGATCATTATAAAGATAATAGCAATAATTTAAAAGATGGAAGGTTCTCATTCTTTGAAGATGGAAAAGTTAAGCAACTAAATTTAGTACCTATTACATCCAAACTATTCTTTGTCAAGAAATATTACGGTTTTAATTACCCTTTCAATATTCTTGACGAAATGATTAAAATCAGAAACAAGTCTTCACACAGAGGTGAATTAAGTGAATCCGAAAAGAACATCATAAATAATGCGAAGAAAAACTACATGGAAAAGAAGTCATTGTATTTTAAAAGCTACAATGATATTTTTAAAAAATTAACTGATTTATTTAAAACATAATTTATGCAAATCACAGCAAAAATAATCCAGTTATTACCACTTCAAAGCGGAGAAAGTACAAAAGGTGCTTGGAAAAAACAGGATATAATAGTAGAAACAGAAGGCAAGTTTCCAAAGAAAATTTGTATTGCCTGTTGGGGTGATATGGCAGACAATGAAATGCTCAAAGAAACCGATAAATATTTCATCTTTCATGTTGATGTTGAAAGCCGGGAGTATAATGGAAGATGGTATAACGATATAAGAGCATGGAAAATTAATCTTCCAATTAAAGAGGATGAAACTGATGGTATCTTTGTATAATATTAGTATTTAATTTTTTCTGTGCACTTCTACTGCACACATATGACATAACTTTGATACATAAATAAAAAGTTATGCAAAACGGTATCTCCATTCTCGACTTCTTACAGTTTGACTGTCCTACACAGGAGCAAAAAGCAGCCCTCCTGGCAATGGCGGAATTTGTAAAACCGGAAAACAAAGATGACTTCTTTATTCTGTGTGGTGCTGCCGGTACTGGTAAAACTTCTATTACTACGGCATTGATTGGATACATGAATAACAGAGAGATAGATTACAAAATAGCAGCGCCCACCAATCGGGCTGCACGAATAATGGCTAAGAAATCAAAGGTATTAAGCAATACTATTCATTCTATGATTTACACGATTGAAAATAACGCGGAGACAGGAGAAGTACGCTATAAGCTGAAAACACGGGAAATGCAGGAACCGCATTCTTGTGTATTCATCATTGATGAGGCTTCCATGGTCAATGCAAAAATTGCCAAACAGGAAGAGAGTCTGTTTTCTGCGGAAGATTCGCTACTCAATGATTTGGTGAAATTTATAAAACAATACCATCAGGACAGCAAAGTAGTGATTTTGGGTGACCGTAACCAGTTGCCCCCTGTAAAAGAGAAAGAGTCCTATGCATTAATGCCGGAATATCTCGAAAGAAATTTTTCCTGGAAAGGCAACAGCCATATTCTGACTCAAGTAAAACGTGCAGATGACGGCACCTGCATTATGAAAAATGCCATACGCACACGGGAAGCGATTGAACGAGGACAGGAAGCGATTGCTCTCGATGCTTTTAAGTTTAAATTTGGAATGGGTGGTGCTGCAACGCATTATGCAAAGGCTGTGGAAGAGCAAGGTTATGAACAAAACATTTCCATTGGATGTACGCATGAAAGTAACAAGTACTTTAACAATCTGGTACGCAAGAAACTCTTTGGCTCCGAATGTAGACTACTGGAAAAGGGAGATTATATGCTCATTACTCAAAATTGGGAGAGAAATGGAGTAAAATTATACAACGGCGATCATGTAATTGTCGAAGATTTCAATGCAGAAGATGTAGAAATGGTGACTGGATTGCATTTTATACCAATTAAGTTAAAGGCAAAGGATACGGATGGCAAATACTTTTTCGTGGAGGATTACATTTTATTAGACAGCATAGGCGAACCCGGTGGTGTATTTAGCATTGAAAAAGAGAAATTACTGCGACGCGACCGTTATGCGAAAAACAAAATTTATAGAGAAACGGAGAACATTCAGGATGACCGTTATCTAGGTGCTATCCGTTTAACATACGGACATTCCATTACCTGCAACAAAGCACAAGGCGGTGAATGGAAAAATGTGTATGTAAATACCTTTTTCATTCCTAATCTGAAATGGCAATATACTGCTATCACAAGAGCTCAACAGAATCTTTTATTATATTAGTAATATGCAGAACCTAAGCACTCAAGCCGAAGCCGTCATTTACTACATTCAGGAAATGGATATAGAAATGATCGATTTAATCCTGGATAAAGACAAAACTTATCAGGAATTTCCAAAAAGAGAATTTATAGAAAAATTAGGAGACGCCTTTGATATCATGAAATTACTGCACAATGAAAAGCTCATTGGATATCCTGGTTTTTGCGGTAGCGATGACTGTCCGAATCAATGTAAGAACGGGTATTCTTTCATCGGAAATACATCGAACCATAAAATAGACCTCCTCTTCGAAGTAAAAAATGGTGAGATTCAGGATTTGTTTGAATGTTCCGTTTTTGAAATCCTTAGTAAAGAGAAAAATACTGACTTTTTACGGCGTGTTTTTATCGACCGATCCAATGACCCACTCATGAATGATGACGGCACCTGGGATCCATTCTAATGTATCAGCACAAACTTTAACTTAGCGGTTTCTTTTTTGCCGCTGCCTTTACAAAGTGCAAAATAAACACCGGTAGCAGCGCGTTCGCCGTTTATCAATTTCCCGTCCCAAATAGCTTGTCCACCCAAAGCAGTTGTTTCATGTACTAAGTTGCCACTAAAGTCAACAATTTTAACATTGCAGTTATTGGGAATGCCTTTTATGGCGATTGGTCCATCGTAATCTTCGCGTACCGGATTGGGGTATACAAAAGGCTCTTCTGTATTGTCTGATGTAGTCGTGGCATCCGCTCTGTAGCTGCACATTCCCTTTCCGGTTCCTATAAATAAGTCGCCATTTTCCGGATTAATCGTTAAAGCACGAATATAGTTTGACAGTAACGGAGAATTCGTTTCATTAAAATAATGAATAGTTTTTTGTCCATCTGCACTTACCAAAAACAACCCGTTATTCGTACCTATCCATTTTCTGTTAGCTGCATCCACCACCATACAATTAATAATTTCATCTTCCAGTAAATTATCACAGAATCCTGTTCCGTCATTTCTGTCAATGCAAATTTGTTCTGCCTCACAGGCATTTTCCGTAACATAACCTGCGCAGGAAATTATACCGATTCCCTGTTCTGTGCCTAACCAGATAACTCCATCTAAATCTTTTACCATGCATATAATATTATTTGCAGGCAAATTGCCGAAACCACTTCCGGTTGAGAAGTTATAATACATATCATCTGATTTGTCGTCTATATCATTTCCATAATTAAGCATGACAAGTCCGCCACTGCCACCGGTTTTAGAAATCCATATCTGATCAAAATCATCTACCAGTATATCTTTTGATACTATGCTTGCTCCATTGAGGAAACTCGAAGTGAAATACGTATAACTTCCATCTGCCTTTCTGCAAACAATCGGTACATTTGAATATGCATCAGACATCCATACATTTCCCTGTGCATCGATATCTGCACCGGATATTCTGAAAATTTTTTCAGCCGGATTCGTTGCGTTCGGGCGGTATTTATTAATGTCAAATGTTTTTGCTGCAACATCATACACTAAAATTCCCATTTGTGAACCAAATACAATTTTATTTTCCTGTGGTATTGTTTTAACAACAGCAATATCAAAAAAAGTATCCAGCACAGGTGTATTATATATATTGATATTATCCCAGAAATAATCCGTACAAAAATAAATACCTTCTTTGTTAAATGTTGGATTCCAGTTATCTCTGATACCTGAAGACGCCACCCACAGAGTGCCGTTCAAAAATTCCATTTCTTTGGAAGAAATTCTAGGCGGCGCGTTCGGATATATAGCATTGAAATTGCCGCCCTCATTACGAACTAATCCTCTGTACAAATCAGCATACCAGATACTGCCGTTAGCATCTTCTAGAATTTCTAGCGGATAGCCAATATTATTTGCACTTCCATAAAAGGTAAAAGATGTACCATTCCACTTTCCTATACGATTATCTACTACATCAGTACCTATTGTTTTTTGCTGTGCAATGAGCAATTGTCCGTTTGAAGTATTTAAATGTCGTGTAAGCCAGTTAGCATCAGAAAATTTAATATTCCAATTGGTACCGTCATATTCATAAAGCGTACTACCAACAGCTGCTATTATTTTATTCTGAAACTTAGTAATGGCAGAGGCTTCTGTTTGAGGAATACCTGATGAATATTGTATCCAGTTGTTAAAATTTAAAAGATTTACTGACGATGAAATTACACCCATCAGCACACCCTTTGTAGTAGCACAATAAATGGAATTATCGTCTGCCCATACGGCATTTGCTTTATAAGTAAAAACACCATCATTAAAGATATACGTTTCTATAATTTCCTGTTTTGATAAATCAATTTTCATTATACCAAACCCTGTACCGAGATAAGCTTTCCCGTTAATACAATAAATACCATACACATTTTTATCACCGGTGATGGTTGCGTTTTTTAAATAGGGCAGATTCGTGATTTTACCATTATGAATCAAATCTATATTGGAGTTTTCATAGGCAATTACCAGAGTGGAAGTAGCTGTATCATAGCCAACCTGCGAAACAAAAACCTCAGCCAGGCCATTTACTTTGGTATATTTTTCCAGGAAATTATTATCAATATTTACACCAATCACACCATGTGAACAAGCAGCATAAACATGTCCCTTACTTTGACAAACGGATGTGGCATTTTGCAGCGGCAAGTGTGCTGTCCAGGTTCCCAGAGGCAGGTTTTGCGCATCTGTTTTTTGAGAAAAGATTACAAATGATAATAATGCATTAAATAATATTGTATATGTTGACGAAAAGTTCATTATCAAATTAGCTAATTATCAAATTATTGAATTAAAGCTCAAATCTATGAATTTTAAACGAAAAAGCAGGAATATATTAACGGTCAATATCTACTAATTAGTATGCTTTTTCGTATCTTTGCGCAAATTTTTTTTGAAGAGGAACGATATGTCGAACGCAAAGCAATACAAAGAAGTAAAAAATATTACCCAAACACAGATTGAAGCCGAAATTGCAGCATTTTGGCAATCTCAGCATATATTCGAGCAGAGTATTTCTTCACGCGAAGGGAAACCTCCTTATGTTTTTTATGAAGGACCACCAAGTGCAAACGGATTGCCGGGAATTCACCATGTTTTAGCTCGTAGCATCAAGGATATTTTTTGCCGTTTTAAAACCATGCAAGGTTATCAGGTAAGACGTAAAGGTGGATGGGATACACATGGTTTACCTATTGAGCTTGCTGTAGAAAAAACACTGGGAATTACTAAAAAAGATATCGGTGTAAAAATTTCAGTAGCGGAATACAATCAGAAGTGCCGGCAGGAAGTATTAAAGTACAAACACGTTTGGGATGACCTCACACAAAAGATGGGCTACTGGGTAGATTTGGAAAACCCTTATATTACTTTTGAAAATAATTATATTGAAAGTATCTGGTGGTTACTGAAAGAATTATACAAAAAAGATTTATTATACAAAGGCTATAAAATTCAGCCATACTCTCCGGCAGCAGGAACTGGTCTAAGTTCGGCAGAATTAAATTTACCCGGCTGCTATAAAGATGTGAAAGATACAAGTGCTGTTGCTCAGTTTAAAATAGATAAGCAGTCGATAGTCGATAGTCCGTTGTTTACTAACAAAGAAGAAGATTTTTATTTCTTAGCATGGACAACAACTCCATGGACATTGCCTTCTAATACAGCTTTGGCGGTGGGTGAAAAAATTGATTATGTTTTAGTAAAAACTTTCAATCCCTATACACATATACATGTCAATCTGATTTTGGCAAAAGATTTACTGAACAAATATTTTCAACCGGAAAATGAAAATAAAGATTTTGCTACCTATCAAAATGACGGCAAAAATTTACCGTATCAGATTTTATCCTCTTTCAAAGGAAAAGATTTAGCGGGCATTCGTTACGAGCAATTATTACCCTTTGAAGCCAATTCAAAAGATAAAATAGAAGGTGATGCTTTTAAAGTAATTATCGGTGATTTCGTTACAACTTCTGATGGAACCGGCATTGTACATATTGCACCGAGCTTTGGTGCAGATGACATGAAGGTAGCTGGAGAAAATGGCATCGGAGCATTAACTTTGGTTGATTTGGAAGGAAAATTCATTGATGGTGTCGGCGAATTTTCCGGCAGATATGTGAAAGATTATAAAGATGAACCGAATTATGTTTCTGTTGACATAGATATATCTGTAAAACTAAAAAAAGAAAACAAAGCGTTTAAAGTAGAAAAATACGAACACTCTTATCCGCATTGTTGGCGTACAGATAAACCTGTTATTTATTATCCGTTAGATTCGTGGTTTATACGTGTAACTGCTGTGAAAGAACGGATGATGGAATTAAACAAAACCATTAACTGGAAACCGGAAAGTACCGGCAGTGGCAGATTTGGTATGTGGTTGGAGAATTTAATCGACTGGAATTTATCACGCAGCAGATATTGGGGAACGCCTTTAAATATTTGGCGAACTGAAGACAAAACTGAAGAAATTTGCATCGGTTCTGTGGAAGAACTAAAAAGTGAAATACAGAAATCTGTAGATGCAGGCATTCTGTCTGATGAAATTTTTAATAAAGAATTTGACCTACATAAACCTTTTGTAGATGATATAATTTTGGTTTCTGCATCCGGAAAACCAATGAAACGCGAAAGTGATTTAATTGATGTTTGGTTTGACTCCGGTGCGATGCCGTATGCACAATGGCATTTCCCTTTTGAAAATCAGGAAACATTTAAACAATCTTTTCCTGCTGATTTCATTGCAGAAGGCGTGGATCAGACTCGCGGTTGGTTTTATACATTACATGCTATTGCCGTCATGTTATTTGATGGCATCGCTTATAAGAATGTGGTATCGAATGGACTCGTTTTAGATAAAAACGGCAATAAAATGTCAAAGTCCAAAGGCAATGCCGTTGACCCGTTTGCCACCATTAACAAATACGGGGCTGACGTTACGCGCTGGTACATGATTTCCAATTCACAGCCTTGGGATAATCTGAAATTTGATGAAGAAGGTCTTGCAGAAACCGGAAGAAAACTTTTCGGCACTTTGTACAACACTTATAATTTCTTTGCTATCTATGCAAATATTGATGGTTTTGTAATAGATAAAAACAACGTAACGCCATTAGAAGAACGTGCCGAAATAGACCGTTGGGTAATTTCTAAATTACATTCGTTGATTGCAGAAGTTACTGCATCCTATGAAGATTATGAACCAACAAGAGCAGCACGTGCAATAGAAGATTTCGTAATCGAACATTTATCCAACTGGTATGTGCGTTTGTGCAGACGACGATTCTGGGGAAACGAATTATCGCAAGATAAAAAAGCTGCATTTGAAACACTGTATGAATGCTTACAGGTTGTAGTACAACTAATGAGTCCGATAGCACCTTTCTTTACAGATTGGTTGTGGCAATCTTTATTATCCGTTAACTCATCCATTCATATTTCCGATTTGGTTAAATCTGATGCTGATTTGATTGATGCAACACTCGAGCAGCGTATGGAATGGGCACAGGAAATCTCTTCATTAGTGTTATCATTAAGAAAGAAGACAAAAATAAAGGTGCGTCAGCCATTGCAAAAAATATTAATTCCTGCTATCGACAAAGATTTTATTGCACAGGTTGATAAAGTAAAAGAGTTGATTTTAGCAGAGGTAAACGTGAAAGAGATTGAATACATCAGCGATACTTCCGGCATTATTTCAAAAAAAGTAAAGCCTAATTTTAAATTGCTTGGTAAGAAACTAGGCGGCAGTATGAAAGCAGCGACGGATGTCATTCAAAATTTATCAAACGGGGAAATTCAGCAATTGGAGCAACAGGGAAATTTAAATATCTCTTTAGGCAATGACGTATTTAATATCTTACTGGAAGAAGTAGAAATCATTTCTGATGATATACAGGGCTGGCTGGTTGCGAGCAATAACGGCATTACTGTAGCATTGGATATTCATATTTCAGAATCGTTGAAGCATGAAGGTTATGCCAGAGAAATTGTCAATAAAATACAGACAGAGCGCAAAGAATCTAATTTTGAAGTTACTGACAAAATCATCCTGCATGTGCAAAATCAATTGGTTCTCAATGGCGTTTTAAATAGTTATAAAGAATATATTTGCAACGAAACTTTAGCAAAAGATATTTTGTTCAGTGATAATATATCCAACGCAAAAGATATTGATATAAACGGAGAGGTATTAAAATTATTCATTCAAAAAGTGTAGAAGATGGCAAAAGTGACCAAGAAAACGAAACCCGCAGTTAAGAAAGCTCCTGCAAAAAAAGTGGCAGCAAAACCAGTAAAAAAAGCAGCAGCAAAAGCAAAGCCTGCCCCTAAAAAAGCAGCAAAACCGGTTGCAAAAAAGGTGGCAGCAAAGTCAAAACCAAAGGCAGCACCAAAACCTGCAAAAAAAGTAGTAGTTAAAAAAGCTGTTGCTAAGAAACCTGTTGCAAAAGCAAAGCCTGCTCCTAAAAAAGCAGTAAAACCGGTTGCAAAAAAAGTAGCAGCAAAACCAAAGGCAACACCAAAGCCTGTAAAGAAGGCAGTAACAAAAAAACCTGTGGTAAAAGCAAAACCTGCTCCAAAGCCGGCTATAAAAAAGACAGCACCAAAACCTGTTATAAAACCGACACCAAAACCTGAGGTAAAAAAAGTTGCACCAAAACCGACAGCAAAACCTGAAAAGAAAGTTGTTGCTGAAAAAGCAACACAAACTCCGGTTCATAGACATTTTCATGAAACTAAACCTGCAATGGAAACTTCAGTGGTACGCTACAATGATGCTGATTTAGCATTATTTAAAAGTGTAATCTTAAAGAAAATCGCAAAAGCAAAGGAAGAAATAGACTTTTATTCCGAGCAAATAAAAAATACATCAGAATCACAAACTGAATTTGCAAGTATTGACGATGGTTCATCAACCTCTGAGAGAGAAAACATGAATCAAATTGTAGTGCGCATGCAAAAATTAATTTCGCATCTGGAAAGTGCTTTGGTACGCATCGAAAATAAATCGTATGGAATTTGTCGTGAAACCGGTAAGTTAATACCAAAAGAAAGATTATTAGTAGTTCCTCATGCAACCTTAAGTGTAGAAGGAAAGAAATTAGAGAAAAAATAATACCAATATGCTTATTCCCGCTTTTGCGGGAATCTTTTTTAACTATCCTTACACTTTATGAGCAAAAAAGCAATAGCAATCACAACGGTTGTTTTATCCTTGATAATAGATCAGATATCAAAGTTTTGGGTAAAGCTAACGATGAAAAGCGGCGACGAGTTTTCATATATAGGCAACTGGGCGCGGATTCATTTTGTAGAAAATGAGGGAATGGCTTTTGGAATGAGTTTTGGTGCAGGAATCGGAAAATTTTTGTTGACCTTCTTTCGCATTGTTGCCGTGCTATTTATATCCTATTATTTATCTCAGCAGATAAAAAATAAGAACGCTTCTAAGGGTTTTGTATTTGCACTGGCTTTAATTCTGACCGGTGCAATGGGCAATATAGTAGATAGTATTTTTTACGGTCAAATTTTTTCAGGCAGTGAAGGACAAATTGCTACTTTATTTCCGGCACAAGGATACGCCAGCTGGTTTCATGGAAGAGTAGTGGATATGTTTTACTTCCCGATTTACAGAGGTATTTTACCTAACTGGATTCCGTTCTTTGGAGGAAAGTTCTTTGAGTTTTTTCAGTTTATATTTAATGTGGCAGATGCCTGTATAACAATTGGAGTTTTTATTATTTTAATTTTTCAGAAGAAGTTTTTTAAAGAAGAATATTCAGAAATAGATGTTCAGCCAACAGCAGAAAAAACTTCAGGTGCATAAAAAAAGATAGACCTTACTCCTCACTTTTTACGGCTTGGAATAAGGTCTTGTCCCCCAACTGGACTACTTTTTATTTTTTCATGATATACTTACTAATACATTACGCTTAACTTGCTATTGGGCGCTTTCTTAGGATCATTTTCTGTTATGGCAATTACATATTTTCCTTCAGCAATCTGGAGTTCATCAAACTGAATGAAATTTTCTCCCGGCAGTAAACTTTTTACAATCTTCTTTGAAAATTCACCGCTCATTTTGTATAAATTGATACTTACTTCTTTAGGAGCATTTAATTTTATCAGGTAATTCTTTTGTAAATTTTGCATATCTACTGTAAATACTTGATTTAGTTTTACTTCGTAGTTTGAGGAGCTTTTTGAAAAGTTAATTCTATCTAACATTACATTGGTGTTCATGTTATTAGAAAACTCTATAGAACTTATCTTTGCTTTGCCCGTTTGAATTATTTCTTGAGAAACATACGCAAGTACAGGCATTTCATAAGTAGTACTTCGTCCATTTATTTGTATGTCTCGATTGAGAATTTGTGTATGACTGCCATCAGTTATGTATACTTTCACAGTTAATAACGATGCTTCTCCTGAACAATTAAATTGTATAAATTTTGGAATAGATGGATTAGCATCACTATAGCTGCAAGTGATGGTGTGTGCTTTTGACTGGATAAGCTGAGCATTTACTTCATGCGTTGCATTATCTGCACTAACATAGCATAAAATACTACTATTGTTGGTTAAAGTCTGCGCTTGTACAATTGAAATCGATAAAAAAATCAGTACACGCGCCATGTGTTTTAAGGGTGTTAACATGGCTGGGTTTTTACGTTGGTACAAAATTAGAATGCTTTTTTGGATTTGTCAAGTCTTTTCTTCATTTTTTTAAAAAATAATTTTCAGATGATATTTAAAATGTTTTAGAATACCAATGTTTATTGATAGTTTAGAGTTTAAATTATTTTTATTCATGAATGATTTTTATAAGAAAGTATATGCTGTTGTGCGAAAAATACCAAAAGGAAGAGTGTGTACCTATGGTGATATTGCAGCATATATTGGTACAAAAGGCTCTGCACGTACGGTAGGTTATGCTATGAATAATGCGCATTCCATTTCACCATTTGTGCCGGCGCATCGTGTTGTAAACAGAAATGGATTGCTTACCGGCAAACATCATTTTGGCTCAGCTACCATGATGCAGGAATTATTAGAAAACGAAGGAATAAAAATTATTGAAGACCAAATTCAGGAATTTGAAAAAGTGAGATGGTATCCTAAAATGAAAAAAAGTGGAATATAAACGACAATTGGAATATCTTAATCATCAAAATTAGTTTGTACCAAAATTTTAGAATTCCTTATAATATAAAAAAACACAACTTTCGTTGTGGTTTTTTATTCATTTGGTTAGGTTTTATGTACTTATTAATTATTCAGCATTACAGGCATCACGAGCATCAGCAAATCTTCACTTTCTTCTTTCTCTGTCGGTCGTATAATCCCGGCTCTGTTTGGTGTAGATAATTCTATATTAATCTCATTGCTGTCCAAAGCACTTAACATCTCTAATAAAAATTTGGCATTAAAACCAATTTCCATGGCATTACCCTGATAGTCGCAACCTAATTTTTCTGATGCTTCATTTGAAAAATCAAGGTCTTGTGCAGAAACAGTTAACTCCGCACCGGACATTTTCAAAACTACCTGATGTGTCGTTTTATTAGAGAAAATAGATGTTCTTCTTAAAGAAGCATAAAAATCATCTTTCAGAATAGATAATAGATTAGGGTTTTCTTTTGGAATCACAGCGTTATAATCCGGATATTTTGCATCAATTAAGCGGCAAATCAATTGAATATTTTCAAAACTGAAGAATGCATTTGATTTATTGAACTGGACAGAAACTTCAGTTTCATTATTTGGCACAACTGCCTTTAATAAATTCAATGCTTTCTTCGGAACAATAAATGATGCATTTCCGCCTTTAACATCACTGCGGTTAAATTTCACCAGTTTATGTGCATCAGTGGCTACAAATGTAATTCCGTTATCATCTAACTGAAAAAATACACCTGTCATCGCAGGTCTCAATTCATCATTACTTACTGCAAATAATGTTTTAGATACTCCTTTATTTAAAACAGAAGAAGCTAATTTTACTTCCGCCACGCCATCTGCTGTCGGCTCTTTCGGAAAATCCGCACTGTTTTCTCCGCTTAGTTTATATTTACCATTGTCTGTTGTAATTTCAATTCCGTTAGTACTTTCATCCACAGCTATTGTTATCGGCTGCTCCGGCAGTGCTTTTAAACTGTCTAATAAAATTCTTGCAGGAATAGCTACTTTAAATTTTTCCTTAGATTCAATATCCATAGAAACAGACATGGTAGTATCTAAGTCTGTAGCTGTAATGGTTAAATTATTTTTTTCTATATCGAATAAAAAATCTTCCAAAATAGGCAACACGGTATTCGTGCTGATTACGCCGCTTATTTTTTGCAAATTTTTCAATAATTGTGCTGAAGAAACTACAAATCTCATACTGTGTATTTTTTTTCAAAGTTAAGTAATTCAATCTAATATAAAATGCTCTGAAAATCTTATCTTTCGACAGGTGTGAATAAGTGTTTATAAGTGCCTGACGGTGTTTATAAGTGATTTAAAGAACAAATTTATATGAAGATAGCCGTCAATACGCGCTTTTTACTAACAGACAAACTGGAAGGAATTGGTATTTATACGCAGGAGATTTTTAAGCGTGTTGTTACACTTATGCCGGAGCATGAATTTTACTTTTTATTTGACAGACCGTTTTCTGACGAATTTATTTTTGCAAAGAATATTACTCCTGTTGTTATTTCACCACCCGCGCGACACCCGTTTCTGTGGTACTGGTGGTTTGAAAAATCAGTTCCGAAATTTTTGAAAGAAAATAATATTGATGTCTTTATTTCGCCGGATGGATATGCAAGTTTAACTACAGATATACCGCAAATTATTACCATACATGATTTGGGTTTTGAACACTTCCCAAAACATGTTCCGTTTTTAGTCAGAAAATACTATCAGTATTTCACACCAAAATTTTGCAAGAAAGCAACAAAGATTTTAGCCGTTTCAGAATTCACAAAACAAGATATTGTAGCGCATTACGGTATTGATGAAAAGAAAATTGAGATAACTTACAACGGATTTGAAATCGACCTGAATACTATTAATGAAAGTGATAACACTCTTAATGAATTTAAGCGTCCTCCTTATTTTATTTTTGTTGGAGCAGTGCATCCGCGAAAAAATGTATTAGGTTTATTAAAAGCGTTTGAGCTATTTAAAACAAATTCTTCTGCAAATCATATGCTGCTTATTATTGGCAGAAAAGCCTGGATGAATGATGAATTAGAGCAATTTTTAAATCAAATGAAATTTAAAGATAGTATTCTTTGGTTATCAAATGTTGACCGCAAAGAAGTATTGCAATTAATGCAAAATGCATTCGCATTAGTGTATCCAAGTTTTTTTGAAGGGTTCGGGATTCCGATTATAGAGGCAATGAGTTTAGGTGTTCCTGTTATTACTTCCAATATTTCATCAATGCCCGAAGTAGCAGGAAATGCTGGCATTTTAGTCAATCCAGTAAATATTACTGATATTGCAAATGCGATGCATTCATTAGTTGAAAATGAAGCACTACGAACTGATTTAATTGCAAAAGGAAAAATTCGTGCGCAAGATTTTGATTGGAATGTTTCTGCTAGTAAAGTGGTTGATGTTATAAAAAAATCTATAAAACACATAGAAACATAGCCTATTCTCTTTTTTCAAGCAAAGCATTACAGACACTAGTAAAGATAGGTAGTTAAGAAAACAGAGATTCATCTTCGATGAAAATCATATGAATCTATTAATCAGTTTAATCAGTGGTTAAGACTACAACTTCTCTCCTTTCATTAATTTTTCAATGTCAGATTTCACTTTTGCATGTTGGTCTGAAGTCAATGTTGATTTCAATTGACTGTCAACATCCTGCAATAACTTGATAAACTCCTGACTGGCTTGTTGTGGATTTGATTTTTGTAACAGAGCTATGGCGTCGCCTCTTATTTTTATCTGCACCATTACCAATATCACTGCCATAGTTTGTACATCATTAAGAAAATACTTATTACGGATATTGTCTAAAAATACTTTTTGATCTGCAGACAAATTTTTTCCGGTCAGAATATTATCCTGCATATTGATGGCCAGTAATAAAGTACCCAATTGTGCATCTGTCATGTGCATCTTCAATTTGGGCGCAAACTGTCCGTTAAGTGCATCTCTTAATTGTTTAATTTTATCCGGATTGCCCTCATTTTCTGTAATAATCTTTGTTATCTGAGCATCATAGTCATTTAAAACAGAAAGCGTTTGTGTTGCTTTATCCGGAGCCATCTGCATATAAGCTTGTAATTGCTTAAACAACTCAGCTATATTTGATTTTGAGACAGTTAATGGAACAGGCGTAACTGTGGCAACCTTTACATTCTCTTTTGCCTTTTCAGTAACAGGTGCTGTATTCGCTTTAGGTGTGAGCCTTCCTTCCTGTATCATCTTACTGATTTTGGAAAACTGGTCTGCATTCAAATAAGGTTTTACTTTTGTTCCTAACAGAAACAGCAATACCTGTGTTTTGGAGTTTGGCTTTGCACGCTCATTTAGAAACAAGACATAATCATTTTTAAATTTGCTGTATTGTTCAGGATTTAAAGAACATTCCTTTTTAACATTCTCAACAATGGTATTCAAATCAGGAGTAAGATTACTGACTGTATAAGGAGTTTGAGCGAATGCCGACAAACCTGTTGAAGTTATTAAACTTCCCAATAGAAATAACGTGATAACCTTCTTCATAAAAATATTTACTTGACTAATTAATCAATAACCATACCAAACTACTTATTTTTTAAGAAATCGAGCACATCTTTAACAGATATTGCCGGAATTTCTTCCTGAGGGGAATGTCCGCAGTTATCATAAATAACTACTTTATTGTTTGGTATTTTTTTATAATGCTCTACTAAAGAAACATCCAATAACTTATCTTCTTTGCCCCACTGAATGAGTGTTGGGCAGATTATTGTTGTTACATCTGGCGGCGTATCTTTACCGATTTGTTGTACTCTTGCCGAAAAGCTTTCGCGGTTTCCTTCACGCATAGACATTTCGTAATACAATTGTTTTTGTGCATCCGTAATTTTAGCATCATCTTCATACACATCTTTCAGTGTTTGATTAACGATTATTTTAGTATCCATCTTACTCATCAGATTTGCCAGCCATTTTATTTTTGCCAGTTTAAAGATAATAGCGCCGTTTCCTTTTTCTTTTGAATAGAATCCGCCCGGGTCTACTAATATTAATTGTCTGACTTTTTCAGGATGAGACGTCGCATAACACCATGCAATTTGTCCACCGAGTGAATTTCCTCCCAATGCAAAAGTATCAATACCTATTTCATGTAAAAAACGATCTAAGAAATCAACATACATCTTTATTGAATAATCATTGTCCTTACGTGGTCCAGTCAAACCAAATGCAGGCATATCCAGCCGGATTACTTTGTAATTATTTTTTACCAAAGAGTCTGTCCAGCCATCCCAGGTTTGCAATACTGCACCTGTTCCCGGAATTAAGACTACAGGTTTACCTTCTCCTTCAACTCTGTAATGCACCTGCATTCCATCTATTTCAATAAATTTTGAAGAGGCGTTGGTATATTTCTTTTTCAATTCTTCTAGAGGAATTGACTTTTTCTGTATTGCAAAAAATGTTACGAATAATACTACTGCAATAAACGCGAGAATTCTTAGTAATTTTTTCATCCATTAATTTTAATGATGTGAAAGTACGAAAAAGATTTCTCGCTACGCTCGAAATGACAGAAAAGAAGAAAACCCGATGTGTCGAGCATCGGGAACCAAATAGAAGTCTTTATTAAAATCTGATTACGATGTAAAAATAAATCAAACTTATCTAATGGTTGTTAAGACAGTTTGTTTTGTATGTGGTTTTATGAAGGTGGAATGTGTGTTTTTCAACTTCGCAGAATCCTTTTCAAGAAACTCTGTTTGGGAAAAAATGACCAACTACCTTAATAAGGTAATATTCCCTTTTTTATATTCAATTTTTTTCTTTAAAGTGTTTTTATAAATTACTAAGTAAGAATAAACATCCGGTTCACAATCATTTTCTTTATACTTACCATTCCAAGTACTGTTAATATCAGTTGATTCAAAAACTAAATTTGACCATCGGTTGTAAATTTGTATTTTATATTCATCCAGAAAACAATTGCTGTAAATTTTAAGTAAATCGTTTATACCATCACTGTTTGGTGTAAAAGCACTTGGCGCCTGAATACAATCAGTACAAGAGGTTACATGTATATCTTTGATAGCAGTATCAGAACCAAACTTATTACTTGCAATCAGTTGAATAGGATATACACCCGGACTATCGTAACAAATATCAGGAGGCGATTTTCCTGAATAAAATGATGATTTACTACCTTCAAACGTCCATTGCCAGTGGGTTGCATTTTGTTGACTGCTATCTTTTAAGATTACACAGGCATCTTTACAAATAGTATCACTATTAGAATTAAACATAGCAATTGGTGGACAAGGTTTTATTGTGAATACATTTAAATATAAGGAATAATACCCTACTGTTTCAACACTGTCCTTATTAAATCCTGTATATGTATTTTGAGTTGAAAACCGACCCGTATCATTAAAACAGTAAGTAAATCTAAAATTTCTCATTGGTACCTGAATTGTATCATTGAAACTACTATAAGAATTTGCCGAGTCACTGGTAAATCTTTTAAAAATTATTAGATGCCTGTAAAATGGTGTAGTATCTCTAACGAAACTTCCAATAAGGGTATCATAAACTTCAAAACATTTGCCAATACAATGCTCAGTAACTGGTAAGGTTGGTGGTGGATAATACCAAACAATTTGCGCACATATCTTAAAGTATGTAGTTAGAAAAAAAAATATAGTAAGATACTTTTTAAACATCTTTATTTTAATTAATAAAAAGTCTGTTTGTTAATAAATACTATTCGCCTTCGTTGGTGTTCTTCACCAATGAACTACTACCATAAATATAGTACTTTAAAGAATGCAATACACAGATTTACAGCCTTTCTAATTCTTTTCGAGATTCCTCACTTCGTTCGGAATGACGGTGTTCGTTTTCGGAAAGGTGGTTTATATCATCATACTTTATAAAACAAAAAACCCCGAAGCACGCTTCGAGGTTACACACAGATGAAAACTATTATCCGTTTTTTACACACACACGGATAACAGTAGGTGTTATTTATTGTACATATTTAATTGCTGTCGGGTTGTACTCAGCCCAACCGCTTGTCCAGTTTGTTGTTGCATCAAATGCGCCTACATAATTTACTGTTGAAAATCCTGTAAGTCCAGAAAAACTTGCACCGCTTAACAACGACGATGTTCCTGACAATAAGAAATTAGGTGCTGTTGAATTATATAATACTGATGGTGTAAAACCAGCTGCAGTTATACTTGCAACCGTGCTGTTATTTCTGCTTGCATCATTAAACCATGCGTTTACATCAAATCCTGCCTGGTCAGATTTGTAAGGTGTGTACCCGGACCAGTTATCCATTAATGACAACACGCAGTTCTTAATAACCAGCTCATTGTTTTCTGCATAGGTTCTTGTATTACCGCCATCTATTACTACTCCCTGGGGAAACCCTGTAAAGAAAGAATTGTAAATTTTAATTTTATTGCTTCTTCTCAAGTGCATAGCTCTTCTGAAGTTTGCATCAATACTTGTAGTAGAATCCTGTTTAGGGCCAAAAACAGAGATATTGGAAAAAGAAGGTGCAGTAAAAGGAGTATTGGTAGAGCCACCGCCATCATTGTCTATTTCAAAACTATTAGACCCTGATACCGGATCTGCCAATCCTGCGCTTCGGAAAGAAACACCAAACTGTACATGTCCGCGATAACCGAAATCACAATCGAAGTCATCGTCTGTAGTCTTATAAGCAATCAGGTGGTCACAGTTTACAGTACCGCCAAACCATTCAAATGCATCATCTAAACCGAAAGAAGCCTGCACATAACTGATTGTTGTTCCAGAACCTACAGAACCCATTGTGAGGCTGTTAATTTCTTTATCCGTTAAAATCGGATAGCCTGCATATTCCAAACGAACATACTTTATAATACCCGAATTATCAGCATCATCAGAGCCGCCGTGGTGCGCACCATAACTGCCTTCCAGTGTAGCAAAACCACCCGGTTGATTGTTAGTTGCTCTTCCGCAAATTACCAGACCGCCCCAGTCGCCGGGAGTTTTTGTTGTTTCAGCAGAAGTAAATACAATTGGGTTGGATGCTGTTCCTTCCGCGTAAATTTTACTTCCTCTGTGTATCACTAAAGTACCGGGATTTGCACCTGTTGTACCTTTTCTGCCAATAATTACCGTACCTGCTTCTATAGTCAAAATACCTGTAGCCTGTGGTGTTGTGATGTTTTGAATTGAATCAATACCAACATTTACCACACCGTTTAAACGGTAAACCGTGTCTTTATTTAATAATCTGTTTCCTACTATATTACCCGACAATTCTACTACCGGACGTTGAAAAGGCGGCAATGGATCAGTGTCTTTGTAATCGATTTCTTTTTTACAGCTTGCCAACAAACTGATTAAAGTCATCATTAAAATAAAAATCTGTGTGTTTCTGTGTTGTCTGATTTTTACTGTTTTTGTCATAAAAAGTTTTTTTAATTTTTTAATTGATTTATAAATCGCATTTTGCGAATACTTTTAGAAATTATATTTTATACCCAATGAGATAGTTTGTCCCGGTTTATATTGCTGGAAAATCTGATCATTTTTGCGGTCCCATTTTTTATCTCTGTTGCCATCCTGAATAAATAAAATAGATTGATTCACTAAATCATTTGCAGACAAACTCAATTCTACATTTTTCTTAAAACGATACTGAATATTAAAATCCAGTGTATGTCGCGGCATTTCATAGATATCCGGATTGTCGTCTGTACCAACAAATGCAATACGTTTGCCAATTACATTGTATAATAAATTTGCTTGCAAGCCTAATTCTTTATCCTCGAAGAAAATACCTGCATTTATGGAATATGGAGACTGTCCCTGTAATGGACGGTTATCGCTTTGTCCCACGTTTTCTTTTCCTAAATCAACTTTGCTGTAGATATAGGATGCATTTGCCAATACTCCAAAATGTTTGAAAAAATAATTTTTCGCATTTACAAATGATTTTTTTACTTCCAACTCAACTCCGGCAACATCAGACTGATATGCATTTGCAAAAGAGAATGTACTTCCACTTGTTCCTACCACCGCTTTTGATTCAATAGGATTTAAAAACTTTTTATAGAATGCGGATATGCTGATTACTTCACCATTTGAAGGGTAGTATTCAAATTTCAAATCAGCATTATGCACTGTAGCATTTTTTAAATTCGGATTTCCTTCAATCGTATATCTTGTGTAGAAATCATCGAAAGCGAAAGGCGCGATTTCCCTGAATTCAGGTCGATTTACACTCATACCATAAGCAGCTCTTACTAAAATCTTTGGTGTGATATTGTAGCTGATATTTACGGATGGTAAATACGCATGCTTGATATTTTTTACTTGTATTAAATCTGTTTCCGTACCGGAAGTTAGTTGCTGATTAGAATACTCATAACGCAAGCCCGCAATAATGCGCACTTTGCTCTTAATGGCAAATTCTGAGTTTATATATGTTGCTGCAATTAAATTATTGGCTTTATAAGAATCATAAGATCGTGTCTGTTCGCCTAATTTAATTCCATTTGTTGTATTAATATTTTGTAATAAGTAATCAATGCCCTGTGTCGTTAAGTTGTAATCAAACAAATCTAAATCTGCCCGTTTAAACCCTAATACCTTTGCATTAAAGTCCCTGTTCTTATACTCAAAATATATACCACCATTTATCAATGGTATAAAACCTTTGCTTGCAATCTTTGTAATTTTATTTGTTGAATTCAGTCCTGCGGTGATTATATTCTCATCCATTTTGGAAAAAAATCTTCCAAGGTTATTTGGATTAACAGAAGTTGGAAGTACATTTATTTCATAGATGTTTGTAGCTGTATTTAAAGTAGAAGTGTATCTTCTGAAATCAGGTTCTTTTTTATAAGCCCTGCTGTAACCAACTACCCAGTCAACAGCATTATTTTCTGTTTTTATTTGATGTTTCCCTAATACCTGACTTGCATAAATACCTCTGAATGAATTATACAATGCATGATTATCCATGGTCAAATCGTTTGCAAAATCTTTTCCGTAACGGTGCGTATATTGTGATAAAGCTGTTGAGTTAAAAATATTTTTAAATTCAATTGTATTCTTTTTAAACTTAAATGCCCAATTGTGCAACACTCCTAATCGTACATTATTATTAAACTGCTCATCTGTAAAATTGTACTTTGCATCCTGTTTGTCATTTGCAAAATCATAAATATTATAATCAGCGCGAAAGATAGTATTCGTTTGTTTTGAGATGCTGTAATTGATAGAAGTAATCATACCTATCAACAATTTATCCGTTGAAATTCTTCTGCCAAATGAGATACCTATTTTCTGATCGGGAATGGAAGCCTGTTTAGCCGGAGTCCAGTCATTATTCATACTTTCGGCAACAGGTTTTAAATATTGTAATTGAACATTATTTACGTTTGTCGGAAAATTAGTCGCTAAATTATTTTTCGGATCGTTTCCTAAATAAAATAATGCACCGTTTTTCTGATTATAAAATGGCTTGAAAGTAGTTCCAACTCTGAATGTTGTTCCGTATGAAACATCCACAAAATTATTATCAGGAAAACTTTTTGTAAATATTTTTACCATACCGCCGGCAAACTCACCGCAAACATCTGCAGATGGACTTTTCAAGACGATAATTCTATCCAGCTGCGCAGAAGGAATAATATCAAATGCAAAGGACTTTACATCTGTTTCCATCGATGGTGCCATGGCATTGTGCAGTAACACATTATTATATCGCTGGTTTAATCCGCGAATATTGATAAAGTTGCCTTGTATCGTAACACCGGGAATTCGTCGCACCACCTGTGCTGCATCTTTATCTGCTGTTTTCTGTATTTGCTGGGATGAAATTCCGCTTACAATCTGGTTGGCATTTTTCATTTCCAGTAAAACGGCTGTTTCCGTATTGGTTTTCTTAAAGTCTACTACCTGTACTTCTGCGAGTTCGTTTGTCGCCAAATCCAAACTTACATTTAATGTTGTTGTCTCATTTACTTTTACTTCAACATTTTCTACATTTTTATCAGCATAACCGATATAGGTAAAGATTAATTTATAGATACCTGGTGTTAAATCGGCAATTTCATATTTACCTTCAATATCGGTTGTTGAACCAAAAGTTGAACCATCCACAGAGACGTTTACGCCTATTAATGTTTCCTGTGTGGTTTTGTCAATAATGATTCCGGAGATTTTACCGGTTTGTGCAAAACCGGTGAATGGCAGCAATGCTAAAATTGCTATCAATGTGTGTTTAAAATGTGTGTTCATTTGTGTGTTTAATTTGATACTGCAAAATAATATCAGGCTTATCACTTCGGCGTAAAGGCAGGTTGAATGTTGTGTGGTTTATCCATTTTCAATGCGTTTTTTAAGTCGTTTAAGACGTTTTATTCAGGGTAATTGTGTGAACGAAATGTGAACGAAATTTCAGGTCTGTCAATAAAATATAGATTTTGTATCTTAGTGAAATGATAGCTTTTTTAGAAAGTATTGCAGCGTCCGTTATGAAAGAAAATTTGCCGTATCTTTACACTCGCTGCTATATTTTTCCCACCAAAAGAGCTGCAATTTATTTCACTAATTTTCTTAAAGAAAAACACAAAGAAGAGAACTTCATTCTTCCTGAAACTATTACTATACAGGAATTTATTACTTCGTATTCAACATTAATTATAAAAGATGACTGGCATCTGTTGTTAGAATTATATCAGATACAAAATGAGCTGACAAATACATATCAACCCTTAGAAAAATTTTTACCGTGGGGAAAATTAATCTTAAAAGATTTTGATGAATGTGATAAATATCTCGTAAATGCAGCACAGTTATTTTCAGTTTTAAAAGCTCATAAAGACATTGATGAGTCTTTCTCCATTTCTGAAGAAACCAAAAAATACATTGAACAATTTATTCTGACTACAACTACAAAAGATAAAAAAAGCATTTATAAAACTGAGTTCATAAAAACATGGAGTCTGTTAGGTGAAATGTATGCATTGCTGAAAGAAAGATTGCTGCAAAAACATTTTGCATATGAAGGAATGGCATATAGAGAAGTATTAGAAAATTTAAGAACTTCTTCTTTAAAATTACCTTATACCAATATCTCATTTTGTGGATTTAATGCATTATCAGTGTGCGAAGAGGAAATATTTAAAACTATTGAGCAGCAGTATGACACCGAATTTTGGTGGGATGCCGATGAACATTTCTTAAATAACAAACTACACGAAGCAGGCAATTTTTTGAGAGATTACCAAAAAAAATTTACAGGAGAAAACAGTCATTGGCTTATAGACAGTGAACTGAAAAAAAATAAACAGATTGACATCGTTGGCATCTCATCTAATATTGGTCAAACACAATATGTGACTCAACATCTTTTAAAGAGTGAACCTGAAAATAAAACCGCCATTGTGTTATGCGACGAGCACTTATTGTCATCATTATTATATACTGTAGATGTAAGCGATACTAACATAACGATGGGTTATTCCATCACGAACAGTGAGTTATTTTTATTTACCAATGCATTATTGAGTTTTTATGCAAACGCAAGAATAAATAATAAGCAAATAGACTTTTACCATAAAGATATTTTGGTATTAATGGAACATGCTTATTTCAAGAATGGAATAACTGAAAAAGAAGAATTAGGCAATATGATTCCATTCTTTATTCCATACATGTCACAGGAAATGCTGTCAAAATATTTTCCGCCCGACATTTTTCAGTTTACAGATAATGCTGTTGATATTTTAAAAACAGTACGAAAAGCGATACAAAAACTGGAAATTAAAGACAACTATTTTTATCCGATAAAAGATGAAATTATTACAAGACTTACCGCACTGCTGCAATCTCTTGAAGAAAAAAATATTATACTAAACAGAAATGCATTGCCATTTATTGTTAAACAGTTCTTAAGTGCTGCAAAAATTCCTTTTGAGACCAATACAAATAGTAATATTCAGATTATGGGTTTTTTGGAAACACGTATTCTGGATTTTGATAATTTATTTATTTTATCGCTGAATGATGATAATTTACCCGGCACTAATAAAACAAATTCGTTTATTCCATACAATTTACGTAAAGGATTTGGCTTGCCTACATTTGAACAATTTGATGGCATCAATGCTTACCACTTTTACAGATTATTAAAACGTGCTTCAACTATTCATCTTATTTATAACAATCAAATCAGTGATAATGCAAGCGAGAAGAGTCGGTTTATCCGACAAATTCAACATGATTTAAATACAAAGGAAAATACAATAAATGAATATATTGCGACATTTGATGATTCAACACAACAAATAGTTTTAGAAAACAAGTTACTGCAAATTAAAAAAACAGACGAAATAATTGCCTCCCTTCGCCAACGAGAATTCTCTCCATCTGCACTAAAAGTATATATCAAATGCCCTGTTCAGTTTTATTTAAAATATGTAGCAGGCGTTGATGAACCTGATGAATTGTCTGAAGAAATTGATGCCGCGGTATTCGGACAAATTTTACACAAAGTTTTAGAACTAATTTATAAACCATACTTAAATACGGTTATTGATGCTCAAACAATCAATACATTTACAGACACATTGTTTCTTCAAAAGAAAATAAAAGAAGCATGTGATGTATTAAAATTGCCAAAAGAAATAACACAAGGAAGCAACAAATTGCAATTGAAAATTATTGAACGTATTGTACAAAAAATTTTAGAGAATGATGCTGTTGATGCGTCTTTGATTGTTTTAAATACTGAAGAGAAATTTATCTGGAAAAATTTAAAACTGGAAGATGGTTCTTTTGCCTCTGTTCAGGGTACATTTGACAGAATTGATAGAATTAACGACAATGCAGTCCGTATTTTAGATTACAAAACAGGACATATTGAGTTGCCAAAATTTCCTGCAACAGATAATACTGAAAGCATTCTGGCATTTCTGGATTCGCTCTTTATTTTCGATAAAAAAGATTACAGTGCAGCATTTCAGGGAATTTTGTATGCATTGATGTATTATAAATTATTCAACTGCTCAGAAATTTATGTTGGTTATCATCATGCAAAAAAAATGAAAGACGGTATTTCATATCTCAATGATGGACAACCAATTCCTTCAACACTTTTATTGCACTTCGAAAAACGGTTAGCTGCATTAGTAAGCAATATTATTTATAAAGATTCTTATTTTACTCAAACAGAAAATGAAAATGCTTATCAATATTCTGTTTATTCAGACCTGCTTGGAATATCATAAACATTAAACAAAAGGTATTTTATCCTAACAAAATTAAATTATTGTTCATTTATTTTACTGTTTTATTAAACAAAATACGATTGCCAATGTTAGAAGGACATGTTAAACAATGGCAAGAAAGTTATTATTATCGGCGCAGGTTTAGGAAGTTTGGCTACTGCATTACGATTAACTACACATGGTTATCACGTAGAAATTATTGAAAAATATCATCAGGCAGGCGGACGTTTAAATCAATTAAAAAAAGATGGTTTTACATTTGATGTAGGTCCTTCTTTTTTCAGCATGAGTTATGAGTTCAAAGAATTGTTTGACTATTGTAATCTTTCGAATCCGTTACAAATGAATGAACTGAATCCTGTGTATTCAGTATATTTCGCCGGCAAAAAAGAACCTTACTCAATTTATAAGGATTTAAATAAACTTGCACAGGAATTTGCAGACATTGAACCTAATTTTAAAGAAAAGGCGGAAAAATATTTAAAGAGTGCCGGAGCAATCTTTCACGATACAGAACATGTTATCATAAAAAGAAATTACGATAATTTATTCCAGTACGCATTAGCCCTGATGACCGTTCCGTTAAAACATTCACCGAAGTTAGTGCGTTCTATGTGGACAGAATTAGAGCGCCACTTTGATTCGGAACATGTGAAAGTTATTTTCTCTTTAGTTGCATTTTTTCTTGGTTCCACCCCTTTTGATACTCCCGCTGTTTACAGTCTCTTAAATTACACGGAACTTCAACATGATGGTTACTGGAACATCAAAGGCGGCATGTACAAAATTGTAGAAGAGTTACAGAAAATATTAGTTAGCCGTGGCGTACAATTTCATTTCAATACTGAGATTTCAGATATAAAAACGAAAGATGGAAAAGCAGTTAGCTTTAGAGATACTAAAGGAAAAGAATGGAAAGCAGATATTTTTATTTGCAACTCTGATGCTGCCGCTTTTCGTGGTAAGATTTTAAAAAGAAAAAAATACTCTCAGGAAAAATTAGACAAAAAAGACTGGACATTGGCTCCATTCACCATCTATTTAGGTGTTAAAGGCAAAATAGATAGTTTACATCATCACAATTATTTTCTGGGAAACAATTTCAGACAATATGCAGATAATATTTTTAAACTGTCTGTAAATCCTGAAAAACCATATTATTATGTAAACGCTTCTTCTAAATCAAATGCAGAATGTGCACCGGAAGGATGTGAAAATTTATTTATTCTTTGCCCGGTCCCTGACAGACGTTACAAGAATGACTGGAGTGACAGAGAACAATTAGCAGATACCATTTTAAAAGACATGAGTGAGCGTATCGGATTTGATTTGATTGCCAATAGAATTACGCAAACCATTTATGCACCGGATGATTGGGAAAGCATGTTCAACTTATACCGTGGTTCCGGATTAGGATTGGCACACGGTTTAAATCAGGTTGCTGCGATGCGACCAAACAATAAAGATGAAGAGCTCAGCAACTTATATTATGTAGGTGCAAGTACTGTGCCCGGCACTGGTCTGCCTATTGTCGTTATCAGTTCAAAATTAGTTACAGAGAGAATTTTAACCGATTCAAAATAATAGTTATGAATAGTTTAGCCTTATATCAAAACAGTTGTGTGGAATGCAGTGAACTTATCACAAAAAAATATTCTACTTCCTTCTCATTAGGCATTCGCGTGTTCAATAAAGAATTCAGAAATCCGATTTATAGTATTTATGGCTTCGTACGTTTTGCCGATGAAATTGTCGACACCTTTCATAATTATAACAAACAAGAATTGTTAAATGATTTCAGAAAGGAAACATTTAAAGCTATTGATCAGAAAATTAGCTTGAATCCGATTTTACAGGCTTTCCAGCAAGTAGTAAATGCGTATGAAATAGACCACCAGCTTATTACAGATTTCCTGGACTCAATGGAAATGGATTTACATAAGACCTCTTATGAAAGTGAAGCTTTGTACAATAAGTATATCTATGGTTCAGCTGAAGTAGTTGGATTAATGTGCCTTCAGGTATTCACAAATCGTGATAAAAATTTATTCAACGAATTAGCACCTTATGCAAAGAGTTTAGGAGCTGCGTTTCAAAAGATAAATTTTTTACGTGATATGAATAGTGATTTAGAAGAGCGAGGCAGAGTTTATTTTCCGGGGATTGACCTGACAAAATTTGATGAATACACAAAACAAGAAATCCTCAAAGACATACAAAAAGATTTTGACAATGCATTAATTGGTATTCGCATGCTGCCAAGCGGGGCACGTCGCGGTGTATATTTAGCCTATGTTTATTATCTGAATCTATATAAAAAAATACGAAAAGCAAGCATAGAAAAAATCTTGGCTGAACGTATCCGTGTCAGCGACAGGCGCAAAGTATTTTTATTGATGAATACTATGGTACGCAACTCAATGAATTTATTGTAACAGATTTACTTTATTAATTTTTATATGACGAAAAAAGCAGGCATTATAGGATCAGGAATTGCAGGCCTGGCAAGTGCTGTACGCATGGCTGTACGCGGTTACGAAGTGCATGTATTTGAAGCAAATTCTTATCCCGGCGGCAAGCTTACTGAAATACAAGTTGGTAATTATCGCTTCGATGCGGGACCAAGCTTGTTTACAATGCCGCAATATTTTGAAGATTTATTTGCTTTAGCCGGAAAAAAATTTACAGATTATTGTTCATATCAAAAGTTAGACACCATCACTCATTACTTTTACAAAGATGGTACACGTTTCAATACGTATGCAAGTGTAGAAAAAACTGCCCGGGAAATGCAGGATAAGTTAAATATTGATAAACAACTTATCATTAATCACATTTCAAACAGTGCTAAAATATTTAATCTTACTGCTGACACATTTCTGCATCAATCTATTCATGCGTATCAAAATTTTTCTGCGTTTGATTTGATGAAGATAGGAAGCAACCTAGGCACCTTGGATATTTTCAATACAATGCACGAAACCAACGTAAAAAAATTAAAGAATCACGAAAAAGCAGTACAATATTTTGATAGGTTTGCTACTTATAATGGCTCTAATCCTTATGAAGCACCGGGAACATTAAATATTATCCCGCATTTAGAACATAATATCGGTGCCTTTTTTCCGGAAGGCGGCATGGTCTCGCTTTCACGCTCCTGCTATCAATTGGCCACAGAACTTGGCGTACAATTTCATTTTAATACAAAAGTGAACGAAATTATTGTTGAAAAAAATAAAGTTACCGGAATCAACTACAACGAAGTAAAACGTGAGAATAACCAACATATAGATATATCAAGTACAAATTTTTTACCATGCGATTTAGTGATAAGTAATATGGATGTTGCATATACCTATCGTAAATTATTACCAAAACAGAAACATCCTGAAAAAACACTGAATCAACCCAGAGCCTTATCTGCATTAGTGTTTTACTTAGGCATCAAAAAAGAATTTCCGGAATTAGGTTTGCATAATATTTTCTTCAGCAAAAAATATAAAGAAGAATTTGATGCATTTTTCAAACGGCAAACATTAAATGATGATTTGACAATTTACATCAACATCACTTCTAAATATGAGAAGAAAGACGCTCCGCAAGGCTGTGAGAACTGGTTTGTAATGGTAAATACACCACCGCAAACAGGACAAGACTGGAACTCAATGATTGTAAATGCACGTAAAAATATTATTCAAAAATTAAGTGAAATTTTAAATTGTAATATTGAAGAACTGATTGAAGCAGAAGATGTTTTAGAACCACGCATTATTGAAACCAGAAATTTATCCTGGCAAGGTTCTTTATATGGAAATAGTTCTAACAATAAGTTTGCAGCATTTTTACGTCATGCAAATTTCAGCAGTGATATAAAAAATCTGTACTTTTGTGGTGGCAGTGTACATCCCGGCGGCGGCATCCCGTTAAGTTTATTATCAGCAAAAATTGTAGATGATCTCATTCCTTAAAAAAAATCATTTTAACCTGTTAACCGCAAATATATTTCTGATATACATTGTTGGTATTTGCGGTATTTTTCTAAGCGAAAATAAGGAAGAACGATTTATATTTATGCAGCTTACACCTTTAAATCTGATTATAAACAGCGTCATGCTTCTATCCTTTCACAAAAACTGGAATCAAAAATTTATAATGAGCAGTTTACTAATTGCCATAGGTGGTTTTATTATAGAAGTAATCGGTGTAAAAACAGGATACATTTTTGGAAATTATACTTATGGCAAAAGCCTTGGATATAAGATATTAGAAGTACCCGTCTTAATGGCTTTAAACTGGTTCCTGTTAATTTATGCAACAGCCACTATGTTGTCAAAAATAGATAATGACTTGTTGTTTTCCCTAGCAGGCGCCGCCATAATTACAATTTTGGATACTTTGATAGAGCCTCTTTGTGGTTATTTACATTTTTGGAATTGGCAAAGCGATGTACCTTTCCGGAATTTTATTGCATGGTATGTTATCTCATTCATGCTGTTATATTTTTTCAGAAAGACTAATAAAAACATAAGCAACCCTTATGGTGTTATTGTATTACTGACACAATTCATATTTTTTGGTATTTTGAATATTTACAAACATCTGTATAATTGATTACAAACGTCTACATAAAGAATCAATGGTATTTAGCATGCTTCTTAGAGGAATTAAGTCATCAGAATCCTTTAAAGAAAAAGATATGCGGTGAAGAAATCGTACTATTCAAAACGATAGGTGGTGCTATTGGTACAATAGAAGACAGATGTTGCCACCGCAACGTTAATCTTTCTTTGGGTTATATTGAAGGTGAAACCATAAAATGTGGGTATCACGGCTGGCAATATAATTGTGAGGGTAAATGCGTGGCCATTCCGTCATTATCAAATGATGAACGTATTCCTGCTTCAGCCAAAGTAAAAAAATACATCGTAGAAATAAAATATCAAAGTGTATGGATTTGGATAGGTGATGAAGATAAAACAGATAAATCTTTGATTCCGCCTATGCCGGAAATGGATATGTATCCAATGGTATATAACTATCATTTCATCAATGCTGATTTACCTTTAGTAGCAGAAAGTTTATTCGATGCTTATCATATCAATCATGTGCACAGAAATTCGATTAAAGGGATGATGGGATCTTTACATCAGGAAAAAATTGATTTCAATCTACAAGTATCTGAAAATTCTATTACCGGAAAATATTGGCGCGATAATGACAGAAGTATATTTGAACGTATTTATTTTGGCAATAACAAAAAAGTGGAAACACATTTTGGCTTTTGGTTTCCCAATATTTCCAAGTTAGACATTCGATTCAAAGACAGGCACATGGTCATCTACGAACATTTTTATCAAGTTGATGACAATACAGTCTGCATGTGTCAGATTACATTATGGAAAAATATTTTAGGATTTATGCCCTTATTTTTAGCTAAAAAATTTATGCTGAATAAGTCCATTAATATTGTGCAGGAGGATATTGCTTTCTTAGAAAACAACAAGCGAATTAAACGGGAAACCGGTAAAAGTGACTTATTAATAAAATCTGACGAAGTGACGTTTGAATTTATGAAATTATGGAAACAGAAAACAAAATTTTAATTTAAGTAGTGCGTCATTGCGAGGAACGAAGCAATCTAATTATTGAACAGATTACTTCGCTTCATTGCATTACGCTCGTAATGACATATAAAATGAAGAATTGGTTAAGCAAAAAAATAAAAAACAAACTACATAACTACAAAACAGTTATAAATATTGTAAATACCGAATTGCCACTACATCCTTCTTCTAAAAAAAAAGTAGCTGTTATTGGTGCCGGCATTGCAGGTTTAAGCGCAACAGCCAATTTAGCAGAGCGTGGATTTGAAGTAACCTTATTTGAAAAAAATAAGTATATCGGTGGCAAAGTTGGTTCCTGGCAATTTGAAAGCAATAATGAAACTTTAAGAACAGAACACGGATTCCATGCTTTTTTTCGTCAATATTACAATCTGCGAAATTTTATGAAAAAAATCGGTATTTATCAACATCTGATTCCGATTGACGACTACATTATTTATTATCAAGATGGCAAACAGCAAGGATTTAAAGGCATTGACAACACGCCGGCTTTAAACATTTTTGATTTACGCAAGAAGGGAATTCTGAGCAATTGGACTTTTTTAAATCCAAAATCCGCAAACTATCTCGATTTATTAAAATATCACCCTGAAAAAACATTTGAAAAATTTGACCACATCAGTTTCGAAGAATATGCAAATAAAACAGCTATGCCTTCTCATTTGCGTTTAGTGTTTACCAGTTTTGCACGTGCATTTTTTGCAGAGCCGGATAAAATAAGTATGGCTGAACTTATTAAAGGATTTCATTTCTATTTCTTAAGCAGTGATGATGGCCTGATTTACGATGTATTAAACGATGATTTCGAAAACACCTTTTTACAACCAATCGAAAAATTTATTGTAGAACATAACGGAAAAATAAAACGCAACAGCTGCATTGAAAAATTAAATTATACTGGCAATAAGTTTGAAATCGACAATGAATTATTTGACTATTGCATTTTAAGTTTAGATGCAAAACATATTAAGCCTTTAGTGCAGAAGTCAACTGGGTTCGAAAAATACAACACCTTTAACGAACAAATCAATATGCTAAAATGCACAGACAGTTATGCAGTATGGCGCATTTGGACAGATAGCTTTGAAATGAATAAAGACTTACCTTTTTTTATTTTTACAGACAGGTTAAAATGCTTAGACAGTGTTACATTTTACCACAAAATGGAAAAAGAATCGGAACAATGGAGTACAAAAAACAATGGTGGTATTTTTGAACTCCATTCTTATTCATTACCTGATGGATTAACGGATGAAAATGAAATTAAAGAGCAACTATTACAAGAATTCTTTCATTATTTTCCAGAATTGAAAAACCTGAAAATTAAACATCAGTATTTTCAGCATCGTGATGATTTTCCTGCTTTTCATTTGCATCAATACAAAAACCGCCCGACAGTAAATACTGAAGTTCCAAACTTATTTTTAGCCGGCGATTGGGTTAAACTTCCTGCTCCGGCTATGCTGATGGAAGCTGCCTATACTAGCGGCGCCATGGCTGCCAATTGTATATTAAGTAATGAGAATCTCCGGGAAAACGAATTAATAAGCGTATCAAATTACGGATTGTTTGCATAATATGAATGCGCATTATACATATTTGTACTTAATGCTGGCAACACTAGCAGGCCCATTTCTGTTGAGTTTCAGCAAGCATGTTCAGTTTGTAAAGAAATGGAAATTTTTACCACTCCCATTATTCATAACACTTGTGTATTTTATTATCTGGGATTCATTATTCACTAAATATGGAGTTTGGAGTTTTAATGAACGTTATATATTAGGTATCAAGATTTTTCGATTACCGGTTGAAGAGTGGTTATTTTTTATTTTTGTTCCGTTTGCTTGTATTTTTATCTATGAATGTGTCATCTATTTTATAAAAACTGACTTTCTGAAACCGTATGCTTTAAAAATTAATGGTGCGGTTCTTATTATAATCAGTAGCGTTGCTGTATTGAATTTAGATAAAACATACACGGCATTTAATTTCATTTCTGCCATTGTACTGTTTCTATACATTCAGTTTGTTTTAAAACCAGACTGGCTGGGCAGGTTTTATGTTGGTTATTTATTTTCTTTAATTCCATTTTTTATAGTCAATGGAGTTTTAACCTATTTGCCTGTAGTAACATATAATAACTCAGAAAATTTAGGTATCCGTATTTTCACTATACCTGTTGAAGACACCGTCTATTGCTTATTGCTTTTGCTGATGAATATAAGCATGTATGAATGGCAGAAAGACAGAGGTTAATATTTTATTCTTTAATAATTTTATAACTGTTCCAATTATTATTTATCTGTAGGAGTAAAATATAAATGCCCTTAGGTAATTTATTAAGATTAATCGGAATATTTTCAGGTGTCATACTGAATCCAGACTTCATCTCGATACCATTTATATCCAATAATTTGTATTGCTGTATTTTTACACCTTCAATATGGAGAAAGTCAATTACAGGATTAGGAGAAATTCTTATTTCATAATTTTTCGCGAATGTTCTGATAACTGTAGTAGCCTGTACTCTATTAACAATGAGCACAGAGTCTGTAATTACTTTTACAGGATTATTAAAACCTAACAAATCTTTTGAAATTGCTTTTGTAAAATCATAATGCATATATTGCCTGCCGGCAATATTATCCTGCACAATATATTTTGCTCTGCCTACACGAGCATTGCCGCTACCAATGCTCGTTGAATTTGTTTTCACACCAAGTTTACCCAAAATCGGGTCAATGGTGGTTATAGTAGTAATATTTGATATTAAAGTTCCAAAAAAAGATTCAAGGCTGGTACTGTCTAATTTAAACTGAATATTATTCTGGTTGAACAAAGAGGTATCTGACACTACTTCTATTTCAAATTCTTTCAGAATATTTAAGCCGCCCAACAAACCGGTGCCTCCTATAAAAAAATCAACATCCACCGTGTCACCTGCAGAAACAGAATCCTGCACTACGTTTATACGAAATAAGGTGGTATCAATTCCGGCATGTGCTTTCGAAGAAAAATTCAGCACAAAACACAACAGCAGTAATGCTTTTATCTTTTTAATGCTTTTTATTAAATTCATTAAGTTCAACATCCGGTATATTGTTACATAACATCATCATATCACAAATAATGTGACATAAATAATATTAAATATTGATGCTGTGAATTTACAAATAAATAACCGGTATATACTTGCGGCTGTTTAAAATAGCGAGCTATTGTCTGGAAAGAATCAAAATCAGAAATAAAAAAAACAGATGCGAATTATTGGCCTTTTCAAACAGGTTTATTTTCAGTGGAAGTTTTATTCTCATATATTATAGACTTCACTAACAGAATCTCCAGTATTACCATAATACCGATTATGAACAATATCATCTGCTTTGTTTTATTCTTTGATAATTTTATAACTATTCCATCCTTCTGTAGTTTGCAACATTAATAAGTACACTCCGGGTCTTAAATCACTCATATTAAGTTGTATGGATTCAGGTGCCAGTTTTATTTCGGGTGCTATAGAAACGCCGTCCAGCCCAATAAGTCTAATTTCCATAATATCTTGTTTATCTACACGAACGTAACCTGTTGCAGGGTTGGGATATATTTTTACATCATTACTCAAGCTTGGAAATATTTTTATGTCATTATTTATACTTACCGGATTTGCAGATTTCTGGGTTCCGGAAGAAGTACGTCTTCCTAAAATCAGCACTGAATCTGTAATTGTTTTCACAGGAGTTGGCAATCCCAGTAAATTTTTTGAACTGGCTTTAGTATAATTATAATTCATACTTTGTCGGCCAGCCACGTTATCCTGAACTATATATTGTCCCTGCCCGACACGTGCATCTCCGCCACCGGATTTACTGGAACTTGTTTTCAGATTCAGCTCTCCAAGTATGGGATCTAATGCGGAAATTGCCGTAATATTAGAAAGTGTTGTTCCAAAAAAGGTGGCTAAAGATGCATAGTCAAAAGCAAACTGTGTTTTGTCTTGCTGTAACAGGCTGGTATCTGCAGCAATCTCCATTTCAAACTGTTTCACTAAATTCAAAACAGAGAGCCCCGGTGCTTTACTACTGATATAGAACTCAACGTCTATTGTATCACCTGCATATACAGAATCCTGCAACACACGTATACGAAAATATGTAGTATCTGATGCTGCATAAATATTATTGGAAAAACTTACGATACAAATAAGAACGACGGAACAGAGGTGCTGAAGATAGCGGGATGGGAATGTACGCGTAAGTTTTTCCATTTTGTAAATCATTTTGGTAATTGTTAATAGTACAAACTTAGATTTGTAATTTATCAGTTGCTGATACAAATACAATCTATTGTCTGTTTAAATAATTTTTATTATATTTAATAATTAATTGATAATCAGCTATTCATTTTATATTATGAATTCTATTAAATCATTATCATTATTAAATACATTAAGTGAAAGTGAGACAAATCTGCTTTTTTTCTTTTTAAATGAGCAAAAAGAACTGCAGACATTAGTAAATAATTTACTTCTTAATAAATATGTTAACAGTAAGGATTTATTCTTTGCGACTTTTAAAACAAAAACGTATAATGATAAATTACTGCGTAATTCTCTGTATACGCTAACTAAATACCTTGAAAAAATAATTACTATACGATTTATTCAAAACAATTCTTCTGTAAGCAACTATATACTAATGAATCATTGCTTTCAATATAATTTATCAAAAGAATACAATGGATATCTTCTTAAGCTAAAACAAATGGAAGATATTTCGGATTCGGGAAATTTACTATATGCATATCTTTCACAAAAAACTCATCTGGAATATTTGGAAGAAAAAAAGCGACAATTTATTGAGGAGGAATTAATTAAAAAAGATAAGCTTTTAGATGCGTATTACTTTAAAGAAAAACTTTGGAATTTGTTTGAAATAGAAGTATATAAAAATATTTATCATTTTGATTATACGCCAACATTATCCGCTTCTATTCCTGAAATTGATATTGAAGATTTTAATTTCGCTCAGAGCTCTCTCCGGTTTTTAAAATTATTATTGCTGATGTATGAAGATTTTGACGACGACAGGCATTATTACGAGGCATTCAATTTATTAAAAGAAACTGCCAGTTCCATTTCAAAAAAGGATTTGAGGTTGTACTATGTTGCTATTATAAATTATGCGATAAAAAAGTTCAATACAGGAATAAAGCAATTCAGTAAAGAATTATTCAACATTTACAAATTACAGATGGAGCAGGAAATAATTCTGAATGAAAAAAACTTTATCGAACCGTATGCGTATAAAAATATAATAACTATTGCTTTACAAAATAAAGAGTTTGCCTGGACAAAAAAATTTATTGAAGAATATGTAACTTATTTACCTAAGGAAGAAAGGGAAAATGCTTATCAATATAACATGGCAAACTATTATTATTTCACAGGTAATTTTAAAAAATGCCTTCAGTTATTGCAAACAGTACAATTTACAGATGTCTATTACAATTTAGATGCACGTTCCATAATTCTTAAAATTTATTTTGAAGAGAAGGAATGGAATTTATTAAACGACCACAATTTCGCATTCAGGACTTTTATTCTACGTCAGAAAAATATATCAGAGCATCATAAAAAGGGATATCTTCATTTGATAAAATGGGTAAACAAACTTAGTGCATCCTATTTTGACAGTAAAAAGAAAAAAACAATAGCCGAACAAATTTCTTTTGAAAAAAATGTGCGTGAATTAAAATGGCTAAAAGAACAAATCCATAAAATATCCTGATTAAATATTATACAAGTGTTTGTGTCTGGAACTGTAATTCATACAACCGTCTGAAGTAACCATCCTCCTTTTTCAACAATTCTTCATGTGTACCAAACTCCTTAATTTCACCATGTTCCAAGACCATTATCTTATCCGCATTTTGTATGGTAGACAGACGATGTGCAATTACTACAGATGTTCTTCCTTTCACCATTGTTTCTATCGCATGTTGAATTAAGTTCTCTGATTCTGTATCTACACTGGATGTTGCCTCGTCTAAAATTAAAATTTGCGGATTATATACCAGTGCCCGGATAAACGAAATTAGTTGACGTTGGCCAACTGACAAAGTAGAACCGCGTTCCATCACGTTATGCTGATAGCCGTTTGGTAATTCCATAATAAAATCATGAGCCCCTACCAGCTTGCTCGCTTCAACTACTTGCTCTTCTTTTATTAATGAATTCTTAAGGGTAATATTATCCATTACAGAACCGGAAAACAAGAATACATCCTGCAATACCGTACCAATATAAGAACGAAGTGCACTTAATTTATACTCCTTGGTGTTTATACCATCCAGTAAAATATTCCCGCTGTTAATTTCATAAAATCTGTTTAAAATGTTTATCGTGGAAGACTTTCCAGAACCTGTAGCACCAACGATAGCTAATGTTTCACCGGCTTTTATAGTAAAGGATATGTTCTTTAAAACATAATCTTCTTTATTGTATGCAAACCAAACGTTCTGAAATTCAATATCACCTTTTATGTTTGCAGGTGCAAGCGTACCAGCATCTTCTATCTTATCATTGGTGTCTAACAATCTGAATACACGTTCTGATGCAATGATACCCATTTGTAAAGTGTTGAATTTATCTGCCAGCATTCGTAGCGGGCGGAATGCTAAATTCAGATACAAAATAAACGATGTAAAAATACCTACTGTTGCAAATCCGTTCATCACCTGATTGGCTCCGTACCAAATTAACAATGATATTGCTAACGCTAAAATAATTTCCACAACAGGAAAAAAGATAGAATAATACAATACTGATTTATCATTTGCGGCATAATGCTCATGATTGAGTTTATCAAACTTTCTGAATTCCTTGTCTTGAGCATTAAAAATCTGTACGATGCGCATACCTGAAATATGTTCCTGTACAAACGAATTCAATTGCGCCACCTTATCGCGCACATCATTAAAAGACACACGTACTTTTTCTTTGAAAATATAAGTTGCCACTAAAATAATAGGGAAAGTGGTTAAGCAAACCAATGCCAGCTTCCAGTTGATATACACCATAAATGCAATTACAAATACAAGCGTAAGCACATCTGCGACTATTGTTATCAATCCTTCAGAAAAAATATTATTAATGGCTTCAATATCATTAATAGTTCGAGTAGTGATAATACCAACAGGTGTTTTATCAAAAAATTTCAATCGCATGGTTTGCACATGATTAAACAATTTAGTACGCAAATCCAGCATAATGGTCTGACCAAGTTTGGTAGAGAATAATCCAAACAAATATTTTACAAAAAATTCCGCTACTAATGTCAGCAATAAAATCAACCCCATTATTTCCAATCCTTTCCCGTTTTGTTTTATAATATTATTATCAACAGTTAGCTGAATAATATAAGGACGCAATGGTGTAACAACTGAAACTAAAATCCCTAACATCAAAGAAAGCAGAAACAGATTTTTAAATGGCCATGCCAGCTTTATCACACGTTTTAGTGTTTGCCAATCGCTGCCTTTTTGTATCTGTGTTTTATTACCTTTCATTATTGTTATAACTTTCTAAAGTTTTAGCATATTAGAAGCGCTTAGTTAAATTCATATTTTATCTTCCACAAAAACAGACCCTTTGCCGGTACTGCCAATTTTACTTCTAAAACTTCTTTGTTTAAAACCGCATTGATAAATTCTTGTTCACTCATTTTATCCAACCCAACCATTAATAATGCAGCGGTAATACGGCGCACCATATTTCTTAAAAAACGATTCGCTGTAATCGTAAAAACCAAACCTGTATCTGTTGTCATCCAATCTGCACTTTCTAATTTACAAATTGATGTTTTATTATCGCTTCCTTTTTTTTCAAATGTCGAAAAATCATGTTCTCCTATTAATTGCTGAATACAGTGATTCATTTTTTCAAGATTTGGGTGGTGATTCAATAAAAAGCTGTTTTCTTTTATAAAAGGATTTTTTTCAAAATGAACAAAATATTTATACGTTCTGCTGATGGCATCAAACCTTGCATGCATATCCGGTTTCACTTCAAAGATTCTATGTATTGCAATATCATCCGGCAGCATGTTGTTAATACGATACAAAAAATTCTCAGGCACATTTTTGTCCGTATCGAAATGTGCATAATATTCTTTTGCATGCACACCGGCATCCGTTCTGCCACAGCCAGTAATCTCTACAACAGAGGCGAATATCTTTGTTAGATTTTCCTCTAAGATTTCCTGCACAGAAACTGCGTTTTCCTGCCGTTGCCAACCCGAATAATTTTTTCCATTATAAGATAATTGCAAAAAATAACGCATACAAAGTCGTAAGTGATAAGTAGTAAGTAGTCAGTAAAATTAGTTAATTAAAGCGAACCATTTGATTTTTTCTGTTACATTTGTCTTATTACTTAATACTTGCACTATGATACAACGAATTCAGTCAGTTTATTTGCTATTGGTAATTATTGCCTGCGTAGCATATATTTTTGTTCCGTTCGGGCTGATTAAGAATACGGATGGTACTTTGGAAACCTGGGCAATTAAACAGGTTACTCCGATTATGGCGGAGGATATTTTGGTTGCTGTACTTGCACTTATTTCTATTTTTCTTTATAAAAACAGAAAAACGCAAATGAAGGTAGTATTGGTGAATATCATACTTTCAGTAGTTTTAATCGGTTTATTTCTTTTCGGGCTTACTCAACACATTGGCATACAAAATTATGTTTTTAAGATTGGTGCTATATTACCTGTTTTTATATTGATATTTAATATGCTGGCTTATGGCAGCATTAAACATGACGAAGCTCTGGTAAAATCTATGGATAGATTGAGATAGAAATAAACCCTCAGAAGAAGAGTTGCCAGAAGTAAGACTTAATACTGATTGCCGTCACTTATTATCCCGACTCTTCTTTAAAATTTCCAGATTTCTGTAAATCCTTCTTTATTCACACCGCAAATAATTGTCTTGCCAATCTGAATATTTTTCAAATCCGGTGTTTCTGTATAACGTATTTCTGAAAAAGTAAGGTTATCGTAACTGTAAATGGAATTGTCTTTTGTATAATAAATTTTATTGTCAATTACTGTTACGTTTTTTACATTTTCAATCGGAATATTTTTAATATAATTTCCCTGATTATCAAAGATAAAAATACCATACTTTGCATCAACGAGATATAATGAAATCCCTGACTCAATAATTTGTTTAGGGTTTAATTTTTGTCCTATCAATAGAGATAAAGTATTGCTTGTAAAAACAGGCAAATGGTCTTTATCCATTTTTACAAGACGCTGAGAACCCGCATCAAACAGCCATAAAAAATTATTATCATAAGAGGTACCGACACAACTAATGATATAAGTTCCCAGATTATAAGCATCAATTATATCCAGTTCACGCAAACGATTATCCAATTGAATAATTTTACCGAAATCCGGAGAAAATAAAATCGTTTTGAAGCCATTAACACTGATGATATCGGTATGTTCGTTGATATAAATACTACCATAATTCTGAAAGAAAGTACCGTCAGAATTATAGCGTTCCAACATTCCTTTTTGTAACAAAAAGACATCATTAGTAGTATTTATAAAAAGTTGTGATGATGGTTTCGTGATGGTTTTAAAATAAACCGGAGCTGCTGCTTTGGAAAAATAAGGAATAAGGAACAAGGAACAAGTTATAAATAGTTTAATAAAGACAGTTAATCTTTTTATTTGAAACTTATTACTTACTACTTTAAACTTACTACTCATTCTCAAATTTTTTTAACTTCATTTCATTGCCATCTAAAACTGCGTAATTACTATTTACTATCCAATCTCCTAAATTAATATACACACTTTTATCATTCAATCTTATTTCCATTGGTAAATGCCGGTGTCCCATTACAAAATAATCGTAGTGTTTTTCGGTCATTTTGCGTTTACAATACTGTATCAACCATTCTTTGTCTTCACCATGAAATACTTCAATACCTGGATCTGTGTAAGAATGTCTTGACCAGAGTTGTGCAATTTTTATACCAATATCCGGATGTAGCCAGCGAAATAACCATTGACAGATTGGGTTTGTAAAAATTTTCTTCAAAATCTTATACTTTTTATCTTCAGGACCTAATCCATCGCCATGAGCAACTAAAATAGTTTTATTACCGGATTGCAATTCTATCTTATCGTGAAAAACAGTTGCGCCAACTTCTTGCTGTAGATAATCTCTCAGCCATAAATCATGATTTCCTGTGAAAACATATAACTCAATTCCTTTTTCTTTTAAATCTATCAGTTTTGCAAAGAAACGTACAAACCCTTTGGGCACCACATGCTGATATTCAAACCAGAAATCAAACGTATCTCCAACTAAAAAAACGGCCTGTGCATCTTGTTCTGCAAATTTCAGAAAACGGATGAGTTTTTGTTCGCGTTCCAGACTTTTTGAATAATTCGGTGCACCGAGATGCATATCCGAAATGAAATAGATTTTTTTGTTTGGTTGAAGATTTAATTCAAGTAACATCTATGTAAAAATAGAAAAAACTATTGACTATTAATCCTACCTGACTAACAGGCAGACATTGATTAATGGCTCATTTCAAAGGCTTCTATCTTCTCTTTCAGGCTTAATAAGAAATCAATATCATCATAACCATTAATCATGCAGGTTTTTTTGTAAGGATTGATTTCAAAAGATTCCTTATCTTGCGTAGATAAGATTTCAATTTCCTGTTTTTCTAAATCTATTTTTATCTCTGTAGAAGGATTCTTTTCAATCTCTGAGAAAAGTTTTTTAGAAAAATCGGGTGACACGACAACTGGTAATAATCCATTATTCAATGCATTATTTTTGAAAATATCGGCAAAAAAGCTGGATACTACTACTTTAAATCCATAATCATAAATTGCCCACGCCGCATGTTCTCGCGAAGAACCACATCCGAAATTTTTTCCGACTACTAATATTTTTCCTGAATAGTTTTTATTGTTCAACACAAAATCTTCTTTTAAAGAATTATCTGCATTGTATCGCCAGTCGCGAAATAAATTATCCCCAAATCCTTCACGTGTAGTGGCTTTTAAAAAGCGTGCCGGAATGATTTGATCAGTGTCTACATCTTCCATGTTTAATGGAACTGCCGTTGATTGTATTGTGGTAAATTTTTCCATATAGTAGTCGTAAGTAATGAGTCGTAAGTATTTTATATTTTTGATTAATGTTTGGTGAATTTGTAATTCTTATAGCGACAACCTTGATTTGGATAATAAATAGAGGTCAAAAGCCCTTTTCACAAATTTCAAATGAGATTGATAAGCATACTGATAATTGTATTTTTTCTTTTAGTAAACTATTTGTATTCATATTATTAATAAGTTGGGTTATTTTTATAGTCTTAATAATTTATGTTTGTTGTTTTAAGAAACTTCATTAAACATTCATCATTTATCATTCAACATTACATTAATTCTCTTACATCTGTAATCTTTCCGGTAATAGCTGCTGCAGCTGCCATTAAAGGGCTTGCCAGCAAGGTGCGTGCTCCTTGTCCTTGTCGTCCTTCAAAATTTCTGTTAGAGGTAGAGATACAATATTTACCTGCCGGAATTTTGTCTTCATTCATACCCAAACAGGCAGAACATCCCGGTTCACGCAATTCCATTCCGGCTTCTGATAATATTTTATCTAAACCTTCAGCACTAGCTTGTTGCTCTACCTGTTTACTGCCGGGAACAATCCACACCGTTACATTTGCTGCTTTTTGTTTTCCTTTTATCAGATTACAAAATAGTCGTAAGTCTTCCATCCGGGAATTCGTACAACTGCCCAAGAAAACATAATCAATTTCTTTTCCGATAAGCGATTGTCCTTTTTCAAAATTCATATATTGCAATGCTTTTTCCAAACCCGCATCATCATTCGCTGGTACTGTATCAGAAATTTTAATCCCCATTGCAGGGTTTGTTCCATAAGTTATCATCGGTTCAATGTCTGCTGCATCAAAACTATATTCTTTATCAAAAACAGCATCCTTATCTGTTTTCAGTTGTTTCCACTTTTCTACATTTTTTTCAAAGTTTTCCGAACTGTATTTTCTATTTTTCAAATAATTAAAGGTAATCTCATCAGGAGCAATAATTCCGCCACGCGCGCCCATTTCTATGCTCATATTACAAATCGTCATGCGTGCTTCCATACTCAGGCTTCGAATCGCACTACCCGCGTACTCAACAAAATAACCTGTGCCTCCACTGGTAGAAATTTTTGAGATGATGTATAAAATAATATCTTTTGAGGTAACTCCTTTTCCCAAAACACCCTCCACATTGATGCGCATTTTCTTTGGCTTAGTCTGCAATATACATTGTGTTGCCAAAACCTGTTCTACTTCGGAAGTACCAATACCAAAGGCAATGGCGCCGAATGCACCGTGCGTGGAAGTATGTGAATCGCCGCACACAATGGTAATGCCTGGCTGTGTGATACCGAGTTCCGGGCCAATCACATGCACAATTCCCTGAAACGGATGCCCTAAACCATATAATTCGATGCCATGGTTTTTGCAGTTTTCAATCAGCGTATCCACTTGTTTTCTCGATAATGCTTCTTTGATAGGCTGTAATTGATTTTTTGTAGGAACATTATGGTCAGCTGTCGCAATTGTTTGCATCGGACGAAATACCTTAATTCCTTTATTATCCAAACCGGCAAATGCCTGAGGAGTGGTTACTTCGTGAATAAAGTGTTTATCAATATAAATCACTTGCGGCCCATTTTCTATTGCCTGCACTACATGTGCATCCCAGATTTTATCAAAGAGTGTTGTTGCCATTAAAAAAATTGAGCCAACAAGTTAGACAAATTACGCGGCTCATATTTTCAATTTTGGTTAAGGTTATATTAAAAGTTGAAAAAAACGTGTACCTTATGAGTCCAAAAAAAACAAGAAAATGTCCGTTCCTATTTCAGGTTATGTAAAAGAAGGTTTCGAGAAAGTAAAGACCACTTTTGAAGAAAATTTCAGCAAAAGAAAAGAAGTTGGAGCTTCTTGTTGTGTTTATTATAAAGGTGAAAAAGTTGTAGACCTTTGGGGTGGTTATCGTGATAAAAATAAAAAACAATACTGGGAAGAAGATACAATAGCAATAGTATTTTCAACCACAAAAGGAATTTCTTCACTGGCATTTGCTTTATTGCATTCCAAAGGTTTAATTGACTATGAAGAAAAAGTAGCTACCTATTGGCCGGAATTTGCTCATAACGGCAAAGAAAATATAACTATACGACAATTGTTGGCACATCAGGCCGGGTTGTTCACAAATGACAAGAAGTTGAATTATGAGGTATTAACAAATGAAGAAATATTATCCAACAGTCTTGCTAAACAAAGGCCATACTGGACACCAGGAGATAAAAAAGGATATCACGCATGGACGATTGCAATGTATCAGAATGAAATTTGTAAGCGTGTAGATCCTCTGCGAAAGTCATTGCATCAGTTTTTTAAAAATGAAATTGCGGATGCGTTGGATATTGATTTTCATATAGGCTTGCCGGAGCATATTCCGCAGCACCGGGTGGCACATTTAATCCCGTTTATGCCTACGGAAGCACTAAAAGGCGACAATACTGATTTTAGTGTAATTGTCAGAGGTATCTTTAATCCATTTTCTTTGTTTTATAAGTCGCTACTGAATCCTCCTCACGCACTTAACTTAAATAATTTTAACAACAGAAAATATACTTCTTTACCGATAGGTTCGGCGCATGGATTTGGCAATGCGCGTTCTATTGCACAAGTATATAACGAGTTTGCTACCGGTGGGAAAAACTTACATGTAAAGAAAGAAACCTTAACTTTGTTAGAAGCTGCTCCTCTTCATCCGAAATTAGGGAAAAATGATTTAGTGCTAAATGTCGATATTCCTTTTTCTTTAGGATTTGCCAAACCATCTATTTATCAAAATTTCGGGACTAATTACAGAAGTTACGGTTCTTTCGGGGCTGGCGGTTCGGGTGGTTTTGCCGATCCTGAAAAGCAGGTGGCATTTGGTTATGTAATGAATAAAATGGGCACGCATATTGCAAATGACCCAAGGGAATTGGCGCTTAGAAATGCTACCTTTGATTGTATTTTAGATATTGAAACAAAGCAACAATCCAAAAAAGAAGACGTTATTACAGTTAATTAAAATCATTACCGACTACTTCCATTCTTTTGATTTCAATATTATCAATCCCATGTTCCCATCGTTCGTTAATGCGTTCTATTAATTTACAGGATAAATAGGTAAAAACGGGAGCCGCCAGAATATCTATAGTATAATGTACATGTTGCCATAAAATAAGGATGGCAACTATCGGTGTTACTACAGATAAGTATGTCTTCCAGATTTTATTTTCAGAAAAATATACAAACAAACACATAGCAGAGATATGTCCTGAGAAAAATAAATCCTTTGTAACGGTGTTTATAGAATTTAAAAAAAATGCCGTTACTGGATCTTGTAAGAAAATCATACCTGCCGGAGCCTCCAGCGGTACCAGATAAATGGAAATAGTTCTTAGCGAAAGCAACAACGCATAAGCCTGCAATCCTTTCAACAACAATCGTGGATTCTTTAAAAACAATAATAATGTTATCAGCATGGATGAATGTACGAGTGCAAAAATTGGAAGGGAAAATTCCCTGGGCTGCAACCGGCTGAGAACAGGGTCAAAAATAACGAGTCCGTTTCTTGTTTCCCATAAACTTAAAAACAAGCAAGAGAAAAACAAAACCGAACAAAATAGAAATATCGTAAAATAGAAATTGCTCCTAAAACCCTTGAAACTCCAGTTTGATTTCCAGGAGTTCATAACTTCATTAACATAAGAACTCAAAATGCTCATAATATTTCTTGTTTAAACTCAACAATAAGAATATTATATGTATGTAATTTAAAAAATATGTGCTAATTTACTAAACAAGTCGCATTAAATTTTTACATTAATCAGCAGATTTTATGCATTAAATAAATGATAGATTTTATACACGATATTATTACACGTTTCGGTGGAAGATATTTTGGAAGTCAGCAGGAAAAAGAAGCACAGGAGTACACCGCATCTGTCCTGAAAAAATATTGTGATAAAGTAAAAATTGAAGAATTTCAATCTGCACTGGAAGCACATTTCCAATCGTTAAAAATATTCTGCATTGTTTACGTTATTGTTTTAGTTTTTTGCAAAATAGATATTCGTGTGGCTGCAGTTATCGGTATCGTAAATAGTGTCTTGTTTCTCGGGCATTTTGTTACTTACCGCCACTGGCTGGATTTTTTATTTGAAAAGAAAACCTCCTGGAATGTAATAGGCGATATAGAACCAACAGAAAAACCAACATCCACACTTATTATTGCAGGACATATTGATAGTGTAAAAGAATTCAAATGGTGGTTTAAACTAAAACAAACCGGCGCTGCACTCTCTGTCATTGCAGGTTTTTTAATTGCATTGATAGGTGTATATGCATTGTTATTGTTATTTATTCATACAGCCTGGTTTGCTTTTATTTGGTGGTTTTTTGCCATCGCCACACCTGTTTTAATTGTGTTCTATAATATGCATGGTGATACTGTGGTGGATGGTGCTTCCGATAATCTGACAGGAGTTGCCATGGCAGTAGAAATGGCAAAAATATTTTCCGAAAAAAAATTGCAACATACCCGCTTACGTTTAATCAGTTTTGGAGCTGAAGAAGCAGGCCTGCGAGGTGCATTTGCTTATGCGCGTACACACAAACAAGAGTTACTCGATGAAAAAGCGTTTTTATTTAATATTGACACTATCAAAGATTTGGAACATCTGACTATCGGGTTATCAGAAACAAATACATTGGTAAAATACGATGAGAAATACGTGAATTTAGTCGAAGCTGCTTTTAAAGCGACACATGTAAACTATAAAAAATTAGGGTTACATGTCGGTGCATCTGACGGAAGTGCTTTCGCTATCGAAGGGCTGCCTGCTATTTGTGTAATTGGTATGGACTCTGAAAAATTAGACCCATGCTATCACACCCGCTTAGATACGATTGATTGCATTCATCCTGAAGCAATGGAAGCGATGAAAACTGTTTTAATAAATTTTATTGAGACCTGGGATAAGCATTAAACTTTAGATAAATAACGTTGTTTTATTGCCAACTCTACATTTTTTCCATTAAATTTAAAGTTCTAAAATTAACAGTATGTCACAAATAAGAGGTGCAAATGTATTGGTAACCGGTGGTGCCAACGGAATCGGAAAATTAATGGGTTTAAAATGCCTGCAGGAAGGTGCCGCCAATCTCATCATCTGGGATATCAATGAAGAAAACCTGGAAAAAACGCAAAAAGAATTTTCTTCCAAAGGCTATAAAAATGTAAGCACGTTTATAGTTGATGTTTCAAATATTGATGATATCGAAAAATCAGCAACAGAAGTTTTGCTGGAAATCGGCAATATTGATATCTTGTTTAATAATGCAGGTATCGTTGCCGGGAAAAAATCTTTTTGGGAACATACGGCAAAAGATATTGAAAAAACATTGAGCATTAATGTTAGCGGTGTAATGAATGTAACGCGGGTGTTTATACAAGACATGATAAAACAACGCAAAGGTCATATTATCAATATCGCTTCTGCATCCAGTTTAATTCCTTTACCAAAAGGTTCTGTGTATGCAAGCAGCAAATGGGCTGTACTTGGCTGGAGCGAGAGTTTGCGTATGGAGTTTGAAACAGAAGGACAGGATTTACATGTTACTACGGTTTGTCCGAGTTATATTGATACAGGGATGTTTAAAGGAGTAAAAGCACCACTATTATTTCCATTATTACAACCGGAAGATACCGTTAATAAAATCATCAAAGCTGTAAAAAATAATGACCACTTATTGATGATGCCTGAGAATGTAAATATTGTTCCTTTCCTAAAAGGTGTTTTTCCAAGCAAAATATTTGACAAGGTAGCAGGTTTCTTAGGTGTGTATTCGTCTATGAATAGTTTTGAAGGCAGACCGCAAGAAGAAAGAGTGCCTGATAAGAAAAGTAAAGTGAAGTAATTATTTCTAATAATCATTCACGCATTCTATAATTCTACAATTTAAAGAAAATGGCAACAAAAACTTTATCCAATATAAAATCCGTCATTGATAAGCAGCGTGATTTTTTCGAAAGCAATGCAACACGTGATATTGATTTTCGTATCGAACAACTGAAGAAATTTAAAAAAGCATTACAGGACAACGAAGAAAACATTTGTGCGGCACTGAACGCTGATTTCAAAAAATCAAAATTTGAAAGTTTTGCTACAGAAATTGGTGTATTGTATGAAGAAATTTCCTGCATGCTGAAAAATGTGAAGAAATGGGCAACACCTGAATTGATAAAAGATACAATTGCCAATTTTCCATCACGCAATTATATCTATCATGATCCGTATGGCGTTACCTTAATTATCGGTGCGTGGAATTATCCGTTGCAGCTGACTTTAGCTCCTGTTATCGGAGCTATGGCTGCAGGCAATACCTGTATTATCAAGCCACCGCGCGCTGCAATCAACACGTATCATATTATTGAAAAAATTATCAGCGAAACCTTTAACGAAAATTATATTGCCGTTTTAGACGAACATTCTGACAACAACGAGATGCTGTCGAACCGTTACGATTATATTTTCTTTACCGGCGGTGTGGAAATTGGCAGAACGATTGCGCGTGCCGCGGCAGAATTTTTAACGCCGACTACCTTAGAACTGGGTGGCAAAAGTCCGTGTATTGTAGATAAACAAGTGGATGTGGAAGTGGCTGCAAAGCGTATAGCCTGGGGAAAATTTTTGAATGGAGGGCAAACCTGTGTGGCTCCTGATTATCTATTATTGCACGACTCCGTGAAAGAAAAATTCTATACAGCATTTGCAAAAACAGTGAAAGAATTTTATGGAAATAATCCGCAAGACAGTGCCGATTATCCAAGAATTATTAATGACAGACATTTTAATCGTTTGGCTGCCATGATAAAAGATGGCGAAGTGATAGTTGGTGGGAAAACAGATGCTGATACCAAATATATCGCACCAACACTGATTGAAATAAATTCATTGGAACACCCTTTGATGAATGATGAAATCTTTGGGCCGATTTTGCCGGTACTGACGATTCAGTCTATAGATGAAGCAATTAGTATTATCAAGCAATTTGAGAAGCCACTGGCGTTTTATATTTTCTCTAACAATTATGCGAATCAACAAAAGTGTTTAAACACGATTCAATTTGGTGGCGGCTGCGTGAATGATACCGTTTCTCATTTTATCAATGACGGTTTGCCGTTTGGAGGTGTTGGAAATAGCGGAATCGGTGCTTATCACGGGAAATTCAGTTTCGATACGTTTACTCACAAAAAAGGAATCTGCCATAAGGTAACCTGGCCGGATGTACCTTTGCGTTATCCTCCATATAATGGTAAACTGATGCTGGTAAAACAGGTGATGAAATAATTCTAATTAGAATACGAGACATAGCCAAATGAATACGGTGCAACAGTTATCGAATTTCCTGTAAATTTTTCTTCTCTGTATTTTACAGATTTCACTTTATTAGGATAATCTTTTTCAAATACTGTTTTCCCTGCGGCAGCATAAGGATAGTCTGCATCAACGGAGTTTATTTCAAAGGTTGTGTTTGGTTTTGTATTGATATTTAGTTGCACGGTTTTCCCGGAACGGTTTATATAATGCAAGAAAACCTTGCTGTCTTCTTTTCTCAGAAAAGTACTACAAACAAAATTTTTAGAAACAATTGTATCTGTACAGGATATAGTCTGATTCGCTTTATAGACATTCTCCTTTAATGTGGATGCTAAAAACTTAAACGCAAAATATTGTGTGGAAGCAATATCGTCTCCATTTTGAAGCACAGGATTCAAGATTCCTTTTTGAGTGCTGATTAATCCTTCTATTGCATGTAAATTCGTCAACTCTATGTAATTATCATATTTTGTATTTAAATCAATTATCGTCAAGAAATTTTCTGAAACATACGCTGCCTGTAGGAAAGTATTATTTAAAAAGTCTGTGTTGGAAATATTCCATTCTGTCAACCATAACTTCCTGTTGTTACCATAAATATGCATAAAGTTTTTGCTGAGATTATACAGGTAATTATTCTTTTGCGGTGCTAATTCATACAGATTCTTTGTATACACATTATCAAAATAAAGTTCCTTATCGCAGACTGCGCAGACTGCATATGGATGCCATGTATAGGCATTATAAAAATTTTCTTTACTTATATCCTGATTCCATTTTCGCATAAATTTACTTCTGGCATCCATTTCCGTTTTGGCAACTCCATCTCCTCCAACAACCGCGAACCTTATATCAGGGTATCTTAAATGAATGGCAAATGCTGTTGCTTTTACTTTTTGGATGTAAGTGAGTGCATCGGGAAATTGTTTACGATATCCCATCAGACAAAATTCATTACCCAGCTCAACACCTAAGATGGGAATATTATTTTTTTTCAACTCTGCTATAACAAAAAGTATTTCTTCCGTTGTACCCGTTAATACATTCGCACAAAAAACAGCCCTGGCTCCGGTTTGCTTACACAATCGGATATAATTATATAAAATATTTTCAGTTCGTTTGGTTTGTAAATTATATAAGCCTCCCAGGCTTGGCATAATTTCATCTTTCTTATATCCGTAGACCGGCAACCCGGGATGATAATAATTAGCAACAGTTCCTCCCGGAAAGCGCAACGAAGACGGATGCATATCTCGCAAAAGTTTTACAAAACCGGAATCTTTATCTAATTCTCTGGCAAATGCAAAACCGATATTAACTCCGAAAATCGCTGTGTTGATTGGCTGTGTTGCTGAAAAATCAGGCACAATATTTACCGGGATAACTTTATCCGTTAGCACCAGTATATTATCTTCTTTCTTCTTTTCTTTAGACAAACATACACGCAACATAAACAAAGCAAAAATGCCAACTATAATTATTTTATAGCTTTTCTTCATGATGCTGTTAATTTGTATCTTTTTGTGCTTTCCAATACAAATTCTCTTTTACTCTGTAATATTCTATAATAATTAAAAAAGACATGATACCCATCAGAGAATAAAAGATACCTCCTGAGAAGAGTGATTGTATGAAAGAAAATCCGCAGCCGAGTATACCTACATTAAACAATAAATCTTTCTTATAATGCTTTACTTTTCTCCAAATATATATCGGATATAAAAAAACTGAATAGCACATAATTAATCCGACTATGCCCTGTGATAATAACCCTCCAACAATGCCTATATCTCCTAATATTACATTACCGACGTATAAATTCATTATTTCCTTTTTTGGCATTCCGATACCAAAGAAAATATGTGTGGGATGTTTTAAAAAGTAATCATATACTGCCGCCATTTCTGTCCATCTCATATCAGCAGACCCCTCTCCTGTCTTTTCTCCCAAAAAGAATTTAATAAACATCCAGTACATATCTGCCGTGAACTCAATAATTTTCGGGTCTATCCAATAGGCGATTAATAGTATAATACCAACAAACACCAAAATAACAAATAACTTTTTAAATATCTGGTGCCATTTTAAGATTAAAAACATAAACAAAAACATCGGTATCGCTTCTGATACCAGCTCTGTTCTTCCTTTATCTACAAATATCTGATAACCCATTAAAACAAGCCACAATAGAAGACTGGGAATGCTGCCATGTAACACATATTTCAGAAAGTAGTAAATCATTCCGAAAACGAGAAATGCACTTGAGAATCTGAATAAATATCCGCCTTTAGATGGATTATATCCTACCAGCCCTTCTCCTAATGAATCCTGAAATGTTGCAGGGTCAACTGTTAGAGATACAAATGTATATAAGAAAAAACAAAACCAGCACAACATCAAATTTGCATACACATATTGCTTAAGTGTAACTTTATTGGAACGAATAACATAATAAACCAAACTGCACATAACCACATAAAATCTGGGAGAACCGGCATAAAGTGTCTTTACAATTTTTACATTAAAAATCATGTGTACAGTGACGGCATTATATATCAGAAGTGTAAAAGACAAGATGATGATAGCATCAATAGGGTTCAGTTGCTTGAGCTGAAATATTTTATAGTAATAATAAATACCGGAAGAAATAAAGATAAATGGAAGCATTAATACAACAATCGCACTTATCGCCTCACTGGCAGATTTAAACTGCAATAAGATATTGCTTGAAAAGAATAAGCTAAACAAGAACAAGCCTATGACCTTTACTTCAAAAAATGGCTGATCTCTGGTATATATTGGCTTGTAAGCGAAATTCATTACTGCTTTCTAATTAATAAGGTAGGTACAAAATTACCCGATTTTTGTTCAAAATAACCATATTTCTCTGGATATTTAAGCATATCGAACAATACAGTATCATTCTGAACACTTTTTATGGAAGTAAGAGTAGGCGTCTTGTAAATTATGTTAAATTTATTAGTCAGCAGAAAACTGCTCAAGGGGATTTTATTCCTGTCTTTTAAGTAACTGTAATTGGAATTGATAAAATTTCCCGGCAATAAATTAGTCATTCCACCCTCGAGATCAAAAACACGAATGGTATCTTTTGTTGTAAAATTCTTTTTAATATACTGAATGGATGAGAGATTACTCCTGTCGTCTTGTTGTCTGAATAATGTATAATATTCAAAATCTTCTGCTTCCGGCGTCACAAAAAACCAAATAAATGCAAGTACTATTATTTTGTGCATTGGTTGTTCAATTTCTATATTTAAAGAGGAAAGTATTATTGAGCAGAACAACAACAAAAATGGCACCTGCAATAATACATAGTGATGTCGTGGATAAGCATAAATGCAAATCAAAACAGTTGGGCCCATCAGCAACAAAAACATAAATAAAGTAAAGAGATTAGCTTTAATCAATATCAGAAACCGTTTATAAAAATGTTTAGCAGTTGCACCATGAGAAAAATAGATAATCAGAAACATACTGCTGACCATCAGGCACAACCAATGAAAATCTTTAGTAAAAACAGGGAAAAAGAAACTGACGCCAACTTTACCCGTTAGTAAAATATAATGTTTAAGGTTGAAAAAAATATGATGAAAGAAAAGAGATGGATTGGAATGAATAATAGCACTCAATGAAGAAACATCCGAAAAGTATTGTTTATTTGTTTCATTAAAGTCCAGCCAAAATGGGGAATGATCATTTTTCCATACAGCGGCATTCCATGCAAAATGCTGTAAAAAAACAAGTATGCTCCTTGCTGAATCTCCATTGTTTAATGGTGTCTTAAAGAAGAAAAACAAAAATGCAAACATACTGCACAAAGAAAGCAAGACAATGAATTCAGCTTTAGTCGCTTTTTTAATTTTTATCAAAAACAAAACTATTGACAAAACAAAACAAAATACAAAAGGCAAAAATAGTTCAGGCCGCGCATATGAACATATCAAAAATGCAAAAGACATTACACTAAACTTGAGAAATGTGGTTTTGGTATGTTTAGCCACAAGTATTCCGGTTATAACCACAAGTATGCAAAAATGTGAAATCCTTGGCCAAACAGGGAGATTTATAAAACTTGAAAGAAAAAACATTGACAGCATAAACGATAATATGCGCTGAATACCACAGGAAAGCAACAGCATAAAGAATGCAATTGCAATTAAAATTGTAGTGAATTTGAAATTAAAAAAGTATAAATCTATTTTATCCGGAATAAATATTGAGAGGATCTTATACCATAACGAATAACTCGGACCCCAGTCGTGCGGAATATAATTAAACATGCAGGTTCCTCGATGCAGATACAAAGATTCATCCCAAAAAAGTACATCCATGTAAGCCTGAAGATTCCAGCAAATTTTTATACCGCAAATTATCAGTAATACTATACCTAAAAAGAGAAACCTGTCGAATTTTAAAAAATTCTGTTCTTTATTTTTTGCGACTATTTCCCAGATAGATGGCATGTTAAAGCGAAGATAGTTTAATTTTGAATCTACTAAAAATAATTAATTCAATTCTTAGAATAACACTACCTGTTTTTTAACTATTTTGCAGTCGAATCAGGAGATTATTATATATGCATAAAAATAATTTTGATTTCTTACGGCTGATATTCGCACTTTTGGTGGTAGTGCATCATAGTTTCCCGCTATCAGGTGTTTCAGAACAGGACTCATTATTTTACGCAACAAACGGGTTATTATCATTCTCCTATATCGGCGTTCGCGGTTTTTTTGTAATTAGTGGATTTCTGATTTTTCCGAGCCTCATGCGCTCCAAAAATCTTGTCGATTATTTTGTAAAACGCGTACTTCGCATTTACCCGGGGTTATTTGTAGTGCTTGTAATTACTCTTTTATTTTCTGTCTTTTTATATGAAAGCAGCATTAAATCGTTTTTTATCAATAAAGAAGTATATACCTATATTCCGGTTAATTTAAGCCTGATTAAATTACAAAATCATATTTCAGGCGTTTTTGAGAGCAATATATTTCCAAAGGCTATCAATGGCTCACTCTGGACAATTGTATATGAATTTACAATGTATTGCACTATTGCACTTTTTATTTTTATCCGTAAAAAAAGCAGGACTCTTCAACGCGGATTATTATTATTATTTATTACAATATTTTTCACTATCCGCGCATTTCAGGAAGATATAGAAACAATACATATCGGGACGCTTTCATTGTATATATTTGCACACAATGCTATCTATTTTTATGTAGGAGCTTTATTATCTACTTATGATATAAATAAAATAAAATTCAAAGCATACATTTTAATCGCAAGCTTTGCTGCCTGGTTGATATTATTAGAAAATCCAAATTTTGAATTTATTCAGTATTTCTTATTTCCGGTGATTGTATTATTTTTTGGAACATATTCCACCAAATATCTGAACAACATTAGCGAAACCATCGGTGATTTATCATATGGAGTTTATATTTACGGATTTCCAATACAACAAACGTTTATGCATTTTTTCGCACTTAGCTGTTTACAGCTCACATTGGTCGCAACACCATTTATATTTGTATTTGCATGGCTCTCATGGCACCTTGTAGAAAAGAAAGCATTAAACAACAAATCAAAAGTATATGCATATTTAGAAAAGAAATGGAAGTTGCAATCTATTGTTTAGCATAGCGATTAAATAATTCCATATGCAGAAATCCGGATTTCTCCCAGCTAAATGTAGCGGCTTTTTCTAAACATCTTTTGCTTAAAGTATCGTGTAATGATTTATCATTCATCAACTGTTGCATAGCATCTTTAATTTCATCTATAGAATTCGGATTGATTAATAAAGCTGCATCTTTAGTAATTTCAGCACATGCAGAAGTATTGCTTGTAATAACAGGCACACCACATGCCATGGCTTCCAATAAAGGCATCCCAAAGCTTTCACGAAAAGAAGGAAAGACAAACGCATAGGCACCTTTCATATATTTTGCTATCTGTTTGTTATCTGTAAATGTTGTAATTAGTTGAATTTTTTCATCTGAGATTTCACTCTTATAATTCGGACAAACAATAATAAAAGGCAATTTATTTTCATCTTCAATCTTTTGATATGCAGCAATCATATTGTCGATGTTTTTGATTGGCTGATAAACAGAAACGTGAAATAAATAATCTTTAGATCCACTTTGTCTGAAAAAAAGATTATCATCATAACCATGATAGATTACTGAAATCTGGTTACTCTCCAAATTTAATTCCTGTATAATTTCATTCTTTGCAAAATTGGAAACAGTAATAAGATGAGCAACTTTATACCTGTATATTTTCCACATTAATCTTCTTTTGAGATTAATAAAAAATCCTTTTAGTTTATTAATAAATGATTTCCCAAACGTTTCTTCCAACGGTCTTGATAAATTTGCTGCGCCATGCATAGTTACAAGCCATGGAATATCTGTTTGCAATATTTTACGGTTCGGATACCTAGCGCCTGTGCAAGTTGGATCCCATATTATATCCACTTCCGGAATAGCATCCTCTTTTCCAAAAAAGAATAATTCGTGGTTTTGTTTTTGCAAATATGACACAATATTATCTGTGTAAATTTTTACACTCATCGTATCATACTGTGGTTTCCAGATTCCTATTCTCATTTTCGATTTATGTCTTTTATTTTATAAACGGGAAATATCCTATAAAGAATCCAAATGTTTTTTTGATATAGATAGTTGCTATAATATTCCAAACAATCATACTGATGGTATTTGCAATTGCAGCACCTAAAATTCCATATACCGGAATCAGCAATAGATTAGCAATTATACTAACTACTGCTCCAACAAATGAAATATTTCTAAACGCTTTGTGATAGCCTGTTGCGTTTAACAATTGTGCCACGGGACCACAAACTGTATTTATTACCTGACCAATGGTAAGCACCGACAAACAAATCGCTCCTTTCATAAATTCCTCTCCGTATAACCACATTACGTATTTGGAAAAGAACAATAAAATTATAAAGACAGGTAAGCTTACCCAAAAAATTAATTTGGATGATTTTTTAGTAATTTGTTGTACTTCTGTCAATTTATTTTGTGTAAACAACTGTGTAATCTTTGGCTGAACCGTAGTATTTAATGCAACCAGCAAAGTTGCTGCCAGCATAGAAATATTTGCGCAAGTTTTATAAATTCCAACTAAATCCGTTCCAATCTGATTAGATTTTAATAAAAAAACATCTGCACTATTATTGATGAGAAATGCTATATATGTCAGCAACATTGGAAATGCCATTGTCAAAATCTCCTGATAGGAAATTGTTTTTATAGTGGGTTCTGTTCTGGAAGGTTTTACAAAATATTTATAAATCGGTATTAATGAGAATAACCAGGGCAATACACAAAGTGTTGTCCAATGTAAGTATACAGGATTGTATGTATTAAAAAAATAAAATGTTACTATCAGTAAAAGAACTACACGAATAATTGTTGGTATAACCAGCGACATATTTGCCGTATGTACTTTTAATGCCGCACGCAAACTGAAATAATTCAAATCTCCTAAAACTAAAAACGGCAAAAATAAACCGGAAATTCTGAACAGCCAGAGCATGCCTGGCTCCTTCCAGTATTCACATAACCATGGCGAAATAAAAAATAAAATTATCGCACTTATAAAAGAAAAGAAAAAAACAAGCTCATTGCCTTTTAAAAAGAGGGAGTAGCTGGTTTTGGTATTGTATTTTTCTTTGTATTCCGGTATTAACTTTTGTAAGGCATCTTTTACTCCAAAATTTATAAAAATGGCAAAAATACCCATTACTGTTACTATCAGCGTTAATCTTCCTGACGCTTCTGCACCATAAAATCTTCCAATCAGAACGCCTGAAATAAATCGTAATCCCTGAACAAAAAACAAGGTGATAGCCGTTGACAAACTGCCTTTCAGTACAAAATTAAAATTTTTGTCTTCTAACGCTTTTTCAAACTTTTCTTTATAGAATGGAATTTTCAACGGCTTTGTGTATAAATACAAAAATAGCATTTGTATTTAATAGATGTTCATCACTTATTTTTATTATTTTTGAATGCAGCTAAAAATACAACTTCAGCTGACTAAAATTTTACAGACAAAAACAGAATATGTTATTTAATTCTATCCATTTTTTGCTTTTTTTCCCCATTTTCTGTTATCTGTATTTGTCAGTTCCTAAACAACATCAGTGGAAAATCTTAGTAGCTGGTGGCTACTATTTTTATGGAAATTTCAGTCCGTTTTTTGCTATTATCTTATTTGTAATTACATGCAATGATTTCTTAGCCGGAAAGATGATGGATAAAGAATCATCTCAACAGCGAAAAAAGAAGTGGCTATTGTTGAGCATTTTGGGGAACCTAGGTATCTTATTTACATTTAAATATTTAGATTTTGTCGACAACAACATTCGTGAATTATTAGCCGTTTTTCATATTACGTGGGTAGTTCCTGAGGTTTGGTTTAATAACTGGGTAGTTCCGGTTGGTGTTTCTTTTCTCACTTTTCAATCTTTAAGTTATACTATTGATGTTTACAAAGGCGTTACCAAAGCGGAGCAACATTTTGGTTATTTTTCTTCTTTCACTGCTTTCTGGCCGGTAATGGTAAACGGACCAATTGAGCGTGCGAAAAATTTATTGCCACAAATAAAAGAGGAACATCGTTTTGATTATGACAGAATACGAAGTGGATTATTCAGAATGGGATGGGGAATTTTCAAGAAAGCAGTAATTGCAGACCGATTAGCTTTTTATGTGGATGATATGTATTTGCATTACAATCAGGTTTCCGGATGGACCACTTTGATTGGAGGTTTGTTTTTTTTCATTCAGGTATATTGTGATTTTTCAGGTTATTCTGATATTGCTCTTGGTGCCGCTAAGGTGATTGGAATTGATGTAATGGAAAATTTCAAACGTCCGTTCTTTTCAAAAAACCTAGCGGACTTCTGGACGCGCTGGCATATCTCTCTTTCCACATGGCTGACAGATTATGTGTTTTTTTATCTCGGAGCGTATAAAGCGAGCAGCAGCAAAGTGATTTTCAATGTTATTTTTGTATTGGCACTATGTGGTTTATGGCATGGAGCAAATTGGCCAATGGTATTATCTTTTACGCTAATTGGTATATTTATGGCAATTCGATATTGGTGGCAGACAAATGTTGTGCGTGTTATAAAACCAAGTAACAGTTACCGGTTATTCGATAAGTATTTCCCGGATTGGATGCATACACTAATTACCATCTTTTTGTTTCTGTTTTGCTTTTTATTATTCAGGGTACATACTGCACAGGTTGTTATTAACCATGCCAATCCCGGCACCTTTACTAGCTGGACAACTATTGCCAAAGAAATATATGGAAATCTATACAAACTGAATACCGCCAATTATTTTCACGAATGGATACTTATTAAAGGCAGCATTCAATTTATTGTTCTATTGGTTTTTATTTTCATTTTATTTTTAACAGAAGCAATCATCGGTGACTTTAAAATTGAAACTATAGTTTTATCAAAAAATAAAATTACCCGATGGGCTGTTTATTCAGTATTAATAATGAGTATTGTCTGGTTTGGAATTTTTAATAATACATCATTTGTCTATTTTCAATATTAAATACATCTGTGAAAAAATTAATTAAAAATATCCTGTTGTTGTCTTCAATTTTATTATTGATTTCACTGATATTTAAATTCATTCTTCCATTTTACTGGGGTGATACCACTCAGGCTACAAAATTTGAATACTATAAAAAGAATAGCAACAAATTTAACGCAGTTTACCTGGGTGGCAGCTTAGAATACAGGCATCTTGACCCGGTAATTATTGACAGCATTGCAAAAAAGAATGGCATAGATTTACATTCATACAATATGGGTATAGACGGACATGGCATCATACAGCAAATGACAGATTTGGAAGGAATATTAAAAATAGAAAACCCGAATTTAAAATATGTGTTTTTGAGTGTCAGCAGCGATCCCTATTTTTATCCTCTGAATATGCACACAACTAAATGGATTGCATGGCAGGATGTTTCTTCTACATATCGTGCCGTAAAAACCATTGCAACACTGAATGATCCGATACGCAACAAAGCAAAGTTTTCTTATTATTATGGATTAAGCTGGATAGAAAACATTTTTAAAATTGGTGCAATGCCGGATGTAATTAATTATGAAATCTCAAAGAACGATACCAACACAGACTTTTATCTAGGAAAAGATAAAAACGGGTTTTATCCATATGACGAGGAAATGAACAACCTGATGGCTGAATATAAATGGCAGGATACCATGCTGGTTGAATCAAAAAGAGTTTATGAGCGCGAAAAAGGTAAGCGTGACAGTTTAACTGCCTCTGTGGTGAAAGCATTTGAAAACTATAAATCTACGGACAAACCAAATAAAGCCATGGTGAATCTGTTAATGGATGCCTATAAAAAATGTATAAAGAAAGGCATACAGGTTTATTTTATGCTTCCTCCCAGAGCAAGAACGGATTACAGCTTATTGTTGCCTGTTTTTTATGCGATGCCTGCAAATTCTCAGATTGCATTTGCCGACCCGCGGAAATATCCAAAATATTATGATGTGAATTATGGTTATAATTTTCATCATTTAAATCATAAAGGTGCTGTTATTTTAAGTAATGATTTCGGTAATCAATTGTCGAAACTGATAATTTCAACCAGAGATTCAATTTAATATTAAAGACTATTCATGCAAAATAGTATCATCCGTTTTTTCAAAATAGATATCGATTACAAAAATCGTATTTACGGTTTTGATATTATGAGAGGAATCGGAATCCTGATAGTAGTATATGCACATGGTCGTTCGTTCATGCAATACTTTCCGGCATTTAATAATTTTATTTCTGTAATCGGTTTCTGGTTAATGGATTTATTTTTTGTGCTAAGTGGCTACTTAATCGGAATGATAGTAATAAAATTTTATGAGAAAGAAAAAACATTCAATCTCAAAACAGCCTATAATTTCTGGATTAGACGATGGTTCAGAACCTTACCAAATTATTATCTGGCACTCTTTGTTACGGCTATCTTGTGGACTGTCAGCAGCGAAAATATGTTTACAAAACCATTTTTTTATACTCACTTGTTATTTCTTCAGACAGTTACGCGACCACCCGGTTATTTTTTAATGGAATCCTGGACGCTATGTATTGAAGAATGGTTTTATTTGTTATTTCCCATCTTTTTAATTTTCGGAAATAAACTACTTGCAGGAAACAACAACACACACATCAAAAAAAATGTGTTTATTTCAATCTTAATATTGTTCAGTATCCCTTTTTTATTGCGAATATTTCTTTTTAAAAAACAAATCGACTTGCAATGGATGGATTCATCGCGTATGGTCTTTTTCAGATTAGATACTATTGCAACCGGCATTTTTATGTCATGGATTGCATTTTATTACAAAGATCTATTATCCAAGTATAGATCTGTATTTGGTATTTTATTTATTGTCTTTATGTCGGCTTATTTATACTGTTTTTATACATTCATCCTTTCTAATCTAATAAATAATTCCGTTGAATCAGATTTTATAACATATTTCGGCATTTTTCTATTATCTAATATGGCTTGTTTTAGCCTTACCGTATACATGAAAGGAGTAAAAAGTAAATCAACTAACTGGTTTGTAAAATTTATAACACTAATAAGTTTAATTTCCTATTCAATGTATATCTTTCACAGAAGTGTTGTGTTTTATCTCTTCGACATGTTTTTTAAACCAACCACCGTTTTAGGAAATGTAAGTTTATTTTTTGCATACCTTATTACTACAATACTCTTATCCATGCTGGTTTATAAATATTTTGAGCATCCAATGACAGAATTACGCGAGAAGATGAAGCGTTAAAGCTGTAAAAAGTCGTCTAAAAAAACCGGAGTAGATTTTACTATAAAATTATTTGTACTGCAAACAGCGCATGAATAACCATCCTCTATATATAGTTGTATATAATCGAAGGAAACTCCATCGCAATTAACTTTTTGCTTAAGAATTTGCGTTTTTGATAATACTTCAACTCCACGACCGTCACACTTTATAGCACTTTCCTTTATTGTCCAGAAATCAAAAAAGGTTTTTAATTTATTTTGAGATGTTTGGATGGCATTCCATTCTCCGTCATCAAAATATTTTTTAAATAACCCGATGTTTAAATTTCTGTGTTTTTCTATATCAATTCCAACTTTTGAGTTTCGTGTAATTGCAATTATAATATACTCTCCGGAATGTGAAACATTGAAATCTAAATTATCATCTATAAATGGTCTGTCCTTATTACCCAACTGAATATTGCTTAACAAATAATCCGTATTCATTATTTTAAATCCATACAACAAAAGCATTTTACCAAACAGGGAAGCCTGTGCACTCTCTCTGTGTTTATAGGCTTTTATCTCTTTTTGCAAGAACGGTGGCAGTTGCAAGAGAAATTGCTGAAAAATATTTTCATCCAAAATCGCTGTTTGTTTAGTATAAAATATATGGATTACCTTATTTTTCAATTTGCATTTTTGATTTGATATACTTTACAGCTTCATCATTTTCATACAAAAAGAAATGTCCGCCCTCAAATGATTTTATTTCAAAGTCTGCTGAAAAGTATTTACGCCAGCCTTCTGCTTTTTCCGGTGTAATATTTCTTGCATCATTATTACCGCATAATATGGAAGCGGAAATATCAATTGGTTTGACATCTGAAAATGTCTGATTAAAATGATACAGCATCTCAAAGTCTGCACGCAAAATCGGTTCGTAAAATTCTTTTAATTCTTTGTGAGCCAATAATTGTTCAGGAACCCCATCATATCTTTGTACTATTTTCCAGAAATCATCTGAGGATACACTTGTAAAGTCCGGTTCATTTCTATAAGCATCAGGACTTAAACGCGATGCGAGAAATAAGTGTTCTGGCAGTGGTTTATTTTCTTGTTGCAATCTATGCGCCAACAAGAAACCAATAACAGCTCCCATACTATTTCCTATAATGCAATATTGTCCGGACAATTCATTCTGTAATTGTTCATAAATATCATTTGCCGCTTCTGACATGTTTTTTATAAACGGTTCAGAGATTCTGTCACTTCTGCCAGGCAACTCACATGCAATACTTGTAATTTCAGGCAGTAATCTATCCCTTACATTTCTGAATGCGTACTTATCACCACCGGCATGATGTAATAAAATTGCCTTCATCTATTTTACTTGCGGAATTTTTCTGTCAATCTTTTTAAACCACCTCAGCAATTTTCCGTCTTCAGGTCTGATTTCATGCCAGTCCCCGGAATGTGTATGTTCCATTTCTTGATTAAACATAATATCCGCCATTGTAATCGCCTGTGAAGTATCAATATCTCCGCCACCGTAATACGTGTCAATCAGGAAACGGTGTAAATCTTTTGGAGTATTGTATAGATGTATAAAATCCATTTTTAATTCCGCTCCTATGTGTTTTTCCATCAGGCTCAGAAACTCACCACTCATCATGCTGTCAAAACCTTGTTCACGATATGGTTTATTAATATCTACTTTCTGTCCGGCTTCAAGTCCCAAAACTTTCGCTGCTTCAATTTGCATGTATGCAAGTAACGTTTCGCGTGTTGCCTTGGATTTTTGGTCAATAGCCGATGGTCGATAGTCGATAGTTGCTAAATCATTTTTTTTGTCATCATTTGTCCCTGTCTGTCCGCTGAGCATGCTTTGACTATCAACTATTGGCTGCCTAACAGGATTTTCCCAATATACTTTTTGATTCCATCCGTATGCAGGAAGAAACACTCTGTTTATTTTTTTATTTTGATAGAATTGATTCCAATCAATACGGATACCGGCAACGTATAAATGCTGTAATGTTTTATGAAGATGTTGAACATCACTTTCATCTTTTTTTGCAGAAGACAACCAGAGCGCAGCAACATTTGTATTGGTTTGTTTTGCAAGACTAATTAAAACAGGATTAGGTCCAACCTCTAAGTATATATCAACCGGCAATTCATTTTGTAAATATGCAATGCCTTTTGAGAATTGTACCGCATTTCTGATATGATTTGCAAAATATTCAGCGTTCAATTCCTGTTTTGTAATTTCTTTTCCGCTGAGGTTAGAGATAACCGGAATTTCCGGTTGTTGAAAAGAAAACTGTTTTGCGAAAGCAATAAATCTTTCTGTAATTGGCTCCATTAAGCGAGAATGAAAAGCATGAGAAACATTTAACGCAACTGCTTTTATCTTATGTTCTCTGAGTTTTTCTAAAAACGCAGCCACATCTTCTTTCCTTCCTGAAATTGTACAGTTTTTTACAGAATTAACAGCTGCTAAATCAACCTTAGAATGTTGTAATAATTCTCTTATAACTTCTTGACTGCAAAACACAGATGCCATGCTACCTTCATTTGCAGGCAACGAATTCATCAATGCTGCTCGTGCAATGACCAACTTCAAAGCATCCTGTAAATCTATCGCATTGGCAACTGTAAGGGCAACAATCTCACCAATACTGTGTCCAATTAAAGCTGAAGGCCTGACACCAAAACTCATCCATAATTTTGACAATGCATATTCTACCACAAATAATGCGGGCTGTGTAAATTTTGTCTGGTGTATCAGGTTCTTATCGATAGTATCATTCCACAATATATCTTTTATAGATTGACCCAGATTTGGCTTTATTATTTCATCGCAGGCATCAATACTGTTTTTAAATACCTCAAATGTATCGTAATAATCTTTACACATGCCGAAATATTGAGCACCCTGGCCGGTAAATAAGAACGCTACTTCTTTATTTCTCTCCATTTCCGGATTTGATATAATATATTTTTCAGAAGCTTCATCTTTTACAAAATCAGTCAGTCCATCAATAATATCTTGTTTATCAGATACCGTCACAGACACTGAGTATTCAAAATGATTTCTTCCTGTTTGTAGTGTATAGCATATCTCTGTCAGAGAACTATCCATCCATTCTTTTTCATGCAAATATTTTTGTGCAGTATTTTTTAATGCAATTGGGTCTTTGGCACTCAAAATAAAGTGAAATGGTGCATTTGTTTCATCTGATTTACTTTTTGCAGCAGGTTCTTCAAAAATCATATGCACATTTGTACCACTGTAACCGGATAAATTAATTGCCGCACGTAACGGTTTAGTATCCTCATTTTTCCATTCAATTATTTCAGTACTAACCTTTGCATTTATTTTATTCCATTCCACATCTTCATTTAATGTTGTAATATTAATCTGGGCCGGAATTTTTTTATGTTTTATAATTTCAATGATTTTAAACAACATAGGCATACCGGTACTTGCTTCCAGGTGGCCGACATTTGCCTTCACAGAACCAATATACAGTGGACGCTGCCTGCCTTTATATCCATCATTTATAGATTGCACTTCTACTGCGTCTGTAACTTTATTTCCGATACCATGCGCCTCTATATAATCTATATCATCTACGCTTAATGCCGCTTCGGACAATGCCGCTTTGATTGTAGCTATTTGAATTTCAGGGTTGGGTGCAGTAAAGCCATTGCTTTTGCCATTATGTTTTACTGAAGAACTTTTTATAATTAATTCAATGTTGTCGTTATCTTTCTCAGCATCACTTAATCTTTTCAGTATCACTACACCACATCCTTCTCCACGTATATATCCGTCTGCTTCATTGGAAAACGCCTTACATTGATTCGTTGGTGTAAGAGAACCTAATCTCGACAATCCTATAAATATCTCAGGTGTCAGTAACAGATTTGCAGAAGACACCACAGCAAGGTCTATTTCATTATTTTGCAAATCCTGTTTTGCTAAATGAATCGCTAATATCGCTGAGGCACATGCTGCATCTACATTATAACTGGGACCTTTAAAATCATACATGTATGATACTCTTCCACCTGCCGTTCCAAATGGAATACCTGTAGCATCGTATAAATCGATACTTTCTAAATTTCCATTCCGCAATCTTGCCTGAATATAATCAGAATTACCGAGTGCGATATAAACACCTGTTTTACTTCCTTTGAGACTGTCTGTTGCAATACCTGCATTTTCAAATGCTTCATAAACCACTTCCAGAATCATACGCTGTAATGGATCCATTGATTTCGCCTCACGTGGTGATACATTGAAAAAGGAAGCATCAAATGCACGGACATCATTTTCCAGAAAGGCACCGTAACGCACATTCATTTTCCCGGGCACCTCCGGGTTCTCACTAAATATACTATTGACATTAAAACGTTCGGCAGGTATTTCTTTAGCGACAGATTTTTTTTCAATAAGTAAGTCCCATAATTTTTTAGTATTATTTATATTGCCCGGCAAACGAACTCCACATCCGACTATAGCTATCGGTTCGTGCTTTTTAATTTGTATTTCTTTATTCTTTTCAAGTGCTGCTTCTAAACTATTAATTTTAATTAAAGATTTTTGAAGCAACTCCTGCATTTGTTGTATTTGTTCACTCATACTTCAAAGAAATTATTATTCCTTAATTTACTTTACTGTTCAACTCCTTCATTAGTTCATCTAATGTAAGTTTCTTAACTGCTTCATCTCTATTGTTTTCTGTAACAGAAGATACGCCTTCGTTTATTTTCAATTTATATTTTTCAGGCAACTGTAATTCTTCTGCTATAAAAGTTGCATATTTTTCAACCGTTGGGTGCGCCCACACACTGGAAACATTTAAAGATAATGAATAAATTGTTTGCAACTTGTTTTTCAATTGCAATGCCATCAATGAATCTATTCCAATACTTTTAAAAGTATCATCTTCTTTTATTTTTGAAACAGGAATTTTTGTTATAACTGAGATATCTTGTTTTATAACCTGCTTAATAAGATGAATGGCACTCTGTAGTGAGGTTTGATTAAATATATCTTTATGATTGTTTTCTGTTTCTTTTACAGGTAATACTTTTGAAAAGAAATAATTATTTTTCACAAACTCATTTGTTTCTGACCATTTTTCAAAATCCATTTTTAAAGGTATAATCTGTCCGGTTTTATCAGAAAAAATTAAATCAAAATAAGCAGTTAACTCATCCGGATAAATTAAATCAATTCCCTGAGCCGCTAAACGTTCGCCTCGGACTTTATCCTGTGCTGCCATGCCTACAGAGGCAATATTGCCCCAATTAACAGTAGTTCCGGTCAGGTTATTATTTTTTCTGTAACGAATCAGACTATCTGTCATTTGATTAGCCGCATTATAATTTGCCTGAGCTGAAGTTCCAAGCAGATTAGCAGCTGAAGAGCAGGCAATAAAACAGGAAAGCGAATAATCTTTTAATGCAACATGCAAATTCCATATACCTACTGCTTTAGACAACACAGGTTTAATAAATTGTTCCTCTGTTAAATTCAGAAACAATCCATCTTCTAACACAGCCGCCGCATGTATTACTCCACCAATTTTTGGTTGAGAATTTTCAATAGAACTGATTAATTGTGTTACCTCTGACATTTTACTTATGTCTGCTTTGTAAACAAAAACACGTGTGTTGTTTTTTTCAATTAAATCAATTGCAGCTTTTGTCTCCGGATGCTCTCCGCTTCTGCTTACCAACGCAATATTCTGAGCACCTTTCATACTCAGCCATTTTGCAAATTCCAAGCCTAATCCACTAGTACCACCTGTAATCAAATATGTTTCTTCAGCTAAAATAGTAACGGATTTGCGGGGTAGTGCCTCCAGATTTTCTAAAAGAGGAGTATAGAATTTCAGATTTCTTACTGCGATGCTTTTATACTTTTGTTCCGTACTCAGCAACGTCGTCAAGCTTTCAAGTTCTTCCCGAATAACACCAAATGAAATATCTACATGTAAGAAATTAAATTCAGGATGTTCATTTTGAATACTCCCTAAAGCACCTGCAACTAAACTTGCATTTAAATTTATCTGTTTATCATCAGGTAATACATAAGCACCATTGGTGACAAAACAAATACTCGGTTTATCGGGTTGCCCAGAAAAATATTTGATGATTTTTTGTAGAGACAAAACCCCTGATTCTAAAGACAAATCAACTGTTTCGTCTTTATTCAAAGTACCTGCATAAATAACTATATCAATAGTTGCATTAGTTACATCATCTGCAACATCGATAGTACTTACTGAGAAATTTTGACTCAGCAAATGTTGTTCTATTTCTTTATAATATTCGTTAACATCTTTAATCAGTAGAACATTTGCCGGTTTTATATAAAAAGCGGCTGAGATTTGCTGCCAGTTTATTTCATAAAAATTTTTATTATTCAGATTCTCCGAAGGAGCAGCTATGGTTGAATTTGCAGGTTTCGTATCAAACCAATACCTTTCTTTTTGCCAGGCATAGTTTGGTAAACTAACAAAAGTATGTATTGCAGGATAAAAATGCTTAAAATCTACATGATAACCTAAATCATGTAATTCGGAAAGATTATTATAAAACTCCTGCTGCTCATTTTTATTTTTTACAAACGATGCAACAGCCACGGCATTTGCACCTGCGGCTTCAATATTCTCGTTTATAGCATGCAATAATGTAGGATGGGGGCTCATCTCTATAAAGACTACATTCTTTTCTTGCAAAGCATATTGTATGGCATTTAAGAACTGAACCGGATTGCGTAAATTTGCGCACCAGTACTCCGCATTCAATTCGCCATTGGAAACAAGCCTGCTTTTCACTGTTGAATAGAACTGAATATCTGAATCAACAGATTTTACAGAAGCAAGTTTATCTTTCAATTCATCTAAAATAAAATCCATTTGAGGAGAATGCGATGCAACATCTACATTTACCTTTCGATTAAATCTTTCTTTTTTTTCTAATTCACTGAAAACTTCATTCAAGGCTTCTTCATCTCCCGATAAAACAGTTGAATTCTTACTGTTAATAACAGCTATAGAAAGTTTATCTTCTTTCCCTTTTAATAATTCTGCTGCTTCATCAACAGATAAATCTGTTGCACCCATTGCCCCTTTACCACTTACCTTTTTCATCAACTGACTACGCATGCAAATAATCCGTATGGCATCCTCCAGCAAAATCTTTTTTGAAATGTACGCCGCCGCCACTTCACCCATACTATGACCGATTACACTATCAGGAATCACACCTTTGGATATCCATAAATTTGCCAGCGCAATCTGTATTGCGGTTAATACAGGCTGAACAATATCAATTTGGTGCAGACGTGTATCTTCTTTTTGAATTTCAACAAATAAATCCCATTCAACATATTGTTTCAATAGCTGATTTATATTTTCCAGAGTATGTTTAAATAATGGCTCATTTTCTATAAGACTTCTTCCCATATCCATCCATTGCGAACCCTGACCAGGGAAAACAAATACAGTTTTAACAGTATCCTCCTTATTAAACTTAGGTTTTTGAATTTCAATTGAAGAATCGTGAAAATCTCTTAATTTTTCCAGCATATCTTCTTTTGAGACTGCTACAAAAGTCTCCCTGTAATCGTACACAGCTCTTCGAAGTGCTGTCATTGCACAGATGTCTTCAAGATTGTATGATGAATGCTTAAGAAATTCGACATATTTATTGGATAACTCTTTTAATGCATTTTCACTTTTAGCAGACAAAGGCAAAATAAAAATATCCTTTCTGTTTGATTCTGTATTTTCTGCAGCAATAGTATTTTTTTCTTTACCAATAATAACATGTGCGTTAGTGCCGGTAACTCCAAAACTGCTTATGCCTGCAAATGTATTCCCAAAATCCCAAGGTGTATTTTTTTGTACAACTTCTACCTGAATTGCATTCCAGTCGATGAGTTCGTTGGGCGTATTGAAATGCAAACTCTCAGGCAGTAAATTATTGTTTACGGATAGTGTTGCTTTTATAATACTTGCCAAACCCGCAACACTTTCGGTATGTCCGATATTTGATTTTACAGAACCTATTTTAAGTTTATTCTCATTTGATTTATATTCTGAGAAAACTGTCGATATAGCTTCCATTTCTATAGGATCTCCGATTTTAGTACCGGTTCCATGTGCTTCAATATATGAAACTTCATTTGCCTGAATACGCGCATTTGATAACGCTGTTTTCAGTAATGAAGTCTGAGCAGATACATTTGGCGCCGTAAATCCATTAGATCGACCATCCTGATTTACTGCGGAGCCTTTAATTACTGCTAAAATATTATCCTTATTTTTTTGTGCATCACTGAGTCTCTTCAGAATAATTACCGCACAACCTTCTGAACGTACAAATCCGTTAGCATCATTTGAAAATGGCTTACATCTTGAATCCGAAGAAAGTGCATTCAAACTTGAGAAAACAATACTTAATTCCGGTTCTAGAATAATATTTGCAGCCCCAACAATAGCCATGTTGCAATCTTTATTTCTAAGAGATTGCGCGGCGGTGTGTACTGCCACCAGCGAAGAAGAACAAGCGGTATCTAATGCAACAGCTGGTCCCTGAAGTCCGAATGCATAGGATATTCTGCCTGCATTTGCGCCTACTGCTACACCGGTATATGAGTATGGATTTACAAGATTGGCATCCGGCGAACGAAAATGTTTTTTTTGATAATCAACATTAGTGATTCCCATAAAAACACCGGTATTGCTGTCGGTCAATTCTGATATATTAATACCTGCGTTTTCCAGTGCTTCATACGATACTTCTAAAAGCAGCCTTTGCTGTGGATCTATACTTTCAGTTTCTATTCTTGTAAGATCGAAGAAAGGGGCGTCAAATAAATCAATATCTTTTAAAAATCCTCCTTGCTTTAAAGTGATTTTGCCACTTTGTGGTGTTTTATCATAAAACCTGTTTACATCAAATCTTGACTCCGGAATATCTTCAATAGCATCTATATTATTTATTAACAGATTCCAGTAATCATTTGCATTATTTACATTTCCGGGAAAACGCATTGCCATGCCAATAATTGCAATAGGTTCATTATTTCTTTCTTTTTCGTGCAACAAATCACTCTTCAGTTTTTTTATGGCTACTAAAGCATCTTTCAGTTGTTGCATTAATTTATCCTGATCTTGCATACATTACAAGTTTTTCAATTCTTCTTCTAACAAACGGCTAATATCATCATCTGAAATTGCGTCAGCATCTAAATCCTTATCTATATCTTCTGAAGAAGTAATAACCGGTGTTTGATTTTGTATTTCTGTCACACTAATTTTATCTGATACTTCCGGTTGTTGTATAAGTTTATCCAATAAAAATTTTGTGTATTTTTTTATAGTTGCATATGTCCAGAAAGTAGTAACAGACAATGGTATTTCAACTGTTTTTTCAAGTTTATTTTTTAACTGAACGGACATCAGAGAATCTATTCCAAATGATTTGAAAGCAGCATCTGAATGTAAATTTTGCTTATTTATTTTCGTAATCTGACTGACTGCATCTTTTATTATTTCTTCTATCTCAACCTGAGCTTCACTATTAGATAGGTTCTTGATTCTATCCGAAAAACTTGATTGGAGATTATTGACGGTGATTGTTTTAGAAACAGACAGCTGATTAAAAAACGGATTCTCTTTCGCGGAAGTATAATGATTCTTCCATTTATCTATATCAAAATAAAATGCACCGACAGTAGAACCGAAATAACCAGATAGTGCGGCAAAGATAGCTGTGCATTCCTCCGGTTGTAAAGGTGATATGCCTTCATTCTCAAGTCTGTCTCCTCTTAACGCTGTTTGTGCTGCCAACCCAACATTAGCAACTGTTCCCCATTGTATGGATAAAGCAGGCAAATGCAGGCTGCGTCTGTAAACTGCCAGTGCATCCATATATGCATTTGCGGATACATAAGCAACTTGTCCAACAGAACCAAACAATACTGTACTGGAACTGAATAGAACAAAATAATCCAAGGAGAGATGTTGCGTTAAAAGATGTAAATTATAGGATGAAATTTTTGGCATCAGTACTTTATCATAAGATTCTTTACTGATATTTTGGATTGAAGCATCCTCCAGAATTCCTGCCAGATGAAATACACCTTTTAACGGAAGTAAATCGGATATATCACTTATAACAGTTTGCAGTTCTTCTTTGTCTGAAATATTGCATTGAATACACTTTACAGATGCACCTTGTCTGATTAAATCATCTATTTTATTTTGTGCAGCATCAGCAGGTTTATTTCTGCCAATTAAAATAAAATTACGCGCATTATTCTTAAACATCCATTCTGTAAAAGTCAATCCTAATCCGCCATATCCTCCTGTAAGCAAATATGTAGCATCTTTTTGAAATTGTAGCGGAAGCTGAATTATTGCAACATCTTCTTTTGCAGAAAAGTCTACAACAATCTTTCCAATATGTTTGGATGTATTCATATAACTGAATGCATCTTTTACTTGTTGAACCGAAAAAACTTTCTTTTCCAAAGATGTCAATGCTCCTTCATTCAACAGTAATATTACTTCCTGAAGCATCTCACCTAAAATATCAGGTCTTAAAAACAGCATTTTTTCCAAATCAACCATATGATAACTGAGGCTGTTTTGAAAAACGTGCAACCCAATTTTAGAATCTTCATAAACATCTTTTTTTCCGATTTCTATAAACCTTCCGAAGCCCTTTAGCAGTTTCATGCTTTTATACATCGCATCACCGGTCAGAGAATTTAATACTATGTCAACACCTTCACCATTTGTATCATTTAATATCTCATCATAAAAATCAATGTTTCTTGAATTATAAATATGCTGAATGCCTAATGAACGCAGATAAGTACGCTTGTCTTCGTTTCCTGCTGTTGCAAAAACTTCTGCTCCATAATACTTTGCAATTTGAATAGCTGCCAGACCAACGCCACCTGCTGCAGCATGTATGAGTACTTTTTCTCCTTTTTTTATTTTCGCCAATTCTACTAACCCGTAATATGCTGTTAAAAAAACAACCGGAATCGTAGCAGCTTCTTCAAAAGATAATTGTGCAGGAATTTTACGAAATGCATTGCCATCTGCAATTACATAAGATGCTAATGCATGATAAGCCATTCCCATAACACTATCGCCAACCTTAATATGTGAAATATTATTTCCGGCTTCTTTTACAATGCCTGTACATTCTATCCCCAGTGTGGCAAATCCATGTTTTTTCCCGGGGTAAATTCCAAGCACAGACATTAAATTCATAAAATTGACTCCAACTGATTTAACTTCAATCAATACTTCATTCTCATGCACTTCAGGTAAAGTAATTTGTTTTAATTTCAGGTTATCTATCACTCCTGTTTCATCAATACAAACTGTGAAATGGTTATCAGCTGCCAATACTTCTTTCTCTTTTACTGAAGATGAAACTGATATTTTTTCCATTCGTGCGACAAAAACATCTTTACCTCTTATTGCAATTTCATTTTCTTTATTGTTTTGTGCAGTTATAGCAGGAATTAACTCCAATTCATTTTCTGATGTGATATCAATTGTTGTCGGAAGTAGTTCAAAATGCTCATTCCAAGCCGTTCTGCAAAGTGCGACTACCTGATGTTGCTCCGGAATAATACTTTCATTCTCTATAACGGATTGCGCCTGCTGTGTTATAATCCATAATCGAGGTGAGATACTAAATGTGGTATTATTTATTGATTTAATCAGATTAATTACAGCAAATGCATTTTGTGATTGTTTTTCGATTATTTCATTTATTTCTGTTGAATCAGTTTGCCTGTCTAAAACAAAAAAGAAATGATTTTTAAGGTCTTTATATTTTGAGATGGCTTTTTGAAAATCGTTTACTTCGAGTGACTCTATATCTATTAAATGAACGTTGGCATCTTGTTTTAAGAAATATTTCTTTAATAATTCGGAATAAGAATTGTTATGAATAATAAGTACATTATCTTCTATCAGTACCTTATTTTGCAATTCTGTTTTTATCCATTGTACCTGATAAAAAAGATCATGAATTGTTTTTTCTGCTTTCTTATCCACTCGTTCAAAAACCATATCAGTACCAATTGCCAAAATTCTTTTATGTTCGTCTGATATCTGAATATTTCCCGTAAGTTGATTTTCAGTTTCGGCAGTAATCTGGACTACTGCTTCAATTTTTGAGTACGCTTCCTGTTTATTTATAAACTGGAAGGCACGACAGGAAGCAGGAATAAAAAGTACATTATCATATTTAGTATATACCGCTGTTAAAAACAATTGGAAGCAAGCATCAAGCAATGATGGATGAAAGTTGTACGCATCTAAATCTTTCTGAATATTATTGTCAGCAGCAACCACAGCTTTATATATGTTATCCTTGTAACTTATGCTTTCCACCTGCTGAAATGCTTCACCGTATTGTAAATTCATTGCAGTAGTAGAAATATAATGCATCTGTTTTGATACTGCATTGTGAAGATTCTCTGACAATATTTCATTTACATCAATTGAATCATCCAATTGGATGATTCCGTTACAATGTTTTATAAATTCATTATTATCAGTTATACTTTCTACCTGAAAGACGTAAGTATTTCCTATCTGCTGTTGTATTGTAAGTTGAATTAGTTGTTCAGTATTTTCGTTTAATACCAAAGCATTATTTATAAAAACATCCTGTAGTACAATATTTACTGAAGGAAATACTTGTTTCGTCGCTTCATTTATCATCTCAAAAAATCCTGCTGCAGGAAATAAAATCTGACCGGAAACTTTATGATGTTCCAAATAAGGATAGTCCGACAAACTAACTGTTGACTGCCAGCAATAGGCGGGCAATCCGGCATTTACTTTCAGAAATGAATTTAAGAATGAGTGTGCCGGTTTTCCTGATGATTGTGTAAGTAAACTTTTAGAAGTTGTACTTTTCTTTATCCAATAATATTCTTTTTGCCAGGCATAGGTTGGCAACTCAATAAATTCACCTATAGTGGGATAAATAGTATGCCAGTCAAATTTTATATTGACTGCAAACAAATTTGTGTAGTTATAGTAGAACTGTTCCTGTTCATCTTTTTCTTTAGAGAAAGAACCGATGGCTAATGATTTTGTATCCGCATTTTCAGTATTTTCCCTTATTGCATGAATAAGGGTAGGATGAGGACTCATTTCTATATAAACTGCATTATGCTCACTCGCTATTTGTTGGATGACATTACTAAACTGAACTGTGTTTCTGAGATTTGCAGCCCAGTATGCACCATTCAGTTCTTCTCCATTCTTTATAGTATTTGATACTGTAGAATAAAATACAACAGCTGAGTTCTGAGGTCTTAACGTTGATAAAGATTGCTCCAGTGGTTTTATAATTTCATCCATTTGCGGCGAATGTGAAGCCACATTTACATTTATTTTTCTGTTGAACCTTCCCTGTTTTTCCAGTGTTTCAAATACATCATTTAATGCATCAGATGCACCGGATATTACGGTTGATTTCTTACTGTTTAAGACAGCTATAGATAATTGGCCTGAATAATTTTCCAGTATTTTTGTTGCTTCTTCAACCGTTAAATCAGTTACGCCCATTTCTCCTTTTCCGCTTAATTGTTTCATCAGCCTGCTGCGTGTAATAATAATCTGTGCGGCTTCATCCAATGTAATATTTCCTGCAACGCAGGCTGCGGCAACCTCTCCCATGCTATGTCCGACAACCATATCCGGTACAATACCTTTACTTATCCATAATTTTGCCAAAGCAATTTCGATGGCAACCAATGCAGGTTGTACTATATCTATCTCATTTAATCTTGATTCGTGTTCAGGCTTATTAATTTCATTCAGCAAATCCCAGTCTGTATATTTTTTATATACACTATTAATTTCCTCTAATGCCTCTTTGAATACATTTTCTGATTTTGCTAATCTTGCTCCCATCTGTATATACTGAGCACCCTGTCCCGGAAAAATAAATACCGTTTTTATGGAATCATCATTGTCAAATGTTTGTTCGCTATCCAATAAATCTTCTGTGCTAAATTCATTTAATTTATTTAGCAGTTCACTTTTATCTTCTGCCACAAAAACTTTTCTCATTTCAAAAGAAGTACGGCGCAATGCTGCCATCGCACAAATATCTTCCAGCTTATGTTCCGAATGAGATATAAATTCCGCATATTTTTTTGACAGAGCTTTTAAAGAGTTTATACTTTTTGCGGAAAGAGGCAATACAAAAATATCATTTCTTACAGAAGGAAATTTATTAGCTGGCTGTATACCGTCAGGTACTAAAGATATTATCGCATGCGCATTGCTGCCAGTTATACCGAAAGAGTTTACTCCGGCAATTAACGGTTTATCTGCCGGCCAGGAAATCGCATCTCTTGGAATGGTTAATCCTATATTTTCCCATGCAATTTTTGGATTGGGCGTATCAAAATGTAAACTTGGCAAAATCATCTTATGTTTCAAAGAAAGGATTACCTTAAATAAACCGGCTAAGCCTGCAACTGCTTCCGTATGCCCGATATTTGTTTTTATAGAGCCGGCAAATATTTTATCATTTACTGAACGCTTTTCTGAAACGGCATTCCAGATGGATGTTATTTCGGTTGGATCCCCTGCTTTTGTGCCTGTACCGTGTGCCTCCACATATACTAAGTCCGCAGGATTAATTCCTGCTTTCTTTATTGCCCGGGCAATCATTATTTCCTGGGTAATGGCACTGGGAGCAAATAAATTTTTATTTGCTCTGCCATCACTGTTTGTAACTGTTGACAGAATTACGGCATGAATATGATTTCCGTCTTTTATTGCATCGCTTAACCTTTTTAAGACAACCATTCCTGCCCCTTCGCTGCGTACATACCCTGTGGATTTTATATCTCCAAATCTGCATTCTCCATACTCAGAAAGTAATCCTGAACGCGAATATCCCTTACTTACAAAAAAATCTGTTATGGTGTTGGATGCACCTACAAGTGCCATATTGCACTCACGACTATTTAAACTTTGTGAAGCAATATTTAACGCAACAATAGAAGAAGAACAGGCTGTATCTACCGTAAGAGATGGACCTTGAAGATTATAAAAAAAAGAGAGTCTTCCTGACAAGGCATATCTTCCGCTACCTGTTGTGGCATATACATCTATATCCTCATTTGCCTGCTCGATACGATGTTCATAATCACTTGTCCAGTTGCCGATAAAAACACCTGTTTTAGTGCCATTCAGGTCAGTGTCTTTTAATCCGGAATTTTCTATAGCTTCCTGAGCCACTTCCAATAACAATCTTTGAGCAGGATCCATTTTTTCTGCTTCTAATGGAGAAATATTAAAAAACCCTGCGTCGAAGTATTCTACACCTTCAATAAATCCACCTCGCTTTGTTATTATCTTATTCTTTCCTTTGTTTTTATCAACTATTGCATCTATATCGCCATTTCTTGAAAAAGGATAATCTGAAATAGCATCTTTCTTGTTAATTAATAAATCCCATAAATCATCTGCATTATTTACATTTCCGGGCAAACGCATTCCCATTCCGATAATAGCAATAGGTTCTGATTGAATAAATGAAACATCGTCTGACAAATATGCAGCATTTACAGAAACCTCTTGATGTTCTGCAAAATGGCCTTCGTAAGATTCGATGTCTTTCATCTGTTTATTTTCATTATTTTTTAGTGGTGCAGATGGAATATCAGATAATCATTTGCATTTGGTGTGCCAACTCTCCTGGATATTTCATATGTCTAATTAACAATAAAATATACTTAAAGTTAAGCATTCTTCTTTAAGGAACAATAAAAATACTACGCTGTTTGTGTATTCTTTAATGCTTTCAATTTGTCTTCTTCACGTCCATCGTTTACTGCCTTTTGAATTAACAACGGAATAATGATAAACACAAGACTGATTGCAAAACCGATTGCAGCAAACAGTAATTTACTTTTATGTTTAGGTGCGGTTGAAAACATCGGGTCATCTATGATTCGAACAATATTGTTTGGCGACATCAAGCCGGCTTTCGAATTTTCTTTTGAAGTGGTAGCATCATTGTACATTATATTCAGCGTTGAAATCTCCTGCATTATTTTTTGCTGATCAACTACTTCTATACGTTTTTTATTAAACATGTTCTGGTCTTGTGATTCGGCCATGATTCTTTGCCTACTTTTTATTTCTCCTGATATAGAATCTAATCTTCTTTCTACAGCTGCCAATGAAACTTTAGCATTTTCGACCTGTTTATTTTGATAAAATTTAATTGTATTAGTCAACATTACAGAACCTAAAACTCTCGATACTTCATAATCAGGTGTTTCAATTTCTGCTTTTATCATACCTGTTGGTATATCATATTCTGCTGCCATGATTCCTCCGGTAAAATCATCATACATCATTCCCAGAAAATCCATTTCCTGTTTGTTGATTTCTTTTATTGAATTGGCTCTGAATTTAAAATCTTTGAGAACAGGATCATCTTCAAATCCGCCATCATATTCATAGGCATGAAAATAAAAGTTTGCAAGTTTATCCTTTTTCCCGTTAATCTCTACATCCGTCAACATTGAATTCAGGAAAATATTTCTGGAAGTAAATATACCTGTTAACACGTCATTAGATGAACCTCCGGCAAATGAAACGCCCATCATAGACATAATGCCGCCCATAGAGCTTGTTCTTGAATCTACAGCATTAAACGAAACATTGGCAATATATGTTGGGTCAGATAATTTTGCAAAATAATAACCACCTACTGTCAATCCAACAACTCCTACTATGGACAAATACCATTTTCTCAATAAATAAAAGAAATAGCTCTTGAATGATTCAAGAACATCTACTAATCTAATATCTTCTTCAGAAAACTGTTGTTGCATGTATATTAGTTTTTCAAAACAAAAATCAATGTGATGGTAGTAGCAAGAGATGTAATAGCGGCAATTACGCTCGGTAAAACTATATTCCAGTTCAGCCTAGATTCCGGACCTTTAGGCGGTTTAGGCGGTTTGTTTTTCATATCAACAGTAATTAAGGCACCTTCTATATCTACTGTTGGATAATTTTTTATTCCAATGAAAGAACGGGTATAATCTACTTTTCTGTTTGGATAAATCACCATCGTTGATTTTTTTATTGCTCCTTTTTTGAATCCGCCCGCATAGTGTTTTATGTACCAGCGTGCAGTTTTACCCGGAATAAATTTACCGTTAATCGTTCCTGTTGAGTCGAGATCAGGATAACGTATAGCACCTTTTATACTTACTAACTGATTAACTGTAGGTATTTCTATTAAATCACCGTTCTTTAAAATTAAGTTGGCCCTTGACGCTGTATCTGCAAATGCATCTTTTAACTGAAAAATAGTTTGGGTTAATCCATTATCAGGTCTTGTTAGTCTGGCATTTTTTATGAATGCATAAGGAGTCAGACCTCCTGCTCTTTCTATTACATCCAATACTTTCTCATTTTTATCCAATATGGCATAAATTCCGGGATACTTCACTTCTCCTTTTAAGGTGACGGTCATTTGCTCATCAAATCCGTAAATTTTTCTTACATATACCTTATCCATTGGTGACAATACAAATGCTTTGGAAGCATCATCCAATTCAAGATTCGGTCCTATTTTGATAGTTTTAATAACGACATGTTGGGGTTTAAATTTTTTATCCAAGCTCGAATCGATATTCATTACACGTGAAATCTCAATTTTTGAGTTAGCTGCTTCTATTTTTAGTCCGCCTGCATAAAACAATAAATCATTAAGAGTTATTCCATCCGTAAATTCCATCACAGTTGGTTTGATAACCGAACCGTCAATGCTAATCATAAATTTTTCAATAAAATCTTCTTTTGAAAACAACTGAATCTGATCTGCTTGTTTTAATAATAAATTGTCGGGTGAGTTCTCATCTATTAAGATATTTTTCAAGGAAAATTTTTGGTTGATAAATGTATTATCATCCATTTTTCTTTTAATATAAGCTCTCTCTAAATACGTTTCAATTTTTATACCTCCTGCAGCTTTAATGATATCTGCAATTCTAAAACCGTCTTTCAACTCATATCTACCCGGATAACGAACCGTACCGTTGATATTTACATAATTTTCTATTCCATTCGGTATCGTTGTAATGTTTACTATATCTCCGTCTTTCAGTTCAAAATTTGAATTTACCAGCTGATCATAATCTACATCTATAATTTGAGATTTATCATTATTGGTTCTGGTAACCTGTATGGTCTTGATATAAGCATCCGGCGCAAAACCTCCGGAGAATTTAATTAATTCATTCAGATTCTCATTTTTCAGTAATTCATATTTTGCGGGACGACGTACCGCACCTGTAATCTTTATCAGTTTGCTTTGTGTAGAAACGTAAATGAAATCTCCTTTTTGTAAATAAAAATTCTCCTGAAGCAAAGGATTGAATAAAAACTCATAAACATCCAGACGTTTAATTGTTTTACCGTCTCTTCTCACCTGAATATCACGCACACTACCTATATCTGTGATTCCATTAGCAGCGTTTATGGCATTGTATACCGAATTTATGGCAGGTATCTGATAGGTTCCCGGAGATTTTACTTCTCCGACAATGTTTACATCAATTGTTCTTGAATAGTTTAGTGTTATTTCGTATTTAGTGTTTGCCGGATTTATAAATGTAGCCAGTCGTTTGCCAATTTGTGATTTTACAGCACCAAAAGTTAAGCCTTTTACATATATACGTCCAAATTCCGGAATTTGAATATAGCCATCTTCATTCACTTTAAGTTTGTTATTATAATCTGCATAACCCCATACAGCAATGCTGATTTCATCATCCACACCTAATATATATGAGTCCGGTGCTTTGGCTTCAGATGTTTTCAGGAACAATGCCAGTTTTCCCGTTCCAAAAAAATCATGCCCGTAAATTTCATTGGGCTTCACTTCAGCATTAGGTTCACTGGCTTTTTGCAATTTATCCATTGCTTCCTGCATCGCATCTTGTTGCGCCTTCATTTCCATAATCATCTGTATTGCATCCTGACCGGGAGTTGCACCTGATGCTGAATTTGCTTTTAAATACTTTTGGATATCTGTAGGATCCAAACCTAAAAGCTGCATTTGTGACAAATTTGAAACAGCAGTTGGGTTATCAGCATGCAAGGATTGTAATTGCTTTACTGCTGCAGATGCCGCAGATGTAACGGAAGCCCCCGCATTCGTTCCGGTAAGGCTACCTAAGTTTTGAGAATAAACTACAAATACTGAGCATATTAGAAAACACAGCGTAACTAATTTTTTCATTAATAGTGGGTTGTTGAATTGACAAAGGTAATAAACTATGTCTTAATTATATAGTGAAATGTTTATTAAGCATTACAACACCTTTCTTAAATAATGTTATCAGTGGTCTATTCCTGTTAAGAGAGATAATCGCCGATTTCTAAATTTATTCTATTAAGACTCTTTTGTCATTATCAATTCGTAAATGCTGAAAAATCATTCCTTTTCAATTAGTTTTGCAACAGATTTATTTTGAAATTAATTGTTACTTAAAATGTAATGTATTAATAATTAATATTTTATGCCTAAAAATGATTTTTCAGATACTATTGTAGCACTTTCTACACCACAAGGAATTGGTGCAATAGCAGTTATTCGTCTTTCCGGTACAAATGCCATTGAAATAGTAAATTCAATTTTTTCAGGTAAAAATCTTTTAAAACAAGCTACGCACACCATACATTTCGGCAAAATTGTTTTTCAGAACCAAGTCATTGATGAAGTAATAGCGAGTCTTTTTGTTGCACCTCATTCTTATACAAAAGAAAATGTAGTGGAAATTTCCTGCCACGGCTCCTTATATGTTCAGCAAAAGATCATTGAAGCACTAATTAAAAGCGGAGCACGCGCTGCAAAACCCGGTGAGTTTACTATGCGGGCGTTTTTGAACGGTCGCTTTGACCTCTCTCAGGCAGAAGCAGTAGCAGATTTAATTGCATCAGACAGCGAAGCATCTCATAAAACAGCCTTACTTCAAATGAAAGGCGGATTTTCAACAGAAATTAAGAAACTGAGAGAACAATTGATTCATTTTGCTTCCCTTATTGAACTGGAACTTGATTTTAGTGAAGAGGATGTTGAGTTTGCAAACAGAGATGATTTGCAATCCATTATCAGTGAACTCCAAAAAAATATCTATCAGTTGATGGAATCTTTCAGAGTGGGAAATGTAATAAAAAATGGTGTCCCTGTTGTAATTGCCGGCAGACCCAATGCCGGCAAGTCCACCTTATTAAATGCATTAGTGAAGGAAGAAAGGGCCATCGTAAGTGATATTGCTGGCACTACACGCGACACGATTGAAGTACCAATCAATATAGATGGAACCATATTCAGGCTCATTGACACCGCCGGTATCAGGGAAGCATCTGATAAGATAGAAGCAATAGGCGTTAAAAAAACTTATGAGCAAATTAAAAATGCTGCCATCTTATTGTATGTTTTTGATGTAAATGCAATGTCAGAACTTGAAATTCTGGAGGATGTTTTAAAACTTAAACACGAGAATCTGGTAGTATTGTTAGTAGCCAACAAATGTGATTTATGTAATGAACAGGCACTTGGAATGCTGGAATTTTCCATTAATGAACTTACCGAGAATGCCTACCCTATTTTCGAAATCAGTGCAACTAAACAAAAAAATATTAATGAATTAAAAGAGTATCTGCTTACTGCTGTTGGATTGCATAAACACTTGCAAGACACTACAATAGTAACAAATATCCGCCATTTCGAAGCCTTATCCAATTGCTTTCATGCACTGGAAAAAGTAACCCTTGCCTTGCAACATAAGACTACTGGAGACTTTCTGGCGCAGGACATACGTTATGCATTGACTGCCTTAGGGGAAATTACGGGACAGATTACCACAGATGACCTGTTGGATAATATCTTTTCAAAATTCTGTATAGGCAAATAAAAATCTTTGTAACAAGGTCTTTTTATTTGCAATTAAACCCTAATGTTTGTATAAGTTATTGTGAACAAAAGTGAACACGTGCAATTCCGTTGCAATAAAAACTGTAATTTTTCGTTGCAAACCATAGAATAAACGAAAAAATAGTATATTTTTACGACCTTATTAAAATAAAACATTAAATCAATATCATTTAAAACTTAAATTGACAATTATGGCTCAAGCACAAACAAAAAAGAATTCCGGTGGATTAGGTGCCGGCTTGGTGGTTCTTATTGCAGTTGTTATCTGTAATATTTTATTCTACACCGTTTTCAAATCACAACTTGATGCGAAAGGACATGAAAAAAACATTATAGGACTATTCTACAAAGGTGGTGTAATTGTGCCGTTCCTGATGGCAATCTTTGTTACGTGTATTACATTTGCAATTGAACGTTTGTTAACTATATCGAAAGCTGCCGGTACAGGTTCTTTAGATGCATTCTTACAAGTTATCAAATCTAAGTTAACATCTAACGATATCAATGGCGCACTGGCAGAATGCAACAAACAAAAAGGTGCTGTTGCCAATGTGGTACAATCCGGTTTGCATAAATATGCTGAAATGGAAAAAAACAACGAACTGACAGGTGAGCAAAAAATTATGAATATTCAAAAAGAAGTAGAAGAATCTACATCTTTAGAATTACCGGCTCTAGAGAAAAATATGTGGATTTTATCTACTATTGCATCAGTTGGTACTTTAATCGCGTTATTGGGAACAGTTATCGGTATGATAAAAGCATTCGCAGCGTTAGCTGTTAATGGAAATCCCGATCCTGCTGCATTATCCTCAGGTATTTCAGAAGCTTTAGTAAATACTGCATTAGGTATTTTCACTTCTGCTTTAGCAATTATTTTCTACAACCTTTGTACTCAAAAAATTGATAAATTAACGTACAGCATCGATGAAATGGGTTACAGCATTTCTCAAACATTTGCTAGTCGTAAACACTAATTAATAACACAGGTTAAAAGAATAAAATGCCTAAATTCAAAGTAAAACGTGGAAGCACCTGGGTGGATATGACCGCCATGTGTGATGTTTCTTTCTTATTATTAACGTTTTTTATTTTAACGGCAAAATTTCGTCCTGCAGAAATCGTTCAAATAACCACTCCAACTTCTAGGGCTGAAAATGCAGTAGCAGAAGATATGGTTACATTTTCGGTGGATAAAGATGGGAAAGCCTATATGTCTATAGGAAAACCGGAAAGAAAAACGCAAATATTAGAAAAGCTAATCTCTCTCAGTCAAAATAAATATGGCGCAATTGATGATAACACAAAAAAACTGTTTACCAAATTAGAATTAGTAGGCGTTCCAATTCAGCTACTGCCACAGGTGGTGAAAAGAAGTACAGCTGAACTTACAGAAATGCGTGTTTCAGGTCAATTAACAGGCATACCTATGGATTCTTTAAATAATCAGTTAGGTGCATGGGTGCAAGCCATACGTTATGTATATGCTGAAAATGATAATATGGATAATCCCCCTGTAGCTATTAAAGGCGACAGACAATCCAATATCAAAGGCATCAAAAAAATGATTGATATTTTTAAAGAGAAAGATGTATACAAATACAAGCTTGTTACTTCTTTAGAAAACAAAGTTGAAAACTAAAAAATAAACAATGGCAGATATAGATACCTCGTCCGGTGGCGGGCATGGCAAACATAAAGGCGGTGTCCGTTCCAAAAAATTATCTACGCGTGTCGATTTAACTCCCATGGTGGATTTGGCATTCTTATTGATTTCATTTTTCATGTTAACCACGCAGTTATCAAAGTCTGTTGCTATGGATTTGGCAATGCCCAAAAAACCGGATAACGAAACCATAAAACCGGAACCTGTTCCTGGCTCTAAAGTTTTAAACCTTATTGCTGATAAGGATGATGAACTTTGGTACTATCCGGATGTAATTGTTGCCGGATTGAAAAAAGCGGACTACTCTCCAAAAGGAATTCGTGAAGTAATCCTCAAAAGACAAGCAGAAGTAAAAGCTAAATGGGGACTGGATAAGGAAGGTGATAGTAAGTTGGTTGTTTTAATTAAACTAACTGACGATGCGAATTATAAGAATATGGTAGATATTTTAGATGAAATGGATATTACCAAAACCAAGATTTATGCGATTCAGGATGTAAACCCTCTTGAAATTGAAGCTATAAAAAATGGCGGTAATGCAAATGTTTCAGAATAATAAACATCCTAAAATAAAACATAATAAATGAGCAATAATACAGATTTTAGAAATGCCTCGTGGGATGATATCGTCTTTGATAATCTTAATAAAGATTATGGTGCTTATGTTATTCGTAAGCTGGTAAATAAACACACACTCAGAGGTTTTGCTTTTGCGATGGGTGGCTTTTTAGTACTTATTTTATTATTAAGATTTAATATTTTTTCCTTTAAAGATAAAAAAGACAAGGAAGTAAATATTGAAATGACAGATGTAAATCTGGAGGAAACTCCACCACCGGTGGAAGCACCACCGCCACCGCCACCGCCGCCACCACCACCTCCGGTTCGTCCGACTATTAAGTTTGTGGAGATGATAGCCAAGAAAGATGAAGAAGTACCGGAAGAAAAAGAGCAAACAAAACAAGAAGATATTCAGGATACTAAAATAGCCGAAAAAACGCAGGAAGGAGACAAAGAAGCAAAAGCTATAGTAGAGGAAAAAGTTGGAACAGGTCCTGTAACTGCACCTGAACCCGAACAGCCAAAAGAACCGGAAATTTTTGACAGAGCGGAAGTAATGCCGGTATACCCTGGTGGTATCCCCGAATTAATGAAATTCTTACAAAAAAATATCCGCTATCCGTCTTTAGCACGTGAAAATGGTCTGGAAGGAAAAGTAATTGTGAAATTTTATATCGATACCGACGGAACTGTTCGTGAACCAACTGTCTTAAAAGATGGCGTTGGAGGCGGTTGTGGCGATGAAGCTATGCGTGTTGTAAAATCCATGCCAAAATGGACGCCGGGCTCTCAGCGTGGTAAATCTGTAAAAGTTTATTACACTTTACCAGTTACTTTCAAACTACAATAGATAAGATAAATTGTACTTATTACTTTAAACCTCAACTAAATGTTGAGGTTTTTTTATACTTAATGTGTACAATAATATCATTCCCTTTCCGTTTTATAATAAACTGTCAGTATGAACAATTCATATCAAAACTATTCAATGGATGATATCATCTTTGAAAATCGAAACAAATCGTATGGCGCTTATCAATTACGCCGCATAACTGATAAAAATGCAGCCTATGGCTTACTGGTAACCACTTCAGCAATTGTAGTATTTATTTTAATTGCGCTTTTTATGCCACATTCCAGCAGTTCAATAATTCCGCATATAACAAGAGTTGAGCCAATTAATGTATTGGTAGATGTTCCTGAGCCTGTACTTCCAAAAATAATCACACAACCTAAAAGTATTGCTCCGCCTGCACCTACTCAAACATTTGTCGAGATGACTCCAGTAGTTGAAACACCCACTACCACAAGTGAACCTGTAAAACAAATAGATTTAGCAAACTCTACAGCAGCTATTTCTAATGAGACTAATAATGTCAGTAACACTACATCTGTGAATATCCTTACGACAAATACAAATACAAACACAGGAACAGATATAGGAACAACCATAGAAACTCCCGTAAAAACAAAACCCGTTACATGGGCAGAGGTAATGCCAAGTTTTGTCGGAGGAAATGAGGCATTAATAAAATACCTGAAAAGTCATATCTCTATGGATACCCGTGACATAGAAATGGGATTGAGTGGGAAAGTACTGATTCAGTTTTATGTTGATATTGACGGAAGTATTAAAGATGCGAAAGTAATAAAAGATAATGTTGGTGGCAGATGTGCGGAACGAGCATTGGCTGTAATAAACAATATGCCAAAATGGAACCCGGGAAAACAGGGAGATAAACCGGTAAGAGTTTATCATACGTTGCCTATTACATTCCAGGTAAATTAATAATTCATCTTTTTTAATGTAACCTTGTTGTTATTGGCAACAAGGTTTTTTATTTTTACCGGATGAAATATCCATGAGAGTTGGCACATCAAACGCAAATGATTTTCAGATATTCCATCTGCACCATTAAAAATAATAAAAATAAACAGATGAATCAATTCCTGAATCCGGCTTTTTTACTTAGACTTGCCATTGCTATCGGTTATCTGTTTTTGGGTGCTGCGTTACTATTTTTTCCTGTTTCAATAGCTATTCTTAATAAGACAACAAGACCATTGTTTGCATTGCTGTTAGTTGCTTATGGTCTTTTCCGGTTATACAGAGCTTTCCAAATTTTAAAAGAAGAAGAATAATGCATCAAACTCGCTTTATAAGTTACTTGTTCATACCAATTCTTTTCTTTTGTATCAGCGGTTGTAATTCTACTGAGGGTAAAAAAAATACGAATCAAGAAGATTGGAATTCAGGAAGTGTAGTTATTACAGCAGATTCAAATTTAAGTTCTGTTTTGGAACCTCTAATTCCAATTTACGAAAATTTTTATCCCACTGCTAAAGTTTCATTTCAATATACAACAGAGGATGCTGCTGTAAGTGATTTTAAATCCAAGAGGAATACTATCATTGCAATAGGAAGGTTACTCTCTGCTGATGAAATTGGGAAAGTACAATTCATACAAGATTCAAAGGTGCTGGAAAATACATTTGCCTACGACGCAATTGCTGTTATCGCTAATAAATCAAACAACGACTCTGTTTTAGTTTTGGAAAAGATTTCAGACTATCTTACAGTAACAAGCCGCACAAAATTAGTATTTGATAATGCCAAATCGGGTATTGCAAAAACAATAATGCAACTCTCAAAAACACCACCGGCTCAGTTTAAGAATGCCTATTCTTTAAATTCAGTCAAAGATGTCTTGAAGTATGTAGAAACCAATACTGATGCTATCGGATTCATTCCCTATAATTTATTGAGTAACCGAAATGAAAAAGAAGCGCAATATATCAGAAACACCTTCAAATTCTTACCTGTTTCATATCATAATACGACTACCGCAATTTCACAGGAAAGTATTGCTGATAAAGAATACCCGTTGGTGCGACCGATTACTATCTACATCGGAAATTGCCCGGATTTAGTTGGTCAGGGATTTACAAGTTTTCTGTTCAAACGTCAGGTTTCGAAAGCGTTATTACTAAGCGGACTGGTACCGAAAAATATTCCTGCACGTGAAGTAAATGTAACCGACGAATTTAATCCCTGAAACAATCGAGTAATATTATCTTAACTTTCAATCATTATTCTTTTTGTATTTTTATAGCTCATTTCAAATGTATGTCAGAAGATAAAGTAACCATTACCCTTGGCGGAAAAACAACTGAATGTCCTGTTTTAGTTGGTACAGAAAACGAATATGCAATCAACATTGATAAATTAAGAGAAGATACAGGTTTTGTAACACTGGATTTCGGTTACAAAAATACAGGAGCCACTACCAGCAAAATAACTTTTTTAGATGGAGAGATAGGTATTTTGCGTTATCGCGGATATGAGATTGCAGAATTAGCAGAAAAATCAAATTTCACAGAAGTAGCCTATTTATTACTATATGGCGAATTACCAACTGCAACTCAATTAGCAGATTTTAATCAAAAATTAAGAGATAATTCTGATGTTCCGGCTGAAGTGGAAGCTATCTTAAAAGCAATGCCCAAAGGAACACATCCGATGGCACAGTTAGCAGCCGTAACAGTTGTATTATCCGGTGTTTACAAAGATGGTGCAAAACTAAGCGACGAAAATTATATTAACATACTGGCAAAATTTCCGGTGCTGGTAGCAATGATTATTCGCAACTCACAAGGATTGGATTTTGTTGCAAACGACAAGAACTTAGATTATGTTTCTAATTTCCTGCAAATGACATTTGGCAAACCGGCTTCTGCCGTTTTAGTAGATGCCATGGATAAACTATTAATTTTACATGCTGACCATGAACAAAACTGTTCAACATCAACAGTTAGAATGGTTGGCTCTTCTAATGCAAATATTTATGCTTCTGTAAGCGCTGGAATTAGCGCACTTTGGGGCCCGCTTCATGGTGGAGCAAATCAGGCTGTTTTAGAACAATTGGAAGCCATTGAAAAAGATGGCGGAGACACGGCGAAATTTGTAGCGATGGCAAAAGATAAAACTTCAGGTTTCAGACTAATGGGATTTGGACACAGAGTATATAAAAATTTTGACCCTCGTGCACGCATCTTAAAAAAATCATGTGATGAAGTATTGGATGATTTAGGTGTGGCAGATAAAAAATTAACGATTGCCGTTGAATTGGAACAGGCTGCCTTACACGATGATTATTTTGTATCGCGTAAATTATATCCAAATGTAGATTTCTATTCAGGAATTATTTACAATGCGATGGGATTTCCTACAGATACTTTTACTACCTTATTTGCTTTAGGCAGATTGCCGGGATGGGTAGCACAATGGAAAGAACTGAAAGAAAACAAAGAACCGATTGGTCGCCCGCGTCAGATCTATTTAGGTGCAACGGTTCGCCCATATACTGAGTTGGCAGACAGATAGCACTAAAGGTGATTTGAATCATCTTTTTATGTTGATTAAATACCTATTTTTACAGTGTGATAAAAGCAATAGCTTCCATATTATTTTCATTCTTTTTTCTGCTGACAACTATGCAGCAAACAACTTTCCTTTTAATGTACAAGTTGAATGAGAAATCGATTACGGAAAAATATTGTGTGAATAAAAACGTGAAAAATTCATGTTGCCATGGTTCCTGCCATTTAAATAAAACGCTGGTAAAAACAGAAAATGAAGACAACAAGAATCCTTTTTCAACATTAAACATCAAAATAAAAGAAGTAGAGATATTTTTTAATCAAATACTAAAGACAGAACCTACAGCTTCCACACTTCGATTAAAACATAAAAGCAGTTATATTTCACACTTATCAGAAGGATTCCATACTTCATTGCTCAAACCACCAACTGTTTTAGGATAATCTTATTTATCATCTAAAACAAATCTCAATGTATAAATTTATTATAGCATTTATATGCTGCTACAGCAGCGTATATGCTTGCGATTTTTGTGGTTGTTCACCATCTGTGATGAGTTCAGATTTATCGAACCTGCAACCTCAATCTTCAGTAAGCACAACAACAAGCTACAAAAAGTATCAATACTTAACCTCCGATGTTGGTTTGCAGCAAACACATGTAGTTGCGCAACAACTTAGCATATCA
>JAXLTZ010000008.1:0-183407 GCA_046329785.1 Chitinophagales bacterium
CGTTTAACAATTTCAGTTCATCTACTTTCAGGATGTATTTTCCAATAGTAAATTCTTTTTGCTCAGGTACGGCAGATTTGGTGCGCTTCAGAATGGCTTCCATGCGCATAATCAGTTCGTCAAAATTAAATGGCTTCGTAATATAATCATCGCCGCCAACGGTAAATCCTTTCAGTTTATCTTCCTGCATTTCTCGTGCAGTCAAAAATATAATCGGTGTTTCATCCTTTTTGTCACGTATTTCCTGTGCAAGTGTGAAGCCGTCTTTCTTCGGCATCATCACATCAAACAAATACAGATCAAATTTTTCCTTATAAATAGCTCGTTCTGCATCAAGCCCGTTTATACAATGTGTTACCTGATAGCCTTTGTCGCTGAGGTTATCTTTTATCACAAAACCTAAATTCGGGTCGTCTTCCGCCAGCAATATTTTAATGCTCTTTTCCATATTATTTATCTTTTGTGTGAAACCATATGGTAAATGTGGTGCCCACTTTCGGGATACTGTGTAATGCAATTTTTCCCTTATGCAATTTTATCATATTTTTTACATAAAACAATCCGAGTCCAAATCCTTTTACATCATGCAGATTGCCACTTGGTACTCTGAAAAACTTCTCGAATATCATGTTCTGTGAACTGGTATCAATCCCTTTGCCATTGTCTTTTACCGAAATTTCTATGCCTTTATGTTTGTTCAGTGTGATAATCTGTATTTCCGGTATTTTGTCGCAATACTTTATGGCATTATCAAGCAAGTTATACAAAATATTGGTCAAATGCACTTCATCTCCGCTAACAATTGTCTTTTTTGCGTTTAGTTGTAAGATAATTTTTCCCTGCAGTTCGCTTACACGAGGCTCCATATTTTTGGCAATATTTTCAATGAGAGCATGTATATCTATGTCGGATATATTTAAAGCAATCTTATGTGAATCTATTTGCGAAACCTGCAATACTGACTCCACCTGACTTTTGAGTCGTTTATTTTCTTCACTGATGATGGTGGCATAATGTTTCAATCTCTCGGGATTATTGATAATATCATCGCGCATCAGCACATCACTGGATAAGGCAATTGTAGAAATTGGTGTCTTAAACTCGTGAGTCATATTATTGACAAAATCGGTTTTTATTTCACTCAATTTCTTTTGCTTAAGGATAATAAGAATGGTGTAGGTGAAAAAGCCGATAACGACCATCAGTACTATGGAAAAAAAGATAAGTAGTTTAAAGTCATCTTGCAGATAAGTAGTCTTTTTGGGAAATAAGATGCCGATATAGTAATTGTCATTTGGTTTCGGTTTGATACGCAGACGTTCTATCTTTCCGGTATTTTTGATATTGACAAATCTTCCTGTATAAAATGAATCGGTGGTACATTCGAAGATGCCATATTCAAAGTCCGCATTCAGGTTCTGGTTTTTCGACTCGATAATAAGGTAATTCTCCAGCATGGTAATATTTACCGGAGAACTGAAATCAATAGTATAATAATTGGATGCCTTTTTGTTGATGCCATCTAATTGCACTCTGTATTTGGAATCCTGAATTAAACGATCGGCAACACTCTTTAATGCTACATAGGCACGGTGGTTAAATTGTTGCTCTTTTAAGTCAATGGCTTTTTTTATCCAGAAAATCTGAGTGGTAATAATTCCGGCTAACGAAATAAAGGCTAATAAAATAATATTACGTATGGTAGCTCTGCTCATAGATTATCTAAATATAAAGTTATGGAAAATACAAACAGTTGCATTAACAATTATTTAGGAATTTTTGTTGATTTATGTCAGTTGTCGATTTCCTTAAGTATAAAAAGAATACCTCTGAACAGGAGACATAATAAAGTAAACAAAAAATAGAACAGCACCACCAAAATAGTAATGGTATGCAGTTCATTGGTTTGACGGTAGGAAAGATCAGACACAAAATTTCCTGAAAAATAGATATAACCGGAGAGCAGAATAAAGACAATAACTGAGATGCCTGTATATTGGAGCAGTTTTTGCTGGAATGCTCCTATGATAGGATTATAGAAACAAAATAAAAAGATGGGTGAAAAAATCATATTCCATGCCAATACACTTTTCTGACCCGTCACTAAGCAAAAGATAGAGACGATAGTAATGAGCAACAGAGTAAAGGCACCTTGACGAAGAGGACTCAGTTTTTGGTGATTAAATTCAAATTTTTTAGACATTTCGTAGAATAAATCATAAATAAACAACATCAAAATTAACTATTTGTTTCAAAGTAGTAGATTTGTATAAATATTTATATGGACACACGATTACAGGCATTTGAGCGATTACTGAATATAATGGATGAACTTAGGGAGAAATGTCCCTGGGATAAAAAGCAAACCATTGCTTCTTTGCGCAAACTGACGATTGAGGAAACATATGAATTATCAGATGCCATTATTCGTGAAGACTGGAAAGAAATAAAAGAAGAACTGGGTGATTTATTCCTCCATCTAGTTTTTTATGCGAGAATAGGAAAGGAACAGCAGCAGTTTTCAGTGGAGGATGTTTTAAATACCGTTTGTGAGAAATTAATTTTTCGTCATCCTCATGTTTACGGAGATACAAAAGTAACAGATGAAGAAGAAGTGAAAAAAAACTGGGAGCAGTTAAAATTAAAAGAAGGGAAAAAATCGGTATTGGAAGGTGTGCCGAATGGATTGCCTGCATTAAATAAAGCTCAGCGTATTCAGGATAAAGTGCGCGCAGTTGGTTTTGATTGGGATAACAAAGAACAGGTAATGGAAAAAGTAATGGAAGAGATTGGTGAATTAAACGCAGCGGTTGATTCTGAAAATAAAGATGATATAGAAATGGAGTTTGGGGATGTACTCTTTGCTTTAATAAATTATTCAAGGTTTATTCAAGTAGATACGGAGAGCGCATTGGAAAAAACTAATCAAAAGTTTATTCAACGTTTTCAATGGATGGAAAAATATACAGCAGAGAATAACCTGGATATGCATCAAATGAATCTGGAGCAATTAGATGAAATCTGGAATATGGCAAAACATCAATTGAAAAAAGACAATTCATAATTCAAAACAAATAATTTTTTGGATTTTTTTAAGCAACATAAAATAACTATTGCAGCGATTGCCGGCATCGTACTATTATCTGTTTGTTTAATAATAGATACGGTTCAGACAGTTTCTCCCGGCATCGGTAAGGCAAAAAGAATTATAGAGTCAAATCTGCATGATGTTGAAAATAAAGCGGCTGCAATTATTCAATCAAAGGAGCTGGCAGATGCTGCAAGAGACTATAAAAAAGCAAATGCTGTAATTAAAAAATTAAACGATGACAATAAGATATACTTTTACATTTACAAAGATGATATTTTAAGCTATTGGTCAACCAATGTTTTTATTCCTGAAAATATAGATAAGATCGCTGAACATGAGATTCATTTCTTAAAAGAAGCAAATGGATTTTACGAAGTAATGCATAAAAAATCAGAAGACGGAAAGTTTAACATCTACGCATTAATTCCGGTATATTATCAATATTCAACCAGTAATAAATTTCTGGTAAACGGCTTCGTATGGAATCATCCTTTTTTAAAACGCTTTGTGATTTCGAACAGAGAGGCGAATAAAACCATTTCAATTGTAAATGCGCAGGGGCACTATCTTTTTTCAATACGTGTTGCTGATAATGCAAGTACTGTTTACAATCCGTATACGGTTTTGCTTGAAATTATTGGGTTAATGTTGTTATTCTGGTCCTTTTATCAAATCATAAAAAAACTTCTCATAAAAAGAAAATATAAAATTTCTTTTTTGCTGGTCGTATTTATCGCAGTTTTAACGGATGTTTTATTTAATCAGTTTAAATTATTTTCATTAACCAATACCTCACTGCTTTTCTCTTCCAATTTGTATGCTTCCACTAATCTAAGCGATACACTTGGAACATTGTTAATCAGAACCTTTTTGGTTGCCTGGGTTCTGTCGTTGTTGCGTTTTTTAGATGCTAACTTCATCAAAAATAAAAACTGGTTGCTGGTATTCCCGGTAGCAGTATATTTTATTATTGTGGCAATTATTCAGAGTGTAATACAAAACTCTGTAATTAGTTTTAACTTTTATTTAGTTAATACATTGGATAAATATACGCTTATCAGTTTGGTGGTGTTCGGGTTTTCTTTTTCCAGTTTATTGTTTTTAATGAAATGGATTTTTGAACAACCGCTTAGTAAAAGCTTCTTTTGGTTCACAATTGTTTTCAGCATAGTTGGAGTAGTTGTCGCCGTATATTTAGGCGCATTCAATGATGTACTCTATGCAGTATTTTTAACATTGTGGCTCATTACATTTATTTTATTTTTTTATTATGAGAAATCTTTCTTTCAGAGCAACCGAAAATATAAATTCTTATCGAATCTGATTTTATTGTCCTTCATTGCTTTTCTTACTTCAGTCATCATCATTTTTAATACCGGGCAGAAAGATATTGAGAAACGAAAATATCGAATGGCAGAATTGGTGTCAGAACGAGATATTGGTGAAGAATACACACTTATAGAGACTGAAAAATCTATTCTGCATGATAACTTTATTAAATCATACTTCAAGAACCCTTATTTATCTACTGTAGACGTGGAGAAGCGTATCTCTGCAAAATACTACAAACCACTGCTACGCCGTTATACACTCAATGTATATACCTTTGACAAAGATGGAATGCCGTTAATTGGAATTGCACAGAAAGGATACAACAAACTCAATAATACGCGTTTTTATAAAAAAGCGAAATCTATATCAGATAATTTTTATTACTTATCCATTAAAGAAAACGGGGAAAAATATCTTGGGTATTTTCCGATTACAGAAGATTCTGTAAATATCGGATACTTATTTGTTGAGTTTATTCCGAAAATATTCAGTTCATACAGTGCCTATCCTGAATTATTGCTGAAACAAAAAAACTATTACGATGAAGAGTTTGATAATTTCTCCTATGCCATATACGATAATAAATATCTGGTAAAGCAAAAAGGTGATTATGAATATCAGGTGAACTTTAATTTTCCTGCTAAACAAAAAGCATCGTTTAGTTTTTACAAAAGCAACGATTATAATCACATGATTTATTTCAGCAAGGATAAACAGGTAGTGTTGTCGGAAAAAAGCAGACCGACCTTAAGTACGCTTTCCGTTTTTTCTTATATGCTGATTTTCTTTTTATTGTTTTTCATACTGATGGATTTAATCGGATTTTCCAACAGATTCTGGGGTGAAGATTCCATTCGTAATTTCTTAAAAGGAAACACGCTGCAAAAGCAGATTCAAAACTCCATGATTGCATTAGTGCTGTTTTCCTTAGCGATAATAGGATTGGTAACAATGGTCTATTTTCAATATCAGTATAATATATATCACAACAGCCGTTTGCTAAAGAAAGTAAATGCTGTTATGAAGAATGTGGCACAATACTATATTGAGGACTTTCCTGCCAATGGCGATAATACATTTGATAAAGTGATTCAGCAAAAAATAAAGGTACTGTCAAATATTCATGCACTTGATATAAATGTTTATAACACAAAAGGTGAACTGTTACAGTCGTCACAACCGGAAATTTTTAAACGTAATTTGGTCTCTTCAAAAATGGATGCCAATGCATACTATAATCTAATTATCAAAGGAAAGTCAAAATATGTACATGACGAACAAATAGGCAAACTTGCCTATTTAAGTGCATATCAGCCATTCAGAAGTAACGGAAAAGTACTCGGTTATTTTAATTTTCCATATTATGGAAAGCAAAAAAGTTTTCAGGAAGATATTTCTTATTTTTTAGTGGCATTGGTTAATGTGTATGTGTTATTCTTAATTGCAGCAGCCTTGCTGGCAGTATTTTTATCACGTTCCATTACCAATTCATTGACATTGATTTCCGATAATATAAAAGATGTACAGTTCGGGAAACCCAATAAAAAAATATCATGGAAGAATGAAGATGAGATTGGTTTATTGGTACAGCAATATAATTTAATGCTGGCAGAATTGGAAAAAAGTGCGGGTTTGCTGGCAAAATCAGAACGAGAAGGTGCATGGCGTGAGATGGCAAAGCAAGTGGCGCACGAAATTAAAAACCCGCTAACGCCAATGAAATTAAGCATACAGCATTTACAACGGGCATTAAAAGATAATTCGCCGGATATAAAAGAATTATCTGAAAAGATTTCACAACGACTGATTGAGCAGATTGACAATTTATCAAATATTGCAACAGCCTTCTCAGATTTTGCAAAAATGCCACAGGGTGAATTTCATGAAATTGATATAATACCGATTCTTTTATCAACAGTTGAACTATTCAGGGAAAGTGAAAATATAGAAATCAATTTGTCCTACCCTGAAAGTACATGCATCGTAAATGGCGACAAAGAACAGCTTATGCGTGTATTTACCAATGTGATTAAAAACTCAACACAGGCAATTCCTGAAAATACACATGGTGTTATTGACATTGAAGTAAAAGAAGAAAAAAATCATTTTCTGATTTCCGTAAAAGATAATGGCATTGGCATTGCAGAAGAAAAAAGAATGCATATTTTTGAGCCAAATTTCACAACCAAAACCAGCGGGACCGGATTGGGATTGGCTATCAGCAAAAATATTATTGAACGCATGAATGGGAAAATCTGGTTTGATTCAGTAGTGGATGAATATTCCATATTTTATATTCAGTTACCAAAATTGAAATAGCAAATTTGTAACTTTGCGTACTTTACTTCTTTGCGCTCTTTGCGTGAAAAATAAAACGATAGAAATGAATAACGAAAAATCACAACAACTTTTTGAAAAAGCAAAAACTTTGATGCCCGGTGGTGTCAATTCACCGGTACGTGCATTCAAATCCGTGGGTGGTACACCTATCTTTATGAAAAAAGGTAAAGGTGCTTACATAACGGATGAAGACGGCAACCAATATATTGATTATTGTTGCAGTTGGGGACCGCTAATTTTAGGTCATGCAAATGAGAACACAGAGAAAGCCATTATTGAAACTGTAAAAAACGGTACTTCTTTTGGTGCACCAACAGCTTTAGAAAATCAACTTGCAGATCTCATTATTTCCAATCATTCTTATATAGAAAAAATAAGATTCGTCAGCAGCGGCACGGAAGCAGTTATGTCAGCATTGCGTTTGGCACGAGGTGTAACCAAAAAATCAAAAATCATAAAATTTGAAGGCTGTTATCACGGACATGTAGATTCATTATTGGTAAAAGCCGGTTCAGGCTTGGTAACGTTTGGAGAATCTACCTCTGCCGGTGTACCCGAAAGTTTTGCGAATGAAACTATAGTGTTACCATTAAACGATGAAGAGGCACTGAAAAATTGTCTGGATACATTGCATACCGAAATAGCAGCTGTGATTATAGAACCTATTCCGGCGAATAATGGCTTGCTATTGCAGTCACATAAATTTTTACTGCACTTGCGGGAGATGTGTACCAAGCATAATGTGTTGTTGATTTTTGATGAAGTGATTTCCGGCTTTCGCGTTGGATTTGAAGGAGCAGCAGGATTGTATGAAATAAAACCGGACATCATCACTTTTGGAAAAATTATCGGAGGCGGTATGCCTGTTGGTGCCTATGCGGCAAGCAATGAGATTATGAATCACATTTCGCCATTAGGAAGCGTATATCAGGCAGGTACCCTGAGTGGAAATCCGGTGGCGATGAGTGCCGGCATTGCGCAACTTACGGCCTGCTTACAACCACATTTTTATCATGACTTACAGCATAAAACAGATAAGCTGGTAGATGGAATAAAACAACATGTTAAAGAAAAAAACTACGAAATAACAATCTATAATATTGGCTCAATATTTTGGTTTGCTTTTTCCGATATGACTCATCTGACACGTGCTGATCAGATCAATGCCGGAAAGATGACACTATTCGCAAAAGTATATCACTATTTATTAGAGCATGGTATTTATTTCGGACCTTCAGGATATGAAGTAGGTTTTGTTTCTGCTGCACATACTGAAGCAGATATTGACAAAACTATAAAAACTATGTGCGATGCCTTTGATTTGGTGATGGGAGAGTAAATCGTCATTGCGAACGCAGTGAAGCAATCTCGATAAGAAAAGAAAGTATTTATTCGAGTGTTTCTGACCAAGATGAACTATTCCATTTTTCTAATAGATATTCATAATCTGGTTTGCTTTTATCTATTCTGCTTGCAAGTCGTTTACCTTCATAAATAGAATAATAAGTAGATTTTAATGATGGATGTAAGTGAATTGATAATTTTTTAGGATGAATTAATAGTAAATCGTTGTCAAATAAATCATGCAAATCAGAACGCAATAGAATCCCATTTTCATTTTTATTTATTCCGTTTTTAGCATGAGGTGAAATATGAGCAGCCTGTAAAACGGCATCTGGTCCTGTTGATGATATCGCACATTTATTCTTATATAATTTTAGTAGAACATGCCTGAATTTATTTTGATTCTTTCTTCTATTTATTTGAACTAATATTTTTTCAAGTTCATCGTCAGAAGCTTGTTCAATAAATTTTTCAGTAGAATCTAAAGATATTTGGATTTCATCTTTCTTATCCCAATATACTTCATTTGCTTCTGAATCCCAACAAATATTTGGATGTAAGTATACTAGCATAGTCTCTAAAACTACAGTATGAATCAATTTACCTTTCTTTATTCTGTCATGTTCTTTCAGTGTTTCTATTGATTTTAAAATTTTACCTTTACTGAGACCTGCATTCTTTCCACCGCTTACTCTTTCAATGATTATTATTTTTTCTTTTACAGCTAGTATTTTATAGCTACGATTTTTTCTAAATGACTTAAAAATAGTATTCTCTTGAAATGCAGTTTCAGCATTTCTTTTAATTATTTCCCAATTGTCATCTGCCATTTGATTGTTATTTCAACATAAATATACTAGTCTAATTAAATAAAATCAATAATCACCCATACCTATAATGCCCTAAATCTGAATTTTTACTATACGCTTTTGATTTAGCAACGGTAAGCGGTCGCAGGAAAGGTGCATCACCAAATTTATCGAAGTAATAACTGTTTGAACTGCCACAATTATTATTTAAAAAGACAGTGTTTTTTTGCTTCTCCAAAATAAATTTGAAATACGCATCATGCGCAGTCTGGGTAATTTCTACACTCTTCGCATTTTTCTTTTTCTTTTCATGCAGTACTCGCATAATATGCTGCAACTGTATTTCTATCATATCAAACCACGATAGCCCTGACGCACTGTACGGTCCGAAAATGATAAAGAAATTCGGAAAGTTCGGCACTGCACAACCCTGATAAGCCTGTAGTCTGTTCGCTTTCCAGAACTCACCTAATTCAGCACCGTTCTTTCCATATAATTTATAATTCAGATAATTATTGTCTTTCATTACATTAAAACCCGTCGCAGCAATCAGTGTATCTATTTTCCGTTCTGTACCATCTTTCGTAATAATACTATCTTTTGTAATCTCCTGAATTCCGTCGGTAACCAACTCTACATTTTTTCTGTTAAACGTTTTATAATAATCACTCGAAAAACTCGGACGCTTGCATCCAAAGCCATATTGAGGTGTCAGTTTTTGTCGAACAGTTTCATCCTGCACTTCGGTTTTTAAATAACGAAGACAAGCTTTCTCCAAACCTTTAACAATAAACGGCATTTGCTTGTAATTAACTACGCCGGTTACCATAATCGTTTCCGTTATTCTGTCTGTAATACGTCTTATACTGTTTTGCGCTTGCGGCAAACGGTTAAAAATAGTTCTTACCGTTTCAGGAATGGCAGCATCGGGCTTTGGGAAAATCCAAATCGGGGTGCGCTGAAATACATATAATTGTTTTACAATGGGCGCAATGTTTGGAATCAGCTGAACACTTGTTGCACCTGTTCCGATAACAGCCACATTTTTATGATTTAAATCTATAGCTTGTTTCCAGCGTGCTGTATGGACGAGTTCACCTTTAAATGAATCTATGCCTTTTATGTCGGGATATTTTGGATCGGTTAATGCACCCGTGGCTGAAATCAGCATGTTTGCTGTAAATTTCTTTCCGTTTTTCGCGTAGACAGTCCATATTGCATTTGCTTCATCAAAAACTGCCTTTTCTATGTCGATATTAAACCGGAAATTTTTTCTGATATTATATTTATCTACACAGGAATTTGCGTAATTAAACAACTCTTCTCCGGGTGCAAACACACGGCTCCAGTTCGGATTTTGTTCAAAAGAATAAGAGTAAGTAAATGAAGTAATATCGACAGCAATCCCCGGGTAACGATTGTCGCGCCAGGTGCCGCCAATATCATCGGCACGTTCCAGAATCAAAAATGAATATCCCGCTTTCTTCAATTCAATTCCCGCACCAATGCCGGAAAATCCTGAACCGATAATAATAATATCTGCGTCTGTTTTCATAAAAATATAACTTTGCGTTCTTTGTGCCTTTGCGTGAACAATAAATAAAATTAAACAGATTAACTGATCAGAAAGCTATACTTATGTAAGTTAATATTTTGATTTAATAAACTATTGTTAAGCATTGAATTTTTTGCCTTACTTTTGTAAACATTTTAAATGATTTTGAAATTTTAGTGGAATGATAAAGAAGACAGGAATTTTATTGGTAAATCTCGGAACTCCGGATAGTGCGAGCGATACGGATGTTTTTAAATATTTAAATGAATTCCTAACCGATGGAAGAGTAATAGATTATCCGTGGCTGTTGCGACAATTACTGGTGCGTGGAATCATAGTACCTGCACGATATAAAAATTCAGCGAAAACATACAGAGAAATATGGGACAAGGAGCGTGGTTCCCCTTTGTTATATCATTTGCAGGATTTGACAAAAAAAGTAAAGGAAAGATTAGGAGATGAATATATAGTGGATTATGCAATGCGCTATCAAAATCCATCTTTAGAGAGTGCTTTGGAAAAATTCAGATTACTGCAAGTAAATAAAATTGTGGTGTTGCCCTTGTTTCCGCAATATTCTTCAGCGTGTAATGGTTCAGTAATTCAGCGTGTACAGGAAATAACCTCTAAATGGTTAACTATTCCGGATTTGCGCTTCATTCATCATTTTTATGATAATGAAAAATTTATTGATGCGTTTGTAGAGCAGGGAAACAAATTTAATTTTGATGATTACGACCATGTATTATTTTCGTATCATGGGTTGCCTGCCCGTCATCTGAAAAATGGCGACATTACTCAAAAACATTGTCTGCAAAATAAAGATTGTTGTTCCAGTATTATTGAAATTAATCAACATTGCTACAGAGCACAATGTTATGAAACAACAAGACTGATTACAGAAAAATTGGGATTGCCAAAAGATAAATTCACCGTAACGTTTCAATCGCGCTTAGGCAAGGAAGTTTGGCTGGAACCTTATACTGTAGAAGTAATTCCACAACTGGCAAAAGAAGGAAAGAAAAAACTTCTCATATTTTCACCGGCATTTGTAGCAGATTGTTTAGAAACTTTATACGAAATACGCACCGAATATTTAGAATTGTTTGAAGAACATGGTGGAGAAAGTATTACGTTAGTGGAAAGCCTGAACTCAGAAGATAAATGGGTAGATGCAGTGATTGATATTGTCAAATAGTAATTCTACTCCGAATTCACCTCAATTTTGCTCGCCAGATAGATGCATAAAACACCAATCAATACTGCTATATAAGCGATGTAATTGTAATTTTGTAAGTGTCCGGTTACTTCGTTCCTTGTCAGAATCAATCCGCCGATTAATGCGGAAAGCCCCTCACTCATCTCAATCAGTGAAGAACGGATGACTAAAAATTTACCACGCTGTTCTTCAGAAGGTGCTCCTGTAATTAAAGTTTGAGCTGCAATCATACGACCACTGTTGAAAATAAACATAAAGGCACAAATCAATAAGGCCATCATAATAGAAGCCTCATGAATATGTGAAATTACAAGAATCGGGATAAAGGATAACAGAATTAAAATACGGAATGACTTTAATTTCCCAAGTGTGTCAATAAATTTTCCGATGGTCGGTGAAGTTAACGAAACGGATATACCACCAACAATGTACATCCACTTCGTGTCTTCAAGTTTGAACCCTAGATTGCCTACGAGATATGGATTAATGAAAGAGATGAACATAAAATGTCCCAGCACTAAAAAAAATCCAAACATTAGCGCATTCTGCAGGTTACGGTCTTTAAGTACCTGCAACACTTCTGCTATTTTAGAAATATGCGCTCTTAATTTTATTTTTAAATTAGGAAACAAGTAATAAGTGAACGGATATAAAACTAAAGATGCTATTGCCAATGCTATATCTTTAATACTATTGGTATCAGGTGGGATATGGTCACGCATTTTAGGCAAATACAGAATTGCAGGAATCAGCGTTAGCAGAGACAAAATTCCAATCATACGGAAAGGCCAGAAAACATCCATGTGCTCGCAAATAAAAATGGCAAATGGAATTCCCACAATTGAAGCAAGTCCAAAACCAAGATTCAGAATGCCCATCGCTTTTCCTCGTCGCTCATAGGGCACCATATCACTGATATAAGCAGTAGATACACCACCCAATAATCCGCCAAATAAACCGGTAAAAAAACGTGCGAACAACATCAGATGATAGGTATTTGCAAACGAACACAAAATACTACCGAGTGCAAAAAAGAAAAATGCAGTTAATAAAACTGTCTTCCTGTCGTAGCTGTCAATATAAAAAGCGGCAAGGAATGCTGAAATACCACCGCTAAGTGAAAAAGCAAATATCAACATACTGTATTCCCTGGGCTGAATATGATAAAGTCTCATTAATTCCGTTCCAAGTGGCAGCATTAATAGAAAATCTACAATGGCGCAAAACCAGATAAACGTCAATAGGTATAATATTAATTTTTCATTTTTCACACAACGAAGTTAAGTATCAAAAAATTAAAACACATAGACATATAGTTAAAAGAATTTTTATTCTTTCCGTGATTTAAGATTGTCAGAAAGATTTGTCTTCATTTACTGGCTTATATTACAATTGAAGGAAATTAAAGAATTCTTTGAACTTGCCGAATTTCTATATTTCTATGTGTTTTAATATTCATTATGTATTTTTACAACAAGATTATACATTAATTGTTACTTTATTATGATTGCAACTGTAGATTCTGTCGAAGCATTAATTCAAGATTTGAGACTAGATGCTTCACTCAAAAAAATTGGAGAAAAAGTATTGAATAATGAACGCATCTCATTTGATGAAGGTCTTTTGTTATACGAAAAAGGAGAGTTGGGTTTTGTGGGTATGCTGGCAAATTATATTCGCAATAAAAAACACGGCGACAATACCTATTTCAATCGCAACTTTCATGTTGAACCAACGAATATTTGTGTGTATACCTGTAAGTTTTGTTCGTATTCCCGTTTGATAAAACATCGTGAACAGGGTTGGGAATATTCTATTGAAGATATTTTGAATATCATAAGAAAGTACGATGGACAACCAGTTACTGAAGTACATATCACAGGTGGTGTAATTCCAAAACAAGATTTTAATTTCTATGTAGATTTGTTCAAAGCCATTAAAGCACACCGACCGGATTTACATATCAAAGCGTTAACGCCTGTAGAATATCATTATATTTTGAAGAGAGCGAAGATGAGCTATGAAGATGGCATGCGCGCCATGAAAGCAGCCGGATTGGATTCTATGCCGGGTGGTGGCGCAGAGATTTTTCATGCAGATATACGAGATGAAATTGCAGGCGGAAAATGCAGTGCCGAAGAATGGCTGGAGATTCACGAAATTGCACATAAGATAGGATTGCCAAGTAATGCAACTATGTTGTATGGACATATTGAAACCTTTGCGCACAGAGTTGACCACATGGAAAGATTACGTCAACTGCAGGATAAAACACATGGTTTCAATGCATTTATTCCGCTGAAGTTTCGCAATCAGCACAATGAAATGAAACATTTGCCGGAATCTACCATAACGGAAGATTTACGCAATTATGCAATTGCAAGAATTTACCTGGATAATTTTGAGCACATCAAATCCTACTGGGCAATGATAGGCAGAAACACAACACAGCTAAGTTTAAATTTTGGTGTTGATGATGTGGATGGAACGATAGATGACACGACAAAAATTTACTCTATGGCCGGTAGCGAAGAACAACATCCGGCAATGAGTACAAGGGAACTTGTAAATCTGATTAAAGCAGTGGACAGAAAGCCAATCGAACGCGATACAGTATATAACGTTATTCAGGATTACACGGATTACATCTTCGAAGAAGACGAAAAAGAAAAAGCAAGGTTGTATAATTAGGTTCTTGTCGTCATTGTGAGCGCGAGGAACGAAGCGCGTAGCAATCTGTTGAATATTATATCAAAAATCTTTTGTCGCTTAATGACGTAAATAAAAAAAGCCCCGTCTAGTTTTAACCAGACGAGGCTTGTAAAGTAATTGGTAAGCTATATTATGCTATTTTAACATTAACTGCATTTAAACCTTTTCTTCCTTCTTGTAGATCATACGTTACATGATCATTTTCTCTGATACTGTCGATCAGACCGTTAACGTGTACAAAGAACTCTTTGTTCGTTTTTTCGTCTTTAATAAATCCAAAACCTTTTGAATCATTAAAGAACTTTACAATTCCTTTATTCATTATAATTATTTAATTAAGTCAAAGGTAGGCTTAATTAAATGGATATATGTGCAAATACTAATATTATATGCTTTTTAGTGCTTTATTACCAATATTATAACATATAAGCCTCAGATTTGTAAGATTTGGTCGCTATTTGGTAACATTGGGTAGATAGTTTTTGATAAACATCCAAATAAAATTGATTGTGTGTAAAAAAGATTCTGCGAATTGATACAATATTTATCTGAATTGAATTGTATAAAATGACATTGTTAAAATAAAGTCAATTATTTATCAGTTAACAAATTTTAATAATCACTTTGTGTGATGGAATATGTACTTGATTTATTTTTGACACTGAATGAAAACTAAAGTCACATTACTTTTCTTTATTCTTTTATCTGTTATTACATTCACTAAGGCAGATGAAATTAATTTTAGTATACATCAACGATATAGCGTTGTATTCAACAGTGTATCAGATAATAATTCATTGCCTCTTTTAAACTTGCATTGTCAGGGAAAGTATTCGAAGACTCAGCGTTTATCTGATGTTGTTCAAAATGATAATCAAATTATTGCAGATGATGAAGACTTTACCGATGGAAATAGTTTTGCGCTAAACAATACTGCTTTTTCAAGTTATAGTTATAATCTTTCAGGTTATAGTAGTGATGTTACCGGAATATCACAGCCTGGTAATTGCATTTCCAAAAAGTATATCTTATACAATGTTTTCAGAATTTAAACAACTCTACTTTGATAATTTAATTAAATAGCATTTGATTAAGCTATCTCTTCCGTTTTGTTTATTTATTTAAGAAAACCTATTTATTCCAAATATTTTAGTTATGAAAAATTTATCCAAGCACTTATTGCTGGCCATTCCATTGTTGTTTTCAGCCTGTTCATCCAAAAATGAAATTAAAGAAGAAGGAGTTAAGTATGAAGTTACAGCACCTTTAAAGACAGATACCTCTTTTACTAAAGAATATGTCGCACAGATTCGTTCTGTAAGAAATATAGAAATCAGAACCCAGGAAAAAGGTTTTTTGCAAAATATATATGTAGATGAAGGTCAGAGTGTAACTGCTGGTCAGGTACTCTTTCGTATTATGCCCAAAATATATGAAGCTGAATACATGAAAGAGTTGGCTGAAGTAAAAGCTACTGAAATAGAAGTACAAAATGCAAAAACTTTAGTAGATAAGAACGTAATTTCTAAAAATGAACTATTAATGGCGCAAGCAAAATTAGAACAAGCACAGGCTGAGGCCACTTTAGCAAAGACACATCTTTCATTTACGGAAATTAAGGCTCCATTCAGCGGAATAATTGACCGCTTGCCGAAGAAACTAGGAAGCTTATTAGATGAAGGAGAATTCTTAACAAGTCTTTCTGACAATAGTCAGATGTTTGCTTATTTCAATGTATCGGAACCGGAATATTTAGATTACAAAATGCAATCAAAGAATACAGAAAAAACACAGGTAAGCCTGCTGCTCGCAAATAATAAAATATTACCTGAAAATGGAACAATTGAAACAATAGAAGGTGAGTTTAATAATGAAACCGGAAATATAGCATTCAGGGCAAAATTTCCCAATGTTCAAAGATTATTGAAAAACGGTGAAACCGGAAAAGTTTTAATGTCAATACCATTGAAGGATGCAATTGTTATACCGCAAAAAGCAACGTATGAAATTCAGGATAAGAAATATGTTTTTGTCGTTGATAAAAACAATACGGTGCATTCAAAATTAATAACAATTAGCGGTGAACTACCCGATCTGTATATCGTTTCGTACGGATTGTCTGCCAATGATAAAATTTTACTCGAAGGTGTTCAGCGTGTAAAAGAGGATGATAAGATAGAGTATAAATTCTCAGAACCACAGGATGTAATCAAACACTTAAGATTAAAAGCAGAATAACCAACTATCAAATTATTTAGTATGTTTAACAGATTTATACATAGACCGGTATTATCTATTGTAATATCAGTTTTTATAGTTTTTCTTGGCGCCTTAGCAATGACGCAGTTGCCTGTAACGCAATTCCCATCTATTTCTCCGCCAAAAGTAAATGTAACAGCAGAATACCCCGGTGCTAATGGCGAGTTAATGATTAAATCCGTAATCATTCCATTGGAACGAGCTTTAAATGGTGTGCCCGGAATGAAATATATGACTTCAGACGCAGGAAATGACGGCGAAGCTAGCATCCAGATTATTTTTAATCTTGGAACAGATCCAAATGTGGCTGCATTAAACGTGCAAAATCGTGTAGCATCTGTTGTAAATAAATTACCACCATTGGTAGTACGGGAAGGTGTGAAAATTTCTCGTGAAGAATCAAATATGTTGATGTATGTAAATTTATACAGTAAAGACAAAAATGCAGATCAGAAATTTTTATTCAACTATGCAGATATTAATTTACTGGCAGAATTAAAACGTGTGAATGGAGTCGGATTTGCGGATATTTTAGGCAATAGAGAGTATGCAATGCGTATATGGTTAAAACCGGATAAAATGCTGGCGTATAATATCTCTGCAGATGAAGTAATGGAAGCATTATCGAGTCAAAGTCTCGAAGCATCGCCCGGTAAAACTGGTGAAAGTTCCGGAAAACGTTCACAGACATTTGAGTATGTTATTAAATACACCGGACGGTTTACCACAAAAGAGCAATATGAAAATGTTATCCTGAGAGCTAATCCGGATGGCGAAATTCTTCGTTTAAAAGATGTTGCGGATATTGAGTTTGGAAGTTCTATGTATGATATTTATTCCAACTTAAATGGAAGTCCGTCAGCAGCACTTGTACTAAAACAATCTTACGGCAGCAATGCAAGTCAGGTAATTAAAGATGTTAAATCAAAATTGGAAGAACTTAAAAAGAGTTTTCCAAATGGAATGAACTATGAAATCAGTTATGATGTTTCCACCTTTTTGGATGCCTCTATCGAAAAAGTAATTCACACACTGATTGAAGCTTTCATACTCGTAGGTTTAGTGGTATTTATCTTTTTAGGTGACTGGCGCTCAACATTAATTCCGACACTAGCTGTGCCTGTTTCTTTGATCGGTACATTTACGTTTATGCAGTTCTTTGGTATCACATTAAATTTAATTACACTTTTTGCATTAGTCTTAGCAATTGGAATTGTAGTAGATAATGCGATAGTAGTTGTAGAAGCAGTTCATGCAAAGATGGAATCAGAGCATTTATCGCCTCGAGCAGCAACAGAAGTATCAATTAAAGAAATTTCCGGAGCCATTATCGCTATTACACTTTTAATGACTGCTGTATTTGTCCCCGTTGCATTTATATCAGGGCCAGTCGGTTTATTCTATAGGCAATTTTCTATTACGATGGCAGTGTCTATTGTAATTTCAGGTGTTATCGCATTAACATTGACACCTGCATTATGTGCAATCATTTTAAAAAATAATCATGGCATTGAAAAGAAGCCAACACCAATCAACAGATTTATTAGTGCTTTTAACCGTTCATTCAATCGTTCAACAAACAAATACACCAATTTATTAAGTAGAATCGTAAACAGAAGAGTAATTACATTTGGTTTGCTGACAGTATTCTGTGTTGGAACATTTTTATTGAATAAAACAGTACCCTCAGGATTTATACCAAATGAAGATCAGGGAATGTTTTATGCTATTATTCAAACGCCGCCCGGTTCATCTTTGGAAAGAACAAATGAGATAACAGAGCGTTTGCAAAAAATTGCGGAAACAGTAGAAGGTGTGCAGTCTGTTTCTGCTTTAGCAGGCTATGAAATATTAACAGAAGGCACCGGCTCTAACTCGGGTACTTGTTTAATAAACTTAAAGAATTGGAGTGAGCGTAAACACAACGTACAACAGATTATTGATGAGCTGGAAGAAAAAACAAAAGATATCGCCGGGGCAAATATTGAGTTCTTTCAACCGCCTGCTGTACCCGGTTACGGTGCAGCCGGTGGTTTTGAGTTGCGTTTACTGGATAAAGCGGGAAGTGGTGATTATAAGAAAATGGAACAGGTAAATACTGATTTTGTAAAAGCATTGAGTAAACGTAAGGAGCTCACATCCGTATTTAGTTTTTATAGCGCGAGTTTCCCTCAGTATGTATTGAAAGTAGATAATGATATTGCGCAACAAAAAGGAGTATCAATAGAAAATGCGATGAATACACTTTCTACATTATTAGGAAGTAATTATGAAATCAGTTTTATTCAATTTGGTAGAATGTATAAAGTAATCATACAGGCGGCTCCACAGTACCGTGCGCTGCCGGAAGATATTTTAAAACTCTATGTTAAAAACAACAAAGAAGAAATGGTACCGATTTCTGATTTTATCAAAATGGAAAAAGTGTATGGTTTATCTGAAATTACAAGACATAACATGTATAACTCATCTGAAATAAGCGGCTCCGCAGCACCTGGATATAGTAGCGGTGAAGCAATAAATGTAGTACGCGAAGTTGCAGAAAAAACATTGCCACGTGGTTTTGGAATAGATTGGGCTGGTATTTCCGCTGACGAAGTAGCACAGGGAAATCAGGCGATTTATATATTTCTGATTTGTCTCGGATTTGTCTATCTCATTTTGGCAGCACAATATGAAAGTTTTATTTTGCCGTTTCCGGTATTGCTGAGTTTGCCAGCAGGTATCTTTGGAGCCTTCCTGTTTTTAAAATTATTTGGTTTGGAAAATAATATATATGCTCAGGTTGCAATGGTGATGTTGATTGGTTTGCTGGGAAAAAATGCTGTACTCATTGTGGAGTTTGCCACACATCGGCACAGCCAGGGCTTATCTGTTTATAAGGCAACATTAGAAGGAGCAAAAGTTCGTTTTCGTCCCATTTTGATGACTTCATTTGCATTTATTGCAGGCTTGATTCCTCTAATGTTTGCTACAGGTCCCGGTAAATTAGGCAACAGAACCATTGGTACGGCTGCAGCAGGTGGTATGTTGATAGGGACCGTATTTGGTGTTATTATCATACCGGGTTTATACTTCATTTTTGGAAGTATAGCAGCAAAAAATCAATTAATCAAAGGTGAAGAAGAAAATCCATTAACAGAAGAAATAGACAATCATGCATAATAGAAAAATTAAACTGGCTTTTATACTATCGGGTACATTAATATGCTTCAGCGGATGTGGTATACCGAAAGTAACTCAGCGAACCGAAAACAAAACAACTCCGGTAAGCTATAATAATATGGCGAATATTGACAGTCTGAATGTTGCCACTATAAGTTGGCGCACATTTTTTACAGATTCCAATTTAGTGAAGCTCATAGATACAGCATTAGCAAATAATCAGGAGTTGATGATTACGTTGCAGGAAATTGAAATTGCGAAAAATGATATTCGCGCTAAGAAAGGAGCACTTTTGCCAACATTAGATGGTGGTTTGGGTGTGGGTGCCGATAAAGTAGGGCGATATACAAGTCAGGGAGCAGGAGATGAATCTACAGAAATTACTCCGGGTAAGAAGGTTCCGGAAATATTAGGAGATTTCAAGTTAGGCGTAAATATGGAATGGGAAATCGATATCTGGAAAAAATTGCGCAATGCTAAAAAGGCAACAGTTAAACGTTATTTAGCTACCATCGAAGGAAAAAATTTCGTGTTGACAAATCTAATTGCAGAAATTGCAAATTCCTATTACGAACTCGTGGCTTTGGACAATGAGTTGGATATTATTCGTCAGAATATAATCACCCAAAAGAACGCATTAGAAGTGGTGAAAGCACAAAAAGAAGCAGGAAGAGCAACAGAACTGGCAGTGCAAAAATTTCAGGCAGAAGTATTTGGTACACAAAGTAAAGAATACGAAGTATTAGAACAAATAAAGGAAACGGAAAATAAAATTAATTTTTTGATGGGACGTTTTCCTCAGGAAATACCAAGAAGCAAAGACAATTTTATTGAAATGATACCACCTATAATACACAGCGGTATCCCTTCACAATTGCTGCAAAACAGACCGGATATCAAGAAAGCAGAACTGGAACTGGATGCGTCAAAATTAGACGTTAAAGTAGCAAAAGCAGAATTTTATCCTTCTTTAAAAATATCATCCAGTCTCGGATTAGATGCTTTCTCGCCTGCGTTCTGGATAAAATTACCGGCATCCATATTTGGTTCCCTGGCAGCAGATTTATTAGGTCCTTTAGCAAATCGCAACGCAATAAAAGCCGAATATTTAAGTGCCAATGCAAGACAAAAACAGGCAGTATACAATTTTGAAAGAAGTATTTTAAATGGATACGTGGAAGTCTCTACGCAGCTGTATAAAATTGATAATTTGCAAAAAAATTACGATTTAAAATCAAAACAAATTGATGCGTTGAATAAATCAGTTGTAGTAGCGAATGACTTATTTTCTTCAGCAAGAGCAGATTATTTTGAAGTATTGATGACACAGCGCGATGCTTTAGAATCAAAGCTGGAATTAATAGAAACAAAACAACACCAGCTTAATGCTGTTGTAGATGTTTACAAAAGCCTCGGCGGCGGCTGGAGATAATTAATGAGTTAATTAGCTGATGTAATGATTAGCTAATTAATTTTCTTTATTGGTATTTGCAATTCGCTAATTAAACTTTCACTGTTTTCCAGTTTCCCCGTTTAAAATATAAATAAGAAACGACAGCCAGCAATGTTTCAGTTACGGGAACTGCAATAAAAGCACCGGTTGCTTTTAAATTCAAGCCTTTTGACAGGAAATAAGCAAACGGAATCTGAAAACACCAGAAACAAAAAAAGTTGATATACGTTGGTGTTTTCGTATCGCCGGCACCATTCAGTGTTTGTGTCATCACCATACCGATACCGAATGATAAATAACCAAGAGCAAATATGCGCAACGATAAAACGGCATAATCTGCAATGGCAGCATCGCTTGTATAAATACTGATGATAGGTTTTGCGAGCAACAGGAAAAATAGCATCACAGAACCCATAAATGCCATGGTGATTTTTGTAGTAATGAGCACACTCTTTTCTGCGCGCTCCGTATGTTTTGCACCTAAGTTTTGTCCAACCAACGTAGCCACTGCATTACTCAAACCCCAGGCAGGCATAATAAAAAAGACGGCATTGCGAATAGCAATCTGATAGCCTGCAGATGCCGTAGTGCCGCCGGTTTCTGCTACCAGACGTGTCAATACTATCCAGCTGCCACTTGCAATTATAAACTGCATGGTTGCAGGTGATGCAATAGAGATAATAGATTTGATAAGCGGTGCATCAAAAGAAAAATGTTTTTTATAGAAACGTAAAATACCGCTGCCTCTAAATAAGTGATAACATTGGTACGCAACACCTGTACTTCTGCCAATCGTAGTAGCAATGGCAGCACCTTTTAATCCGTAAAAATGTATCATAATAGGACACAGAATAATATTGATGATACTGGCAATCCACAAACTACGCATAGCCATCGCTGCATTTCCTGCGCCACGAAAAATACCATTAATTAAAAACAATAAAATAATGGCAAGACTACCACCCAGCATAATACGTGTAAAAATGACACCTTCTTGTACAACTTCCTTGCTCGCACCCATGATGCTTAAAATATCAGATGCGAAAATGACACCGAATGTGCTGATAACAATCGTAATTAAACCTGCAATCAATAAAGACTGTGCGCCGGCATGTGCGGCGGCTTCTTTATTTTTTTCACCGATACGACGCGCCACAATAGCAGTAGCAGCGGTACTTAAACCGATTGCCAAAGAATAAATAATGGTAATAACCGATTCAGTTAAACCTACCGTAGCAATAGCATTTTGCCCTAATTTACTTACAAAGAAAATATCGACAACCGCAAATACACTTTCCAGACTTAATTCCAGTATCATCGGAATAGCCAGCAGAAAAACAGCTTTGCTGATATTACCTTGTGTATAATCCTGTTCTTCGCCGCTTAGCGACAGTTTTATCAAATCATATACTCTGCTGATAATATTTTTTTGCGCTTTACTCATTTTTATAGACGGCAAAAGTAGATAAAATAAATTGCTTTGGAAAATTGTAAGAAACAGCAGAGTCGTTTTCCTGTTTACACTCGCGCGAGACTTTGTCTCCGTGTGTATTAAATGAACTGATTTTAATTAGGCATACTCGCGCGAGACTCCTGTCTCGAGTGTATTTAAAAAACCAATCTTTGATTGGGATGGGAAATAGCAAGTAATAAATCCGGTTGGAGACCGGTTTATTTAGTACACAAGAGTCATCCTACGGAAGACTCGCGCGAGTTGGACAGTTTAAAGTCATTCCCTTGTAAAAGGGAATCTCATTGGAATAATTCTTGAATAATTTTTTATTTCTTTTCAGTTGCAAACGCTGGTGGTGGTGGAGAATTTTTTGACCACGTCCCTTGCCAGTTTTTATACTTCCAAACTCCATCTTGCTGTACAAAAATAGCTGTGTACAATATTTCCGCAGCGTATTTGTCATTTGAAAAAGCCTGAACTCGTCCATTAATAATAGCGACATTGTCAAATACTTTTATTTTTTGGTCGAAAAATTTGAACTGCAAAGATTCAAGCATTTTCAGCCGTGTTGTGTCAGCAAGTGTCTCTTCCATACTAGCAGTAACTCCATCTGCGTCAATTGCAAAAAAATTGTCGGCAACATCAGTCTTCATATAACTAGCAAGGTTTGTCAATGTAACGTTCTCCCACATTCTTTTGAACGCAATATCAACTGCTTGTTTTGAACTTTCCGTATTGTCAACTGCTGTGTCGGATTTTACCTTCTCGGATTGTGAGCAACCTATAAATAGTAAGAAGGAAATTAAAAACATTGTTGTAAGAGAAAAGACTTTCTTCATTTTATTTTGTTTTTTTCGCCTACTCTAATCGGTTTTCGGCTTACTCCGTTTTTTTTAACCTAATTTAGATTTTGTCTCGTCAGCATTGCAGCCAACGTCTAAGCATTGCTGAAGTGCGGTAAGTCTTGCACTAAATTTTATTGATTACATTTCACTACCGCATTTTAGCAATGCTGTGTTATGGGCTGGTTTTTAAGATATTGTCAAAGATATTTTTCTTCCAAGTCCATTTTCTAAAAGTCGATATAAAGTTGAAAGTTGTATGTCGCTATGTCCATTTTCTATTCGTGAGATAAAACTTTTCTTTGTACCTGTTTTTTCTGCTAATTGTTCCTGTGTTAATTTTGCCAAATGTCTTTCTTCTTTGATAACTTCGCCGATAGCAAATGCTTTGGCTTTAATCTCAAATTCTGTTCTTTTTGTAGTGCCGATTTTTCCATATCTTTTTTCAAGATGTTCGGAAAATGTGGTGATATTTTTATTTTTTTTTTTCATTTTTTATTTCGTTTAAATATTCATTCATTATTTTAATTGCTTTGTCTATTTCTTTAGTTGGTGTTTTCTGAGTTTTCTTCTGAAAACCGTTAAATAAAACAACTATTTTTCCTTTGTCAAAACAACAGAAGATTCTGTAAATATTACTTTCAAATTCTATTCGTATTTCATATAAATCTTTAACGCCTTCAATTTTCTTGAAAAACTTAATAGGAATACGTTCAACTACCGAAATAATGAATAAGACTTCATCAATTTTAGTTTTAACTTTTTCTGTCTGCTCATTAAAGAATTCATAGAAATAGTTTTTATAAAATACGAGTTGTCTTATTTCTTTCACGAACAAAGTTAACTAATAATGGAACAAAAAGCAAATTTAATATTAGAAAATGCTGTTAAAATAATTATATTTGCAATGCGATACCCAGTAAATCCTCTCTCTACTCGTTAGATGATGAAACTGGGTTTTTGTATTTTATTAATCGAACATGAAGCAATTCCTTGCTATTGATAGTTTAGTCGTATATCTTAATATCTTTTGTTTCACATTCATTTAGTATAAAAGAACCTCTGAAACCTTGCAGGTAACGTTTTAGCAGCTTGGCGAAGTGGTGGAAATCGAAGCACAAATGTTCAGTTTTGCACAAAAGTTTAATCGAAGAACTACCGTTGAATTTAGCACTAAACCCGCCATTTTGCCAAACTGCCTGTTATGGGCAGGTTTTCTATTTCTTCTTGTTTAGTTTTTTCTTTTCTGTCGGTGGTGGTAAAAAGTTTTCTGATGTTACAACTTTTTGTCCCGTTCTGCTTTCAAGTTCGTTCCTCGCAATTCGTGCTACTGTTCCACCTTTTTTACTTGCTATTGCGTTTTGTTGAATACCTTTTGCTTTTTCGGCTTCTGCAATTTGTCGGGTTGAAAGTTCGGCTAATGCTGTAAAAATAAGTTCAGCTTCACTCATATGGTCTCGCAAGTTTTGAGTTTTCAAACCTTTCAAATCTTTGTGCTTTTTTACTGTCAAGCCTGTCCACTCTTGATGAATGATGTTGGTAAGCATAGCAAATTCATCTGATTTTTCAACTCCGCTTTCTTTCCAATAGTCAGTAAGTTTGTTTCGGGTTTCTTGTCCCGACATTCGTTGTTGTATCCATTTTTCACTTCTGCCTAATTTCTGCCAATTTTCTCTTGCTCTATCTAAACTTTGTTCGGGGTCGGCAATTTCCTGCATACGTTCGTAACCCACTTTTGCTAACCATTGTTTAAACGGCTCGGCTTTGGGTGAGGGAATTGATTGTATAATCCGAAGCAAAGTTTCAGTGTCGGCAACATCAGTTTCTCGCATTTTGCCGTCTTCGGCTTGCATTTTCAACTGTCCCAAATTTTGGGACACTTCACTTCCTTCGTCTTTAAGTTTGGTTTTTAAGGCACTCCAATACTTTCTCGGACGTGGACTTTCAGTTAAAATTTCAATAACATCAATTACGGAAAAATACCACTTCTGCTGTTCCTCGTCCCAATGGGTGCGGACTTGCTTTTGTTCAAATATTTTTATGGCGTTTTCTTTGCTCATCTTGTCTGTTTAATATTCTGTTCACAAAGATAACAAAAAAGGCTCTGCCGTTTGTAGCAAAGCCTTTTTATAGTACAAAAATATCACTTTATTTCTTTGTCAGTTTTGTCGATGAAAAATTCTCTGCCGTTGAGTTCTGCCTTTGCTTTGCCATCTTTGAAATCGGTGAGATTATTATATTTCAATGGAATGATTACTTTTCCTGTTTTATCTATTGCTCCCCATTGATTGAGTTTATCAAGGTAAAATCCTTCAATAACAACAGCAAGTCCTTCCGAAAAATCTCCGACATCTGCATATTTAAAAGGAATTATCATTTTCCCTTTTTCATCAATAAATCCCCAAAGTCCTTTTCCTTCTTTTTCAATATATACTGCGGCTAATCCTTCGGAAAAATTTTGAGCTTTGTTATATACAGGTCGTATAATCGTTGTTCCAGAATTATCTTTATATCCAAATCTTCCATTGCCGTCTTTAAAAGGTGTAAGTTTGCCAATAGATGTGATAGGAGTTTTTATTGTCTGTTGGATTGCACCTGTTTCTTTTCCGGTTTTGTCGATGTAAAATTCTCTTCCGTCTTTTTGTACTTTTGCTTTGCCGTTTTTGAAACCGTAAGCATTTTCATATATAAATGGAATAACCTCTTTTCCGGTTTTATCTATAAAACCCCACTTTCCATCTTCTCTTAAAACTCCGGCAAGACCTTCCGAAAAATCGGCTGTTTCGAAATATATGAAAGGAATTACGATTTTTCCTGTTGCATCTATATATCCAAATTTAACATCATCGGCAGTTTTGCCAAGACCAACATTAGATAATCCTTCTGAAAATTTAGCGGCATAAAAAAAATTAGGCTGTCTAACTATCTTTCCTGCTTTGTCTTTAAAACCGTATTTTCCGTTAGTGTCTTGGAAAGGTGTGAGATTGTCAATCGGTGTGATAAGAGTGTTTGTTGTTGTCTGTTGAGTTGCACCTGTTTCTTTTCCGGTTTTGTCGATGAAAAAAGTACGTCCATTTTGCTTGACTTCTATTTTATCATTTTTTAGAACAGGATTTATCCAGTCATATTTTACTGGAACAATTTCTTTTCCGGTTGTATCTATCAAACCCCATTTTCCGTTCGTAAATCCTCCCCATTCTTTGTCTTCTTCTCCTCCAATATTTACTACGGCATAACCATTAAGAAAATTATCAATCCAGTCATATTTTAATTGCACAATTTCTTTTCCAGCTTTATTAACAAACCCATATTTGCCATTCAATTTAACTTTGGCTAAATTCGTTTTATAGTCAAACAAACCAATTTCATCGTATTTGAAAGGTACTATTTCTTTTCCCGATTTGTCTATACAACCCCAAAGCCCACCAGTAAATCCTCCTAAACTTACCCTTGCGTAACCTTCAAAAAATTCTTTAAAGTTCCCATATTTTGCAGGAATAATAATTTTTCCCGTTTCGTCCTTAAATCCGTATTTCCCACTTTTATTATCAAAAAACGATTTTAAATTTTGTGCCTGTAATGCTATTGCTCCAAACAACATCAGACAAATTGTAAAAAGTATTTTTGTTTTCATTGTATATTTGGTTAAATATTTTATTTTTTAAATATCAATATATAACCCAAAAATCCCAACGAACACAGCAAACCGATAATCAAAATTATGGGAATGGCGATGTTTCGTTTTTTGCCGTCTTTTCGGATATTTCGCCAAATTAAAAAAGATGCAATCGCAAATGGATAAGCGAAAATAAGTGTAAACCAATATACCCAAATAATTCCTGCAAAGGAAAACCAAAGGGAAAATAATATTGCAAGTATGAACAGAATGTCGTTTTTGGTTATTTTCATTTCATTTATTTCTTTTGTCTATGGTGCTTGTTTTTGCGGTGTGCTTGGTTAAACTTGCCTATAACGGAAAAAGTATTGGCGAAGTGCGGGCTTAATTTGAACGAATGTTCAAGTTCAGACCAAAAGGAGCCGATGCTTTTTCAGATTGTCTAAAGTAAATAAAAAAACAATATGAAAAGCAGCGGCGGCAAAATATTACAAATCTTTCAACTTGCATTTAACCCCGCATTTTGCCAATACTATGTTAGCTGCAGTATCATTTTATTTTTTCAAGTATTTCTTCTGCTAATTCAGCATTTTCTCTAAAGTTTTTCACATCTGATTCAAACTTTTCTTTTGATACTCCAACAATTTCACGACGATTTAGCGGATCATAAAGATTAGATTCATAAATTATTATTTTCACTTTTTCTTTGTCAAATTTGGTTAGTTTTCTAAAGTCTAATTCATTTAGTTTTTTAACTAATTTTTCTCTGAAATCTTCTTTGTTATTATATTCATTAAAATACAATTCAATGCTTGCTCCAATAATTTCATCCTTATTATTCGAATTTATAACAATGTTTATAAGTTCATCAACTGAAATTATTTTTGATTTTCTTAGAATTCTAACACCTTGCCTTTTAAAGTCAGATTCATAATAATTCAATTCCCATTTTTCTGCATTTTCATCTTGATAAAATATTGTCCAACCATCTTCACTTATTCCAATTTGTTTTAAGTTTTTAATCTTAGATTCAATTTCATCAAAATTTGTGTAAAATTCTTTATCCATAATGTTTGGAAGATATTGCAGCTAACGGATAGCAGCTTGACGATCGGTGGGGAGGAGTTCAAACTGCGGCTTTGCAAAAATACACAAAGTTATGATTTCTCACTCACTTTTTATAAGCACCTGCACCCCCACTGTCGCCAAACTGTAAGTTATCTGTCGCCTTTTTTTAAGTTATCCAATTATTTTCTTTAAAAAGTTTTATATTTTTCTCAAAAATAGGGTTTCTTTTTACTACAAGTTTTGTTGTTTTTTCAAGATAGGCTTCTTCTGCATCTTCCCAATCTGCTGAAACTGTTATTACTTTTTCGGGTTGAAAAACTTTTGACTGAATCAAAGGTAAAATAGCTGGAATATCTCTTCTTGGGTGTGATACACCAATATGGAATGTTGCACTTCTTGTGTACATCTCCCATAACGGCATTTTTGTTCCTTTTTTGAGATAAAATGCTGTACTTGTGCAAAATCCCCCACTTGCCAAAGACCTTATAGCTAAATTCAATTTTGGCTCTTCTGCACTACAATCTACTGTTATTGGATACCCATCTTTCAGAAGCGATTTGTGAAATGTGTCAAATTTTGTGTTTTTATCTACTTTGATTGGATTTGCTCCTAATGTTTCTGCTATTTTTAATCTGTTTACGCTTTGGTCAACATAATCAACTCTACTTGACCCAAAAATTTTGGCAAAATAAACTGCATACAATCCTATACTCTGTGCCGAACCACCGATTACTAAAACGGGTGCTTGTGGGTTGTTTTGTATATGCGGAACTATTGTTCTATAAGCATCAGAAATGTTGTCGCTCAAAGCAGAACAAAAATATGGATTTATATCTTCTGGAAGTTTGATAAGCATCGCATCTGCAAAAGGAATTTTTAATAAATCCGACATTGTCCCTCCATAATCAGCAGAAGAATGCCCAAACCCATAAGCTGAAATAACTGTGTCATCTTCAGTATTATTACAATTTGAGTGAAAACCGTCTTCACAAGTTTTACACTCTCCGCAAGAAATTGCCCACGGCACAACGACTATATCTCCTTGTTTGAAATTCTTAACATCTTCGCCAACTTCTGTTACTTCTCCGATACACTCGTGTCCAACACAAAATGGAGGTTTTATAGGGTTTTTGCCAAATGTTTCAAAAATTCTAGGGTCAAGATAATGAAGTTTTGCACCTATTTTTATCAGGTCGCTGTAGTTGTGAAATAAAAACAAACTATCTCCATCACATCTTGAAGATACAATAGGTCGAATAATCGCCTCTCGTTTTTTGTTTATTTTTGGGTCTTCTTTTTCTACCCATTTTAATTTGTTTTTACCTAATAAAGTTAATTCTCTCATTTATGTTTTTTTTAACTACGGTCTTCAAATAGGGGTCAGATAACGGTTGGCGGCTTGGCGATGTGGCGGAATTTAACACTAAAGTTCGATAGAATTAATGCCGCTGAACCTTGCAAAAAAGTTTAATAGAAGCACTTCAGCCGCCATATTGCCAAACCGATGTTGCCTGATGTTTTATTTTTGTTTTTTTAATTTTTGTTTCTTTAGCCAACTTTCTATTCCCGCAAAAAACTGAGTTGGTTGCTCTATCCAACTGAAATGACCAGTGTCTTTTATTACAATTTCGGTTGCATTGGGAATATTTTTTACTATTCTATCCGATTGAGAAATTGGATCACAGATGAAATCGTCGTCACCAACTACTACTAATGTTGGTACGTTTATTTTATTCAAAAGGGGCAGCAGGTTTTCTCTGCCAAAGCCTCCTTTATCGGTAAGTTCTCCTGCTTTATCACTTATTCCAGGGTCTCCTAACTTTTGAAATGCTGCTATTTTATTTACATCGTGAAAATAAAAAGGAAAGATGTAGCCCATTAATTCAGAGTTCTTGTAGTTGGTAGTGTCTTTGCCTAAAAAAATATTGGCACCTTTTTCAAAAAATGGTTGCCCTTTTCTTTTCATAACCATTTTGGTAAAATTACTATCCCATATACTGTCGCTAGTAGCCTTTGCACTTAAAGCAATGATTCCATGTAATTTATCTGAATGATGTATGCCATAATTTAACACTTGAAAGCCTCCCATAGAATGCCCCATAATCCAAACTTTGGGTTGTTTTAAATAACTTCTAAGGCTGTCCATATCATTCATAAAGTCCAAACTTGTATATTTTCGGTAGTCATCAGGACCTGTTGACTGTCCACTTATTCGTGTGTCGTAATACACGATGGTGAAATACTTTTCAAGGGGTGTCAAAGAGTTTTTTAAATAGTTTATTGATGGCCCCCAACCAGGTGTTGGAACAAGACAAACAGGTCCCTTTCCGCTTACATAGTAGTGCATTTTTATGCCGTTGATGTCTGCAAAATGGTCTCCTTTTGATAAGGTTTTTTGCCCAAATGCAATAGCTGTAACGAAAATTGCAATTAATGTCAGTAAAGAGTTTTTTTTCATATTGTTTTTGTTAAAGTCTAATATTTATCGGGTGTCAGAAAAATAGCAGGCAACTCTAAAATAGACGCAATTGATGAAATTTCCAAATAATTATACTTTTCTTATAAGTTCTTTACTGTTAATAAATTAGAGTTCATAGCAATACAAAATGCGCACGTATTCTTACCTTATATTGTATATCTTTGCACACGATTTTACACTTATGACTCAGGACTTACGATTTACGACTATAAACATCTATATTATTCGTCATGGACAAACGGACTTTAATGTGCGGCAGGTGGTGCAGGGGCGTGGTGTCAATTCTGATTTAAATGATACCGGCATACAACAGGCAAAATTGTTTTTTGAAGCACATAAAGAAATAAAATTTGATGTAGTGTATACTTCATCACTCAAAAGAACCTGGCAAACGGTAGATTCTTTTATTTCTAAAAAAATACCGCATATTGCTACCCCTAATCTCGATGAAATTGATTGGGGAATTTTTGAAGGAGTGGAGCATCATCCTGATTTACAAAAAACTTATTACGATATTATAACTGCTTGGAAAAATGGAGATTTAACTATAAAAATTGAGGGAGGCGAGAGTGCGCAGGATTTAGCAGACAGATTGCAGCCGTTTATAGAAGAATTGAAAAATACCCATGCACAAACTATTTTAGTATGTACACACGGCAGAACTTTGCGTGTGCTGTTGTGTTTATTAATGAATAAACCGATAACAAAAATGGACGATTTTGTGCATGATAATACTTGTTTATATCATCTGGAATATGATGGTAAAAAATACAAACTCTTGAAAGAAAACGATTTGACCCACCTGAAAATTTAAAACCCCGTGATTAAAATATCCGCCGTTTCTTATCTCAATACAAAGCCATTTCTGCATGGTCTGTATATTTCTTCTGTAAAAAATAAGATAAAACTTACTCAGGATACACCGGCACAAAGTGCTCAAAAATTGTTGACAGGCGAAATTGATATCGGTCTGGTGCCAATTGCAGTAATTCCGCAATTAAAAAATCCTCAAATTGTATCACCGTTTTGTATCGGTGCCAACGGTACGGTAAAAACCGTTTGTTTGTTTTCTGATGTTCCCTTAGAAGAAATAAATACAATTTATCTGGATTATCAATCGCGAACATCTGTTTTGCTGGTGCAACTACTGATGAAAGAGTACTGGAAAAAAGAAGTGACTTTTTTGCCCGCACTGGAAGGATATGAAAACACTATCAAAAATAATATTGCCGCTGTTATAATTGGCGACAGAGCTATCGCAAATTTAGGTAAGTATGCTTACGAGTATGACCTTGCGGAAGCATGGAAACAATATACTAATTTGCCTTTTGTGTTTGCTGCCTGGGTTTCTAATAAAGAAATTGAACAGGACTTTTTAGATGATTTTAATGCAGCTTTACAAATCGGGTTGAGCAACAGAAGTCAACTGCTGGAGCAATATAAAAATTATAATTCACCATACTTTTCTGTGAAGGATTACTGGAATACAAATATTCAGTATGAATTAGACAGCAGCAAAAAACAAGCCCTGGAATTGTTTCTTAAAAAATTAAATCCGAATCAGCAATTTTTTTATTGCTATTGATGTTTCCGGTATTTTTAATTACCGATATTATCCAGAATATAACGTATTAAATTATCCGTTGCTTTATGCGGGTCAGTACTGAAAGTACCATCTACTCTGTTTGCCAGAATGGCGTTACAGGATAGTGCGTTATGACCTAATAATTTACTCATACCGTATATGCCGGATGTTTCCATTTCCATATTGGTGAATTTTCTGCCGCCGGGTAAAACAATAGCCGACAAATCATCAATATAATTTTTATCTTTTGGAGCAATACGTACTGTTCTGCCCTGCGGACCGTAAAAACCGCAATTAGTGAGCGTAACGCCTTTCCTCATATCTTTTGCCACTGTATTCAGCAGTAAATCTGATCCTTTGGCAATTACAGGATGTACTCCTAAATTACTGACAATAGGAATAATTGGCTCTAAAAATTGTTTGTCTTCCTCAGAAACTTCAAAGTCATAAAAGCCGAGCAATCCGTCTAAGCCGATCCCGTATTCACTGGCTAAAAAACTATCAACCGCTATGTCATGTTGCAGAGAACCGCAAGTGCCAATCCTGATTAAATTTAAAGCAGTTAAGTTGTTTTTTGCTGTACGTGTCTTTAAATCCATATTCACCAAAGCATCCAGTTCAGTTAGTACAATATCAATATTATCGGTTCCGATGCCGGTAGAAATACAGGTTAACCTTTTGTTTCCGACATATCCGGTATGCGTTACAAATTCTCGTTTCTGTTTTTTTACTTCAATCTTGTCAAAATACCTCGATACTTCTTCCACACGGTCAGGGTCACCTACTAAAAAAATAGTATCGGAAATATCTTCCGGTAAAATATTTAGATGATAAATACTTCCATCAGGATTGAGAATTAACTCACTTTCTTCTATCTGCATAATTTTTAATTGAATACCAAAATACAAATTCCTTTTTTAGGAAGCTATGATAATTATCATTCGGATATTAAATTTTCCTGTTTTCATATTGTATTTTTGACAGATTGTGAAAACATCTCATGAAATACTGAAAGAATATTTTGGCTACGATACTTTCCGGGAGCCCCAGGAAGCTATTATTCAATCGGTCTTAGACGGCAAAGATACATTGGCACTCATGCCAACAGGCGGAGGTAAGTCAATTTGTTTTCAGGTGCCTGCATTGATGCAGGATGGAATTTGTGTGGTGGTTTCTCCATTAATTGCACTGATGAAAGATCAGGTTTTTCAGCTTAAAAAAAGAGGTATTAAAGCAGCCGCTATTTTTACAGGATTATCTTACAGCGAAATTGACATGATTTTGGATAATTGCCAGTTTGGGTATTATAAGTTTTTATACGTTTCACCTGAAAGATTGAAAACGGAAATTTTTATAGAACGTTTTAAGAGAATGAATGTGAATTTAATTGCCGTAGATGAGGCACATTGCGTTTCACAATGGGGATATGATTTTCGACCACCGTACCTCGAGATTTCTGACATCAGAAAATTTCATCCGAAGGTTCCTGTCTTAGCACTAACAGCTTCCGCAACAGAAACCGTGCAAAAAGATATAATAGAGAAATTGGAGTTTGGGAAAGATCATACTGTTTTTAAAAAATCTTTTGTGCGCAACAACCTGAGTTTTGTGGTTCGAAAAGAAGAAGCAAAATATCCGAAATTAACCGAGATAATTGTGAAATTAAGAGGAAGCGGGATAGTATATGTGCGAAGCAGAAATAAAACAAAAGATGTAGCGGAGTTCCTTCAGAAAAATAATATAAAGGCAGATTTTTACCATGCCGGGTTAAAGACTACCGAACGCAATGTGAAACAGGATAACTGGCTGCAGAATAAAACACAGGTAATCGTTTGTACTAATGCATTCGGTATGGGAATTGATAAGCCTGATGTGCGTTTTGTCATCCACCTGGATATTCCGGACAGTCTGGAAGCGTATTATCAGGAAGCGGGCAGGGCAGGTCGTGATGGAAAATTATCTTATGCTGCGTTGTTATATGCTCAACCGGATATAGATAATCTGAATGAAAAGATTTCACGTAAGTTTCCGCCGGTTCAAACTATAAAAAAAATATATAATGCTGTTTGCAATCATTTGGGCATTGCTCTTGAAAATGGTTTTATGCAAACACACGATTTTGATTTACAATATTTCTGCAGGCAGTTTAAATTGGAAGCGGCACCTGTTTATGAGGCGCTGAAGATTTTAGAACAACAAAGTTATTTGCAGTTGAGCGAAGGTGTTTTATTGCCTTCTCGTGTTGTATTTAATATAGATAAACTTGATTTGTATAAGTTTGAAGTGGCACATTCTGATTATGCATTAATCATAAAAACAATGTTGAGAACATATGGTGGTATTATGGACCATTATACTAAAATCAATGAGTCGCAACTGGCAAGACAAATGAAAATACCGGAAAACGAGGTTGTAAAACAATTAAAATTCCTTCAAAAAAATAAGATCTTAACATATGTTGCTGCCAGTGATAAACCAACAATAACATTGCTGAGGGAACGAATGCATGAGAATAATTTGTTTATAGATACAAAATACATCAACCAGCGTAAAAAAGTAATTACAACCCAACTGCAAACAATGCTCGACTTTACGGAACAGCAAAAAGTATGCAGGCAATTATTTATTTGTAATTATTTTGGAGAGCAAAATGCTTCCGCATGTAAACGTTGTGATGTGTGTTTGGGAGAGAAGAAGAAGATAGAATTAGATGAGGATTTTATAATAGCCAAGCGTACTATCTTAGATAAATTAGATAAGAATAAGTGGAGTAAAGCAGAAGATGTATTACCGGAAAATGCTCATTTTGCGCGGCAATTATATAAAGATGTAATACGCTTTTTACTGGATGAAAAAATGCTAGTGACTAACAATAAAAATGAATTAAAACGTGTCTGAGAAAATAATTTGTACGGTAACAAATGATTTGACATACGATCAGCGTATGCAGCGTATTTGTACATCTTTGCAAAAGAATAATTACGATGTGGAATTAGTTGGAAGAATTTTGCCGGATTCAAAAGAAATTATACAACAAACATTTCAACAAAAAAGATTAAAGTGTTTTTTTAATAAAGGTTTTTTGTTTTATGCAGAGTTTAACATTCGGTTGTTTTTCTTTTTATTATTCACAAAGTTTGATGTAGTATGTGGTTGTGATTTGGATACCTTGCCGGCAGCTCTGCTGGCTGCGAAGATTAAACGCAAAAAAGTAGTGTATGATGCTCATGAATATTTTCCTGAATCACCTGAATTAATTGGTAAACCATTTAGGCAGTCTGTCTGGAGATTCTTTGAGAAAGTATTTGTGCCAAAGACAGATGCAATATACACCGTAACAGATTCTATTGCACAAATCTTTAATAAGAAGTATAAAACAGATTGTAAATTAGTTCGAAACTTACCGGTGAAAAGCAATTCAACCATTCAGCCATTCAATAATTCAATCATTCTCTTATATCAAGGTGCTGTCAATCTTGGACGTGGTTTGAATGAAATGCTGTTAGCTATGTTGAAAATCGAAAATGCACAGTTTTATATTGCCGGTGACGGTGATGAAATGGAAAGCATAAAATATAAGGTTAAAGAATTGAGTCTGGAACATAAGGTGAAATTGTTAGGGAAAAAATCACCTGCAGAATTAAAGCAAATCACACAGCAGGCATACATTGGTATCAATCTGCTCGAAAACAGAGGGTTGAGTTATTATTATTCGCTGGGCAATAAAACCTTTGATTATATTCAGGCAGGAGTTCCGCAGGTGGTAATCGGTTTCCCTGAATATATTGAACTAAATAATAAATATAATATTGGAGTTGTGGTGGAAGAATTAAGTGTTTTAAATGTGTATGCAGCTATTCGAAAATTACTTGAGGATAAGGATCTATATCGGCAGTTGCAGGAGAATTGTTTGAAAGCAAGAGAAGAATTGTGCTGGCAAAATGAAGAACAGAAATTGATTAATATCTATGAACAATTGACGATTAACAATTAATAATTAGTGATGCCATCTAAAATCTTAAATCTTAAATCTGAATTCTTAAATATCATCTGCTTTGATGTGCCATTTCCCGCTGATTATGGAGGTGCAATAGAAGAATTTTATAAGATTAAGTCATTGCACAGGCTCGGTGTAAAAATTTATTTGCATTGTTTTGTTTATGGTGACAGAACAATGCGAGATGAGCTGAAAAATTATTGTGAAAAGGTATATTATTATAAACGGGAAAGAAAATTTAAAGATATTTTTTCTGATTTGCCGTTTATTGTAAAATCAAGAATGCATGATGAGTTATTGCAGAATCTGTTAAGTAATGATTTTCCAATTTTATTTGATGCAACGCATACGACAGGTTTTATTAGCCATCCCGAACTGAAAAACAGAGCGAAGTTAGTTCGTTTGCATAACATTGAGTGGATATATTACAGAGTCTTATTGTCGCAGGCAGTTTCACTAAAAGAAAGATTGTTTTTTCATCAGGAGTATAAGAAGTTAAAAGCGTATGATAAACAGTTAATACATGCGGATGTATTATCGTGTTTATCCGAATCAGATTTCGAATATTACAAAGATAAATTTCCTGAGAAAAAAGTGCAGTTGGATTTTGTATTTCATGAAAATGAAAGAGTGGAAAGCATTGCGGGTAAGGGAGATTATATTTTATATCATGGCAATTTATCACTTTCAGATAATTATAGCATGTTGATGCGCTTATTGAGTAATGAATTAAAAAATTGCACACATAAAATTATTTTGGCTGGGAAAAGTCCACATAAGATGCTGATTGATTTTGTGAAAGAAATTTCCGCAGACAGCGAGAAAAGAATGGATATTCAGTTAATTGCAAATCCTTCCAATGAAGCATTGCACACATTAATACAACAGTCACATGTTTGTCTGTCAATGGCTGAAAATCCAAGTGGCGTTAAATTAAAATTGATTAACTCATTGTATAAAGCAAGATTTGTTATCTCCAATGAAAAAGCATTAGCCGGCAGTGGATTGGAAAGCCTGGTGTATATTGCAGAGGAGAATGATTTACCGACACTCATAGATAAACTAATGCAGCAGCAATTTAAAGAAAAGGAAATTCGCGAACGTAAAGTTTTATTGGAAGAAAAATATAATAACCTGAAAAATGCGCATCAAATTATGAATGCGATTAATAACATATAATATGAGAAAGAAATTTGCACCTTTATTCCTGATTCCGGTATTTGCATACACTTTATATTTTGTGGTGTTTAGCGGTAGGATTGCTCCAAGTCATCCGTTTGAGAAATCTGTTTTGAGAGATGAAAAAAATACTACAGTTAGTATAAATGATTTTAAAGGGAATGTTCTGATTGTTACTTATTTTCAATCATGGTGTACTGCGTGCAGACAAGAATTGATTGAATTGATGAAACTGCAAGATTATTTTGGAAATGGCTTGAAAGTAATTGTAATTACAGATGAATCATTTGATATTTCTAATCAGGTGAAAGCAAATCTAAAAATTGACTTATTGTTTTTAAAGACTGACAAAACGCTAAAAGAAATAGGAATCCGTCGTTTTCCGACAACCTATTTGTTAGATAAAAAAGGTGATGTCGTTGAATCCAAAGTAGAAGGTATTCACTGGTACAACGATAAAATTATAAAAGAAATTGATGATTTGAATAAATAATCTCTTTGCGTTCTTTGCGACCCTGCGTGAAACTTAAGTCAAACTTTCCTTAATTCTTCGCATACTTTCTTCGTAACTAATTAAAGATTTCCAGCCTAATTCGGTCTGTGCTTTTTTTGTGGAAACCAGCCGGTTTCTTCCGGTTGCCTGTGCAGATTTTTTTGCTATCGGTGGATTCTTTCCGAATAATGGAAATATAATTTCTGCAAAAGAAGCTAACGAATAGGCCAACCAAAACGGAATAGAGCTGCCGGTTTTTTTTCCTTTAATGGCAGCTAAGTCAGTAAAATATTGCTTCCAGGAAATATTCCAGTCATCCATAAAAAAATAAGTCTGATTCTTTGCAATTTCTTTAGTGATACAAAGAAAAATTCCGGTTGCCAGATTTTCTGCATCTAATAAACAAGCAGGTTGTTTGCCATTATCAATTAATTTTAAACCAAGTGCAGTATCTATTCTTTTCAGCGGTTCTAAAACCCAAACGCTTCCTTTTCCGATGACTGCTGATGGTCTGATAATCGTGTAAATCATATTATTTTGCGTACAAAAATCTTTCACTAAAGTTTCCGTATCAATTTTTGCATCATCATAATGAACGCCTGTTTTTACTAATGGTGTTGTTTCATCAGGAATAATCTTATTTCTATCGATGCCACTTGCAACACCCACAGAACTTACATAAATAAAATGCTTTACACGATTTTCTTTAGCATCTTTTAATAAATAATTTGTGGCATCATAATGCGCTTCATAAAACTGTTTTTTTGTGCCGAAATCTATCACGCGTGCTGCCGTATGTACTACCACCTCACAGTTTTTTGTAATGTTATGCAACGCTTTTTCATCGGCAATATCAGCCTGAATCATTTCAATATTTTGGGATGTATACTCATCCAGATTTCTATTCGAGAAATAATTCCCGCGAATATCATTATACCCATGTCGTAGCAGCACTTGCATCAAATGATTGCCAATTAAACCTGTTATGCCTGTTATGAGAATTTTCATACCATTGTTGTTATTCCGAGCGCGGTGAGAAATCTTACAAAGTACAAATTATTTTATCAATATCTTCAGTTGGTAGGAGACAATTTTTATTTTCACAAAAATAAAACAATGTTTTTTCATTAATAAATCTGTCTTTCAATAATGGTAAATTACTTTTTCTTGTAGAGCCTGTAATTAAGACGTTTGGTAAATATGATGCATTAATTTTTTGCATTTTGTTTAGTGCATCCTTGCCAATAATCACTAATTCCTTGTTTAAATTCAAATGCATATCAAGCACTATTGCCCAGTTAGAATAATAGATTGGATTTTTAATTACATCATCTAAAACATTATTCAGCATTGTTAAACTCATCTGCTCGTATTCAGAATTATCAAAATATTTGCTTAGTAATATTAGATTTTTTGCCATGGTAGAATTTCCCGATGGAATAACATTATCGCTACTGTCCATACTGCGTGTTATCAAAGCCGCATCCAAATCAGAAGTGATATAAAACATGCCGTTATTTTTATTGTAAAAATGGGTTAGCACATATTCTGTAAAAGCTTTTGCATCGTTCAGGTGTTTTTCTTCAAATGTAATCTGATGCAAGGCAATCAATGCTTCTATAAAAAACGCATAATCCTGTAAAAATCCGTTGATGTTGGATTTTCCGTTTTTGTAATTTCTGTCTAAACGATAATCGTTCTTTTTGCAATTTTGTAGAATAAAATTGGTTATGTCAATTGCTTTACTTTTGTAACGTTCATCACCAAATGCTTTGTATGCATCACATAAGCCTTTTATGATAATTGCATTCCATTCGGTCAGAATTTTGTCGTCTGTGGCAGGTCGTACTTTTTGATTTCTTTTTTCTAATAAAAGCTGATGAATATCGTTTAGTTTTCTCTGGAATACTTCATTGCTGATGTTGTATTTTTCAATAAAATATTCATGGTCATTTGTGCGAAAGAGAACATTCAAGCCATGTTCAAAATTACCATCTTTTTCTATGTTGTAAACGTCTGTAATAAATTCTATAAGTTTGTTTTCCGGAAAAAAATCATCTGTATATTCTTTTACTGCTTCAATTATTTCACTGTATTCCCAACAATAAAACTTCCCTTCCACACCTTCGCTGTCTGCATCCAAAGAAGAATAAATCCCACCGCTGGAATCACTCATTTCTCTTTCTAGCCAGTCTAACATCTTGTTACAAACACTTTTATACATTGGTCGTTTTGTAAGCTGGTAGGCTTGTGCGTAAATACTCATCAGTTGTCCGTTATCATACAACATCTTTTCAAAGTGCGGTACTTTCCATTCAGCATCTACACTATATCTGGCAAAGCCACCGCCAAGCACATCATGCAACCCTCCGAACGCCATTCTTTTTAAAGTAATTTTAATGGCATTTGCTACGTCAATGTTTTTTGTTTGATGAAAATAACGAAGCAGGTAATCATAATTATTAGGCATCATAAATTTTGGTGCGCCTTTTCTTCCACCAAATTCAAAATCAATTTTATCCTTCCAGTTTTGCCAAATTACATCCGGTAGTTTCTTGTCAAAAAACCGCTCCTGCTGAAAATGAGGAATGTTTTCTATGCTGTGCAATCCTTGCGTAATGCGTTCTGCCTGGTCAATTAATTTTTGTGTCTCGTTTTTATATAAATCAACAAAATACAGTAATACTTTTATCCAGTTCTGCTTAGGAAAATACGTTCCGGCAAAAATCGGTTTCCCATCAGGCAAAGCAATTACATTTAAGGGCCAGCCACCATGACCACTCGTTATCATGGCGGCATTCATGTAGATTTGGTCTATGTCAGGTCGTTCTTCACGGTCTACTTTTACAGAAATAAAATGTTGATTCATGATTTCTGCTACCTCATTGTCTTCAAAGCTTTCATGTTCCATAACATGGCACCAATGACAGGCTGCATACCCCACTGAAATAATAAGCAGTTTGTGCTCCTGCTTTGCTTTTCTTAATGCAACGTCAGACCATGGAAACCAGTCTACAGGATTAGATTTATGTTGTAATAAATAGGGAGATGTCTCGTGTTGAAGTTGGTTCATTTTGTAATATTAAATCAGGTCGTTTGATAAGACAATTTATTACAAAATAAACAGAAAATCTGCATAAAAAATTAATGTTAATTTCAAAAATAATTTAGGTTTTTTAACGATTAAGTGAATTAGAATTTTAACTTTGTATTTAAATATGAAATTTATGCACAAATTTATCTTTACAACATTATTGAGTTTGTGTGTTGTTTTAGGGTTTTCTTCCGGAAATAAAAATGGAAATCCAAAAACAGCACAATGTGGTACTGTAACACCGGGGATTTCTTGGGAAAATAGTTTCCAGCAACAAATTGACCAGTTATTGCATAACAATGGCAGTCAGAATAGAATTGGAATGGCTGACGATTCGGTAACTATTCCCGTAATCGTTCACGTTTGTTTCTATTCAGCAACAAACCCTGCACCCGGAACAACTTATAATATTTCACAAGCACAGGTAAATTCTCAGTTTGATGTTTTGGATGCGAATTTTGCAGGCAACAGTGCTTACATTGGTAGCATACCGTCAGTATTCTTACCTTTAAAAGCAAATACTAAAATTAAATGGTGTAAGGCTACAATGGATCCTAACGGTAATGTTTTAGCGGAACCAGGTATAGATAGAATCAATACACGTGTTATCGGATTGCCATCCCCAATAGGTGCAGGCGGAGCTACTGCAGCACAATGGAGAAGAACTTATATAGAAGATACATTAAAACCCTCAACAATATGGAATCCAAAATTTTATTGTAATATATGGGTAATTCCTGGTTTCATACCAACAGCGCAAGGTACCGTATTGGCTTATGCATCTTTTCCAACGCTGACTACCTTAGATGGTATCGGTGCCGGAACAGGATTTGACTATAATGACGGAGTAGTTTGCGGAAGACAATGGTTTGGAACAACAGGTGCAGCAACAGCTCCTTATAATCATGGTGGAACAGTATGTCACGAATTAGGCCATTGGTTGGGATTACGACATATTTGGGGCGATGATTCATGCGGTACTGATTATGTAGCAGACACTCCAACTCAGGAAGATGCGAATTCAGGTTCTCCTGCATTCCCTCACGTAACTTGTAATAACGGACCGAATGGAGATATGTTTATGAACTACATGGATTATACAAATGATAATGTGTATAGTATGTTTACATTAAACCAGAAGGATAGAATGTGGGCTGCTATGAACTCCGGTCAGTTTAGAGTTCCATTAAAAACATCTCCTACATGTAGCGGAGTAATTCCGGCTCCGGTTGCTGATTTTACGGACTCATCAAAAACACAGGTTTTATGTACTTCCAAAACAATACGTTTTAAAGATAAGTCTTTATTTACTGTTACCTCGCCGGCTTCAGCAACGTATACTTGGTCATTTCCTGGTGGAAGCCCTTCGTCAGGTACCGGTAAATTTGTAGATGTTACTTATACAAGTGGCGGCTTAAAATCAGTTACTTTAACTGTTACAAACTCGAGAGGTACAAACACAATAACAAAAGATGTTAGTGTGTCAATTTCCTCATCTGGTTCATTCCCGCTTATAGAAGATTTTGAAGGTACATTCTTCCCGCCTGTAGGATGGGAAACCGTGGTTAGAAATGGTAACCAGAATATTAACTGGGAAGGTGTAAATGGTTATAGTGCTTATGGTGTTGGTAATCGTACTATGAAATTTGATAACACAACTTTAGACGGCGGTTTCAAGCGAGATGATATCATGACGTATAAGATGAATCTAACAGGCGTTTCTGATGCAAAATTAAAATTCGATGTTGCTCATGCCCCTTATTATAATCCTACTGGTACAGGTGTTGGTATTCAACAACCAAACCCAAAATGGATATGGGATACATTAGAAGTATTAATAACAGATAATTGTCAGACAAGTACTTTAAGTTTATACAGAAAAGGTGATAGTGCTTTGGCAACTGTTATGCCGGGACAAGGAGACGAATTTTATCCGGAAGCAAATCAGTGGAGAACGGATTCTGTAGCAATTCCGGCTGGTTATTTAAACAAACCAAATGTTCAGATTATTTTTAGAAACTACGGTGGATATGGGCACTCTATTTATGTAGATAATATTAATGTGAAGAGTAATGTTGTAGCACCTGTCACCGCGAGTTTCACGGCAAGTGATACGGTAGTGTGTGTGGGAGGTACATTAACGTTTACGAACACATCTACAGCCTCGAGCGGTAGTCCGGATTCAGTCCGATGGACAATAGGCGGCGGTACTCCTGGAACATCTACTTCCACTACTACCGTCACTCCTACGTTTAATACCGTAGGTAATTTCACTGTAAGTTTAATAGCATATAAAGGTGCTACACCAAGTGTAGTAGCCACTAAAGCGATACGCGTAAAACCAAATGCGGCGATAACATTAACCTCAGCAGGCGGTACGAATGCGCAAACAAAATGTGTAAGCACAGCGATAACAAATATCACATACTCTGTAACGGGTAGCGGAACAGGAGCAGGCGTAACAGGCTTACCAACAGGCGTAACCGGTAGTTTTGCAGGCGGCACATTCACGATAAGTGGTACACCAAGTGCAACAGGCACGTTTACATATACTGTAACCACAACGGGAACCTGTACGCAGGCAACCGCTACGGGAACTATTACCGTAAATCCAAATGCAGCGATAGCATTAAGCTCAGCAGGCGGTACGAATGCACAAACAAAATGTGTAGGTACAGCGATAACGAATATTACATACTCAGTAACAGGAGGCGGAACAGGAGCAGGAGTAACGGGCTTACCGGCGGGCGTAACGGGCAGTTTTGCAGGCGGTACATTCACGATAAGTGGTACACCAAGTGCTACAGGCACGTTTACATATACGGTAACCACTACGGGAACCTGTACGCAGGCAACCGCTACAGGAACTATTACCGTAACTCCAAATGCAGCGATAGCATTAACCTCAGCAGGTGGTACGAATGCACAAACGAAATGTTCCGGTCAGGCGATAACGAATATCACATACTCTGTAACAGGAGGCGGAACAGGAGCAGGTGTAACGGGCTTACCAGCAGGCGTAACGGGCAGTTTTGCAGGAGGTACATTCACGATAAGCGGTACACCAAGCGCAACAGGAACGTTTACATATACGGTAACCACTACTGGAACCTGTACGCAGGCAACAGCAACGGGAACCATCACGGTGAACAGTTGTGGATGTTCGAGTCCACCGACAGTAAGTTTGAGTAGCAGTAGTGGCAGTACATGCAGCAGCAGTGCAGTAACAGTTGCAGGTAATACGTTTGGTGGAAGTGCTACGAATGTAAGTTTATCTGAGGATGGAGCTGGTACATTAAATATCAGCAGCGCAAGCAGTTCACCATTTAGCTTCACATATACACCGGCAGCAGGAGATGCTGGTAATACAGTAACGATAACAGTGACTACGAATAATCCGAATGGCAGCCCATGTGTGGCAGCAACTGCAACATATAGCTTAACCGTAAATCCAAATGCAGCGATAGCATTAAGCTCAGCAGGCGGCACGAATGCACAAACGAAATGTTCCGGTCAGGCGATAACGAATATCACATACTCAGTAACGGGAGGCGGAACAGGAGCAGGAGTAACAGGCTTACCGGCAGGCGTAACGGGTAGTTTTGCAGGTGGTACGTTCACGATAAGCGGTACACCAAGTGCAACAGGCACGTTTACATATACTGTAACCACAACGGGAACCTGTACGCAGGCAACTGCTACGGGAACTATAACGGTAACTCCAAATGCAGCGATAGCATTAACCTCAGCAGGTGGTACGAATGCACAAACGAAATGTTCCGGTCAGGCGATAACGAATATCACATACTCGGTAACGGGTGGCGGCACAGGAGCAGGCGTAACGGGCTTACCGGCGGGTGTAACGGGCAGTTTTTCGGGCGGTACGTTCACGATAAGTGGTACACCAAGTGCTACGGGTACGTTTACCTATACGGTAACAACAACGGGAAGTTGTACTCAGGCAACGGCAACGGGAACGATAACGGTGAACAGTTGTGGATGTTCGAGTCCACCGACAGTGAGTTTGAGCAGCAGTAGTGGAAGTACATGCAGCAGCAGTGCGGTAACGGTTACGGGCAATACGTTTGGCGGCAGTGCGACGAATGTAAGTTTATCAGAGGATGGAGCAGGAACATTAAACATCCTCAGTGCGACCAGTTCACCTTTTAGCTTCACGTATACACCGGCAGCAGGAGATGCGGGCAATACGGTAACGATAACAGTGACTACGAACAATCCGAATGGCAGTCCATGTGTGGCAGCAACAGCAACATATAGCTTAACGGTAAAAGCAACACCTGCGACACCCGCTATCACTCAAAGCAATGATACCTTGTACAGCAGCACAGTAGTAGTAGGAGCAAGTTATGAATGGTATTTAGGAGCAAGTTTGGTTCAGACAACAAGTTCGCCATATTACAAAATACCGGTTGGAGGCAGTTATACTGTTAAAGTAATAAAAGACGGTTGCCCTTCAGCGACATCAGCATCATTCTCTGCTACATTGGTAGGTATCAGAAACTCAACGAATTCAATAAAAGTATTTGAAGTATATCCAAATCCGACAGAAGGCAGATTGGTGATGAATCTGAATCTGACAAAGAATGCGAGTGTTCAAATTCGTATTTATTCACCTGAAGGCAGAGAATTATATTCGAAAGGATTTACTAATACAAGAAATGTATTTGAAGAAATAAGTATGAATGATTTTGCAAAAGGTGTTTATATTATCAGATTGAATGTAGATGATGAAACGTATTATCGCAAAGTAGTGAAACAATAAGTAAATGAGTTTCTAAATAAATACAAATGGCTCAGAGTATTCTGAGCCATTTTTTTTAATATGAATTTGTATTCTTAAATTCTGTGGAAATATTTTGCAAATTGCATCATAGCACCAATATTTGTTACACGAATCTGCCCGCCCATAAATGCCATCGTTGGATCCATTCTTCCTAATTCAATATCTTCATATACTTTTGCATCGGTAGTTACTATACATTCCGGAGTTCCATTTAATCCATCTTCGACAATTGCTTCTCCATTATTTACGGTTAAGGTAAACTGACCACCATTATCACCGGAAATATCAAACTGAAAAACAGTTGAATAGTTTGCTGCTTTATCTTTCTTGATGCGTAAAGGAATAGACTGAATAATTTCTTTAGCGGTTTTTGGATTTCCCCAATCAGTTTTTTCATTTGTTTGATTGCCATTATCTGTTTTTATTTCCGCCACTTCAGAATACACTTTTTTATATCGAACATCATCAATAATTATTTTTGCTAGTATTTCTCGCATTATTTGTGTTGTACCACCAACGATAGTACCAACCCGGGCATCTCTGTAAGCACGTGCAATAGGGAAATCCTCCATATATCCATAGCCACCAAACATTTGGAGGCATTTGTCAACAATTTTATTCCCGAGTTCAGTCATATATAACTTTACCATTGATGCTTCTTTAACGGGAATCTCCCCGTTTTGTACCAACCAGCAGGCATTGTACGTCATTTGTTTTCCTGCCTCCAGTTCGGTATATAATTGAACAATTTCATGTCTTAGTACCTGAAATTTCTTTATTTGTCTCCCAAATGCTTCCCGTTCATTCATGTATTTCAGCGTTTCTTCTAAACATTGTTCGCCGCCACCAACACCGAGTATACCGGCAACCAGACGTTCAATCTGAAAGCTTTCCATTACATAAAAAAATCCCATTCCTTCTTTACCTACCATGTTTGAGACAGGCACTTTTACATTATCAAACGCCAACTCACCAGTGTCAGAAGAATGCCAGCCAATTTTTTTTAATTGTGAGGAGGAAAAACCTGGAGTGCCTCTTTCCACAACAATAAGGCTGATGCCATTTATTCCGGCATTGCTGTCCGTTTTACAGGCTACTACTACAAAATCACAAAAGTGCCCGTTTGTTATAAATGTTTTAGAGCCATTAATAATATAATAATCACCTTCTTTGTGAGCCGTAGTGCGCATAGATTGGACATCAGAGCCTCCAAATGGTTCAGTAATAGCAATGGCTCCTACTTTCTTTCCTTCAATAGATGGGCGCAGAAAGCGTTCTTTTAATTCATGATTACCGGCTTCTGCAATATGATTAGTTGCCATATATTGATGTACACTTACTGCAGCACAGACTCCGGCGTAGCCGGATTTTGCCAGTTCCTCAAGATATGCGCAGGTGTAAAAAATATCTGCCTTTGATCCTCCGTATGCTTCGTCATGATTGATACCGAGAAATCCCTGTTCTCCAAGTTTTAAGAATAAATCTCTTGATATTTTTTCTTCCTTTTCCCATTGATTACCAAATGGTTTAATTTCTTTTTCAACAAATTGGCGAACACTTTGTCTGAACAGTTCATGTTCTTCTGTAAAATAGAGTGATTTCATTTATTTTTTGTTATTATCATCTAATGTAACAAAATATAAAATACAATTTCCATTGAACAACTTTTTCTTTACATATGTTATGTGAATAAACATTTTTTTGTTTAACAATAAATATGTTACCTTTAAACAAGATATTAAACAATTTTTATGCAAAAGAAATTACCTGCTTTTCACAGATATAGTATAAAAGATCTTGAACAACTCAGTAATATCAAAGCGCATACACTCCGTATATGGGAACAGCGATATGGTATGCTGAAACCACAACGTACCGATACTAATATCAGATATTATACAGACAATGAATTGCGTTATGTACTGAATGTTTCTCTGCTGAACCAGAATGGATATAAGATTTCAAAAATCGCTTCACTTTCTCCTGAAACTATTGAACGGGAAGTAAAAAGAATTACTAATTCCAAATCAGATCATGAAAGTCAGATTAGTGCATTAGTTCTTGCGATGATTGATTTGAATGAAATCGCATTCAATAAAATATTTAATGATTCCATTTTACGTTTAGGATTCGAAGCAACCATTATACAAATCATATTTCCATTTTTAGAAAAGATTGGAACACTTTGGATAACTGGAAGTATCCGCCCGCTACATGAGCATTTTATAAGCAATCTGATACGGCAAAAATTAATAGTAAATATTGATGCGCATCCTAAACAGGTGAAACCGAATGCTAAGAAGTTTTTGCTATTTACACCTGAAAATGAAATTCATGAGTTGGCATTGCTGTTTAATTACTATTTATTGAAATCCAGAAATCACGATGTGGTTTATATCGGATTAAATATACCTCTTCATGATTTACTTTCTGTATTTAATCATCAAAAACCCGATTACCTGGTGAGTTGTTTTACTGTTCATCCAAAAGGAGAAGTTCTGAAAAATTATTTGGGAATTCTTTCAAAGAATTTTAAAGACTCTAAAATAGTTGTATCAGGGCATCAGATTCGAAATTTCAAAGGTAATTTGCCTCCAAATATTATCAGACTGATGGATATAAATTCATTTATTGATATTATTTCGGGTATTTAGAATTATTTAACATTGAAATCAAAAATTTTTGTTTAACTTTATCTCAACAAAATTAAACAAAATGTCTGTAGTCAATTTTCAATCAGAAGTAAAAACCGCAACTGTTGTTCTCAAACCACACGCTATGCGTTTAACCAGAGATGTACATGATGCCGAAGATTTAATTCAGGAAACGATCGTTAGGGCATTAAATAATGAAGATAAATTTCAGGAGGGTACTAATATAAGAGCCTGGTTATTTACCATTATGAAAAATATTTTCATAAATGACTACAGAAAGAAGTCTAAAAGAAATACTGTTATTGATACCACTGATAACTTATATTATCTGAATGCTTCTTCAACGATAAGCAATGCCGGTGAGCGTTCATTTGTAATGAACGATATCAGAAATGCATTGATGAAAATTTCAAACGAACTTCGCGTTCCGTTTCTTATGCATTATAAAGGATATAAGTATAATGAAATTGCAGAACAACTGAACTTACCTCTTGGTACAGTAAAAAGCAGGATATTTTTCGCGCGTAAGGAATTAAAAGATTTGCTGACTGCAGATTATAGTTAAAATCTGTTTCCTTTAATTTTTTTAATCAAAATTATTTTTTAAAATAAATGCTTCATATTTGCGTGTCATACGTTTATGAAAAAGTATTTACTTCTTGTTATCATTTCCCTTTCTGTCTCTATTTCTTTTGCTCAAACCAAAGCTGATCTTGCTTCTGCCATTAAGAGACTATACACAAAAATATCTTATATGGATCAGCCGGAGTTCGAGTTGCAGACATATGCAGAACTGGCTTACCTCAAAAGAATATATAAACTAGATTCATTTAACTTAAAGAACGGCAGGTATATCGCTTCATTAAATGATCATTATTATAAAAGATTCTATCTATATAGTAAGTTATTGAATGAAAATGCAATTGTTACAGAAGATTGCCTGCATGATGAAGCAAACGAAAATCTACATCCAGCTAGGAAACTTATATTTTACACTTTATATCCAAACTCCATAAAAGTACCGGATAGCATTATATATAAAATTGAGGAATATGCTACCATAGATGAATTTTTCGGCCCATACTATGCTTTAAATACTATTTACTTCCTGAAAAAATATAATTACGACAATTTAACGGCTGCACAAAAAACAAAACTGAAGAGTGTTGAAAATTCCTTATCAGATTTGTTATACACTAAATATATAAGTGGAACGGATGTGAAAACATGGTCGTTTTATAAATTTCTCTCTTTAAAAGTCTTAAAGATGAATAAGAATCCTTTGGCAGATAATGTAAACATTAGTCTTCTTGTTGGATATGTAAATTCTGATAAAGAATTATCTTTATCGGATATAGACAGTAAGGATATTGATTTGTTGAAGAGAGTAGGAGGCAAGACTGTATTTGAGTATATTCTTAATTCAACAATGTGGATATTTTTATTAGAACTTAATAAAATTTAGCCATATATTGTGCAGAATTACAAATAAATGTTAAATTAGCGATAGTATTTTCGTTAATTTATTTAAAAAATTAATACAAATATTGTTTTATATGATTAGTAAACCACGTAATATTTAACCTATGAAAAAACGATTTCTAACGAGAACTCCAAAATGGAAAAATTATTGCAGCCTGTTGTTGCTTCTTTTCATTTTTGGGGTACAAAAACCACTTAAAGCGCAGCAGTTTGCTACGATTACAGTCACATGGACCGGAGGTACAGACAATCACGACGATTGTACTGACCAAGGGGCTTTTGAATGTGGAACGATACCTATCAGCGGTCTTCCTGATCCGCGATGGAGATTTTCGGCAAAATTAAATACAGATGCTATTTATCCTCCTGACCTGTTATTAAAGGTTAACCAACAAAATACAGGATTCAAGAGCACCAATCAGCAGGTTTTCTCAACATTTACTTGCGGAGCAACATCAGTAAACTTACAGGCGCAAAGCTGGGAAGAAGATAATGATAATGGTGCAACATGCGGTGATGATGATTTCTTTAATGATAACTGCGGCTTAGGTGTTTTAGATGATGACGTATGGAGTGGAGTCGATACATGGAGTGAAACTGTTGCAATTGGTACTAATAACTATGTGCACAACATGCCAAACGGATTTACTGTAAATTACAGATGTAGTTGCGGTGGCGGACGCACGGCTCTGCTGTTGTTCGATTTAGCTATTACTATATGCTACAATGCAACAGCCAACACAGGTTACTTCTGCATTGTCCGTAGCGGGTAATATATTTACATGGTATTCTACGATGCAGGGTTGACAACTCCTGTTGGATACGGATACATTTACGACACCTGCACTTACTGTGACAGAAGCTACTGGGTAGCGGAAACGGACAAGAGCTGGTGGATATTGCAGGTTCTGCTGCAAAGACAAGTAAATATTACTGTTATGACACAATTACCAACTCCAACGTTTACAGCACAACCTGCTTGCTTTAACACAGCTGCTATAATAAGAATAGAAGGAGCTGGTAATTACCAAATTGCAACAGATCCTCTTTTTGTAGATATAATTGGAACTGCACCTGCCGGTACATATCAATTAGATGTTATTACACAACTTAAAACATTTTATGTAAAGAGCTATCGGAGCAGGTGGTTGTACCGGAACAGTAGTACCAGTTTACGTGCCCACGAAAATGGCACCAGAACCTGAAGTTGCTATTGACGATGCTACAGTTTGTGAAGGTGCTGAATCAGCTGATTTCTTAATTTCACCAACACTTGACCCATCATTCCCATTAATTTTAGATGGATTCTTGGATCTTTATACAGGCGCAGGTGGCTATATAGGCTCAGTACCTACAGATGGTTTTGACGCTTCTTAAATTTGCCACCATTAACCCCTGGAGTTTATTTATTCTACGGTCAGCTTGCATATTACTATTTTGATGACTTAGATGATGAGCCGGTTTATTGCTTGGGAGATTTAGTACCATTCTACTTAAATGTAAATGATACACCGGATGCTCCGGATGATTTATCCGCTACTATATGTGAAGGTCAGTCTGCTAATTTAGTAGCTACCGGAGAAGCAGGTGCTACCTTTACCTGGTATGACAGCGATGATTTATCACATGCCATACAAGTAGGTGCTGAATACAATACACCTGCATTAACAGGTACTACATCTTATTGGGTAACTGCTAAATTCGGCGATTGCGAAAGTGCTGCTACGGAAGTAGTAGTAACCGTGAATCCGCCGGCAGCATTGCCATTTGGTGTTCAAAACTACACAATTTGTTTAGGACAAACCGTTCCAACCGGTGAAGGATTACAGGCTACATGTGCAGGCGGAACACCTCCTGTTGTTGGTTCTGTATCGTTAAATGCAGTAGGTACTCCTATTGCAATCGGACCAGATGAAGGTGACGGTGGTTCTGCTACTTTTGATGCATCGGCCATACCTGCTGGTGCAATAATTACCGGTGTTACAGTTTCAGTTTCAATGGCTCATACATGGGTTTCAGATGTTGAATTATATTTATCATCACCATCTTCTACTTCAGTTGAACTTATTAATGATAATTCAGTTGGTACCGGAGATGATTTAGGAAGTGCAGGTGGTACCGTTCCTGATGATTATCTATTCGATGATGCTGCAGCAGATTTTATCGATGATTTGGACTTAACAGATGATACTGAAATTCCATCAGGTACTTATAAGCCAAACGGTTTATTAGCATCATACATCGGTCAGTCTCCAATTGGAACATGGACATTAGACGTAAATGATGATTTAGACGGTGATGAAGGAGTTTTATCCGGTGCGACATTAAACATATCTTATATTATACCAGGTGTAAGCGGTGATATTACTTGGTGGGATTCTCCGACAGGAGGTACTCAGGTAGGTGATGCTTCTCCGTTTGTTCCGGTAGATTACAACACACTTGCCCCTGGTGATTATACATTTTATGCAGAATGCGATGCGGCAAGTTCTTGTACAAATAAAAGAGCTCCAGCTGTATTTACGGTATTACCTACTATATTAGCACCAGTTGTAAGAGGTGGTGCAGTTTGTGAAGGCGGTACAATAACATTAACTGTTTCTAACCCAATCGGTCAGGTTGAATGGTATTTAGATGATGATCTTTCAGTATTAGTTCATGTGGGTGCTTCCTATACAACAAATCCAATATCAGCAAATACAACATTCTATGTTGTAAATAATAATGGTACTTGTTTAAGCCCAACAACTGCTGTGGATGTAACGGTGAATCCAAAACCTGAGACTCCGTTCTTAACAAATGGTTTCTGGCAAGGTTTCCCTATTGATAATAGAATTTATACTTGCTACGATGAATCTGTTGTAATCTTAGCAGAAAATGATAATGGAGATGATATTCACTGGTACTTAGATAAAGATGGCAGTGATGATGTTACAGGTTTCTACAATTTATTTGGTATTGACGATAATGGTGAGTTTACTACACCTGAGATATCTGCTTGGACAAGATTCTACTTTGATGCAGTGGATCCTGTGACAGGTTGCCATAGTGATATGAACTATGTAGATGTTTATCCTTTCCCTAAATTTGAAAATCCAAGAGTGGTAGATGTAGAAGTTTGTAATGAACCTGATGGCGATATTACTTTAACTGCTCATGTTTCTTACCCTTCTGATTTATTGTTTGATTTCATAGATTTCAATCAATTCTTAGGCTCTACGGTAACATTCTTTGATGGTAGCGGAACTGTAACACCAACTGGTATTATTGCCAGAGATGTTCCGGTTGCTTTGGATCCATTTAATGATATTTGGGAAGCAAATGCAACGGTAACTATACCTGCTGCAGGTGGTCTTCCTGGAACTGCATATGATTTCTCTACTCCTGGTGTTTATGATATAGCAGCAGTAACAAATCATACTTGGTTTATAAATACAAATTACGATGAAACTGTAACTTGTACCTCAGATGTTGGAACAGGATCATTAACGGTTAATAAAATACCTGAAGCTCCGTCTGCAGAAGATGTTACTGTTTGCGAAGGTGACGATGCGGTATTAACAGCATCTTGTGATGGTGTTATCAGATGGTATAGTGATGCAGGATTAACAACTCTAGTTCATGTGGGTGCAACATTCCCTGTCTTAGCTCCTGCAGAAGGTACTACAACGTATTATGCTACTTGCTTTGACGGAAAATGTGAAAGCCCTGCAACAGAAGTTGATTTAATTGTTACTCCAAGACCTGAAACACCGGTTATCAATAGTAATACCCCTGTATGCGAAGAAGGTTCTATTGAACTTACTTGTACAACAGTGGCTGGTGTAGGTGTTGAGTACCACTGGTACGGACCGGATGGTTCAGAATTAGCTGGTTCACCAACAACTGAACCTGAATTCACAATTCCTGATGCAACGCCATCTATGAGTGGCTTGTACAGTGTTAGTGCATCAATCGGAAGTTGCTTCTCTGGTACTTCTTCTACAACTGTTGTGGTAAGACCAATACCGGCTGCTCCTTCTTTACCTGAAGGCCCGCTTGAAGTATGTGAAAGTGCAGATATTACATTCTGTGCAACTACAGATGAAGATGGTGCAGTATTCCACTGGACTGGTCCAAATGGATTTGTATACAACGGAAACTGTGTTACTTTAACACATGTTACACCGGCTATGGCTGGCGACTATGTGGTTAATATCACTGTAGATGGCTGTACTTCCCATGATAATACAGTAACATTAGTGGTAAACAGAGCTCCATTCTTAGATGGTGGTATCAGCAGTAATGCTCCATTATGTGAGTATCAAACATTAGAGTTGTACTCAATACCGGAACCACCTTCAAACTGGGAATTCAACTGGACATTCAGTGAAGATCCAACTTTCAGTTCTAATGAAGCAAATCCAACTATTGACAGTGTTACAGAAGCAAATAACCAAGGTGTTTACTTCTTGGAAATTGTGGATACAGAAACTGGTTGTAGTTCTAAACCTACTTATGTTTACTCTGAATACGTAGATATCTACTCATTCCCGAATAAATTAATTGCGGATAATGATGGTCCTATTTGCGAAGGCGGAAAAATTACATTAAACGCAACAAAAGTAGTAGGTGCTCATTACGAGTGGACTGGTCCTAACGGATATACTTCTTCAAGTGATTACCCTGTAACTACCGCAGTATTAGACCCTGCTGATCCTCGTCAAACAGGAACATATACAGTGACGGTTACATTACCTGGTGGTTGTGTGGATTCTGCAAAAACAGATGTGATTGTTTGGGCTAACCCAATTGCACATGCTGGTAATGATACAAGTGTAATTCAAGGTACTATCTTACAATTGAATGGTACTTCAGATCCTGGACCATTCCCAATATTACCGGGAATCACGTTCAACTGGTCACCAAACGAGTTATTAGATCATGACAACATTCCTAATCCATTAGTTGATTTCACTGAGTTACCAACTCCAAATCCTTACAGCATAGTATTTACTATCTGGGATAAGAATGGTTGTACAGATAAAGACACTATTGTGATTACAGTTATTCCTTCATTAGATCTGATTATTCCGGATATCATTACACCAAATGGTGACGGATTGAACGATACTTGGTTTATCCAGCATATTGAGAATTTAAACAATGCGCAGATACCATATCTGGTTCAGATATATGCAAGAGGCGGAGCATTACTGTTCAGTTCAAATGCTTACAGTAACGATAACGGATTTGACGGTACTTATAAGGGTAATACATTACCGGATGGTGCTTACTGGTTCGTGATTACCACTCCTGATAAAACGTACAAAGGTGCATTACACATTAAAAGATAATAGGAATGAAGCGAATTAATAATCTAAGTAAAATCATAACAATGAAAATACATAAAATCATCAGCTTAGTAGCCTTGTTAGTCGCAGGAATCCAATTGTCGGATGCACAACAGCTACCAGTTTTTAACAATTACTTCCTGAATCCGTTTTTCTATAACCCTGCGCGTGCAGGTTCGGATCCGGATGGAGGACGTATAAATTTGGGCTTTCAAAAACAACATGACAGAAACCCGGATGGTCCGATAACTACATACGGTTCATGGGATGGCAGAATCAAGTCAGGTAATATGGCGTTAGGTGTTACTATCTTTCACGATAGAACAACACCACAATGGCAGAATACCGGCGGAAGTTTGGCTTATGCTTATCACATTCCTTTGACTAAAGATAAAGCACATGTGCTTGCAATTGGTTTGCAGGCAGGTGTTAACTCTTTAGGATTAGGGGGATTTACAGCGAAAGATGATAACGATCAAGTGGTGTTAGTAAATGGAAGAAGTGTAAATTTTGACTTGTCTGTTGGTATTAACTACCACTGGAAGGGATTAAACGTTGGGTTCTCAGTACCTCAGGTATTAGGCAATAAAGTTAGATTTAAAGCCACAGATCCTCAGTTTAATACTGCGACAAGAATTGCACGTCAATACATGTTCATGGCTAGCTATGAGGCAGTATTAGGTAAGAAAAAAGAATGGACATTTGCTCCGTTTGCTCAGGTTAACTTTGTGAAAAAATCCTTACCGGTTTATTTAGACATTACGTTAATGGCACAATATAAAAAATTAGTGTGGTTTGCAGTAGGTTATAATAACGGTGGTGGTTTAAAACCAAACGGCGATAGCAAAGGATGGATTTATTCTAATGCTGCCGGTATCCACGCTACAGCTGGAGTTGGTATCAAAGAATTAGTTAACTTAAGCTATACTTACAAAGCTCCGATTGGTAAGAAAGGTGAAAATCTTTCATTCCAGAACTTAGGTTCAACTCATGAGATTTTATTAACGTTCAGATTGAAACGTAAAACAGATCAGGATGAGTTTGAGAAAAACAAAAAACGTACAGATGATGATATTGCTAAAGTAAATCAAAAAGCAGATGATAACGCTAAGAAAATTGACGTTGTAGATGCTAAAGTAGATTCATTAGGCAATTCATTAAACGGAAGAGTAGATGCGGTAGAAAAATCAGTTAGCGATGTTAAATCTGCTACGGATAAAAATACTACAGATATCGAAAAAGTATCTGCTCGTTTAGATAATATCGTGTACAAAAAATTCGGTTCAGTTTACTTCGAAGTAGATAAATTCGAATTAACTGACGAAGCTAAAGCAAGTATCGATGCATTTAAAACTAAATTAGCTGAAATGAAAGGTAACTACTTCATCTACTTAGCTGGTAATGCTTCAAGTGAAGGTGGTACAAGTTACAACCAGGCATTGTCTGCTAAACGTTGTGATGCAGTTAAACGTTACTTAGAAGGTGTTGGTATCTCTCAAAGAGTATTATTGTTGCCTTATGGTGAAAACTCTTGGGTTACTGAAAAACAAGGTAAAGAAGAAGACAGAGCTATGAACCGTCGTGTAGATATCTACCTGAGTGGTGAATAAGCGATAACAGATTCTTTTTAATAAACAGAAAAGCCTCCGATATTCGGAGGCTTTTCTATTTTATATATTTCTCTCTAAATACTTTTATATCTCCATAAATTACAGAATTAACTGGCGACTGTCTCTTCTTTATAGATTCAACGCTATATGATTTTTTTCGATGGTTTTGTCTTTAATTAAAATGGTATCCTGATATTATTTCTATAGTTTAGTGCTAGTTAGGTAAAAGCTACTTACTTAATGAGATGAAGGATATAGAAATAAAAAATCCCGGTCAAGCCGGGATTTTAATTATACGTGTAGTAATTGGATTACTTTGTTGTTGATTTAACTAACTCTTTAATACGGGATGCTTTTCCTTTTAAATCTCTGATATAGAAAATTTTTGCTCTGCGTACTTTCCCGATTTTATTTACTTCAATTTTATCAATATTTGGTGATAATAACGGAAAAATTCTTTCTACGCCAACACCATTGGAGATTTTACGAACTGTGAACGTTTGAGTAGCACCTGTTCCTTTACGTTGGATTACATCGCCACGGAAAATCTGAATACGTTCTTTAGAGCCTTCAATAATTTTATAGTGTACATTTATATTATCACCTGCCTTAAAATCAGGGATATTTTTTGTTTCTGTAAGCTTTTTGGTTAATTCTTTTACCTTATCCATTTTATTAAATTTTAGCGTGTGCAAAGATACGCAGTTTTTTAGTAAAATCAATGTTATTTAATCGTTTTCTAATAAATCAGGCCTTCGAGACTTAGTACGCTCCAAAGATTGCTTATATCGCCACTCTTCGATGAGTTTATCATTGCCGGAAAGCAAGACATCCGGAACTTTCCAACCCTTATAATCGGCAGGTCGGGTATAAACAGGTGGTGCCAGCAGGTTATCCTGGAAAGAATCTGTAAGGGCAGAGGTCTCATCGTTTAAAACACCCGGAATCAGCCTTCCGATAGCATCAACGAGTACAGCAGCAGGCAGTTCCCCTCCGGAGAGTACATAACTACCAATAGAAATTTCTCTTGTAATAACATGCTCTCTGAGGCGTTCATCTATTCCTTTGTAGTGCCCGCACAATAAAATGATGTTTTCCTTCAGGGATAAGGAATTGACCATCTTTTGCTCTAAAAGCTCTCCATCTGGTGTCATAAAGATAATTTCATCATATTTCCGTTCTTTTTGCAGATGCTCAATACAGTCTAAGATGGGTTCTATAGACATTACCATTCCTGCACCACCGCCAAATTGATAGTCATCAATCTGCTTAAATTTCTTTTTTGAAAAATCATGTATATTATGGAGATGTACTTCCAGCAGATTTCTTTCTTTTGCCCGTTGTAAAATGGAATGCTCAAAGAAACTTTGCATCAGGTTGGGTACGGCAGAAAGAATATCGATACGCATAATAATAGCAAATGAAGTGATATTAGAATTGAGTAAAGTTAAAATATTTCCAGGAAACCGTCAGGTAAATTCATTTCCACCACTTTCTTCTTTTCATCTATAGCTAGTATAAAATCATCATTCAAAGGAATAAGAATTTCTTTTTTATCCTTGATTACTTTTGCAAGAAACTGAAAAGGCATTTCAACTATTTCGTCAATAATTCCAACTTTGCCAGTAGTCTTATCTATTATCTCATAACCTGCGAGGTGGTCATATTCTTCGCCATCCAAAATCTCTGTAAGGTCATCATCTTTTGCAAAAATATCTTTTCCCTGTAATAAATATGCTTTTTCCTTGCTGTCAACTTCTTCCAGTAACAAAATAGCCTGAGAAGCGGAATTAATATCTTTTGAAATAATAAAATATGGAAGTTTATTGATTATGATTGCACTCATTTCTTCAAAATCATTCATGTAAAATTCATCAATAAACACTTTCAAATGGCCTTTGTAGCCATGTGTTTTTAATACTTTTCCTATTTTGATGAGTTCCATATTCAATAAAAAAATCCCGACATAAAAGTCGGGATTTAATTTATAATTTTTCAAAAAAATTATTCTGCAGTTTCTGTTGTTTCCGCAGTAGTTTCAGTATTTTCTGTTGCTTCAGCAACCGGAGTTACTTCTTCTTCAGCAGCAGGAGTTTCTTCCACAGCTACTTCTTTTATTTTAGCAGGAGTGTTTACTACCGCTTCAATTTTTGCTTTCTTTTTAGCATCTGCTTTTGCTTTGTGGTCTAAAACCTTTCCTTCTTTTTTAGACAACCATTCGCTGAATTTTGCTTCAACATCCTCAGCTTTCACCACACCAAGCTGTACTCCGCGTAATAAATGTTTTTTGTACATAGCACCTTTGTAAGAAAGGATAGCTTTAACAGTAGAAGATGGTTCAGCACCTGTTTGTAACCATTTTACAGCTTTGTCAACATCTAAAACGATAGTTGCCGGAACGGAAGTTGGATTGTACGTACCGATTTGGTCGATGTAACGACCATCTCTTTTTGCACGGCTGTCTGCCGCTACAATTTTGTAGAATGGAGCACCTTTTGCACCATGTCTTTGTAATCTTAATCTTGTTGCCATATAAAAATATGTTTTAATTTTTTAATTCCTGTTGTGCCAATATTGACGGTCAGGTTTTGAAAATATCCAAACTGAATCTTTCAGAATGGAGTGCAAAGATAATGAATAATTGAAGAATTTGAAAATTTACTTGTTGGAATATGATGTTATTTTAACATTTGACCTTATTTTGAAGTCAAGAGGCTTGCTTAAAAGCCCTCCAAAATTAAGTATCTAACTCTCTTCCAGGTAAACCTATCTATTGACCAATTACTTTAATATCGACTTCCTTTGGCAAAAATTTGCTGGTATCACCATTTCCAATAATAATTTCCCTTACAATTGTAGACGAAATGGCGGATAATTCAGGTGAGGAGAGAATTAAGAAGGTATCTAAATCAGGCTGCATCATTTTATTAAGTTGCGCAATGGTTTTTTCATATTCAAAATCGGCGGAAGAGCGTATACCACGTATAATATATTTGGCATTTTTTTGCTGACAGTAATTTACTGTCAAACCTGTATAAGATTCCACCTTTACGGTGGGCTGGTCTTTAAATACTTTTCTTATCCACTCCATCCGTTGTTCCAGAGAAAAAAGATATTTCTTTTGTGTGTTAACGCCGATGGCGATAATGATTTCATCAAACAAGGGTATGGCACGAGTTACAATATCAACATGGCCCACGGTAATTGGATCGAACGAACCGGGAAAAATAGCAATCTTGTTCATGTGATAAAGGTAAAAATTTTAGTTTAGAGTAATATTATCAAATTACATTAATTAAATAAGCCGCTACGCCATAATGCACATGCATCCATAGTGACGGCAATGGTAACATGCACCAAAATTCCCAATACGATGGAATTTGTATTTAAACTCAGGAATCCTAATATACAGCCGGCAATGATTGCACCGAATGTTTCACTTACAGGTTTCCCAAAGTGTATCATACAATATGGAACTACTGCAAATAAAATTGAATAATATCCAAAACGGTGTTTTACACCATGCAATAAAAACCCTCTGAAAAAGAACTCAATGGAAATAAATTGCAGAATATATATAGTTTCCCAGATTAAAAAATTATTTAACTGCTCTTTTGAAGTGATATGATAAAATGGATATTTGTGTAAAAAAGCATCCGTCTTGGAAATAAAAAATACGATAGGCAGCATTATCAAAATCAGAAGAATATAAATCCATTTGTGTTTACGTATTCCTTTAAGCTGAAAGCCATAATCAGAAAGTTTTTCTTTAAAAGTAAATTTAACGATGAGACCCGGTAAGATCAAAAATACCAATATGCAATTCAATCCCCAGTTTAGCAGGTTCTGTAAGTTATAATCATCTTTGATTAAGGTGGCAGCTGCATATTTTGCTGCAATATGTTTTCCTAAAATAGCACTGAGGAAGCTCATGATTTCATTTGTAGAATCATAATATTCACCTAAAATCAACAAAACAGCCGCACTGATAAAAACAACAGTAATTTTTTTATCAATTTTTATTTCTTCTAAAGAAAAATACTGTTTAAATCCGGCAACTATTTTATTCATATTTTCAATAAAGTTACAAAAACTAAGGCAATTTAAAATTTCCTTGTATTTTTACGAAAATGATATTGTAATGAATGAAATAAAAATACCGCAGAAAACCCGAGAGATGCACAGTAATCATTTTGATTCTACTGTATGGAATGATTTTAAATTCAGGGATGATGACATCATTATCACGACATACGGAAAATCCGGTACAACCTGGATGCAACAAATTATTGCACAACTTATTTTTAAAGGACAAGACGATTTTGTGGTTGGTGAAATGTCACCATGGATGGATTTGAGAGTGCCACCCAATCATGTAAAACTTGCAGCGGTAGAAGCACAGCAACATCGTCGTTTTTTAAAAACACATTTGCCGGTGGATGCATTGGTGTTTTCGCCAAAGGTAAAATATGTTTACGTGGGAAGGGATGGACGTGATGTGATTTGGAGTATGTATAATCATCATTTAAATGGTAACGAAAAATATTATCAGGCCTTAAATGAGACACCTGGCCTGGTAGGTCCTAAATTAGAAAAACCAAAGGAAGATATTGTAGAATATTTTACAGATTGGCTGGATAAAGACTGTTATCCTTTTTGGTCTTTTTGGGATAATGTAAGTTCATGGTGGGCAATTAAAGATTTGCCGAATGTTCATTTCGTACATTTTGCAAAATTAAAAGAAGATATGCCGGGTGAAATAAAGAAGATAGCTGATTTCTTAGAAATAGAAGTGGAAGATGATGATACATGGAACGCGATTTTAGAACATTGCAGCTTTGATTATATGAAAGAAAACGCTGACAAAAGTGCTCCTTTAGGTGGCGCCTTATGGAATGGTGGTTCTAAAACATTTATTCATAAAGGAACAAACGGACGCTGGAAAGATATACTTCCAAAAGAAGTCAGCGAACGTTATGAAAGAATGTGCGTAGAAAAATTAGGAGAAGTTTGTGCACGATGGATTAATACAGGGGAGTAGTATCTTTTACTATCTTATGCTTATATCATTTCGTTGTTTCAATTGCCTATGGTTTGGGAACAGTCAGAAAGTAAATTAATACGCATAGTGTAACACATGCAGTTGTAAGAAATGCAGTAGCCGCACCTAATTGATACCAGACAAAACCTGTCAGTGAACTTGCAAGCATGGTGCAAATACTTTGAAATGCCGTGTAACTTCCAATTGCAGTTGCAGTGTCTTTTTTATCTGTGATGTTTGAAATCCATGCTTTTGTAATACCTTCCGTAGCTGCGGCATAAATACCGTACAAAAAGAATAAACCGAAAAAGATGTGAAGTTTAGTATTAACAGACATGCCAAAATATACGATAGCAAACAAGGCAAGTCCAACAATAAAAATTCTTTTGAGTCCTATTTTATCAGCTAAGATGCCAATGGGAAACGATGCTAATGCATAAATAAGGTTGTAAAAAATATAGATACCAATTATCATTGTGTCATTGATACCCGATTGTTTTACTTTCAATAAAAGAAATACATCCGAGCTGTTGAATAATGTGAAAACAAGTAATCCGACTACCACTTTTTTGTAGGTTACGGGACTTTGCTTCCAGTAACCGAAGAATGAGAAGAACGTTGTTGATGTTTTTTGTTTGGGTATTTTGGTATTTTTATCTTTTAAAAATAAAGAAGCAAGAACAGCAAGAATCCCCGGAATAAATGCGATTAAAAAAAGTGTTTTGTAGTCTTGCGGATAATAATATAAATAAACCAGTGCTATAGAAGGCCCAAGAACAGCTCCGAATGTATCCATAGAACGATGAAATCCAAACACTTTACCTTTTGTAGCCGGTGTCGCTTCATCTGATAGAATTGCATCTCTTGCACCGGTCCTGATGCCTTTTCCCAAACGGTCAATTGTTCTCGCAAAAAATATCCAGATCGGATAAATAAAAATGACCATCATTGGTTTAGATATTGCACTGAATGCATACCCGATTTGTACAAATGGGACTCTTTTACCGGATGTATCTGAAAGTTTTCCAAAATATCCCTTGCTAAGTCCGGCCATTGCTTCCGCGAGGCCTTCAAGTATTCCAATTAAAACAATGGAAAAACCAATTGTTTTCAAATAAATAGGCATCACAGGATATAGCATTTCACTGGCAGTGTCGGTCAGTAAACTAACGATTGATAAAATCCATACAGATTTGGTAATATACTTCAATAGTGTGCTATTTAAGATAAATCAATATCAGAAAATAAAAGATATATAGTTTAAAATTAGAAAAAAGTAATTAAGAAGTATGAATTGTATCTGGAAGATAGTTGTAATAACGGTTAAGATGGCATTTAAACCGCATTTTATTTTCATTAAATCCATCCGTTATCTGGTTCAGTCTTCGTCTTACCATGCAATTTTCTTACCTTTGCACTAAATTTCAAATAATTTATGATTACAGTTAATAATTTGTCGCTGCAATACGGGAAACGTGTATTATTCGATGAAGTGAATATAAAATTTACACATGGTAATTGCTATGGTGTAATTGGAGCAAATGGTTCAGGAAAATCAACATTTCTAAAGATACTTTCCGGAGAAATTGAATCTACAACAGGTAGTATTGAATTTTCTCCCGGTGAACGTATGTCTGTATTGTCTCAAAACCACTTTGCCTTTGAAGAATATACTGTAATCGATACCGTAATGATGGGAAACAAACGTCTTTACGATGTGATGAAAGAGAAAGATGCCTTATATGCAAAAGCAGATTTTACAGATGAAGATGGTCACAGGGTTGGTGATTTGGAAGCAGAGTTTGCAGAAATGGATGGATGGAATGCAGAAAGTGATGCAGCAGAGTTGCTGAGTAATTTGGGTGTAAAAGAAGATCAGCATTATAAACTGATGAAAGAATTGCCATCTACAGACAAAATAAAAGTATTACTGTCACAGGCACTGTTTGGAAATCCGGATATCTTAATTTTAGATGAGCCTACAAATGATTTAGATGTAAATACTATTTCATGGCTGGAAGATTTTTTAGCAGATTTTAAAAATACAGTGATTGTTGTTTCGCATGACCGTCACTTTCTAGATATGGTTTGTACGCATATAGTAGATATTGATTTCAGTAAGATTAATTTATTTACAGGTAATTATACGTTCTGGTATGAAACATCGCAATTGTTATTAAAACAACGTGCTGACAAGAATAAGAAGAACGAAACAAAAAAAGCTGAGTTATTAGATTTTATTGCCCGTTTCAGTGCAAATGCATCTAAATCCAAACAAGCTACTTCCCGTAAAAAAGCATTAGAGAAATTAGACATTGAACAAATAAAACCATCCAGCAGAAAGTATCCGGGTATCTTCTTTAAACAAAACAGAGAAGCAGGTGATATGATTTTAGATGTGCATAATGTAAGTTATGCTATGGAAGATGGAACAACTTTGTTTAAAAATGTCACTTTCACTGTAAACAAAGGAGATAAAATCGCATTTATTTCAAAAGATGGGTTGGTAGTGTCTAATTTTTTCAGAGTACTGGCTGGAGAACAAACACCAAAAAGTGGAGAAATAAAATGGGGTGTGACAATTACCAAATCTTATGTGCCAAATGACAATTCATCTTATTTCCAAAATAGTGATTTGAATTTAGTGGATTGGCTTCGTCAATATTCTACTGAAAAAGATGAAACGTTTATTCGTGGATTCTTGGGAAGAATGTTATTCAGTGGAGAAGAATCATTGAAAAAATGTACGGTTCTTTCAGGTGGTGAGAAGGTGCGATGTATGATGAGTAAAACAATGCTCGAAGAAGCAAACTTTTTAATTTTAGATGAACCTACCAACCATTTGGATTTAGAGTCTATCACCGCTCTTAACAACGGCCTAATTGATTTTGCCGGTACAATAGTATTTACTTCACATGACCATACGTTTACGCATACCATTGCCAATAGAATTATCGAGTTGACACCAAACGGTATGCTGGATAAGATGATGTCTTATGATGAATATTTAGCCGACAAGAAAGTCCAGGAGCAACGTGCTGAATTGTACGGAGAGTTGGTTAAATAATCTTTGTCTGCCAATTTCTAATTTATCTGTTTTTTTGCTACTTTTAAAACATGAAGCAGCAACAGAATTACACCTTTGTCAACTGGGCAAAAAACGTAAAAAGCGTCGCTGCTAATTTCTTTCAACCGGAATCAGAAGATGAAATCATCTCTCTGGTGCAACAATATCAAAAGATTCGGATAGTAGGCACGGGCCATTCCTGGTCGGATATATGTGCCACCAATGAGGCAATTATTAATCTCGATTATTACAATAAAATTATTTCAATAGATAAAGAAAGAAAGATTGTAAAAGTGCAATCAGGTATTAAATTATGGCATTTGAATAATTTATTGGATGAGGCAGGATTGGCATTAATTAATTTGGGTTCTATTGACAGGCAATCGCTTTCAGGTGCAATATCTACCGGAACGCATGGCAGCGGAATTCAATTTCAGATTTTAGGTTCACAAATGCTTGAGTTCTCTTTAATAAAAGCTGATGGAACAAAAATAATTATCAATAAGGAAAATGATACGGAATTATTTAATGCCTGCGTTGTGAATCTGGGGTGTCTGGGAATTATTTCTGAAATTACGTTGCAGGTAACGGATGCATTCAGGTTGCACGATTATACGACTACTGTTCCTTTTGATGAGGTGATTGAGAATTTAGATACTTATTTAAAAGACAATGACCATTTTAAATTATGGTGGCTGCCACCCTCTAAAGATATTATTGTATTCAGATACCGGCGTACATATGAAAAACCTAATGATTCAAAACTGCGCGTTTTTCTGAAAGATCATGTGCTTTCCGTACTTATTTATCGCACACTCGTTTTTATTGCAAAAATATTTCCGTTTATCGCAAAATCTCTTAACAGATTACTGACATGGAATATGAAAGGTCCGTTAGACAGAATAGAAAAAAGCTATAAAGTGTATGTGGTTCCTGAGCCGCCATTGCATCGCGAGACTGAATGGACATTTGATTTGGCAAGAGCAAAAGAAATTTTAAGTGCGTATAAGAAATTCATTACAGAAAATAAATACAACCTTAATTTTATTCAGGAAATACGTTTTACCAAAGGTGATAATTTTTGGCTGAGCGCTTGTTATAAGAGAGATGCCTTATGGTTAGGTTTGTATAATTATGAGCATGAGAAATGGGATAAGGTTTTACCGGAATATGAGGCGTTTGCTAAGCAGTTTAATGGAAGACCTCACTGGGGGAAAGAGTTTGGAAAAGACAGGAATTATTTATGGTCACAATACGAAAAGATGGGTGATTTTAAGAAGATGAAAGAAGGATTCGATCCAATGAAAAAATTTGAAAATAAATATATTGAAGATTTATTCGGGTAATTTAATTGTATCTTTAGATAAATAAGAACAATTCATTTAAAAATTTTAAAGTCAATGATACAACCAAAACAAGACACACTTTTAAAGAATAATACGAATATTCCGTTCGGTGTATATGATGATTTAATAGAAAATGTGGATACATCATTTTGGGATAAACAAGGACTTGTGGCAAAGAAGCGAAGAACAGAACGTAAAACATGGATTTTTTTTGGTGTATTTAGCCCTGAATTAATTTGCGGCTTTGCAATTGCGGATGCAGGAATGGTGGCTACTGCATTTTCCTATTTTTATTCTTTAAAAGATGGCATCTTTGAAGAAGATAAAACAACAGTTCCATTAGGTTTTGCAAGTGATTTCAATCCGAATTTAAACAGTGAATGGAAGCTTGGAAATTATTCAATAAAAACTGAGAATGGCAAAATGCAGATGCAGTATATCGGAAAATATAAGATGTACATTGAAGCGGAAAATACAAATAACGGTGCCAGTATTGTAGCACCCTCAAAAGATAAACGACCTTTTAATTTTACCTATAAAAATCAATGCGTACCTGTTAAAGTACAAATTAATAATGGTGGTGTCAGCACTTATGCAACCAGTGGTAAATACGGGTCAATAGATTTCACCAAAGGATACCCGCCAAGAGAAACCATCTGGAATTGGTTTTCGTTTATCGGAATTACAGAAAGTGAAAAGACAGTAGCAGCAAATATAGTAGACAGATTCAATGAAAATATGGAAAATATTCTTTGGATAGACGGTCAGAAAATATTGTTGTCCAATGCAAAATTCACTTTACAGCAACCATACGACAAAACAGACTGGCTGATAGAAACAACAGACGGGAAAATAAACTGTCATTTATCTCCCCGAGGTGCACGAGGCGAAAATATAAATGCATTGGTGATGAAAAGTCAGTTTATTCAACCATTTGGTACTGTTGATGGAACAGTTTTGATAAACGGTAAGGAAGAAAAATTTACGGCATTTGGTGTGGTAGAAGATCACCATGCAATTTGGTAATTATTTTATCTCCACTTCGGCCTTGTTGATGAATACATCATCATCATTGTGAATTTCAACTACAAACCTGCCTTTTTGATATATATATAAAGGGATATGTGTCCAATACCATTTTTCATCAATATAGTAAGTATATGATCCGATATGTTCATGACATTTATCGGCTGTGTATATAGAAACAAATAAATGATTACTTTTAAATGCTTGTTTACTTGTCTGACCAATGTACATAATTAACTTGGTTCCGTTTGGATTATATGTAAATGTATCTTTCTTGTTGTACAAAGAGTCATTTAATACATTTTCATAGAAGTAAATTTCTGATTGATTATAATACCATGTGTCGGTAAAATATGTATCTGTATATGAGCTTTCTGATAGATAAATATCAGTGAGAAGTGGAGGCGTTAACATTTGTTTGTTTCTATCATAGGCCCAAATCTTATAGTTACCTGATTTGGTAAATGTGTATTTGTTTACAGCCCATCTTTTCGAATCATCTGGTACAAGGTAATAGTTGTCATATTCATAATAATTGGTATCTTTTCTATTGTATTTTTTTTTAATATTTATGAATACTGTATCATTCACAGGTAATGAAGATTCATAGAATATATAAATGTAATTTCCACCTTTTTGTATACTCCAATTATTATAAACGCCACTATAGATGCCATCATTAGTATAATTGGAACAAAGTAATAATTTATTTTGAGCCTGACCTGAAAGGAAAAAAAATAAAAGCGTCAGGTAAAATGTAAATCGCATCATTATTAGAATTTAAACAAATATAGCTGCGATTTTATAATAATGAAGTATAATTATCTTTTTATCTCAAAATAACCTGAATTTATAAAGGTGTCTTTCTCATTATACACATCCACAACATATTTTCCAGGTTTTGTAACTGAAATCGGTACTTTTATCCAATCCCAGTCTAATCCACCCACGGTATATGTTTCTTCTGATACTAAATCTTTATAGCTGTCACCGGAATAAATACTCACCTTAATTTCTTTTACCTTCAGAGCTTTGTCCTGAGATATCATGCAGACGAAATCACGTTTGCCATTTATTAATCTGAACTCTGTTGCTTCTCCTTTCAACTCTCCGTTTTCCGCACTTTCACCAAATGTAACTTTAGAATCTTCATAATAATACGTATCAGAAGCATCATCATCACTGCTGTTATCTTTATCATTGCCACTATCTTTCATATAACCGATATTGGTATATACTATGGCTAATGCATCATCTGCTTTTCCCATTACGGAAATCCTGTAATCTCCTGATTCCGTAAATTTATAATCGTACATCGCCCACTTCTTCTTATCGGTAGTTGGATTGTAATCAAAATCCTGTGTGTCAAAAGCAATATAACTTCCCTTTTCATTCTTTTTGTCTACATACAAGGAGAGTTTTTCTTTGATAATATTATCCTGAGAGTAAATTATGTAAACATAACTTCCTTTTTCTTTTTCTACGTCCCAATTTTTGTTAATGCCGGTTGGTATTCCGGTAGTTTTATTGTAATCTTCGCATAGAACTACTTTCCCGTTTTGGGCAAAAGTACTCATGGATAAAGAAAAGAATGCAAGCAATAGATAGATAAGGTGTTTCATAATTTTTATTTTTTACTTTATAACAAATTTAATACCAAAAATCAAATTCACTATACCCAATACGCGGTATTATTGTTCAATATACATGATAAATGTATCTTTGTCCAGTTAAATGGCAATCTTTTTTATAAAAAATCAGAAGATAAATAAGCAACCTTTTTATTATACTTTTTAAAACATATAACCATTCATGAATTACATTAAACTTGTACGACCGGTTAACCTGTTAATTATTCTATTTACCATGTATTTGTTCCGGTATTGTTTGGTGGATGCTTCACCATATCATTTGTTTTATATTGAACATGTGCTGACAAACACACAGTTTTTTTTATTAGTACTCGCAACGTTGTTTATCGCAGCAGGTGGTTATGTCATTAACGATATCTTTGATGTGGATATTGATATGGTGAATCGCCCGCAGCAAACAATCATAGGTAACAGTATCAGTGAAGATACAGCCTATAACTTTTATAAAATACTCTGTGGTGCCGGGATTGTATGCACGTTAGTTTTGGTTTTTATGACAAGGAATTACCGCTTATCTGTATTTCCGGTGATTATAATGGTGATACTCAATTTTTATGCCCATACCTTCAAAAAGCAATTAATAGCAGGGAATTTTATAATATCCTTATGCTCCGGATTTACCATACTTTTAATTGCTCTTTTTGAAAGCGGAGGAAATGAAGAAGTTACCGCCAATGAATCGTATGTGCGCAGTGGTATTGCAATTGCAGCAATTGTGTATGGTGGTTTTGCATTTCTTACTACATTTTTGCGTGAAATTATTAAAGATGTGGAAGATATGAAAGGAGATGAGCAGTATGGTTGTAAAACGATTCCTATCGTTTTTGGAATAAGAGGTGCAAAGACAACATCCATTGTTATTGCTGTTCTGCTACTGCTACTTTTGGTTTCTTTCATGTGGTTTTTCCCGAGTTTAAAAATTAAAAATGTCAGTTATTTTATTGGTTTTGGGTTGATTTTACCTCTTTTGGGTATAATTTTCTTCATTTTTAGAGCAAAAAGTACTTCTCACTTTCATTTTGTTAGCAATTTAATAAAGGTTTTCATGTGCCTAGGTATAGGCTCGATGTTGTACTTTAGAACAGGAATTGGTCCATACATTTTTGTACAGTATGCCAATTTTCTTCATAAGTTGTTTTAAAGTATGCAAAAACCAACTAAAATTATTTTGGGTTCGCAGTCTCCGCGAAGATTGGAAATTTTATCTGATGCCGGTTATGAGATTGAAATTGTGAAGCCAAAAATTGAAGAACGCTTTCCTTTTGACATGGATTACTACAAGGTTCCGGAATATATTTCCAAGCTGAAAATCTTTGATGTATATTCATATTTAGGAGAAGACAATGATTTTATCATTTGTGCAGACACCGTTGTTATTTTTGAGAAAAAATTAGTAGGGAAACCCAAAAATGCAGAACAGGCATTTAAGTTTTTAAAAGCTATGAATGGGAAAAAACATGACGTGGTAACCGGTGTAAGTATTCGTAAAAACAAAAAACAAATATCCTTTTCTGAACAGTCTCAGGTGTTTTTTAAAGAATTAACGGATGATGAAATACGGCATTATGTAGATAAATTTCAGCCACTGGATAAAGCCGGTGCTTACAATGTACAGGAATATATCGGTGTGGAAAAAGTAAACGGTGAATTTTATAATGTTATGGGCTTGCCTTTGAAACGTGTACAACAGGAAATTAAAGGCTGGAAGTAATTTTCTTACAAAGAAACCATCAGATTACAGCCTCTGATATCTGCATTATCCAGTCGTCCCAACACTTCAAATTCAGTATCAGAAACAAGGTTGACTACATCTTGTGTAGAAATAAATGCACATGAATATATATTGGCTAAATCAATTACATTCAAACCACCACGACCATTGTCAGAATATGTCTGTAATGGATTATAAATGTCACGTCTCAAAACTTTCATCCATGGTGGTGTTGTAAAAATGCCATTGCCTTTTGAGTAGGCTTGCGATAATAATTCCGTCATTCCATATTCTGAATGAATGGTTATTACATTAAATGCATTTTTCAAAATGGTATGTACTTCTTCTCTTGTTAACTCTACCCGTCTTCCTTTCATCCCACCTGTTTCCATGATGATTATATCTGACAAATCCATCGGAAACTGTTCCGCAAAATCAAGTAAAGCGAAAGTAACGCCGATGAGTAAGATTTTTTTTGAATTTAAGATTTCAGATTTCAGATGTATGATTTTATCTGCTAACTCACTTAAGTTATTTAAATAAAAACCTGAATGTGGATTTTTCGATTTTTGTATCAAATCACTCACCATATAAACCAAAGATGAAGTATCCCTTTCTAAGTAGGATGGAAGCAGGGCAAGAATTGTCCAGTCTTCTATGTTACCGTAAAACTGTTGAAATCCTTTTTCAAAACTTTTTTCGTATAATTTCAAATCTGCCACAAAATGCCTAGAGGTGATTTGACCTGTAGTTCCGCTGCTTTCAAATATTTTTTGTGGGGCTGCGTTATTTGAAATAACATCATGTGTTTTGAAGAATTCTATTGGTAAAAACGGAATTTGCTGAACAGTTTGTATCGTTGCGACGTTTATTTTCAGATAATCGACGAATTGCCGGTAAACTAAATTGTGCGTATATTGGAAATTAAACAACTCAAGTGCAACCTCATCAAAGTTGAAATTGTCTTCAGAAAAGATTTTTTCTTGTATTTTTGTAACAAATGGTTCCACCGGACAAAGGTAAAATAAAAGGAATGAAGTTTAAAATTCTCATATTATCTCTTATTGTACTCACAACAATAGTATCCTGCTACAAACCACCTGAGTATCCCGATGAACCCAGTGTGGCATTTGACAGGTTTGATAAACCAAATGAAATATTTACAATTGATGCAGGCGAAACCGGCAACCTTGTTTTGACATTTACGGATGGTGATGGTGATTTAGGAAAGTTAAATAACCAGGATTCCAATTCCTTTGTTGTGTACAGAAATTTAAGGGATACAACTTTCTTTGTAGAAAATAAATACGTGATACCTGTTATTCCTAAGAAAGGTACGACGAGTGCAATAAGCGGCACCATAGAAATAAAACTAAATGATGCATTGTTCAATAGCTATCAGGCATACTTTTTATTGAAAGGAATTACAATTGATACCTTTACTTATCAGTTGTATATCACCGACAGAGCTAACCACAAGAGTAACGTCATCACTACACCTCCAATTGTAGTTAAGTATCCGTAACCTATTGATAATCAACAATAGAATACAAATCATAAACTTCGCTTAATGCTTAATTAATCTCATTTGGGTAACGCTAGTACGTTATTTGCTCTATTTTTGTCGTCCCGAATGAAATCCGCAGATGTAATAATAGTAGGTGCAGGCTTTACAGGCCTGTCGGCTGCGTATTATTTGCAACGTAAAGGCTTGTCTGTAAAAGTGCTCGAAGTTTCTTCTCAAGTAGGAGGCAGGGCACGTTCTGATAAAATGGATGGTTTTACTTTAGACAGGGGCGTGCATTTCTATCATCATTCTACAACAGAACTTTCTAAAATTATAAATATAAACGAACTCGAGTTAAAGAATACTTATCCGGGTTATTTATTGCGCTATCAGGGTACTTTTAATTTATTTACCAATCCGTTGTATCAGACGATAGATACCGTCTCAACGGCACTGGCAAAAAATGCAACACTAACAGATAAATTTCGCCTGTTCGGATTGTATGTAAAACTAAAAACGACATCATACAATAAACTGGTTAAAGAAACTGAATCTTCCACATTTGAATACTTATCAAAAAACGGATTTAGTAAAAAACTTATTGATTCTTTTTTCAGACCGATGATTGCAGCCAATATCTTTGATTATAATTTGCAATCGTCCTCACGTTTTTCAAAGGTATATCTTAAATCGTTATTTCAGGATCATGTTGCATTACCTAAAGAAGGCATTGGGAAAATAGCATCTGAAATAGCTGAGAAATTAGATGCTGATACTATTTCATTTAAAACCAAGGTAAAAAAAGTAACGGAAAATGGAGTGGAATTAGTGAATGGCGATTTTCTGGAATCGAAATTTGTAATCATTGCAACCAATGCCATTGATGCCAATACAATCACCTGTAACAAAGGGATTGATGCGGAATGCTCTCATGTTTCGACATTGTATTTTTCAACGGATAAAGCACCCTTGAGTAAACCGGTGGTTATATTAAACGGCGATAACGGAACAACTTTAGTCAATCATGTATTTGTACCATCGTTGTTACACCCTGAATATGCACCTAAAGGTAAACACTTGGTTGCAGTTAACGTGGTAAAAGAACATGATTTAGATGATGAGGAATTGATGGTAAAATGCCTGACAGAATTATCTGAATGGTTTGGGTTACGAGTGATGGACTGGCAACATCTCAAAACCTATCATATTAAATATGCCATGCCATTTAAGCCTATCTTAGATGAAGTAAAATTCACCCTGAAATTAAGTGATACAGTTTATGCCTGCGGAGATAGTTTGTCTGTTGGCAGTATGGAATCAGCACTGCGTTCCGGAAGAGAAACGGCTGATATCGTTGCACAAGAATTTGTTAAAGGAAATTTCAGAAAACCGGATTTTGCAGAAAGTAATTAATCACTCTCACTCTCACTTTCATTTTCACTTCTTATAAAATATTTCGCTGATAAGTTTCTCCACGGCTTTTATTCATATCCGAAAATCGTTTGAGACATTCATTTAGAAAGGTTTCATCTACTATTTTTTCTATATCAGCCATTGTCCGAAGATTATCATCCTCATTAAATTTATAGGTCTGTTCCAGCATGTTTGCTTCCAGTTTCAACACATAACGGTTGTTCATTTGCATCACGGTTATTTTTATAACGGGATGTTCTATTTGGCCCACTATTCTCATGTCATTCTAAATGAAGTGAAGAATCATTTGATAAACACAAAAATACTATAAATTTAATCACACGAAATAATACAAATGATATTTTTTAAAACACATAGAAACACAGAAAAATTATAAAAAGATTAAAAAGGTTTACAAAGAAGCTACGCTTTTCACATAAGCAGTTATGTGAAAAGCGTAGCCTCTATATTACTCTTCTTTATTCTCAAAAGCTATATTTCTATGTGTTTATTTTAAAAAATAGCATAAAAAAAGAGCCGCTCTTAAATTGGCGGCTCTTTTTAAAAATGTAATCTAATTTACAGGATTACGCTGTAGCTTTAGTTTTTGATTTAGAAGTTGCTTTTTTTACTTCAGCTTTTACTTCTTCTACTTGTTTTTCAACTTTAGAAGATGCGTCATTGAATAAACCTTTAACTCGGTCAGCATTTCTGTTGAACGTAGTTTTTAAGTCAGCAACTAAGATGTCAGCTTCTTCTTTAACGTCAGCTTGAACTTTTTCTAGAGTAAAAGGACCTTTTAATTTAGCTTGGATTCTTTCAGATGTAGCCTTGAAATGGTTTTTCAAGATTTCTACTTCGTCTTTTCCTTCGCTAACTGCATTTTTAACAGTGTTTTCTACGTTGTAACGTAATTCTGTAGCGTTTGCTTTTGTTTCAGCAGTAAAGCTGTCAACAGCTTCTTTGAATTTTTGTGTGAATTCCATTTTTAAAAAGATTTAATTGTTTGTCAAAATTGACATTACAAAATTACATCAGGCTGTTGATGTTTGTCAACTTTTTTCAATTACGAAAGTTTGATTTAAAAATGTATTTGTTGTAAAAGCGAAGTTAAACCAATGTGAATTTTAAACTTCCCGAAACAAACCAGAGTTGAATGTAAAATGAACGTAAATTTAAGTTGGTTTTGCTGTTTATTGTGTTAAATTAATAATTATAGTAATTTTTAAACTTTCAATAATAAATGAAAATTAATCCTCTGAGTCACTTCTTATTTTCTTATTTTAAATAGCAATGGTAACATCAAACTGCTATTTCATTGCCACATTGTAATCTGTATTTTCTTTGGTGAAAATAACATGATTGAAATTCAGTCCGAGGACTAAATCCTTGCCAATGAAAAAATAGTCAACTGTAAGCGTAAAATTAATTTCTGAATACTGTATCTTAATTTTACCATCATTGACTTTCCATTTTCCCGTCAGAGTTTTTACAAGATTATTTTTTTGGTCGTAAAAATCATGTTTGAAATCGTGGTTGGATTCAAAAATAAAATATTCGCAGGGATAATTACGCTTGTAATTCAGAACGGGCTGGAAATCATTAACAAAACTTTGATTACTGAATTTCCAGGAACCAATAACAGGGTTTTTTGTTTCATCTTTTCGTTGTGCTAATGCTGTAACAAATACTGCTACAAACCACATTAGAAAAAATGCCCTTTTCATAATGTTGTATTTTATTGTTTTATGGTAAAATAAAATTGCAAACAATACTGCTATTTGTCAAAAAATATTTTGTTAATTATCGTCATTAATAGAAGCTAAACAGTGTATTTTTTAAGAGTCAGAACACAATACCAGGTTTAGTTATTTCCGGATTAAAAAATGATGTACACGCTTTTATTTCATTGCCATGTTATAATCAACATCTCCTTTTGTGAAAATGACATGATTAAAATTTTGTCCCAGAACTAAATCTTGATCTAAAAAGAAATAATCTAAGGTTAGTGCGTAATCAATATCTGAGTATTCAATTTTTATTTTGTTACCCACTGATTTCCATTTTCCTTTCAGTGTGCGTATCAGCTTATCATCTTTACTGATAAACTCGTGTTTAAAAGTGTGATTAGATTCAAACGTAAAATACTCAGTTTGATAATCAAGCTGCTGCTTGTTTTCAAATACTTTCTGAAAATCGTTCACCTTGCTTTGGTTAGTGAATTTCCAGGAGCCGATAATTGGGGTTTTTGTTTCATTTTTTCGTTGTGCTAATGCTGTAACATTTACTGCTACAAAACACATTAGAAAAAATGTCTTCTTCATATGCTTTGTTTTTGTTTTATGGTATAACAAAATTGTATATTTATTGATGTATGTCAATAATTATCGAGTAAACGGCACATTTGAATTATTAAACGGTAAGATTGTTTGTATTTATCATTTCATAACCAGATTTCTCTCCGGATTACCTAGTGTAAAGATGATATGATTGAAATTCTGACCAAGTACCAGATCTTTATCCAGAAAAAAGTAATCTAAGGTGAGCGCATAGGCAATATCAGAGTACTCAATCTTGATTTTATTACCGACAGACTTCCATTTTCCTTTCAGGCTTTTCACAAGATTATCATCTTTGTCGATAAATTCATGCACAAAAGTGTGGTTGGAGGCGAAAGTAAAATATTCGGTTTTGAAACTGCGTTGTTGTTCATTTTCAAATATTTTTTGAAAATCATTCAGTTTACTTTGATTGCTGAATTTCCAGGAACCTATCAGAGGGCTTTTTGCTTCTTTGTTTTTTTGCGCTACAGCGTTTCCGAATATCATAAGAAACAGCAGTAATGTTAATGTATTTTTCATAGTCGTGTTGTTGGTTGAACAAATTTGTTCAGTTTAAATCCAACAATACATTACTGATGTGTAAACGGTTGCCTTAATTAGTAAATGGTAGGCTCTATAAAATATTGCTATGAAAAAGCATTTTCGCCGGTCATATCCATTCCGGTAATCAATAAGTGTACTTCATGTGTACCCTCGTAAGTAATTACACTTTCAAGGTTCATGGCATGCCTCATAAAAGGGAAATCCTGTGTAATACCCATTCCACCGCATATTTGACGGCAATCACGTGCAATTCGCAAAGCAGTTTCCACATTATTACGCTTGCCCATAGAAATTTGTGCAGGAGTAATTTTCCCTTCAATATTTAATTTTCCAAGCTGCAGCGACAATAATTGTGCTTTTGTCAGTTCTGTTAACATTTCAGCCAGTTTTTTTTGTGTTAATTGAAATGCTGCCAGGGGTTTTCCAAATTGCTTGCGTTCCTTACTGTATTCTACCGCATGGTGAAGACAATCCATGGCAGCACCGAGTGCACCACAGGCAATGCCAAAACGTGCGGAAGATAAACAAGATAGCGGCGCTTTTAAGCCTTTTGCCAGAGGCAGGATGTTGTCTTCGGGAATTTCAACTTCATCAAAAATCAATTCACCGGTAATGGATGCACGCAGACTCCATTTTCCTTTAATTTCGGGAGTAGAAAAGCCTTTCATATCGCGTTCCACAATACAACCTACAATATATCCATCTTCATTTTTCGCCCAAACAACAGCCAAATCGCACATAGGTGAATTTGTAATCCACATTTTTGCCCCGTGCAGTATATATTTATTTCCTTTTTTGATTAGTCTTGTTTCCATACTCGACGGGTCGCTTCCATGATTGGGTTCTGTTAACCCAAAACTGCCCAGAAATTCACCGGTTGCTAATTTGGGAAGAAACTTCATTTTTTGTTCTTCGCTCCCAAATTTCCAGATGGGATACATCACTAATGAGCTTTGTACGCTGGCACAGCTGCGAATACCCGAATCGCCGCGTTCCAGTTCCTGCATAATCAGGCCGTATGAAATAGCATCTAAGCCTCCGCCTCCATATTGAGTTGGGATATGTGGACCGAAAGCACCGATTTCTCCTAATTCTTTAATTAAATGTTTAGGAAACTTGTTGTTTTCAGCGCAGTCTTCAATAATTGGTATGACAGAAGTATTTACCCAGCTACGAACACTATCTCTGATTAGTTTCTGTTCATCCGTTAACTGTTCGTCTAAATTTAAATAATCGAAACCACGGTAAGAGGAAGCATATCTATTGGACATAATATTCTATTTTTGTATGATAAACAAAGGTATGCAAAAAAAGGTTTGGATTGGATTGGAAGGAATGGAATTTTATGCCTATCATGGCGTATATGAGGAAGAGCGCAAAAAAGGCGGTAAGTATGTAGTTGATGTATCGGTACATACTAATGCTGAAAAAGCGGAACAGTATGATGAATTGGATGGTACGGTAAATTATGAGCAAATTTATCAAGCAGTTGAAAAAAATATGCAGCAGCCTGTAAAATTGATTGAACATCTTGCACGAAAAATAATTGATGATATCAGGCTGTTTGTGGTAAAAGAAGATACAATACGCATAAAAATCCGGAAGATACAGCCGCCATTAGGTGCAAAAGTGGAAGCAAGTGTAGTGGAAATTGAAGATTGATTAGTTAAAATTCTACGCAGTTACATAATAAATTAATGCCATTGGTATTACGTTTAGTACAAATATTATTATTGATTGTACTAGTATTTTGTCTTTAGAATTGTCTATTTGTCTAACTAATTTTATTCCGTAATTTAATAAGATTAAATAGTAGATAGTACAAAAGAATAGAGGCAACAATATAAGTCCTATAAAGTCAGTTGGACTGTTAGATGTAATAATATTATACCAAGTCCAAAATACTAGAATATTTGATACTATTATCAGTAATAGATTTATGATAGTTAGAGTTTTAAATAGTTTATCAATATTCTCTTCTTTCATTATTAACTTGTTTTCATATACTAGTAACTAAGTTGAATATCCGCATAAAATTACTAAAACGACAAAAACTAAGCTTAAAATTTTGTTTTTCCTGAAAAAAATGTAGTTTTGCAGTCCACAAAATGGTCGGTTGGCCGAGAGGCTAGGCAGAGCTCTGCAAAAGCTCGTACGGCGGTTCGAATCCGCCATCGACCTCCATTGATTTATGCCAAAATGCCTGAAAACATTGATAATATTAATGTTTCAGGCGTTTTTAAGTTAAGAGCAAATAGTTAAAATCATCCAAAATTGTCCATTTTTATCCACTAAACCAACCACTAAACCAACCACCAATATTAAACCAACTACTAAAAAGTCCTAAAATGGTGAAATTTAATCTAAAAGAGCCAAAAAGCAACGAGCCAACATTAGTGGTTATGGTGTACTGGCATGGTGCAAGCACCCCATTTAGATACTCCACAGGACAGAAAATAGAGCCTAAATATTTTGACAAATCAACATACAGAACTATAACCAAAGGACTGCCAAAAGAGATTGCAGACAGAAATGAAACCATAAACCGAGTATTGAATAATTATCAGCGTGAATTGGAAATTGCAGTTGAAACCAATAAACGGTTAAATATTATTACAAACGGACAGAATCTTAAAGATGCACTTGTCATGTTTTTTACTTAATTTTCGATTTGTATAAATAGTTGTACAGATAATTGAACAGATAAACATTAATACACTGTACAATTACAATACAAATGTATGAACAAAAAATTGAAAATTCATACATTTGTATTAATTATACTTTTTGCACATTTGTTAGAATAAGGTGTTAATTAATGAATAATCAAGGCTTTATATTAAGAGAATACGTCAAAAAATCTTCATACACACAGGATGAATTTGCAAAATTATTAGGTTTTAAACAGCGACAATCCTTAGTTTACCATTTCAAAAGCGAAGTTTTAGATAATGATTTGGTGAAAAAATTAAAGAATGCAAAATTGTATGAAGGTTTCATACAGTATGTACGAAATAATTATACAGAAAACAAAGGCGAGCCGCCGGATTGTAGCCATTACATCAAAGAAATTAAATCATTAAAGAGAGAAATTGAATTGCAGAATAAGATAATCAAGATGTATGAAGCAAACACAATACAGGCTCACGAATTGCCTAAACTGAAAACTAAACAATCGTGAGCCAAAAGGAAAGAGGGTAATTCAAGGTTTTGTGAATTGTGAATATATAACAATATTCGATAAATATAATTAACATTTGTTAAAATGCAAATAAATAGATTAAATGAAAAAATACATTTACATAGCACTGTTGGCTGTTTCTTGTGGTAAAGACAACAACCGCACTACATCAGAAATGTTATCCGGTTATTGGGTAGAACTGTCTTTTGATAAAAAACTTAAAGATTGGTCAACTCACTTTCATTTCACATCAAGCAGTAGTAATTTCGTTGCTTATGACAATCCAAATCATGCCACCTTTGACCAAAGGCATGATAACCCGATTAAGTATCACTACATACTGAATGGTGATAATATAACATTTGTACCCGATGCTTATCCCGATGATTTAGAAGATAATGGAACAATTAGTTTTATTGGAAACGATACTGTAAAAATAGTTAGCAGACCTGATGTTTTAGACCCAACGTATATACCAACCGTTTATTGGTTAAGAGTTAATGACTAAACCAACCACCAAACCAACAACTGAAAATCATAATCTACCAAACCGCAAATAAAATATAGCAACACAGATGATAAATTTAGTCCGCCATCGACCTCGTAGAAGCGAAACAATTGTTTCGCTTCTTTTTTTTATATTTATTCTAATGAATTCACTCGAAATACAGATTGTAAAGCCAAAAAAGTTATGGTATGACATACACGATATATTTTTAAATTTATTTGTTGCTTCTACAGGGACGGCAATCATTTTATTTATCTTAATCAGTAATTTAAATGAGTATTTATTGGTGCTGCCTGTAATACTAATTTTGGGATTAACTTTTGTACAACGAAGGAGATTTGGTTGGATAATAAAGAATTACACAATAATTGGTAGATTACGTTTGTCAGATGATGTGATTGAAGAAATTGTAAATGATCAAAAAACAACTTACTATATCAAAGATTTGGAAAGAATAAAATATAAACATCAATTTTATCAAAATCATAATTCAGGATTTAGATTAGGCAAACAAACATTCTCTGGGATTGGTTTTATTGAATTAAAATTAGTTTCATCGGAATTTATCTCAATAGATTTTATATTAATAAATCAAGCTGAATTTGATAACTTGAATTTGAGGATAAGAAAATGGAAAGAAAATGGATTGTCTGTTTGGACTTAATTAATGCTGAATAATTACTTTTTGCACACCTTCTTTTTCTCCGTCAGATATTTTTAGCAAGTACATACCATTAGCAATAGTATTTGTATTTAGTTCAATTACATTTTTTAAGAAATACTTTTCGGTAAATATTTGCTGACCTACGAGATTAAACAACTGTAATTGGATTATTTTTTTGATGCCTTCCCATTCAATAAACAATTGCTGGGTTGCCGGATTCGGATAGAAATCAAAATCTAATTTCTCTATAAAATTATTTCTGATAGCGGTAGGCATAAAAGGAGGTGGGTCCTGACTGAACAAAATGAATCCACCGTCAATATTACCGGTAAGCAATTCTAATTTTCCGTCCCCTGTAATGTCGGCTATTGCAGAAGAGGTACGGCTGCCTAAGTAATCCGAAACAATGGGAGCAGTGAACGTAAATATGCCATTCAGATTATCTTCAATATTATCGTAAAATTGTAATCCGCTTGTATTGGTGCCTAATACTAAATCGTATTTCCCGTCGTTGTTGATATCCGCAATACATGGATGTGTGTAACCGATAGCAATATTGTTTGTTTTAATTTTTACTTTGCCTAATGAATCGGTAACGAAAGAAAGTTTAATGCCGTTGAGTTCATTTCCTTTATAAAAATTAAGATTGCCGTTTCGTTCACCAATAATTAAATCTGTTTTTCCATCGCGGTTTATATCTATCAGAAAGGGAGCTGCACCTGAACCAATTGAAATATTGGTTAGCGATGAGTCTTTTAAGATTCCACGGTAAATCAGATTTGGTGTATTACCGCTGCCTGCTGTGTTTTCCCAGTAAATAATTCTGCCGTCAGCAATTCCGACAACTAAATCTGTATCATTGTCGTTATCTATATCTCCGGCTGCAGGAACCGGATCTTTCACATTTAAAGTACTTACGCCTAAATAATCATCCTCTTCTAAATTATACTTTGGTTGAGTAGTTGTTCCAGTATTTTTATAAAATTGTAATTTATATACAGTACCATTATTGTCTCTGAAACCGCCACTGCCGGTTAAGATATCTTTTAGACCATCGCCGTTTATATCAATAAAACAAGGATAGGAGTTTTCTCCTGCATCTATCATATTGTCTAATAAAAAATCTTTCTGCTGAAGTCTTAATTTCAAAAATTGGTTTCTGCTGTTTTTGTAATACCAGATATTATTTACATTGGCGGCTCCTTCATCAAAAGTGGAAACCAATAAATCCGTTTTGTTGTCATTGTTTACATCTATAAATACAGGAACTCCAAATGAGTTTGTATTAAACGGTGTATCTTGATTTGGATACGTTGCATCTTCTCTTAATATACTTCCATAATTTTTTGTGCCATCATTATAGAGCATTGTCAGATTGTTTAAACCAACACTTCCTATCAATGCATCTGCAGCATCGTTTCCGTCTACATCCGTAACATCGATGGAGGAACCGGTATGGAGGATTTGTTCCGTTCCGTTTAATCGATTAAATTTAAAACTACAGGTGTCGCGTAATGAATACGAGGCAGAAAATGTATCTTCCACATTTCCCCAGCAATTATCTGATTTACTGAAAAATAAACTATCACATGGCAGGCTTAATTCCTTTTTCTGGTTTTCGTAATAAATTAAACGGTTGCCAAAAACATTAAACGAAATAACATCCAAGTCTCCATCTCTGTTGACATCGGCAACAGCAGGTTTTATTACATCTGAACAATAAACATTAATAATTCCGCTAGTGCCCTGATAAAAGAATCCATCTTGCTGTAATTTGTAATTCAATGTATCTCCGATATAATACCCTTTATAAACCATGAGATTGGCAATGCCGTTGTAGGTAAAAATATCTTCAATGCCATCGCAGTTGTAATCTTTCATAATCATCCAGCCACTTACGGGAGGAAAATGTGCAGCATATTTATGTTCAAATTTATAATCAATAGAATTGTCAGAAAGTGCTAAGAAAACACAATATTTTTTGTTGGATTTATCATACACGATTAAATCTTTTTTGCCATCTCTGTTTACGTCTGCTTTGCCGAATTGAACACTATTCAATCCGCCTGTCCAGGGGTAACGCATCTGCATTCCGTTTTTTGAAACCGGTAAATAATCAAATCGCTGAAAATTCTGAGCACTAGATTTAAGAAAACAGAATAGAGTAAAATACAGTAAAAGATGGTTGTATTTATTTGCTTTTATTTTTTGATGTATTTCCGTAAAGTAACTCATTCCGATGTTAAGACAAATAAAGGTAATAAATAGTTGTTTGAAAATTAAAACGGATATCCGATGGCAAAGTTAAAACCCATAAAATCTTTAACGCTTAATTTATAATTTCCGAGCGGTTGATTTCTCGGTTGTTTCAATACTTCATACTTGTCATTATTGATTTTATTAAATGTCCATCTGTCTCCTTTTGGAAAAGCCGGATCATATAAAGCATAACCTACATCGAAACGAACAACGAAGAAACTTAAATCCATTCTTAAGCCTACGCCAACATCCCAGGCTAATTCCTGCATAAAACGTTTTGCGTTAAAATCTGCTAAAGGTTTATCGGGGTCAGCTTTTATCAGCCAAATATTTCCAATATCCGTGAAGAGAGCTCCTTTAAATAATTTATAGATGCCAAATCTGTATTCAGCATTAAACTCAAATTTTAAGTCACCTGTTTGGTCGAGATTATTTCTGTTAATCCCATAAGTATTATATCCACCGGGACCTAGTTTTCTGAAACCCCAGCCTCGTAAAGAATTCGGACCACCGGCAAAAAATTGTTTGATATATGGAATTACAGCAACTTCTCTCTGAAAAGATGTATCTCTTCCCTGGTATTTTGTTTGCGTTGTAATATATTTTGAGTTCCCATATGGAATTCCAACACCAATAAACATTCGAAAACTCAGTGCTTGCCCACGTTTAAAATTAAAGAAGTACCTGGGTTCTATTTCAAACCGGGCAAATTGCGCGAAATTAACTTTTCCTAATTTGTATGGTAACTCTTTTTCTTTTTGTGCAATGGAAGAAAATGCGAACAATATATTACCTGCGAAAAATGCATTGCCTCTGAGATAGAAGAAGTTTTTATACTTTCCGACATTCAGGTTCTGATTAGTATAAGAAAAAGTATATTCCTGTCCAAGAATAAATTGCTGATTAAAACTTTGTTTTAAGCGAGCATTTTTGTCCAGTTCTGTTTGAAAGGAATCACTGATTTTTGAGGGAATGACGTAAGTAAAATTTAACGGAGAGAAGATATGTCTGAATTTGTCATTGTACCATTCATAGCCATAACTGGTTCCCACCGTTTGAATATTGTATAAGCCAATTCTTTTTTGAAAATTATAGTTCAGGCTGATAAAGGTACGTGGTTTATATTTTTGATACGTGTTACATTTATTCTTTTTAAAAGCAGGGAAGATGCGGGCTAAATTTATTTTGGCTTCCATATTGAAGTTTACCGCATTTACTGCGTTATTCTCCAAACGTTTTTCCTTCAGTAACTGAAACTCTACACCACTACTTACATTAAATTGAAATTTAGCTGCAGAACGAAATAGATTATTATTTCTGTAAGCACCTACGAGGTTAAAGCCAAGCGTACTTTGCGCATTGGTATTTAACTCAACGTCCGTGCTGAAAGCATGTCTTTTGGCAGGTGCACATTTTATACGAGTGTATAAACCACTTTCTTCCGGCGAAATGGATATAGGTTCATGTTCTATATTTACAAATCTGAAGACGCCTAAACTGTTCAGAGCACTTCTGGTTTTCAGAAGCTGGTCTTTATTAAAATAATCTCCGGGCTTTATGTAAATAGATTTTGTGAGCGCTCTTGGCAGTACAGATGTTTTTAGTACACGATAATTAACATCACAGATGGTATCATAAATGAAATTCTTGCGTGTAAGTTTTAAGTTTGCTTTCTTATCATCGAAGTTTAAAATCTCAAATGCGATTTCGACGTACGAATATTTTTTATGATTCAGAGAGTCTGCTTCATTCTTGACAATCAGGTTTACGTCAATTTGATGGTTGCCAATTGTACTGTCGATATTCATATAAATATAATCAGGACTAAAGGTGAAGAACCCCTGATTTTGAATCATGTCAGCCAAACGTTGTCGTTCTTTTTTTACAATATCAATATCAAATGGATCTCCTTTTAAAACCAGTCTGTCTTTTACATTCTTATTTACAATCTGCAAAACAAGACTGTCCTCAGCTGTTATTGTAATATTACGGTAAGTAAACTGCGGACCTGTGGTAACATGATAGGTAACTGCTGTTTTTTTCTTTTTAGTCTTATATGAGGCTGTAACATCGCTGTAAAAATACCCATGATAGAATAGGTAATTTTTCATTCTTCGAATGGAAGTTTCCATGGTAGTAGAGTCAAACAAAACAGGAGATTCGCCCCCTGATGTCTGATTCAGGAAATTTTCGAATTTTTTCTTCTTTAACAGTTTTCTCAATTCAATAGAATCTTTCTTTGAGTAATTGTTATGCGCAATTAAAGAGTCTAACTCTTGTTTGCGTTTCAGACGTTTTTCGTTTTTTAAGACAGACATTGTGTATATGCCCAATTTTAAACGGAAGATGCTAAGAAATTTTTTATTGGGTTGCTGGTTGTAGACTACCTGTTTTGCCAGTTCTGTTTTTAATTCCGTTTTATCACTAACTACTTTGCCGGTATATTTTACAGAAATTCCGTTTCCAACGAGCAGACTTTGGTCATCTTTTATTAAACGTTTAGTTGCACTGCAAGAATACAATAGCAGTATGCACACAACATATCCTATTTTTTTACATCTTTGAAGTTTATTTTGCATTATGCTCAGCCAATTGGATATAAAACGTATAAACGCGCTCAAAATTAAGAAATACCGCACGAAGTATTCCGAATTTATCGCTGAAGGTGATAAAATTATAAAAGAATTAATAGATGAAGGTTTGGAAGTTGTTCACATCTATGCAGTGAATGATGTGTTCAATCATGAACGCTGTAAAGTTGTTACAGAAAAAGAACTAAATAAAATTACTGCATTACAAAGTCATCACAATAGTCTCGCAGTTTTTAAATTACCGGCAAAAAAAATGCAAATCAGTACAGATGAGTGGATTCTGCTGTTAGATGATATTCAGGATCCCGGAAATATGGGCACCATTATTAGAACCTGTGATTGGTTTGGAATTAATAAAATTATTTGTTCAGATGGTTGTGTGGATGTCTACAATCCAAAAGTGGTACAGGCAACTATGGCATCTGTTGGCAGAATACAAGTTACAGAGGCTGATTTAGAAAAAATTATTTCAGAAAATAATTTACCTGTTTATGGTGCTGTATTAAATGGCAAAAATTATCACGAACAGTCTTTTACAAAAAAAGGGTTTATTTTAATTGGCAATGAAGGACACGGTATCAATAAAGATTTACAGAATAAAATTACGTTTCCGATTACCATTCCTAAAACAGGGAAAGCAGAGTCTTTAAATGCTGCTATTGCGACGGCATTGATTTTGGATAAATTATAAAAACTTATTTCGTTTTTGGTGTATATAAATCAAACTCTCTTATTTTTCCAACATTCGGAACGTCACCGTCTTTTCGTTTTTCGTAAGTAATATTCTCTACATGCCTCCATTTTCCTTTTTTCCATTCAAAGCCTTCGTAGGTTCCATCCGGTACGTAGTTGGCATAAAAACCTTCTAACGCATCACCATTGGGTGCCACATGGTCATATACTACTTTTCTTTCATCCTCACTGTAATTCAAACCGGCACTTGCTTCTTTAGAAAATTCCAGAATAAAACGGTTCAGGATTTTGCCTCCTTCCATTTGTATAATGGGCGCACCGAAGCGTGGCTTTCCCTGTTTGTTAAACGAAAATATTTCCATCACTTTCTTGTTGCTCACCATATTATTTCCATCCCAACCAAATAATGTATAATAAGTTTTTTTGCCTGCTTTGACAGTTTTTATTCCGTAATACAAACATCCAATCCAGTTATTATTATCTACATTAATATCTTCCTGATGGTCGGTGAATTCTGAATAATCTATTAACGGAAACATTTTCAGGGTATCACTTTTTACCTGTATCGTCCCGAAAAACTTATAAGCATCCTCGTCGCTGCGTGCATACCAGGTAAAAATTTTAAAAGAATTGTCTTCGGGTTGTACAATTTTCCATGGTAACAAAGAATCCCATTTGTAGTAAAATGAATTTTTTATTTTTAATGCTTTTGTCAGTGTTTTAATGATTCTGTAACTGGCAATGGTACGGTTGTCTTTTTCCTGACTATTTATCAGCGTATCTCCATACATACGGATAGTGTCCTCATATAATTTAATTTTTTGGAAGTCTTCCTGTGTTATTTGTGCTTCCGTAACGAAAGAAATTAAAGAAAAAAGGAATAGGATATATATCTTCATAAATGCTGTTCTTCAAAATTAATACCAAAAATAAACGTTATTATCATTAAAAAAGTATTTCATCAGATGAATTGGTATAAATCTTGTTAATAATATTCAAAAATTGAGAGATTTAGCTATATTTCATACTGAATGCCGGTAATACAACAGATAACAAAATGAAGAAACAGCTTTTATTTATTTCGTATTTCTTTTTACTTACTTCTTATAGCTTGCAAGCACAGGTACAATGGGCCAGTAAGTTAATAGATTTTTCTTCACAATATAAGGATGACCTGATACGCGAAAATTCAACACGCTGGAGTGCAACGCAAGTTTTAGGTTATCCGAATACACCAAGATACGGTTCCTCGCAATTGGCATGGACACCGCAACATCAGGATGGAACGAAAGAATTTGTAACAGTAGGCTTTACTACTCCACAAACAGTGCAACAAGTTGTAGTTGGCGAAAATGCGAATGCCGGTGCAGTTGCTGAAATTATCTTATATGATAATACCGGCAAGAAATTTACTGTGTATGAGAATGATCATCCGACACCCACACAAAAAATGTATGATGTGTTGACCTATTTTAAAATAAAACCCACTTATAATGTTGTAAAGTTGAAATTAGTGATTAATACAAACGCTGTATATGGCAGAGAAGAAATTGACTGCATAGGAATATCATCTTCTACGACACCTTATCAGCATAATATAAATGTCATAAAATACAGTGAAGCGGTTGGACAGCCTGAAAACTTAGGCTCGAATGTAAACTCATCTTATTATGATCATTTGCCGCTAATTTCTCCTGATGGAAGTATGTTGTATTTTACCAGAAAATTATCTGATGAAAATAACGCCAGAGAATTTAATGATGATATCTATTATTCCTACATTTTACCAACAGGAAAATTTTCAAAAGCAGAAAATATCGGTTCTCCCTTAAATACATCTGATCATAATTTTGTTTGCTATGTGAGTTCTGATAACAACAGATTGTATGTTGCAAATAAGTACATTAAAAATACCTATAACTTTGCAGGTTTATCTGTTTCTACCAAACAAAAAGAAGGCAGTTGGAGCAAACCAAAACCATTAAACATTCCGGATTTATATAATAAAAATGAGTTTGCTCATTATTATATGAATATAAATGAAAATGTTGCATTGATGTCCATTCAGCGTGATGATTCCTATGGCGACCTGGATTTGTATGTTTCTAAAAAATCTTATGACGGTGCGTGGTCCACACCCAAGAACCTTGGTCCGGTAATTAATACGGTAGGTGCAGAAGGAAGTATTTTTTTAGCAGCAGATGGTAAGACATTGTATTTCTCATCTACCGGCCATCCGGGTTTTGGTAGTTATGATATGTTTATGAGTAAACGTTTGGATGATACCTGGACGAACTGGAGTAAACCCTTGAACTTAGGAGCACAAATAAACTCTGATGAAATGGATATTTACTACACAATTCCTGCATCAGGTGATTATGCTTATTTTTCGAGTGGTAAAACAATGTATGGCTTGAATGATCTATACAGAATTCGATTGCCAAAAGAAATCAGACCTGATTTTGTGGATACTAAAAAATTGTTGACAACACAAACACCTGTTAATACGATTAGCTCTCCCGTAACAGTAAATGCTCAGTTAAACCCACAGAAAACAAGTACTGCTACTTTGCCGCCACAAACAGTAAGCACTCCTGCAAAAATAATAACGAATACAGCACCGGACGATTTGCAAAAAAAGATAGATGCGCTGAAACAGCAACAAACACAAGCTACACAACCAACTTCGACTGTAACGCCAACCGTCACAAAACCGGTTGTTCAACAGCCATCAACCGTATCGGCAAACACAACACCGCCAACTTCAACAAAAAAAGAAGTATTAAATTCCATACAACCTTATCAGACACCTCAGGAACAAAGGCCAAAACCGGAAACAACCAATACTATACGACCGGTTGAAACACCCAAGCCAGCTCCAAAAGTATTAACACCTGAAGAAATTGCCGCACGGGAACAACAGAAAAATAACCCTTCTGTAAATCCTAATTCGGATGGTTTAGCTACACTTACGCGAACAACTATGCCTCAAACAACTAAACAACCTGCTGTTCAGGATAGAGTTGCTGTTTCGACACCTGCACCAAATTATACTATCAATGAAGTAGAACCAACAGTTGTTTCAAGCTCAACCACATATAATCAGCCATTAAAAACAAGCACACCACAAACGGATGAATTACAACAAAAGTTGGACGCATTAAAAAAACAACAGAATCAACCAACTTTAAATTCAACTGCGACTTCAACGTACATCAAGCCATCAGAAACTAAAACAATTGCAGAGCAATATCCGAATCCGCAGCCTGTATTGCCTCAGTCAAATGCAAAAACGGATGACTTACAACAGAAATTAGATGCTCTGAAACAACAACAACGGGAAGTCGGACAAAGTAATAAGATTTACGCAAATCCGTATGAGCAGAAACCATATGCTCCACAACCTGTCAAAGAAAAACAGGAAGACAAAGCATCACAGGATTATGATGATTATCAGAAAAAATTAGAAGCATTAAAGCAACAACAAAAAAATGCTACTGTAACATCGAGTAATAAACCTGTTAATGTACAACAGCCAACAGTTACTAATTCACAACCAACAATTATTAGTTCACAACCTGCTACTACTCCCACACCAAATGTAAGTAGTCAAACTCCAAATCTTGTTACTCAAACACCTAATCCTATCGTTTCTAAATATGAAGAAAAACTAAGAAAGTTGAAAGAAGAAATGGCTGTGTTAAATGCACCTACCCAAAAAGAAGATAGTAAGCTGCCTTCTATATCAACTTCTTCAACACCGGCAGCATTAATACAATCAACACCAATATCCGAGGTAGAACCTAAAAAAGAAGAACCTAAGGCAGTGGTAATTTCTGCGGAAGAAAAACCATCTGTTGGTCTGACTATACCCTCAGCAGATAATAGTATTCCAATAAATTCACAGGTACAACCTATCAATAGTTCAGCAGTTGATTTAGAACGTGAAAAAGCAAAATTAGATTCGATACAGTATGCGCAAAAAGCAGCTGAACAAAAAATGCTCGAAACTCTGGATAAAATGGGAACAAGCAAACAGTCTTTAGAAAAGGACATAGTTGACTTACAAGAACAACGTACTAAATTTAATGATGAAAAAGATAAACTTACAGCACAAAATTCATTACTGATAGGAGAGAAAGAGAAACTGGAACTGGAGAAAAAAAAGATGGATGATTTACTTGCTCAGATGCAGGCAGAACGGGATAAGTTGGCTGCTGAGAAATTAAAGATTGAACAAGACAAAGCGAAATTGGAGTTGCTGAAGAAACAACAGGAAAAAGACGTTTTAGCACTTAAACGGTCAATAGACTCTCTTGGAAAGATACAGCAACAAACAGCCAGCAATGCACAGCTACAGCAAAAATATGATTTATTCAATGTGCCTTTAAAGGTTGGGGCTGTAGCGCAGGTTAATAATATTTATTTTGTTGCGGATGCGTCCTTCTTACAAATTCCGTCATATCCGGAACTGGATAAAGTGGTATTGTTTTTGGCAAGAAACAACACACTCAAGGTAGAAATTGGAGGTCATACTAATGGCTTATGTGATGATGCTTATTGTCAGAAGCTATCAACAAGCAGAGCAAAAACATGTGTCGATTATTTAATCAGTAAAGGGATAGCTTCAGACAGGTTAAGTTATAAAGGCTACGGAAAGACACAGTTGCTAAAACCGGAAACACCGGGAAATCCTTTAAATCAACGTGTTGAAATAAAAATTTTAAGTGTTGATTAATTTTCTTTAAACCTTCAAGGTTTAGTATATTTGCTTCATGCCTTTAGATACTTACGAAAGTACATTTCAACAATTCTCTGAAACAACATCGGAAGACTGGAAGAATAAAATCATTAAAGATTTAAAAGGCGAAGCATTTGATAAATTAATCTGGCATACAAAAGAAGGAATCGAAATCTTGCCATTTTATACAAAAGCCGACAATAAAAAATATCAGCTTACTATTCCTGCAAAACAAACTACATCTTGGATTATTACAGAAAAAATTATTGTTGATAATTTTGAAGAAGCGAATAAACAAGCGTTATCTGCTTTAGAATACGGTGCTGAAAGAATTGTGTTTGACTTGCAACATAAAGTACCGGACAAAGGTGAAGTAGAGATGTTGTTAAAAGGTATTTTGTTAGATGTTGCTCCTGTATGTTTTGAAAATTATAAGGAAGAAAATAAAACTCTTTTAGAGTCGTTTGCAAAAAAGAGTTGCGTGCAAATAATTAAAATTCAGCAACAAACTACCATTACTGATGAACTGGTCGAAGCGTTGCAACAAGCATTACGTAATGAAACTTTTGATTTACATGTTCATTTTTACATTGGTCAAAATTATTTCTTTGATATTGCTAAATTGCGTGCATTTCGCTGGTTATGGAAACAAGTTTGTGATTTGAAAAATCAACCTTATCATATTTTTATTCAATGTGAAACAAGTGTAAATAATTTTAGTAAAGAATATGAATACAGCAACATACTGCGCAACACAACTTCTGCAATGAGTGCGGTACTGGGTGGTTGTGATAGTTTAATAATTAACAGTCATGATGCTGGAAAGAAGAATACGGAATTTGGCAAACGCATCGCAAGAAATATAAATCACATTTTACAACACGAATCTTACTTCAACAGTCCCGAAGTTTCTGAAAATGATGCGGCTAAAGGAAGCTATTATATTGAATATCTGACATATCAATTGTGCAAGAAAAGCTGGGAAAAATTCAGTAAACTTTAATCAATAGAGAACTTTTCTAGCTTCTTATCCTAAATCTATTTAATTAGTCATTTCTAATTACTAAATTCATGTTTCATAAATTTAAACTCTTAACTCAATAAATGGCAACTCAAACATACGACTACGATTATGTAATTATTGGAAGCGGCTTTGGCGGTTCGGTTTCTGCATTGCGATTATCAGAAAAAGGCTATAAAGTTTTGGTTATAGAAAAAGGGAAGTGGCTCCAGGCAAAAGATTTTCCTGAAACAAACTGGAATCTGCGTAAGTTTTTTTGGTTGCCTGCATTAAAAATGCAGGGTTTGTTTAAACTAACGTATTACAGACATGTCGCAATTGTAAGCGGCGTTGGCGTTGGCGGTGGTTCATTAGTCTATGCGAATACATTGCCGATTCCTAAAACAGAATTTTATAATTCCGGAAATTGGAATGGACTCGAAAATTGGGAAGAAGATTTGAAACCATACTATGCTACTGCATTAAGAATGTTAGGAGCCGACAAACATCCTTACATGAGCAGAAATGATAAGGCGATGCAACAGTTGGCAGCGAATATCGGATGTCCTGAAAAATTTGATAAAACAAATGTGGCTGTGTATTTCGGTAAAGTTGGAGTCACCGTTCCGGATCCTTATTTCGATGGAAAAGGACCTGACCGAACAGGCTGTAATTTATGTGGTGGTTGTATGCTTGGTTGTCGTTTCAATGCAAAAAATACATTAGATAAAAACTACCTGCATTTAGCACAGCAGCTTGGCGCGGAAATTATTGCAGAAAAAGAAGTATACGACGTTGTTCCTTTAAGTGAAGACGGAAGCAACGGTTATGAAATTAGATACAAAGATTCATTATCTTATTTTCCGAAAAAAGGAAGCGTAAAAGCAAAGGGAGTAATATTTGCAGGAGGTGTTTTAGGCACTGTAGATTTGTTATTGAAAATAAAAGATTCTTCATTGCCAAACTTATCTTCAAAAGTTGGCGCAGGTGTACGCACCAATTCTGAAAGTTTAATTGGTGTAACAACATACGATAAAGATGTTTCCTTCTCCGAAGGTATAGCCATTGGTTCCATCATCAATATTGATGATCATACACATCTTGAACCGGTGAAATATTCAGAAGGTGCAGGTTTTTGGCGCATACTTATGGCACCTATGGTTCATGGCAGCAATATTGCTGTTCGTTTTTTCAGAATGGTGAAAGATTTTGTCATGCATCCCATAAATAATTTTAAAGTATTTTTTGTAGATGACTGGAGTAAGAAAACACAAATCATGTTGTATATGGAAAGTATCGATTCTACTTTGAGTTTTAAGCGCGGTATGTTTGGAAGAATGAAAACAAAATTAGAATCCGGTCCTGCTCCAACGGCATTCAATCCGAAAGCCCAGGAGTTGGCACATGAAATGGAGAAAATCATAAACGGAAAAGCAATGGTTATGAATACGGAAACTTTATTTGGAATTCCTACTACGGCGCATATTTTAGGCGGCGCATGCATGGGTAAAGATGCAAGTGAAGGCGTAATTGATAAAGATAATAAAGTTTTTAATTACAAAAATATGATGGTTTGTGATGGAAGTATGATATCAGCGAATCCCGGAGTAAATCCGAGCTTGAGTATTACTGCTATTTCCGAAAGAGCCATGACAAAAATTCCGTTGAAAATAGATAATCCTGAATTTAATTAAATGAAGTTTAAAATTTTATACTTCTTTATCCTGATTTTTTGTGTGACCAATTTGGAAGCACAAAAATATTTCCAAACAACCTGGCAAAACCAATCACGCAAGGCAATAGTCTATTTGCCACATAATTTTAATGAGAATGAAAATTTGCCAGTTGTCATAAATATGCATGGATTCTTAACAACAGCTCAGTTTCAGTTTGATTATACACAATTTCATAAACTGGCAGATTCAGTTCGTTGTATTGTTATTTATCCGGAAGGAGTGGGCTTGCGATGGAATTCAGGCACTTTCTTTTTTGTTCCCTCTTCTGTAGATGACGTAGGATTTATAGGTGATTGGTTGGACAGAGCTGCTGTCTTATATAATGCAAATCTAAAAGAAGCATATTCAATGGGTTATTCAGCAGGTGGTTTTATGAGTTATAAATTAGCCTGCGATGCAACAAACAGAATTGCGGCTATTGCTCCAAATGTGGCCAGTATGGTAAATGATAATTTGAGTTCTTGTGTGCCTGCACGACCGATAAATATTGCTGCATTTAATGGATTGGCTGATCCGATTACACCTTATAATGGTTTCCCCGGTAATTTTCCCGGTATAGATTCAATAAAACATTTCTGGTAAATAAAAAATGGATGTGACATAATTCCAATTGTAGATACTATGCCTGATTTGGCAAATGATGGAACCAGGGTAGTTAGATATACCTATGTAAATTGCGATCAACAAACTGAACAGGTATATTACAAGATAATAGACGGAGGCCATGTTTGGCCCGGTGCTGCGAATATTTTCTTTAATATCTTAGGTAAGACTACACAAGATATTTCTATGAATAAAGTAGCATGGAACTTTTTTAAAACAAAAGAAATTTCCAGTACAGTTATATGCAGTGCCCCTCAGAATTTAAATGAAATAGCTGTTTCTTCAGATTCTTTTCAGGTAAGTTGGAGTTTGGTTCCCGGTGTGAGTACATATAAGCTCGCGTTAGCTGACGATAGCGATAGAGTTACATTCTTTGAAACAACAGCCTCTTCATTTGGGTTTAAAATAAATCCTGCCAAAAAATATAGATGGAATGTTGCTTCATTGTGCAACAGTGGTTTTCACAATTGGAATAAGACCAAAGCATTAAACTATACATTGACATTTATAAAAAATAAGACAGAAAATAGATTTAAGATATATCCGAATCCAAGTATGGATTTTATAAATGTTGATTTGCCGGTAAATGAACTACGGAATGCAACAATTCGTGTTATAAATTCTGTTGGTGAAATAGTAAAATCTAAGGTTTTGGAAGGTAATGTACTAAAGATACATGATTTACCTGCCGGTATTTATCAGCTTCAGATAGAAAACGAAACTCAAAATTATACAACTTCATTTATAAAACAATAAAACGGATACATCCCAATAGCTTACTACTGCAATGTATCCGTTTATGATTGGTTGGTGGTATTATTTTGTAGGCTTAATCGTATTTTACTACAAATGCATCCTTATACTTTTCAGAGATAACTGATTTCAATGCATCTGCATATGCGCGGTTCTGATATTTTCCAATAAATAACTTATAAACGGTTTTGCCATTTAAATCTTCTTGCTCAACCAGTAATGTTTGTTTGTATTTTGCTTCTAATTCAGCAATTATTGAAAAGATGACATTCATGTCAGAAAATACGCCTAATTGTAATCCGTAAAATCCGCTTTTCGTTTTATCTAATCGTGTAATGATATAATAAGGGGAGCGATTCTGAATGCCATTTAAATTAGCCTCCTTTATTTCAATAGCAGGCTGTGGTTCCGGCGTTTCATCTTTTTCAACGGAAGTTGTTGCTTTTGTTTTTGTATCATTTGACACAGAAATATCTTCACTCAATTTCATATCAGTATCAGAAGCTGATGTTGAAACAGAATCATATTCTTTAATTCCATTTTGTTTGGCAATATCTAATGAAGCATTCAGCAAATCTGAAGGGGCAGATTCTTTATTGACTACTTCAATCTTAACGTAAGCAGTACCTTTATTTCTATAACCTAATAACTCTGCTGCTTTTGTTGACAAGTCTATAACTCTTCCTTTTATGTATGGACCTCTGTCATTTACTTTTACATAAACAGACTTATTATTTTGTGCGTTGGTTACTTTTAGTACTGTACCTAATGGGAATGTTTTGTGTGCGGCAGTCAATGCAAACTGATTATATTTTTCGCCACTTGCTGTTGACTTTCCATGAAATTGGGTGCCATAATAAGAAGCAACTCCATATTCGGTTTGCGCCGACATCGTGATAAAAAACGAGAAGATAAATACTATACTTGCAATTACTTTTTTCATGGCAAACTTGGTTTTAGTGAAACTTGTTTTTTGCCCAAAAATCTTTTGCAAAGATACTGCCACGTTTTTACGGCTCTGTTAACTCGTCACAGAGTTGCAATAAAGGTTCGGTTAAAATAGCGTGACCGCCTTTGTAAAAAATATGTGAAAATGTTAAGCCTGCGTTATCTAAATCTTTTAAAACCTTTTCATAAATTTCTTTAGTAATGAATTCATCTTCATCACCTACCAATAAATAAGGAGACATGGAATTTAATTGATCTATGTCATTCAAACAGTCGTTTGGTATGTTGCCACCCCAAAATACAATGCGGTTCAATCGGTTATGTGTTCTGGTTGCCCATCTTGCTATGGTGGCAGCGCCTTGAGAAAAGCCTAAACCAACGATTTTTGCGTCTGTATGTAAAATTAATGTTTCATAAACCTTATCTAAGTATTTAATATAGTCTTTTATCTCATTTTCGCGGTCTTCTGTAGTCATCCAGGATGCTCCTACTCTGCCACTCATATCTTTTAGATAAAAGCGGTTTAAGGCCTCAGGTACAATGACAAAATGCTCCTCAGGATTAAGTTCTTCAAATTTTTTGATAAAAAACTCAGCCAAAAAACCATAACCATGCGTAACTATCCAGACCAACTTTGTCTTTTCTGTTAAAGTGCCATGCGTAAATACGCGAGCTGTTTTTTGTGTGACGATGGAATGAGTTTGGATCATTTTTGCTATTTGTAACCCAAATTAATTTAAAAAGCAGTATTTTTTCGGAATCATTATCAACAATATGAGAGATTACAAGAAATATTACATTATAAATGCGGCACCTGACATGTTATTTTTAGCATTAACTAATCCAACTATTATAAAACTATGGAGCGGCGATGATGCAGAAATGTCAACAGAACCTGATAGTGAGTTTTCTTTATGGTCCGGAAATATATGCGGTAAAAATTTAGAGTTTGTTGAAAATAAAAAAATTGTGCAGGAATGGTATTTCGGTGAACAGGAAGAAAAATCAATCGTTACTATTTTGCTGCACGAACATGCAAAAGGTACTTCCGTAGAATTGCGTCATATTAATATCCCTGATGAGGTATATGATGAAATGGTAGAAGGCTGGAATGATATGTATTTTGGTGCATTACAGGATTTTTATGAAGAAGGATAAAACAATCAGATAAATGGAATATAAAGATATTATAGTAGAGCAACAAGATGTGATTACTGTTATCACACTTAATCGGCCTGCATCCTTAAATGCATTAACACCATTAATGATTCAGGAGCTAAAGCAAGCATTTACAATTATATCTGCTGATACAAATTGTAAAGTTGTAATTCTGAAAGGTGCCGGTAGGGCTTTTTCTGCAGGAGTGGATTTAAAAGCCATGAATGAATCATTGGTCGGCGGACAATTTACCCAATACCAAATTATTCAGGAAGGAAACGATTTGGCAAACATTATAAGAAAAATGCCGCAGCCTGCAATAGTACAGATTCATGGTCATTGCTATACAGGAGCTACCGAATTGATGATGTTTTTTGATTTAATTATTACAGCTGATGATGCTAAGATTGGCGATACACATGCAAAATGGGGAATTCTTCCAACCTGGGGTATGACGCAACGCTTACCAAGACTGGTTGGTATCAATAAAGCCAAAGAACTGTCGTTTACATGTAAACCAATTACAGGAAAAGAAGCAGAAAGAATTGGATTAGTAAATCGTTCAGTACCTTTTGAAGAGTTGGATAAAACAGTACTGGAAATAGCGAACGATATTCTACAAAACTCTGCACAAACTATAGCAGCTTTGAAGCATTTGTATAACGAAGGTATACATACTACTTTGGAGGAAGGGCTGAAAATAGAAACCAATTATAAAACAATAATAACCGACAGAACAGAATTCTTACGGGCATTCGAAAAAAATAAGTAATTGATTCTATTCTTGTTTTAAAATCTTTCTTACTGCTATCCCATTTGAGTTTTCAATAGAAATAAAATAGATATCGTTTGCCAATGTTGAAAGAGAAATAGTTTTCTCTAAATAGCTGTTCACTATCTTTAATTCATCTGTAAATAATATTTGCCCGATTACATTTCTTACAGCGAGTTTGTAAATTCCGTTTTCAATTCCTGAACCTTTGATAGTTAGTATACCATTTGTCGGATTTGGATACAGTTCAAATGCAGTTATAAAATTTGTTGAGTTTTTAATACCTACTAATGAAGCAGAGAATGATACTGATGTCGCTGAAGTGCAACCACCTTTTATTACTTTAACTGTATAACTGCCTCCAACCGGTATTTTGTAATAAGGTGTATTTGTTGTCTGAACTAAACTTGCGCCTAAATACCATTCATAACTTGCTCCTACTACTACCGTGCTGCTGTACAAGGTATCATTGCTTTGTGTAATACCCGGTGTCGAAGGTGTTGCTTTTACTGTTAAGCTATATGTTGCCGATGCTGCTGTACATGGGCTGCCATTCGGATTGTTCGTAGTCACTGTTATCGTTACTGTATTGCCCGCATCTCCTGCTGCCGGTGTATATGTGAAGCTAAATGGTGAACTATTGGCACTGCTGATGTTTAATGTACCAGCTCCATCCTCAGATAAACTTACATTCGTAGCACTTCCACCAAACGTATTGCCGGTAACTGTTATTGCACTGCTGCTGCATGTACTGCCACTACTACTGCTCAAACTTACTGTCGGTGGACTCGAACATCCACAACTATTCACCGTTATGGTTCCCGTAGCGGTTGCCTGCGTACAGGTTCCAGTAGTAGTTACGGTATATGTAAACGTTCCTGTTGCACTTGGTGTACCACTTATCGTGAACGTACCTCCTGCAAAACTGCCCGTTACGCCTGCCGGTAAGCCCGTTACACCTGCTCCTGTTCCGCCTCCTGTTACAGAGTATGTGATATTCGTTATCGCCTGACCGGAACATTTCGTTTGTGCATTCGTACCACCTGCTGAAGTTAACGCTATCGCTGCATTTGGAGTTACGGTAATAGTTCCTGTAGCGGTTGCCTGCGTACAGGTTCCCGTAGTGGTTACCGTATATGTAAACGTGCCTGTAGCACTTGGTGTACCACTTATCGTGAATGTACCGCCTGCAAAACTGCCCGTTACGCCCGCCGGTAAGCCCGTTACTCCTGCTCCTGTTCCGCCTCCTGTTACTGAGTATGTAATATTCGTTATCGCTGTACCTACACATTTTGTTTGTGCATTCGTACCGCCTGCTGAGCTTAATGCTATCGCTGCATTTGGTTTTACACGTATCGCTTTAGTGGCTGCTACACTTGGTGTAGCACCTTTGTATGCTATTAAACTTACCGTGAAATTACCTACTGTGTTAAACGTAGGAGTGACGGTTGTGGTAGAGTTCGATGTACCCGGAGTACCACCACCTATTGTCCATCGGACTGAGTCAGGACTGCCACTCGAAGCTGTAGATGTATTCGTAAACGTTAATGTACCTCCCACACACACTACCGTATCACTCGCCGTGAAACTTGCAGTAGCTGTTGGTGAAGTTACTATATTAAAGTTTTGAAAACAGGTAATTCCGTTATAAGTAGCTTGAAATTTATAGGTTCCCGCATTTGTTGGTAAAAGTTTAGACCAACCCCAGTAACTTGCTTTATAAAAGGTGGTCGGACTATATGTCCAGCTATTAAAAGTGGTACCATTTGGATTTAATATTTTTAAGTCAATAGTTGAACCAACTGTAGCATCTCTTAAAAAAATATAAAACTTTGCATAGCCGGCCGGTAAACCCGCACCTTGGAATGGAATAGTAAAAGATGTGCTTTCATTTGGTGTTTCTGTGGTGGGACAACCGGGCATTACTAAATCAGTTGTATTAGTAGATACTTTCAAAACAGCAGGATCAATAGCCGGTTTTTGAGCAACCCACCAACTGTTTGCATTTAATGTATTGCAAGCTCCGGAATAGGGATCTTGTCGTGTTGCATTTGTGCTTCCTGCCCAAACTTCAAAATGAAGATGAGGACCTGAAGAACTTCCGGAACTTCCAACAATGCCTAAATATTCACCTGCTACCACGGTTTGTCCAACCGTTTTACTGGTTACAGAATTTTTTTTCATATGCCAGTATAAGGCTTCAGAACCATCTGCATGTTGTATAATTATAGAGTTAGCTGTTAAGCTATTGGAGGAACAATTTCTATCGAAATTTCCATCTGCTTTAGCAATAATAGTACCTGCCGCCGCCGCGACCACTTCCACCTGATTATTATCCATTTTATAAAAACCATAAGGGAAGATTGCTATATCAGTTCCACGGTGACCGTCATAAGTATTAGATCCACAACTAAAATCAGTTATAGATGTTGTTGCTGTATTCTGATCTACATAAGCACCGATAAAATGAAAGCCACAATCTGTAAACCCAGTAGCGGCTTTTAATGGCCAGTTAAGAAGGGTTGTCATTATTCGGTTCTGCGCATGGATATTAATCCCTAACAGACTATTATTATGTGCAATTTCTTTTTCTATTTGAAGATATTCCTGTGCTGAAATACATGGATTTACTGCATTATTTTTGTTATAGATATATTCACCACCGGTTGGGAGTAAAGCATCAACCTTATTTTGAGAACTCAGATGGGAGTAACAAGAAATTAATAGCAAAAAAAATATGTTTGCTAAAACCTTATTCATAGAAAATGTTTACGTTTCTTTTTAAAGATAAAGAATAAATTAGACATTAGCCAATATATTATTTAGTGTAATGCTGGAAAAATATAGAAATCGAGTATATTGTATGTATTAAATTTTAACAATGACGATCTGGAAAGTAAATAATATTGCTTTAGATGCTTTAAATCATCAAAGCAAAGGAACAATGGTAGAACATCTTGGAATTGAAATAATAGAATTGGGTGATGATTTTGTAAAAGCCAAAATGCCGGTTGACCACCGAACAAAACAACCAATGGGTTTGTTGCATGGAGGAGCAAGTGTAGTATTGGCAGAATCGTTAGGAAGTATGGCAGCCAATTTATGCCTGGATATCTCGAAGGAATATGCGGTAGGACTGGATATAAATTCCAACCATATTAAAAGTGTACGAGAGGGTTTTGTAACCGGAATTGCAAGGCCAATACATATTGGCAGCAAGACGCAAGTTTGGGAAATTAAAATTTACGATGAAAAAGACAATCTTATAAATATTTCAAGACTGACAATGGCGGTGCTGAGTTATAAGGAGTAGAATTAAAAACAATCACTTAGTTTATATTAAATCAATAAATTAGATCTAATTTATTGATTTAATAAGGCTATCAAATACAAAATTCCTACTATAATCATTCCTATTCCGGCAATTATACCTCTTAGCTTTAATGAACCAAAATCCAAACTAAATTTTTCTTTAATGCCAAAATATAGAGATGAAAATCCAATGCCAAATGAACTTATACAAATAATAAAATCTTTTTCTTTTTCATTTGTTGAAGACAAGAATGTTATAAAGAAAACCAACCCAATTGCTATAAATATAACTAGGATAATAAATTTTTTATTTTTCATTTCTTAATCACCTCTTTAATCGCACTACCAATACAACCGCTCGGCATTTGTATATGCAGTAAACTCGATAGAGTAGGAGCGATGTCGGTCATGTACACTTTATCGTAGTCTTTTCCTTTGTTGATGCCATAGCCATAAAATAACAAAGGTATATGAGCATCATAAGGATTCCAGGCGCTGTGGTCGGTACCGGCATTGTATTTAGAATCAATGTATCCGGGCTTTAAAATTGTTAAGATGTCTCCGCAACGGCGCGGATAATAGCCTTTTACAAATTGTTCTTTTACTTCAGCAGGTATCATGGCTTCCTGTAAATCCGTATAATCCAGCGCACGGTCAATACCGTCAACCGTCTGTAGAAATGCTATCGCACTTTCCGTTATCTTTTCTTTGTCCAGATTATATTTCGCAATAAGCGTATGGTTTAAATAATATTGATTTTTAAATTTGGAAACGCAAATACTGTCGTACCCGAATTGTGCTTTCAGCACTTCATTCAGTTTTTTCTTTATATCAGCACCGGAAACAATTCCGTTGGGCAGTTCGTGTTTTTTCAAATACCCGGGAACATGTGCGATGCCATGGTCTGAACTTAAAAAAAGCGTGTAGTTATTTTTACCAACAACCTTATCTAAAAACAACAAGAAGGCTTCCAGATCCTTGTCCAGTCGCAGATAGGTATCTTCTGTTTCTATGGAATTGGGGCCAAATGCATGACCGACATAATCTGTAGAAGACAAAGAAACGGCGAGAAAATCGGTTATGGAATCTTTTCCCAGTTGCTCAGCAATCAAAGCAGCTTTGGCGAAATCAAATGTCAATGAATTGCCGTAAGGTGTGCTGAAGATCATGTCGAAATCTTTCTTCTCTGCAAATCTTTTCAGGTCGTATGGAAACCCTTTTGGAATGCTGTCAAATTCGTTATGCTCGTAATCATTTATATCTTCATCACTTTGCACATAGGTATTGATGGGATAAAGCGTATTCCAGTTTTTTTGATAATAGGAATTTACAGCATTCGGCGTTTTAAAATCCTGCACCCATTTAGGGAGTTCTTTCATGTAATAAGTAGATGAAATAAAATTACCGCTTTTGCCGTCGTACCAATAGGCTGCATCTGCGCTATGACCCGCCGGTAAAATTGAGCCTCTGTCTTTTAAGGAAATACCTATCACCTTACTTTTGAAATTGGTGGCTAATTTAAGTTCATCTCCAATCGTGGTGACCAGCAGATTTTTAGGACTCATCCTGCCTTTGTCGGTATTGTCGCTGCCAACAGGTTGTACACTCTTATCTTCTGTGCAATACACGGCATGTTGTACATCGTAATCATACCAGTCATTGCCTGCAATACCATTTATAGCGGGCACACTTCCGGTATAAATGCTTGCATGTCCGGCAGCCGTTACGGTTGGACAATACGGTATAAAAGTATTTTCGCAATTAAACCCATCATTCATCAATCGCTTAAAACCACCTTTAGAATATCTGTCGTAATAGCGATACAGAAAATCCCAGCGCATCTGATCAATTACGATACCAACTACTAGTTTTGGACGTGCATTGGTCGCAACGGGCTTAGCAGCGTTTTGAGAAAAAGAAAGCAGAAGAGAATAAGACAATAGGAATAAAATTGCTTTTTTCATGAATATAATTTAATGCAAGTTACTAAAAGTATGCTCGTTTACTTAGTTTTTTAAGTGTATTTACCTTGAATATACTAATGTATGTTGCTGGATAATATTATAATGTGTCTAAAATGTACTACAAATTAAGTACTTGAACTTTTTGTAAAGATTTATTAAGTTTGTTAAAAGGAAAACCATGAAACAAGTATTTTGCAATCCGGTATTATTGCCTGTATTTCTTTTACTCTTTTTTATCAGTAGTTGTAAAAAAGACGATGATTCTAAAAGTCCAACCAATATTACTTCACGGAAACCTGTAGACGATCCCGATGTGGAAGTGCAGACATTTAACGTGAATATAAATACCAATCGAAGCGGCACCTATCTGGATACTGTTATCAAAGCTTTTAGCCTGGAATTTCATATCAATGCTTACCAGTATACCAATGTCTATAAAGATATTAGCATCTACACGGGGTATGCTTCCGATCTGTATCTGCATAATGAAGTCGTATTCAGAGTAGGACAACGATCGGATAATTTTATACCATCATTTTTAGAAGGCTATAAAATTGATACATATGAGGGCGCCTGGAATACCACATATGGCGATCCGAATTATTATGGCAGTATTTATACCAAAGAGAACGACGCCAGCTTTGGATTTAACGGACTGGGCGACAGATATTTTGCTTTCAGAAAAAAAGTAAGTGGCAGTTATCAATACGGATACATAAAGTTGAATTTATCTGAGGATGCGAATACGCTGAATATAAAATCCATTGCATATTGCAACATTCCAAATAAATCATTCTATTACGGAGATTATTAAAAAATCAAAAACTATCAATATGAGAAAAATAATAGTAGCAGGTATTATGGCTTGCCTGTTTATACAATGCATTACAGGATGCAAGAAAGCAAAAACGGGTGAGAGCATTTGCAACGGAAACAGCGAAAATGTAATAGGTTCATTCGAGGGAAAGCAGAGAGTCTTTATCGGCCCGATAGATTTGGTAGCTGCCGGATTGGTTCCTGAAATTAACGATGAATTGCTGAACAGTAATTTAGCGGGCAATAAGATTGCCATGAGTTTTGATTTCCTTCAATTGAGTGTAACCAGTGATCTGAATAATGTTTCCAATAATGTACTTACGCTGGATTCCATCATCTTTGAAAACAGAAGCATTGAAATAAGCACAGGATTGGATCCTCCGCTGGACCAATTTGAGTTGTGGAACTTACGTGCCGGCGGAACGGTAAAATTCAATTGTGATAATACGATTACAACAGAATTAAAAGTAAAAAGCTGCAGCACCAGTGTTGCCTCTTTGGATACCATCCCCAATCTCATAAAATTAGACGGCAAAAATGTGAGATTAGTGGGCACATTTACGAGAAAATAATTAAGTATAGATAACATAAGATGAATTATCTTTGTACTTATGGCAGGAAATTCATTCGGAGAAATCTTTCGTATTACCACTTTCGGCGAAAGCCACGGCGCAGCATTAGGTGTTATCATTGATGGTTGTCCGGCAGGATTAAAAATTGACACAGCATTTATTCAGGCAGAACTGGACAGAAGAAAACCGGGACAATCCAGCATCGTTACACAACGTAAAGAAGCCGATGAATTTGAGATTTTGTCCGGAATTTTTGAAGGAGTGACACAAGGCACACCGATTGGCATTATTATCCGCAATGAAGACCAGAAATCCAAAGATTACGAACACATCAAAGACAGTTTTCGTCCGTCACATGCCGATTTTACCTACGATGCCAAATATGGTTCACGCGATTATAGAGGCGGCGGCAGAAGTTCGGCCAGAGAAACCGCGGCGCGTGTAGCTGCTGCTGCCATTGCCAAACAATTACTAAAGCACGCAGGAATAGACGTAAAGGCCTATGTTTCCAAAGTGGGTAAGATAGAAATCGGAAAGGAATATACCGAACTTGACTTATCCAAAACGGAAGAGAACATCGTGCGTTGTCCGGATGCGGAAACAGCGGAAAGAATGATTGAGCTGATCAAGGAAGTAAAGAAAGACGGCGATACGATTGGCGGTTTGGTAAGCTGTGTAATTAAAGGTGTTCCGGTTGGTTTAGGTGAGCCTGTATTTGATAAACTGCATGCTGATTTAGGCAAAGCAATGTTGAGTATTAATGCGGCAAAAGGGTTTGAATATGGCAGTGGATTTGCAGGAACTGAATTGCGTGGTTCGAAACACAATGATGAATTTTATAATGACAATGGAATTATAAAAACTAAAACCAATCATTCGGGTGGAGTGCAAGGTGGTATCAGTAATGGAATGGATATTTATTTTAATGTGGCGTTTAAACCGGTTGCAACAATTATGCAAGCTCAGTATTCCGTTGATAAAGATGGTAACGAAGCAACGGTTACAGGTCGTGGACGCCACGATCCGTGTGTGCTGCCGAGAGCTGTACCAATCGTAGAAGCGATGGCTGCTTTAGTAATTGCAGACCATTTATTGAGGAATAGAGGAAGTAAGTTGTAGTTATCTTTTCTTTTTAACACAACATTTTTTCTTTGATTTTTTTACAGTTTTTGGTTTTTCAGATTCAGTTTTTATCTCTTGTTTTACTTCTGTTTTAGTAGCTGTTACTATTGTTTTCACAGCTTTCATATTCCTTGTATATGCATCATTTTTCCAGGAACCAACTGTATTTGGTGTTCCTATTTTAGAAGTATAATTTTTACTGATTAAAGAAAATTCTGTAACGTTTCCACTTTGTAAATCGCCTTTTATATTGTTGGCAATTTCAGTATGATTGCCGCTAATATTGTACAATCCTTTTAAGATACCTAATCCTGTAATTTCATTGGCAATAAAGTTCATGTTATTGCCTGAATTTCCATTCATTACTATGCCATAATTTTCAATTCTGTTTCTGAAAAATGTATTAAATGGTCCGTTTATGCCATGTGAATTATCAATTACTAAATTCTGAATAATATTTCCTTCAATTAAATTTGCATATGGATAATTTCCATGTAAAACTATATCTCCGGCAGAACTATTAGGCAACCATGATTCAGTCCAGTATGGATCATAAGAATAATTATAAGCAATTACATTTCCATTTGCTGCTGCTTGCAACAAAAAGGAATGACGTAAATGTTTCGCGATGTTGTCATAAATAAAATTGTCACTTGCGCCAAATTGTAAAACTACACCATAGCCTTTTCCACCGCTTCCATAATCAAAAGCATCATGTAAATAGTTTCCCGAAATAGTAATGTTGGCAGAACTCTGTAACGTAATATGTGCATAGTTACAGTTTTCAAATTCAACACCTTTTATCCAGCAATTTGTGGCATAATTGAAAAAAGTATTTGATGTTTGTCCTGATGTGGCGTCACTTCGTTTTATTTTCAATGATTCAATACCTACATTTTGTACAGGATTTATTTTTTGTAAAACAGGATTATTTGTAAGCAGATAATCTAAACGAAGTGGTTTTTCAAAAGTAATTTCATTGCCTTTTATTTTTGTGATTTTAGCAATCTGAAAGAAGTAATTATATGCCCAGTTGGACGCTAGTAAATTATTAGCTGTTTGTTTTATAAGGACATAATCATTAATTGCAAAACCTGTTGGATTTGCAACATTTATTGTTTTACTGTCTTTTGTGGTTCCGGATAAAATAGGTGATGAAGTATTTGTCACACTACCTTGAATGGAAAATAAATCACCGTTACCATTCAGATTAAAATTCAATACAGTCTTGTCACTGCCTTGTCCTTTTAGTAAAACATTTGATGGAATGGAAATAGTCTTTTTTAATAAAAAAATTCCCGATGGAATTTCAATAATTCCGGGAGTTCCATTTAGTGATTTTATCGCGTTCTGTAGAGCTATGGAATTGTCTGTTGAATTATCTGTTTTTGCACCGAAATCTGTGATAGATATTTTCTTACTGTTGGTTAGTACATTTCCTGATGTGCCTGTATTATTCCAGTTGGTAATTGTATTTTTATCAAGACAGAATGTTACTTGAAATGTAAATAAGTAAATAAGTAAAAGAAGGTATGGTTTTTCCATGGATAGAATTATTTATTTCAATATTTAGTTTACGATAGTTCAAAAAGTGTACCATCTTTTCATTAATTTGTATTAGTTTTATTTTGATATATGAAACCAATTAAATTTGATATCTCCTCAATTCGTCTTTTCCGGATATTTTTTGGCATTTATATATTGTTTGAAATTTGTTGGACATTCTGTCTAAATTTTAAACAGTTATTCGAATCTGAAGAAGGAGTGTGGGGTAGGTTTTTTATTGAAAAATATATTGATGCTTATTTCCCAAACAATTTACTTTTTTACCTCATAACAACAAACTTTCAGTATAAACTGTTCATAGGTATACTCATTTCATTAGTTATAATTTATATCCTTGGATATTACCCAAAGATAATTTCACTTATCCTTACAATATTATTGGGGGCTTTATATGCTAAATACAATATTCTTTTGGCTGGATGGCAGCAGTATATGCTTTGCGTTTTGTTTCTAAGTTCTTTTATTATTGAGAATTCGGAAGAACAACAAGCAGCAAATTGGTATGAGAATGTACTCCTTTTTCAGATCGGATTTATTTACTTTTTTAATGCGATTAGTAAGAATGGTGCAAGTTGGCTTAATGGGAATGCAATAGAACAATGTTTTCGTTATTATCCTCTTACGACAGATATTGGAAATTACTTGCTTAATTTTCCGGGTTTTCTAAAAATACTGACTTATGGTTCTCTTTTATTTGAGATTTCATTATTGTTTTTGCTTTTATTCGGTTATCGTTATTATAAAGTAAGAACTTTTACTTCAGTCTGTTTAGTTTTATTTCATCTCTGTATTCAAATAACCATGGAAGTCGGTCATTTTTATCTAGTTGTAATGTGTGTAGCTATATTGATTATTCCACTTGACTCTATATATACCAAATTGATTAATCTCAGTAATTATTTTTCAGTAAAAAGGAACAGCCCTGTTTTTACTTCAAATAAATATTTTCATATTTTTATTTCTTTTGTTTTTTTATACTTTATAATAATGAGTAACGTATATCAAAACAAACAACAACAATGTAAATCAGAAGGCTCTGATTTCAATGAAACATTAGTTTCTAGATTATACCCGTCTAATATTAACTATGTACCATTTTTTAGTCAATATTGGCATTTTTTTGCACCTAACCCGGCCTTGAAAACGGGTGTTATTGGTTATATAGGTAAGAAGAACGACAGTTCTTTACATTTGATTCATAATGGAAATGAGATTAAATATATCAGTTATGAAGGTATCAACAAATATCTAGCAACTTATATTGCTTTAAAGGATTATAATATCAAAGATAAATTATTTATTCAATGTGCACTCGTAAATCAATTCAGGTGCTGGAATATTAAGCCCGAAAACTACAAATTAATTTCATTCAGTATGTATGAATTTTATCAAACACGTTATATAGACCGACAAAAGGTTGAATCTCTAATGTTTGATAAAACAGTTCATAGGAGTTTAAAACTCAACCTCGACTTAAAATACAAGAAATAAGAATAGTTAAAATTTCAGCGTTTGTAATCAACACTTTTTTTGATGCTAGATGTCAGATTGTTAATAGTAAACAAACGTAATATTAATGCAATGTTTTCAAAATTAATATATTAGACTATAAATCATTCTTTTTTCCGTTAAATGTTAAATTTTAAAAATCGTGTTAATTTTATTTAATTTTTAGAAAATATTAAGTTAATATTGTTCGGGGAATAGTATTTATGGTTTTAAATAGCACGCATTTTATTGTCTTTTAGTCTGTGTAATCCTTGTAATTTATTGCCCAAAATTTATATTTTAAAAATTATACTTCAAATAAATGAAGTATGATTTGTATGTATAATGTATCATTAAATTAAACAGTATGAAGTATTTTAACTTATTAAAGAAATCGACTACGTTGAAATTTTTATCAATGGTCGTGTTTTTAGTAATATGTTTAACAAGCAATTCATTTGCCCAAAACATTGTCCTTGAAGTTGATGGGAACAACCTCTTTTATAGTGAAGGTGGTTGCAGTGATTGTGCAGGTTTAGGTGATCAACCGGATCCGCGCTGGAGAAACCGGCTTGTTATTCTTGGAAATAACTACGATTGGAATGCAGATCAGGATAATACAAATTGTAGTTGGAACGGGTATACAAAGGGTGATTGGTATAATCCGGCAACAGTAGCTTACGGCACAAATGTTACATTGCAAATGGATGGCTATGAGAGTGATGGGTTTTTATGCGGAGGAGATGATAATGTTTGTGGTGGATATAGTACAGTGAGAACTTTAAATTCTACTAGTAATCCTCCATGTCAGTGGAATTATTTTACAGATTCACGTAACTGCGGTGCTAGTTATCAAATACAGTGGAGCACTTATTGGAAATATGCTTTTTCTCCAACACTTGGTACTGCAACTCCTGCCAATCAGGTAAGATGTCAGAGTACTGTACCCTCTGCTATCACAGTAACAGTCAATACAGATGCTAATGGCAGGCCTTTAGCACGTTGGTATAAATGGCAAATTTCAAATGATAATTCAAACTGGAGTGATATACCGAATACACAAAATACATCAGAAAATACTTCATTAACTTCTTTTTCTTTTACTCCATATCAGATATCAGGTACACGTTACTACAGGTTATTAGCTAATTCTAACTGTAGTTCAGATTATAATAATTTTACAACTATTTCTTCAGTAGCTGTTGTAACTTATGCTTTTCCGGCAACAGGTTCATATACCAATGCGCCGGGGGGTACTCCATTTGGAACTGGTGATGCAGCTCCTGCAATTGTTAATAGTTTGTGTGGTGGAACAGTTTTACCGGGTCAAAGTATGACATTTAATACTTTACAAGGCCCCAATGCTGGGGGAGTAGTAAATACTAATAGTATTAACTGGACTGCTTCTGCTGGTTCTCCTACTTCACTTAATGGAAGTAATTCGCTTAATTGGGTGGCACCTGCAGCGACGGGTAATTATACTATAACCGTAAATTATCTGTATACTGGGTGTACAACATCTTCAAAGACGTGTACAATTACAGTAGGTTCACCTAATTGTAGTTATGCTTATGTGGCACCGGGCGGTTCTGATATAGTTACTAATGGTGGCCCTTCAAACCCTTATCTGACTATTGGTTATGCACTTTCTCAATTGGGAACACGAAATTACATCCGGGTGGCTTCAGGGCTTATTACTGAACCTAATATTGTAAATATTCCTACAGGTGTAACTATTGAAGGGGGGTATTCGGTAACATCAGGAAATTGGGTAAAAAGTTCAGGTGTTACAACTACTGTACAATGTAAAGGAACTGGGAGTTCCGGAAATGACATTGGACATGTTATGGGCTTTAGTTCTGTATCAACAAATAATTGGGTATTACAGGATCTTACTATAAAAACAGATGATGCTTCAGGGCAGACAATTAGCTTAAATGGAAAATCAAATTATGGTATTTATATTAGTGGTTCAAGCGGATATAAAATCACCCGTTGTATTATCAATCCAGGAAAGGTGACGGATGGTATAAATAGAAATAATTATATAAAATCAGGTTTTACACAAGCAACCTCATGGGACGGTACAGTTGGTAATAATGGATCAAATGGGAATACCGGAGGGGCAACGGGTGCAGGTAGCAACTGTACAAGTTGTGAAAATACCTCTGGTGGAGGTGGTACCGGTGGTGCAGGTGGAGCTGCTGCAGCAAACGCATCAGTAATGGGTAGCAGCTCACTAACTGGCGGTGGCGGTGGCTGTGGTGGTGCAGGTGCAGGTGCATGTTGTGGTGGTAGTGCTTGTAATTCAGGAAGGCCTTGTAACAATGGTGGCAATGGTTTCTCAGATAATAATGGCGGCGGCGGCGGCGGCGGCGGTTCAGCAGGTAGTGGCGGCCAATGTGGTACTGGTCCAAGCGGAGTAGGAGATAATGGCGGTGGTGCCGGTGGTGCTGGTGGAAATGGAATTGCAGGTTCAGCAGGTCCGGGAAGCGGAAATACAAGTGGAGCTGGTGGTGCTGGTGGTGGTGGTATATCAGGTGGTACAGCTGCCTCTGGTTGCACAATAGCAGGAAATTCAGGTGGTAGTGCATCTGCTGGAAGCAGTAAAGGTGGAGGAGGAGGATCTGGAAGCCCTCATGGTACGACTACAGCTGGTGGAGGTGCCGGAGGTAGTGGAGGGTCAGGTAATCCTGGTGCTGATGGAACAACAGTAGCAGCAACAGTTGGAACATACTTTACACCTAGTTATGGTAATAACGGTCAATCAGGTTTTAGTGGCGGTGGCGGAGCCGGTGGCGGTGGCGGTGGTGCAAGCAGTAGTGGTAATCTTATGGCAAGCGGTACAGGCGGCGGCGGCGGCGGTGGCGGTGGTTCCGGTGGTGGTGCCGGTGCAGGAGCACGTGGTGGTGGCGCTAGCTTTGGTATATATATAGTTAGTGGCGGTCTAAATGGCTTAATTACAGATTGTAGTGTTACTACGCAATCAACTTTTGCAGCAGGACCAGGTGGATCAGGCGCTGCAGGTGGCTCCGGTGGTTCCGGTGGAAGCGGAGGTAATCAAAATAACGGTAATTGTAAGAAAGGCGGTAGCGGTGGTGCCGGTGGAGCAGGTGGAAAAGGAGGAAATGGAGCAAGTGCTAACCAATCACCTCAGTCAGCTGTTTTTGTCGCATCTGGGAATCAACCTGCTTTTGGCGGTTCAACTACTCCTTCTGTAGGTACGGGTGTGGCTAGTGTAAATTGGGGAAGTACCTCATACAACAGTTATCCTGCTCAAAATACTTTAACAGTTAATTTCAATAATAATAAAGGATGTGTAAACTCTGTTATTCCTTTAACTAAAACTTCAGGTACATGGGGCTTAGGTGGATTAAATTATGTAAATGATTTAGACGGATCTACTAGTTCTTATGTTGTTGGTCCAAATATTAATGCCAATAATATAGAAGTGTATTCCGCAACTACTGGTAATTTTGATGTTACGGCAAATGGGGCCACTTATAATGATTTTGTAAAAATTATAGATGGTACACGTCCATTACCAACCATATCATTTAGTAATACCACTATTTGTAAAACTGGAACTGTAACAGCATCTTTTAATGAAACATCTTGGACACATACCAATGTAGATTATTTCTGGACTGTCTACAGCGGAACAAGAACTACAGATCCTGTCTATACTACTGCAAATACAGTAAATCCAACATTTGGACCATTCACTAATTCAGGAACATACTTGGTCAAATTCCAGGTAAAAGAACAATGTTGTGGTTTGTCAATCCCTGTTTATCAGATTATTACAGTTAATAACCAGCCGAGTGCACCAAATGATATTACATTTAATGTTGCTTCATCTGTTTGTGTTCCAACTACAATTACCGCAAGTACTGCAAGTGGAGTTAATGGAGGAGTAGCACCATATTCTTATACATGGGATTATCAAAATAGTGCGCATGCTTATGGAACAACAACAAGCACACCTCCTTCATTTGCCTCAACACTTGGAAGTAATGCTGTACAAGTATTTGTAACAGCAAATCCTTCTTTAGGCTGTCTTGCTTCAGATCCATTTGTAGAAACTATTACAGGCAATCCTGTTCCAGTTGGTGTAGGTGCTTCAGTAACAGCTTGTTCAGGCTCTTCATTTAATATAGAATTGGCTACTTCAAATAGTGTAACAGGTACTACTTATAGTATAGTATCTTCGACTGCAAATGCAAACTTAGCCGGTTCCGTCTCGATATCAGGTTCAACAATTACTGGTAGTTATATAAATAACGCGACTACAAATCAATCAATAACATATACTATCCGTCCTACTGGTCCGGCTCCGACTAATTGTGTGGGTGCAAACTTTACAGCAACAGTAACAGTTAATCCAAAGATGATTCTTTCAGCAAGCTCAAATACGCCTGTTTGTTTAACATCTTCAGTAAATTTAACTTCAAGTGCTTCAAATGCAACAGGTCCTTATACATATAGTTGGAGTGGTCCTAATGGATTTAGTAGTACAGCTCAAAATCCAAGTATTAGCAATGCTACAGCATCTAATAGTGGAACATATACTGTTACCATCACTGACGCAAACGGATGTCCAAATACTGCCACCACAGCTGTTGTGGTACAGGATATTTCTGCACCTTCAGTTACTTGTAAGTCAGCTGTCTTATCTTTAAATTCTTCGGGAAATGCAACTTTGGCGGTTGCAGATGTTGAAAATTCATCAAGTGATAACTGTGGAATTGTAAGCAAATCACTGTCGAAAACTGCATTTACATGTTCTAATGTAGGAGCCAATACTGTGACTTTAACAGTGACGGATGTTGGTGGTAATACTAAAACGTGTGCAGCGTCTGTAACAGTGCAAGATTTGGTAGCACCTAATGCAGTCTGTAAAAATATTACAGTTGATTTAAGTGCAGTTGCAGGTGGTTTAACAACAATTACAGGAACTCAGGTAAATAACGGTAGTACAGATGTATGCGGTATTTCTTCATATGCTGTTTCTCCTTCATCTTTTACTTGTTCAAATATTGGAGCCAATACAGTAACTTTAACGGTAACAGATGTTAACAACAATACATCTACTTGTTCAGCAACAGCAACTGTTCAGGATATTGTGATACCAAATGTTTCACCTCTTGCTAAGTGTAAGCCTAATGTAACAGTACCATTAAATAAAGATTTCATAAATACACCTATCAATGCAGGAATGCTGAATGATGGTAGTTTTGATAACTGCGGCTTTGCCTCTTTAGTAGTTGAACCAAGTTCGTTTACGTGTGCAGATATTGCATTATCACCTATCACAGTATCCTTGATTGGTACAGATGGATCAGGAAATAAAGATACGTGTACTTCACAAGTAACAATAGTAGATAATATTGCACCTAATGCAATTTGTAAAAATATAACTGTTCAGCTAGATGCTTCTGGAAATGCATCTATAACTGCAGCTTTAGTAAATAATAACAGTGATGATAACTGTACAGCAGTATCTTTAAGTGTTAATAATAGTTTATTTACATGTTCAAATGTTGGAGCAAATACTGTAATCTTGACAGTTACAGATGGTTATTCAAATTCTAAAACGTGCAATGCATCAGTAACTGTTCAGGATCAGATAGCCCCATCAATTTCTTGTAATGCATCAAAAGCAGTAAATAATGATCCTAATGTTTGTGGTGCTGCTGTTAGTTATAGTAACAGTTCAACAGATAACTGTTCTGGACAAACAATAACACAAACAGCCGGTTTGGCGAGTGGCAGTACTTTCCCAATAGGAACAACAGTAAATAGTTTTACTGTAACTGACGCAAGTGGCAATACTGCAACTTGTAGCTTTACTATAACTGTAACAGATAATGAAGCGCCAACAATTTCATGTAATATACCAATTGCGGTAAATAATGATCCTAATGTTTGCGGAGCTGCTGTTAATTACAGTAACAGTTCTACAGACAATTGTTCAGGTCAAACAATTGCTCAAACCGCAGGTTTACCAAGTGGATCTACATTCCCAATCGGAACAACATTGAATAGCTTTAAAGTAACTGATGCAAGTGGTAATACGGCAACTTGTAGCTTTAGTGTTACTGTAACTGATAATCAAGCACCGGCAATAACTTGTCCGGCTAATATTACGGTTAATTCTATAACAGGTACTTGTGCTGCACCTGCTTCATATGTTGCTCCTGTTGGTACAGATAATTGCCCGGGACAATCAACATCGCAGATTGCAGGTTTAGCATCCGGTGCAAGTTATGCAGTTGGTACTACAACTAACACATTTAGAGTAACAGATGCTTCCGGTAATTCAGCATCTTGTTCTTTCACTGTTACAGTAGAAGATCATGAAGCACCGGTAATTACAAATTGTCCTGTCGATTTATTCAGACCAACAGCACCAGGAGTCTGCTATGCAAATGTATCAGTTGGTGCATTAACAGCAACAGATAATTGTGGAGCTGTTACTATTATAAATAGTAAAACAGGCACTTCTAATGCAAGTGCACAATATACTAAGGGTATAACACAAGTTGATTGGACTGTGACGGATAGTCATGGTAACTCTTCTACATGCCAAACATTTATTTTAGTTTATGATGGTGAAGCACCTAATGCTATATGTAAGAATATAACAGTTAATTTAAATAACTCAGGTTTTGTTTCTATTACTCCTGCTATGATTGATAATGGCTCAACTGATAATTGTGCAATAATTAGTAAATCTACAGATGTTAATATTTTAACTTGTTCTAATGTTGGGGCAAATACTGTACAGCTTACTGTGTTGGATGGCCCAAATGCTGGAGCGTGTAATTCTACAGTTACAGTAGTGGATGCTGTATCTCCAATAGCATTGTGTCAGAATGTGACGACATTCCTGAGTGCAACAGGTACTGCTACAGTTCCTGCTACACAAATAGATAATGGATCTTCTGATGCATGTGGTATAGGATCACGTGTAATTGATAATGGAAATTTCACATGTGCAAATTTAGGTACTGCTAATCCTGTAGTGCTAACAGTAACAGATGTAAATGGAAATTCATCTACTTGTAGTGCTTCAGTTACGGTTATTGATAATTTAGCGCCTGTTGCTGTTTGTAATAACGTTACTGCTGCATTAAACAACAGTGGTCAGGTAACAGTTACTGGTGCTGATTTTAGTGGTTCGAGTACAGACAATTGTTCAATAGTTACAAGATTGGTAAATCCAAGTAGCTTTACATGTGCTAACTTAGGAACAAATGCTGTTACTGTTATCCTAACAGACCAAAGTGGAAATAACTCTTTCTGTTTCCCAACGTTGACTGTAATTGATAATACAGCACCAGTAATATCATGTCCTGCAAATGTTACAATATATTGTCAGGACCCAACTGATGTTAGCGCAACAGGTAATGCTACAGCAGTTGATAACTGCAGTAGTGTTGTAACTATTACAAGCACAGATGTAAGTAATCAAAATCCGGATATAAATGACCCAGGTCATTACCAGTATACAATTTCTCGTACTTTTACAGCGACTGATGTATATGGAAATTCGAGTTCTTGTACTCAAACAATAACTCACAGCGGTGCTGGTCCGGTTCTTCAAACAATTAATTATTCAGGATATCTTGATAATTCTGGTACTTTGGTTGTTTACCCTTCTGATATAAATAATGGTTCAAATGACCCATGTGGTCCTCTTAGCTTCCTTATTTCTCATAGTCCTCCTGGTCCATCCTTGACGTTTACATGTGCAGATGTTGGTATTCCTCAAAATGTCAGATTAGTAGCTATTAATAATGTTGGAGATACATTCTATGTCCCTGCAGTAGTTACAGTTTTAGATAGCATAGTACCAACAGCAATATGTCAGGATGTTACAGTTCAGTTAGACGCAACTGGGAATGGTGCTACGACTGCATCAGCAATAAATAATGGCTCAGATGATGTGTGCGGAGTTCAAAGCCTTTCATTAGACAATAGTACCTTCACTTGTGCTAATGTTGGAAATTCCAACACAGTTATCTTAACTGTAACAGATAAAAATAATAACAGCAGTACATGTAGTGCTTCTGTTACTGTAGAAGATAATATAGCACCAATAGCAATCTGTCAGAACTTAACCATACAACTAGATCCTTGGGGACTTGCGCAGATTATGGCTGAGGATGTTGATAATGGTAGTAATGATGCTTGCGGGATTTTTGATTTATTTATAAATAAAACATCTTTCGGATGTGTAAATGTTGGAGCAAACAATGTGACATTAACTGTTACAGACAATAGTGGTAATACAAGTACATGTACATCAACTGTTACTGTTCAGGATGTAACAGCACCTCAGGCAATATGCCAAAATGTGACAGTACAATTAGACAATAATGGTAATGGCAGTACAACAGCAGCAGCAGTAAATAATGGCTCGAATGATGCTTGTGGATTACAAAGTTTATCTTTAAGTCAGACATCATTTGTTTGCAGCGAAGTAGGAGCAAATACAGAAGTATTAACAGTTACTGATAATCATGGATTAATAAGTACTTGCTCAACAACTATTACTGTAATAGATGCTGTAGCACCTACAGCAACTTGTCAGAATCTGACAGTTAATCTTAGTGCAACAACAGGAGCAGGTGCGGTTAGTATTACAGCCTCCCAAGTAAATAATGGAAGTATTGATGCCTGTGGAATAGCATCAACAACAATTAACAATAATAGCTTTACTTGCGCAAATGTTGGCAGCAGTAATCCGGTTGTATTAACAGTAACAGATGTGAATGGTAATTCAAGTACATGTAGTGCTATTATAACAGTTAAGGATGTTACAGCTCCAACAGCAGTATGTCAAAATGTTACAGTTAATCTAAATAGTGCAGGTAGTGGAACTACAACAGCCGCCGCAGTAAATAATGGATCAACTGATAACTGCGGTGTTGCTGGTTTGTCTTTAAGCCAAACATCATTTGTATGTAGCGAGGTAGGAACTAAAAACGTAGTGTTAACAGTTACAGATGTGAATGGTAATTCATCACAATGCAACGCAGTAGTAACAATACGTGATTTAGTTGCACCGGTAGCACAATGTCAACCATTAACAGTAAACTTGAGTTCAAGTGGTACAGGTAGTATTACTGCTTCACAAGTAAATAACGGAAGCAGTGATGCCTGCGGTATCGCAAGTACTACAATTAATAACAGCAACTTTACATGTGCAAATGTTGCCGGACCAAATTCTGTTATCTTGACAGTTACAGATGTAAACGGAAATTCAAGTACTTGTTCAGCTGCGATAACTGTAAGGGATTTGGTAGTTCCTGTAGCTCTATGTCAGAACTTGACTGTTAATTTGAGTTCAGGTGGAAGTGCAAGTATTACAGCTTCTCAAGTCAATAACGGTTCTACGGATGCTTGTGGTATTGCAAGTACCACAATTAATAAAAGCAGTTTTACATGTGCTAATGTAGGAGCTAATACGGTGATATTAACAGTAACAGATGTGAATGGTAACTCAAGTACCTGCTCATCTACAGTTACCATAAGAGATGTTACCCCTCCAACTGCATTATGTCAGGCAGTAACGGTTAACTTAAATGCAGCCGGAACAGGAAGTATTACAGCATCACAAGTGAACAATGGTTCATCAGATGTATGCGGTACACCAAGTTTATCGGTTTCACCAAGTACTTTTAACTGCACTAATATATCATCAACAGTTTCTACTACACCAAATGCAACTGATTTATTTATATCAGAATATGTAGAAGGAAGTGGTAATAATAAGTATATAGAAATATATAATGGAACCGGCGCAGCAGTGAGTCTCTCTAATTACAACCTGCAAGTTTATGCTAACGGTTCAACTACTCCAACAACCAGTACATTAGGCTTTACAGGAACTTTAGCAAATGGTGCTACCCTGGTATTGAGGAATGCATCTGCATCTCCTGCAATTGGAACATCAAACGGAGCTGTAATCTTTAATGGTAATGATGCTGTGGCGCTTGGTAAAGTCAGCCCTGCAGTTTTAGTAGACATTATAGGTAGAATTGGAACAGATCCAGATGTAGGTAATGCAGCAGGAACCGGTTGGTTGCTTGGTGGCAACCAGACACAAGACAAGACATTACGCAGAAAACCTACAGTTATATCAGGTATAAGTGTAAATCCACCAGCGCCGGTATCAGGCGTTCCACCTAATAATCAGACATTCCCAACATTAGCAACAGAATGGGATATATTTAATATAGATGTTACAGGTGGTTTAGGTTCACATAGCTTTAGTCCTGCACCAGTTATAACAACAGTACCGGCATTAAATCCTGTTACCTTAACCGTAACAGATGTAAATGGAAATACAGCTACATGTTCAGCAAATGTGACAGTGAGAGATTTAGTAGCACCGACAGCGGTATGTCAGAATCTGACCGTAGACTTAAGTGCTGCAACAGGAGCAGGAGTAGCAAGCATAACAGCTTCACAGGTAAATAACGGTTCATCTGATGCGTGCGGGATTGCAACTACAACGATAAACAATAGCAGCTTCAGCTGTGCTAATGTAGGAAGTGGCAATACAGTAGTATTAACTGTTACAGATGTAAATGGTAATTCAAGTACCTGTTCATCTACAATAACAGTGAGAGATGTTACAGCACCAACAGCAATATGCAGAGCAGTAACCGTAAACTTAGATGCAACAGGAAATGGTAGTACAACAGCAACAGCAGTGAATAATGGCTCGACAGATAATTGTACTATTTCAAGCACTACTTTGAATAACAGTAGCTTTACATGTGCAAATATTGGAAGCGGTAATACGGTAATATTAACGGTAACTGATGCAAGTGGAAATACAAGCACCTGTTCAGCTACAATAACAGTAAGAGATGTTACAGCACCAACAGCAGTATGTCAAAACCTCACAGTTAACTTGAGTGCGGCAGGAACAGGAAGTATTACAGCAGCACAAGTGAACAACGGAAGTTCAGATGTTTGTTCGGCAGTTACATTAAGTGTTTCACCAACAAACTATACTTGTTCAAATGTAGGAAACAATACAGCTACATTGACAGTTACAGATGCAAGTGGAAATAATAGAACTTGTACAGCTACAATTACAGTGAGAGATTTGGTTGCTCCTACAGCATCGTGTCAGAACGTTACAGTTACTTTAAATAGTGCTGGAACCGGAACAACAACGGCTTCTGCCGTAAATAATGGTTCAACTGATGCCTGTGGCCTTGCAACAACGAATCCATTGGTATTGAACAACACAAGCTTTACATGTGCAAATGTTGGAAGTGGAAACACCGTGATATTGACAGTAACGGATAAAAATTCGAATACAAGTACTTGTAGTGCAACAGTAACAGTGGTAGATAATACTGCACCAGTAGCACTTTGTCAGAACCTGACAGTTCAGTTAAATAGTGCCGGAACAGGTTCTATAACAGGAACACAAATCAATAATGGAAGTACGGATGCTTGTGGTATAGCTACAACAACAGTATCACCAAGTAGCTTTAGCTGTTTAAATGTAAATGCAGTGGTACCTGCAAGTGCTGATTTATTCATATCGGAATATATTGAAGGATCTTCAAATAATAAGGCTGTCGAAATATATAATGGAACAGCAGCATCAGTTAATTTAGCAACAGGAAGTTATACCATAAGAGTATATTCTAATGGTTCTACTTCTTTTACATCTGTTGCATTAACTGGAACCGTTACATCAGGTCAAACGTTTGTTATCTCAAATCCTTCATCAAATTCGTCAATTTTAGCTAAAACCAATCAAACTGATGCCGTAATTAGCTTTAATGGAAATGATGCTGTGGCACTTGTTAAAGGAAGCACTATTTTGGACGTAATAGGCCAGATAGGTAATGACCCTGGAACAGAGTGGGGTACAGGATTAACTTCTACATCAGATAATACACTTAGAAGAAAATCAACTGTAACAACAGGCGATAATAATGGATTAGATGCATTTAACCCTGCTACACAATGGGATGGATTCACAACAGATGATGTAACTGGTTTAGGTATTCATAGTGTAGGTACTTCCAATCCTGTAGTGTTAACAGTTACTGATGTAAATGGTAATACATCTACATGTTCAGCAAACGTAACAGTAAGAGATCAGGTAGCACCGGTAGCAGTATGTCAGCCGTTAACAGTTGACTTAAATGCAGCAGGAGCTGGCAGCATAACAGCATCACAAGTGAACAATGGTTCATCAGATGCATGTGGAATAGCAACTACAACAATAAACAATAGCAACTTTGGTTGTGCAAATGTTGGAAGTGGAAACACAGTGGTATTGACAGTTACAGATGTAAATGGAAACAGTTCTACTTGTTCATCGACGATAACTGTAAGAGATTTAGTTGCACCTGTAGCAGTATGTCAGAATGTAACAGTTCAGTTAAACAATACAGGCAATGGAAGTACAACAGCTGCAGCAGTAAATAATGGCTCGAATGATGCATGTGGTATAGCAGGTTTATCATTAAGCCAGACTTCATTTGTATGCAGCGAAGTAGGACCAAATGCCGAAGTACTAACGGTAACTGATGTGAATGGTAACTCAAGTACATGTTCAACAACAATCACAGTACAAGACAATGTAGCACCTATAGCTATCTGTCAGAATGTAACAGTACAATTAGATAATACAGGTAATGGCTCCACTACAGCAGCAGCAGTGAATAATGGTTCATCAGATGCTTGCGGAGTAGCCGGTTTAGCATTGAGTCAGGTTAATTTTGCTTGCTCGGAAGTTGGCCCAAATACAGAAGTATTAACGGTTACAGATGTAAATGGTAATACAAGTACTTGTTCTACAACTGTAACAGTACAAGATAATGTAGCACCAGTTGCAATATGTAAAAATGTTACTGTTCAGTTAGATGCAACAGGAGCAGGAACGACAACAGCAACCGCAGTAAATGATGGTTCATCAGATGCATGTGGAATACAAACAATGACATTAAACATAACTTCATTTGGTTGTTCTAATGTGGGTGACAATCCTGTAGTATTGACAGTAACAGATAAGAATGGAAATTCAACTACATGTTCTGCTGTGATTACCGTTAAAGATGACATAGCTCCTGTAGCAACATGTCAAAATGTAATGGTTCAATTAGATAATACTGGAAATGGAAGCACAACAGCTATTGCAGTTAATAATGGTTCTACAGATGCTTGTGGTTTATTGCCACAATGTCCACCTCATGGACCTATGGTTACTTGTTTATCTGGTTTAATGATTGATAAAGAATTATTCGATTGCAGTAATATTGGACCAAATACAGTAATACTAACAGTTACAGATACACATTATAATAGTAGTACATGTTCTGCAATAGTAACAGTAATAGATGCAGTAGCACCTATAGCTATCTGTCAAAATGTAACAGTGCAGTTAGATAATACAGGAAATGGTTCAACTACAGCAGAAGCTGTTGATAATGGTTCTAACGATGCTTGCGGAATTAAAACTCTTGCATTAAGTCAAACAGCTTTTGTTTGCAGCGAAGTTGGAGAAAATACTGAAGTGTTAACTGTAACAGATAATAATAACAATACCAGTGTATGTTCTGTAACGGTAACAGTACAAGACAATGTAGCACCTGTTGCAGTATGTCAAGATGTTACAGTACAATTAGACAATACAGGCAACGGCAGCACGACTGCATCATCGGTTAACAATGGTTCATCCGATGCATGTGGAGTAGCAAGTCTTGCATTGAACAATAGCAGTTTCACTTGTGCGAATGTAGGCAGTGGCAATACGGTAGTATTGACAGTAACTGATGTAAATACGAATACGAGCACATGTACAGCAACGGTAACGGTACAGGATAATGTAGCACCTGTTGCAGTATGTCAAGATGTTACAGTACAATTAGACAATACAGGCAACGGCAGCACAACAGCATCAGCGGTGAACAATGGTTCATCAGATGCGTAGTGGAGTAGCAAGTCTTGCATTAGACAATAGCAGTTTCACTTGTGCGAATGTAGGCAGTGGCAATACAGTAGTATTGACAGTAACAGACGTTAATACGAATACGAGCACATGTACAGCAACGGTAACGGTACAGGATAATGTAGCACCTGTTGCAGTATGTCAAGATGTTACAGTACAATTAGACAACACAGGAAATGGCAGCACAACAGCATCAGCGGTTAACAATGGTTCATCCGATGCATGTGGAGTAGCAAGTCTTGCATTAGACAATAGCAGTTTCACTTGTGCGAATGTAGGCAGTGGCAATACAGTAGTATTGACAGTAACTGATGTAAATACGAATACGAGCACATGTACAGCAACGGTAACGGTACAGGATAATGTAGCACCTGTTGCAGTATGTCAAGATGTTACAGTACAATTAGACAATACAGGCAACGGCAGCACAACAGCATCAGCGGTGAACAATGGTTCATCAGATGCATGTGGAGTAGCAAGTCTTGCATTAGACAATAGCAGTTTCACTTGTGCGAATGTAGGCAGTGGCAATACAGTAGTATTGACAGTAACAGACGTTAATACGAATACGAGCACATGTACAGCAACGGTAACGGTACAGGATAATGTAGCACCTGTTGCAGTATGTCAAGATGTTACAGTACAATTAGACAACACAGGAAATGGCAGCACAACAGCATCAGCGGTTAACAATGGTTCATCCGATGCATGTGGAGTAGCAAGTCTTGCATTAGACAATAGCAGTTTCACTTGTGCGAATGTAGGCAGTGGCAATACAGTAGTATTGACAGTAACAGACGTTAATACGAATACGAGCACATGTACAGCAACGGTAACTGTACAGGATAATGTAGCACCTGTTGCAGTATGTCAAGATGTGACCGTACAGTTAGACAACACAGGAAATGGCAGCACAACAGCATCATCGGTTAACAATGGTTCATCAGATGCATGTGGAGTAGCAAGTCTTGCATTAGACAATAGCAGTTTCACTTGTGCGAATGTAGGCAGTGGCAATACAGTAGTATTGACAGTAACAGACGTTAATACGAATACCATGTACAGCAACGGTAACTGTACAGGATAATGTAGCACCTGTTGCAGTATGTCAGAATGTAACAGTACAATTAGACAATACAGGAAATGGTTCAACTACAGCATCATCAGTGAACAATGGTTCAAGTGATGCATGTGGAGTAGCAAGTCTTGCATTAGACAATAGCAGTTTCACTTGTGCGAATGTAGGCAGTGGTAATACAGTAGTATTGACAGTAACTGATGTAAATACGAATACAAGCACATGTACAGCAACGGTAACGGTACAGGATAATGTAGCACCTGTTGCAGTATGTCAAGATGTTACAGTACAATTAGACAATACAGGAAATGGCAGCACAACAGCATCATCGGTTAACAATGGTTCATCAGATGCATGTGGAGTAGCAAGTCTTGCATTAGACAATAGCAGTTTCACTTGTGCGAATGTAGGCAGTGGCAATACAGTAGTATTGACAGTAACAGACGTTAATACGAATACGAGCACATGTACAGCAACGGTAACTGTACAGGATAATGTAGCACCTGTTGCAGTATGTCAGAATGTAACAGTACAATTAGACAATACAGGAAATGGTTCAACTACAGCATCATCAGTGAACAATGGTTCAAGTGATGCATGTGGAGTAGCAAGTCTTGGATTAGACAATAGCAGCTTCACTTGTTCAAATGTTGGCAGTGGTAATACAGTAGTATTGACAGTAACCGATGTTAATGGCAATTCAACTACATGTTCAGCAACGGTAACAGTACAAGACAATGTAGCACCTGTTGCAGTATGTCAAGATGTGACCGTACAATTAGATAATGCTGGAAATGGAAGTACAACGGCAAATGCAGTGAACAATGGTTCATCTGATGCATGTGGTATCGCAACCAAAGTGTTAAGTAAAACAAGCTTTACATGTGCGAATGTAGGAACGAATCCGGTTGTGTTAACTGTAACAGATGTTAATGGTAACTCAACTACTTGCTCTGCAACGGTAACGGTACAAGATAATGTAGCACCGGTAGCAGTATGCCAGAATGTAACAGTTAATCTGGATAATACAGGTAACGGAAGCACAACGGCAAATGCAGTGAACAATGGTTCATCTGATGCATGTGGTATCGCAACCAAATTGTTAAGTAAAACAACCTTTACATGTGCAAATGTGGGAGCAAATCCGGTTGTGTTAACTGTAACAGATATCAATGGTAACTCAACTACTTGCTCTGCAACTGTAACAGTTAGAGACTTAGTGGCACCAATAGCATTGTGTCAGAATGTAACAGTTAATTTGGATAATACAGGTAACGGAAGTACAACGGCAAATGCAGTAAACAACGGTTCATCTGATGCATGCGGTATCGCAACTAAGGTACTGAGCAAAACATCGTTTAATTGTTCAAATGTGGGTGCAAATCCGGTTGTATTAACTGTAACAGATGTGAATGGTAACTCAACTACTTGCTCTGCAACGGTAACAGTTAGAGACTTGATTGCTCCTGTTGCATTATGTAAGAATGTTACAGTAGCGTTAGATGCAACAGGAAATGCAAGTGTCACACCTGCACAATTAAATAACAATTCAACGGATGCATGCGGAATTGCGAGTTTAACAATTAACTCAACATCTTTAGCAACATTTAACTGTACAAATACAGGTACTAACACGATAACCTTAAAAGTTACAGATGTGAATGGTAATACATCCACTTGTGTTTCAACTGTAACGGTTACCGGAGGTGCGTTGTACAATTATGTGATCTTAGCAGAAGAAAAAGTTCATTTACATAACAGCAATATTCAAAGTGGTGGTATAGGTATTATGACTGCAGGAGGTGAAGCTGAGATTGAGAAGTATACAACAGTAACAGCACCTGGTACGTTTGTTCAATCACCGGATATTGATATCAATACAGGAGGTGCAGTAACTACGAAAATATACACCGTTGCTTCTGCTCCATTACCGGTATTTGAGACAAATCCATATACTAGCAATAATAATATTAAAGTATTAAGCGGACAAACGGTTACATTAAATGATTCGTTGTACAATGAGATTAAAGTTGAGAAGTATGGAACAATAATCTTCACTCAGCCTGTGGTTAATATCAGAAAATTGGAGACAAAAGAGTATGCAGTAATTAAGTTTAATCAATGCACGAAGATGCGCCTGAAAGAGCACTTCCACATGAAGAGAAACTCTATGTTCAATCCGGATGGTTTAGGTGTAACAGTATTTGCACAAAAACATGTTGAAATAAAAGAAGGATCTAAAGTGTTTGCTACACTGTATGCAAAAGACGAGCATATACATGTTGAAGGTAAAGCAAACAGTAGAACACAAATGACAGGTTTGTTTATTGCTAAACGTATAGATAAAGGTGATTACACAGATTGGAATGCAAATACACAATGTGGTAAATGTTCAGTATCAAACAGTCTATTTGCAAGAATTTCTGATTCGAAGGATGTGAACTGTGATGGAGCAATGAATGGTTCTGCAACAGTATCCGTAACAGGTGGTACGGCACCATATACTTACTCATGGAATACAGTGCCTGTACAAACAACTGCAACTGCAATCAACCTTGGAGTAGGTAGCTATACTGTAACAGTAACGGATGCATTAGGAGCAACAGCAACTGTTACTGAGGATATTAATGTATTTAATTACACGATACTTGCTACAGATGAAATTAATATTGGTAAGAATGATACAGTCTACAGCGGTTCTGTTGGTATCACGAAAGTCAATGGAAAGATCAGAGTAGATGATAAATCCAGTATTGCAGGTGATAATGCGATTGCGATAGCACCAATTATCGATATTGATCCGGGAAGTACAGCAAATGATACGGTATACGGTATTGCCGTACCTCTTCTGAATGCGTTTGAAGGCAATATAACTTACTCTAGCAGTAGTGATATTAACGTGCCAAATAATACAATTATGACTTTAACCACTAATGATACATTGAGACGCAAAGTAACTATTGGTGATAATGCTACCTTAATTGTAAGCGCAGGAGTATTGAATATTACGGATAAACTAGAATTGAAAAAGAATTCAAAAATCAGGTTCACATCAGGTTGTGCTAAAGTGAGAATTAAAAACGATTTCACAACAGGAGAAAATCCAACAATCAATCCTGATGGCGTTTCAGTAGTATTCCATGTAAACGGAAGTAGAGTAGATATTTCAAATAATGCTAAAGTAACGGCTACTATCTATGCACCAAATGCAACTATTGACGTTGCCAAGGCTTCGGCATCAACACCAAATATCATGACCGGTAAATTCATTGGTAAAAAAGTGAACAGCGGTGAGTATACCTACTGGAATGAGAATACCGCATGTCCTTGCAATAGCAGTTCAGGTGGTCCTGTATTCTTTAACAGTATAGAACAAACACCGGCAACTAACCAATTAACACCATCGAATCCGAATACGTCAGTTGATTTAACCTCTCGTATTACTTCTATCCAGGTGAGTGCTTATCCAAATCCTTTTAAAGATAATGCGACTATTAAATTTGCACTTCCTGAGTATAACAATAATGTAAAACTGAGCATATTTAATATGGAAGGCAGAGACATTAAGTTGTTATACGATGGCCCGGCTGAAGGTAATGTAGAGTACCAATTCCAGATAAATGCTGATCATACAATGGATTCAGGCATCTATTTCTACAGACTGGAAACGAAAGAAGGTAAAACAATTGTAAACAAACTTATCCTGATAAAATAAGTTTTAGGAAAACATTTAAGAAGTCCACCCGTACGGGTGGACTTCTTTTTTTATTGATATCAGTCAAATAAATTATAAAAAGTATTAAAAAAATGGCAAAAAAACTTGACAGAAACAATTAATTTAATTAATATTGTGTATTAAACCGTTTTACCCTAAATTAATAACTAGAAACAGAATCTTATGACCCTTAATCAGTTCAGTTTATTTATCTTCATTTAAGTCATACATTCTGTTTCAGATATTAATAAGGTTAGGAATTTTTAACATTTAAACCCTTAGTCATGAAACACCTTAACAAAATCCTTTCCCTTATCTTGCTTATTGCATCTTTTGGAATGGTAAACGCTCAAAGCGACTTATTAGCAGACAATGTAGTAAGTGCACCCAGCAATATAGCAGCTCTCTACAAATCAGATGAAAAAATTACGATTAGTGAATTTATGCCTAATGAAACGCATAATAGTTCATTAGTTAGTATAAAATGTTTAATGCCATTAACCGTTCAGGTTAAAATATTTAAAATGGATGGTAATATGGCTAAAATAGAATCACATACTTTAGATAAAGGTGTGAGTGAACTGAGTATAGATATGAATGACCTGGCAGCTGGAATGTATATGGTTCAGTTCTATTCAAAAGAAGGAAGTGCGGTACGCAGATTTGTAAAACCGGACTAATATAAACGAGTTTTAATTCGGACTGAATTAAAATTGATTACCTCGACAGTTTTCGAAAAACGTATGCAATATTTGTTGCGTACGTTTTTTTATTTAGTGGCATACCAGATACCATTATTGCCTGATGCTAAGAGAGTACCTGTAATACTATCAGAAGTCACTGCTGATCCATTGTAAATATCACCATTATCGAAAGTGATAGTTACACTGTTGCCTGTAGATTTCCATGTTCCGGAAATGGTATCTGCACTTCTGTAATTAAATACATCTTTATTCTCTTTAAAATACAAATTTGATTCCGCAAAAAAGGAAAAAGTACTGTTGTTTTTAAAATGCAGATTCCAATTCGTCTCACCTAAGGGTAACCCATTATCATCTTCTGTTTTCTTTTTACACGACAGGACCGATAATATCAGGAATGTGAAAATCAACTTCTGCATACAGTACAAATTTAGTAAAATTATAAATCATTCAGTAACTCATTGTCTTCACCCATTAAAGGAGCTGCCCAACTGGGCTTTGCAGGAGTTTCTGAAAATTTAAAAGGTTGATTAATGCCTTTAACTCTTCCATAATCACTATGTTCTACTTCAAAAAACATTTCCCGCTGATTAAGATGAATATCTTTTTCAGACTCTTCCAATTCTAAAATCGGAGTTAAGCAAACATCTAATGGTTCGGCTGCGGCAACCCATTCATCCCGAGTCTTAGTGATAAAAATATCCTGTAAATCTTTTTTTAGCTTTTCAACTTCTTCAGGTATGGGCATCATGCGGGGGGCCCAATCCGGTTTACCTATTAACATACATACACCTTGCCAGAATTTAGGTTCCAGAGAACCCAATGCAATCCATTTTTCATCTTTGCATTTATATAAGTTATAATTTGCCATTCCTCCGCTCAGCATAGGCTCACCGCGTTTATGACGTATATTTGTATTCAAGGATTCACCAAACTGCATAGACAATAATGGCATTACACAATCTGTCATGGCAACATCTACAAATTGTCCCTTGCCGGTTTGCTCTCTAGCCCATAATGCAGCTAAACAAGCAACAACAGCCGGGTAACTTCCGCCAGCTACATCCGCAATTTGACAAGCAGGAACAATGGGTTTTTCTTTGTCACCGGTAAGTCCCAGAATGCCGGAGTAACCAAGGTAATTCATGTCATGTCCTGCTTTATCTTTATATGCACCTGTATATCCATAACCGGTTACCGCAACATAAATAATTTTTTCATTATGCAATTTTGCAGCATCATAATCAATACCCATTTTTTTTAGTACTCCAGGACGAAAAGAATCTACAACAATATCAGCTGTTTTTACCAATTCAAAGAATTTGCGTTTCCCTTCTTCCGATTTTAAATCAAGTGTAACAGATAATTTGCTTCTGTTGATACTGATATAGTTTAGGGATTGAGAGCCTTTCATAGGAGGGAAAAAACGGTTATAATCCGGTGCTTTGGGGTCTTCTATTTTTATCACTTCTGCACCAAGGTCTGCTAACATTTGTGTAGCAAGAGGTCCTGGTAGTAATCTGCTTAAGTCTAAAATCCGGATGCCCTGCAGAGGCCCTTGTTGCGGTTTTCGATTTGACATAGATGTTATTTTTTTCTATCAGCGAAACTAAATACTTTTTTTAATAAATCTGTTGTTCGAGCAAGCGGATTTGCTCTGATATTATTTTCTTCTTTTTCTATCATTTTAAAAACTCCGTCTAATGCTTTTTCCGTTACAAAACCTGTAAGGTCAGTATTTACAGGTTTTACGAGTGGAATTTTATTATAAATAGTAGTTGCATCAGACCAGTATTTTGTTGCGTTTACTTGTCCAAGTGACTGGTCGACAATCGGCCTGAATTTCTCTGTAAGTATTGCGGTACTTGCTTTCTTTAAGTAGGCAGTTCCTGCACCATTTCCGCCTGTTATAATTTGAATAGCATCTGATACTGTCACCTGTTTTAGAACCTGCAGGAAAACATCAATCGCTACGCCTGAAGCCTTTTCTGCTGCCCGGTTTAAAGAAGTAGTAACATTATCTACTTGTTTTTGCATACCTAATTTCAACATAGCATCCTTTATTTTTTCTGCTTCGCTTGGCCATGGAATTTTTACCAGATCATTTCCCAGAAAACCATCTGTTTGAGACAATAAACCCATTCCTTTTGTGATTCCAATGCCAAGTGCATCTTTCAATCCATCACCAGCTTCTGCTTCAGTAGGGTCACCCATAGAAGTTCCCAAAACGGCACTAACGGTGTCTTGTATTTGTTGTGATGTGCAACCGAATAATAAAGCAGAGACTAAAAAAATACCCAGAAACTTTTTCATTTTAATTTGTTTTATATTGTGTAATAAAAGAAGGATAAGAATTCCTTTGTCAAAATAGGAAATAAAATTTAGAAAATGAAAGCTACTATTCTAAGTATAGGTGATGAATTGTTAATAGGGCAAACCTTAAACACCAATGCACATTGGATGTCGCAAAAAATGAATGAAATAGGTATTGATGTTATTCATCATATTTCATTAAGTGATGAAAAAGACGATATTATTAATTGTTTGAATAATGCGCTTATAACCTCGCAGGTGGTTTTAATTACAGGTGGTTTGGGCCCAACATCAGATGATATTACTAAAGATGTATTGTGTGAGTACTTTGGAGGGAAACTAGTATTTAATGAAGAAGCTTACCAAAATATTGAACGTATTTTTGCATTACGCAAACGTTTGATAAATGATTCCACAAAGCGTGTTGCCTACCTTCCTGATGTATGCAAAGTCATCCAAAATAAAAATGGGACTGCTGCCGGTATGATCTTCTCGAAAGATGGGAAAACAATAATTTCCATGCCCGGAGTACCCTATGAAATGAAATGGATGATTACAGATGCAGTAATACCATATTTAAAGGAGACATACACATTGCCTTATATTTTTCATTCAAATATTTTGACAGCAGGTGTAGGAGAGACGCAGCTTGCAGACAGATTAATAGATTTTGAAAAAAATAAGGATGCACGTATAAAATTAGCATACCTGCCCAATATTGGTAAGGTAAGATTGCGTTTAACAATAAAAGGTGAAAATAAACAAGAATTACAAGATGTCATAAGTGAAGCAACGACAGAAGTTGTTTCCTGTATCGGTGAATATATTTATGGATTTGATGAAGACTCTTTAGAGCAAAATATCGGAGATTTATTATTGGAGAGGAAGCTGACACTCGGAACCGCAGAAAGCTGTACGGGCGGCTATCTGTCGCATTTGATTACCTCCGTTCCCGGAAGTTCTGCCTATTACAAAGGCAGTATTATTTCTTATGCAAATGAAGTAAAAAAGGATTTGCTTGGAGTCAGGAAAGAAACGTTGGAACAATTTGGTGCAGTAAGTGAGCAAACCGTTTCAGAAATGATAAGCGGCGCATTAAATCAACTGAAGATAGATATTGCTATTGCTATTTCAGGTGTTGCAGGACCAGGCGGAGGAACTGAAGATAAACCTGTCGGTACTGTTTATATTGGAATCGGAACAAAAGAGAAAATAATAGTAAAGCAATTGTCATTTACCAATCATCGTGAACGCAATATTCAATTATCATCCGTTGTGGGATTGGTGATGCTGAGAAAATTTCTATTAAATCAGTTAAAAGACTAAAAAATTATTTCAACTCTCGTATCTTGTATCAGAAAATAATTATATAGAACAATGGCTGAATATAAACTGCTGATGCCAAAAATGGGCGAAAGTGTGATTGAAGCAACAATTCTGACGTGGCATAAAAATGTTGGAGATAAAGTAAATGAGCAGGATGTAATTCTGGAAGTCGCAACAGATAAAGTAGACACAGAAGTGCCTAGTCCGGTAAGTGGTACTGTCAAACAAATACTTTATGACGTGAATGATGTTGTTGGAGTTGGAGAACCGTTGGTAATTATTGAAGTAGACGGAGATGTACCTGCACAATATATTCCTGAAAAGAAGAAAGAAGATACAAAAGTGGATACGACTCCTGTAGTAGAAAAGAAAACGGAAGTGGTGGAAGAAAGAGTGATTCTAAAAGAAGAACCAATAATAAAGCAAGAGATAATTCAAGAAATACAGAACCCTGTTGTAATACCTAAAGAACGGGTTACTGGTTCTAATAAATATTACTCACCATTAGTATTAAATATTGCACAGGTGGAAAATATTTCGATGCAGGAGCTCGAAACAATAACAGGAACCGGTGCAGACAATCGTATTACCAAAGAAGATATTTTAGCATTTGTAGAACAAAAGAAGAATGGTTTGATAAAACCACAAACTGTTATCCAAAAAACAGAAACAAAAACTGAAGTTAAGCAAGAAATCAAACAGGAAAAGATTTACGACTCAGAACTCACGACTCGTGATTCCAATATCGAAATAATAGAAATGGATAGAATGCGAAAACTGATTTCGCAGCATATGACCAATTCGAGAAAAACAGCCGCGCATGTTTCCTCTTTTGTGGAATGTGATGTGACAAATATTGTACGCTGGAGGGATAAAAATAAGAGTGCATTTTTAAAGCGTGAAGGATTTGGTTTGTCTTTTATGCCGGTTTTTGTTGAAGCAATAACAAAAGCAATAAAAGATTTTCCTATGATTAACGTAAGTGTTGACAGTGATAAAATCTTAAAGAAAAAAGATATAAATGTAGGTATAGCAACAGCTTTGCCAAATGGAAATTTAATTGTTCCTGTAGTTAAAAATGCAGACCGTAAAAGTTTACTTGGTATTGCCAAGGCAATGAACGATATAGTAGTAAAAGCTCGTACGAATTCGTTGCAACCGGATGATGTAATGGATGGTACATACACTATCTCAAATATCGGTACTTTTGGTAACATAATCGGTACACCGATCATCAATCAGCCACAGGTAGCAATTATGGCAATTGGTTCAATCACCAAAAAACCGGTGGTTATAGAAGTGGATGGACAAGACGTAATTGCTATCCGTCATATGATGTATCTTTCACATACCTATGACCATAGAGTTGTTGACGGACAACTTGGAGGTTTGTTTGTAAAAAAAGTAGCAGATTATCTCGAAAAATTTGACATAAGTCAAGAGATTTAGTATATTGTAGCTTAAATTGCCTCGGTGCATGAAAGCTATACATGATATTGAGTCGTACAGAGACAGGTTAAAAAATATATTATTATATTTTACAGATATTCCTGTACAACCTTTGACAGAGTTGACCGGTGCATTTACACTAGAGGTTTTCAAGAAAAAATCAAACATTATAAGCCCGAATAACCTAAAGAATAATAAATTTTATTTTATCATCACTGGTTTGGTGAGAATTTATTACGTAGCAGAAGGAAAGGAAATTACATTGGATTTTAAAGAGCCTAATAGTTTTTTTGTAAACGGATATACGCTTTTTACAGGATTGCCAAATGTTGATTATCATGAAGCACTGGAAGATACCATTTGCATGTCTGCAGCTTACGAAACAATCGAATATCTGTCGAATAAATATCATTCTATAGAACATCTCGGAAGAAAAATGGTAGAAGCATACTATTCACAATTTTTAAAAGCAAATTATAATAAACTTTTTTTATCTGCTGAAGAGCGATATGATGTGTTTGTAAGAGAACGATCTTCATTGCTGAATAAAGTTTCATTGAAACATGTTGCTACGCACTTAGGTATTACACCTGAAACACTCAGCAGATTAAGGGCAAAACAATTAATGGTAAAGTCATGAGTAAAATAAAAGAAAACATTGACGAGCATCGTGAGCAACTGAAAAAGTATCTTCTTCACTTGTATCCGAATACGAATCTGGACGAGCTTTCGGAGTTGGTACAAGAGTTTTCCTTAGATAAATTTGATAAAAAGCAGATGATTCTAAAAGCCGGAGATTTTTCAGACACGGTTTACTTTGTTTACAGGGGATTGGTGCGCATTTATTATGTTAAAGAGGAGAAAGAAATTACCAACTGGTTTATTAAAGAAAATATGATGTTTGCTGCAACTTACTCTATCCTTACAGGTGAAGCAAATTACAGTAACTATGAAACGCTTGAAGATACCTACGTGTTGAAGCTAAAATATTCTGTGTTAGAGTCTTATTATGCGAAATATCATTCTGTTGAACATCTTGGAAGAAAAATTATTGAAGCTTATTACGGAGCATTTATGAAAAAAACATTTGATGTATTGTTTCTTTCTGCTGAAGAGCGATATTCACTTTTTTTGAAAGATAATTCTGATTTACTAAACAGAGTACCACTGCGCTATATAGCTTCGTACTTAGGAATTACACAAGAGACATTAAGCAGGTTGCGAGCAAAACATTAATTCCCTTATGAATAAGCCTGTCGAAGATATTGAATGGCACAGAGAAATGCTGAAGCAAGTATTATTACGGATTGCTTATGTACCTGATGATGCTATTACAGCATTTGTTAATCTGTTTTCTTTAAAAGTGTATCGTAAGAAATCTATAATTATTGCACCCAACAATACGCATCTAAAAGGTTATTTTATTTCAGACGGACTTATAAGAATGTATTACATAAAAAACAATAAGGAAATCACTGAGGATTTCAGAGGCACACATTCTTTCTTTTTAAATGGATACACACAGTTTGCAAAAATGCCAAATTTTGATTATTTCGTTGCATTGGAGCCTACCACGTGTTTAGAAATTGATTGGAATGAATTAGAAGAGATTTTAGGTAAATATCATTCATTAGAACATTTGGGAAGGCGAGTGATAGAACTGCATTACGCAGAATCAATGCGCGTAAGCTATAATTCATTATTTTTATCTGTAGAAGAAAGGTATAGAATATTTCTTAGAGAAAAAGGAACTCTTGTAAATAAAGTATCGTTAAAGCATATAGCGTCTTATCTTGGTATTTCACAGGAAACCTTAAGCAGATTGCGTGCAAAGTTAAAACAACCGATTGATGAAAAGAGAAATAATAGATATTGAAACCCGGCAAAATCAGTTGAAAGAATATCTAAAGAAAATATCACCTTCCATTAATCTTAATGAACTGGATGAATTAGTAGCTGCATTTGTTCCCGATGAATATCCCAAGAAATATTTATTGCTTAAAGAAGGGGATTTCAGTGATACTATTTATTTTATCTGCAAAGGATTGATACGCAATTATTACATTAAAGAAGAAAAAGAGATTAATCACTGGATAACAAAAGAAAATATGCTCGTTGCCGCTGCATACACCATTGCTACCGGGAATAAAAACTTTATAAACTATGAAACATTAGAAGATACGTATGTTTTAAAAATTAAATATTCTGTGCTGGAATCTTATTATTTAAAATATCATTCTCTGGAGCATTTGGGCAGAAGAATAGTTGAATTGTATTATGCGGCATTTATGAAAATGACATACGAAGTTTTATTTTTATCTGCTGAAGAACGCTACAAAATATTTGTTCATCAACATGCCGACTTATTAAACAGATTGACGTTGCGCTATATAGCCTCCTATTTAGGAATTACACCCGAAACCTTAAGCAGATTGCGTGCAAAGTATTAACGTCTTTAATTTACTTCTTTGTCTTTTGGTGAGGCAATACTATTGCTCTTTTGAATAAATAGATAGTAAAGCAGGATTCCGCTCGCAATAATCGCGAAAGCAAATAACTTGTATTTCAGTTCCGCAGTATAAAAAATAAATAACCAAACCATGATTCCAATGAATGCAGGAAGCGGATATAGTGGCATTCTCCACGGAAAATTTTCTTCTTTCTTTTTTTGATGCAATAAGAGAATGCCGGCACTTTGGCTTACAAACTGAATTAAGATACGCATGATGATAATAGCAGAAATAATTTCTTTCATCTTAAATAACAATGAAAAGAAGAAAGCCACTCCGCCTAAAATCAATAAAGAAACATGAGGAAAATTCTTATCCGGATGTAACTTTGAAAAAATTTTAAAATAGTTTCCATCTACTGCTGCGGCATAAGGTACACGAGAGTAGCCTAACATTACCGCAAATAAAGATGAGACAGCAATAAACAAGATTAAAGCAGTTGCTATATTGGCGATAGTTGTTCCGTAAATCTTCTCGAAAAATGTACTCACAATAAATTCAGAATTTTTTGCATCCTGCCAGGGTATAACACCAAGTACCGAAATCTGCATCAGTAAATACAAAATAGTAATTCCAAATATGGAAATAAATATACTTTTTGGAATATTTATTTCAGGCTCTTTTATTTCGCCACCTAAATGACAAACATTATAGTACCCTAAAAAAGAATAAATAGTTTTTTGGCTCGCCGCACCTAAACCAATAAAAAACAAGGGCGTTAATTTAAAGGCATCTTTAGGGTAGGTGAATGCGAGATTTGTATCAAACTGCATTAAACCACTTATAATTAACCATAAAATCGTTCCGCAAACTATTATACCCATGAATACGGATATTTTTCCTATGTCTGTGATTTTCCTGTATAGTAATAAAATTAAAAGTAACACCAATGAACCGGATACACATTTTTGCTGCCATGTTTCAAGCGGAACTAAATACTGTAAATAACTTGCAAATCCAATAGCACCCGATGCAATTACCAAAGGCGCCTGAATAGTTGTTTGCCAGATGTATAAGAATGAAAATAACTTACCATATTTTTTGCCATATAAATTTTGAAGAAAAATATAACTCCCTCCAGCCTGTGGCCATTTTGCACCTAATTCTGCCCAGACACACCCATCGCAAAAGGAAAGAAACGCACCTAACATCCACGCAATTATACATTGTGGTCCGTTCATAGAACCAATGATAAACGGAATGGTTATAAATGGTCCGATGCCTACCATGTCTATCATATTGATAGCAACAGCTTGTCGTAAACTTAAACCACGGATGAGTTTACTCATTAATATTTTTTTTGTTGGTATGGAATGGGTTTTAAGCGCTCAAAGAACTGGTTGCATTTTTCCACTCCTGCTAAACCATTCATGGAAAAATACCAGAATTGTTCCAAGTCGCCCTGATTCATTGCCAGTTGCATGGTGCCCTGAGATTTATGCTCAGCAATTTCCCAGTTTACTATGATTTTATAACTCAACGCATCTTTGAAACCGAATTTTACGCTCTTATCAAAGAAAAACAAGGGAGCATTTCCTTCTACTCTTGTTATGGTATAATCTTTTAATTGTGAAAATGAATATTTGGAAGTGTCGGTTTTAATAGCACCTGTAACGCCTAATATAATAGGACGTTGTTCTTTTGGCAAACTTTGTATGGTGCGTAGTGCCAGGAGTGTTGCAGCTTTGTGATGAGCATGTGTTTCAGGTGTTGGCAACAGACAAAATACAAAATCATATTTTGTTGCCGTCATAATTTCTTTTAATCTTGTAGAAACAAAAGGAACATTCCATGTTGTATCTAAAGGCTCACGTTCATCTAATCCGTAATGTGCATCTTTCTGATCCAGAAAAAAGATATTGCGTATGCCAATGATTTTTCCTGCATTCATTAATTCCTGTTTACGGATTCGGGGTAAGTTTTCTCTGCCGGTTTTTTCGTCTGTTAGCTCTATTCCATAATATGCTTCAGATAAAGTGGAATATTTGAATCCGCCTTCACCATTTGTAATGACACACTGGTCTGCTATTCCATGCAATTCTTTTGTTACTTTATAAATGGTTGCTGCAAAACCGGTCTCATCATCAGGATGTGCGGTTACAATCAGTATCTTTACTGTCGAATCATTTTGTGCATATATGTATGTAACCGTAATTTGAAAAAGTAGTAAAATCAAAAATCGTTGCATCTGAAATTATTTAAAACGTAATTAATGTTAGAATTCTGTTCAGAATAAATACTTTTTTGTAAATTTACAAAATACTATATTATCAGAAGAGGAAACATACATCAAAGAAATCAACAGTTTTTTTGATTTTTATTATAGACGGTTATTTTTCATATCTCTGCGTTAATTTAGAAGAAACAAAACCATAAAACCTGAATAATTTGATTTAAAACAATTTTTCAGCTCATACTAAGAGTGAAATTTTAGTATGTTTGTATTCAATAAACATGACGCGACAAACAGATAACTTATTAGAAACTCAGGCTAAAGCAATCTTAAAAAAAACACTATCAGGTACTACGGATGTGCAGGATAGCCAGTTAGATTTATTAATTGATTTATTTGAGTTGGTTACTTTTAAGAAGAACCACGAAATTATTAAAGAAGGTGAGATTGCTGAGTATTTTTACTTTATTTTTAAAGGTATTATTAAAGTATATTTTTACAAAAATGATAAGCCTGTTGTAGAACGTTTTGAACAGGAAGGTGGTTTATTTGGTGGAAATTTCACACATCTTACTAAAAAACCGGGCACACATATTTATGAATCTATTGAAGATGTAGTGTTGTTACGCATTAAATATGCAGAGCTGGATAATTTGTGTAAGAAATATCATGAAATTGAGCGACTGTACAGAGTAAGTATGGAAATATTTCATACCGGTTATGTAGAGCGTCTTTCTTCTTTTAAATCTTTGTCTTCAGAAGAAAGATATCACGAATTTGTGCAGCAATATGGTAATATCACGAACAGAGTTCCTTTAAAAGATATTGCAAATTATCTGGACATGACACCTGAAACACTTAGCAGGATTCGCTCCAAGTATGATAAATACTAAAACAAATTATTTCTTTTTGTTTTCTTCTTTTACTTTTTTCCAGATCATAATTTGATTGGAAAATATTTTGGCAAAACCTTTTACGTCTTCACCTGACCATGCATTATTCATTTCGCCATAGCTGCCAAATTTACTGTTCATCAAATCATATGGAGATTCTATGCCGCTTAACTCGAAATGATAAGGCTTTAACTTTATATAAATTTTTCCGGTAACATTTTCTTGTGTGTTTGTCAGGAATGCTTCCAAGTCGCGCATGAGTGGCTCATAAAATAAGCCTTCGTGCAGGTTGCTGCCATAAACATTGCTTAACTGGTCTTTCCAGAAAAGTTGCTGTTTGGTTAATGTATGTTTTTCCAGTAAATGATGTGCTTTGATAATGATTAAAGGTGCTGCCGCTTCAAAGCCTACACGCCCTTTTATTCCAATAATTGTATCACCAACATGAATATCTCTGCCGATTGCAAATGCACCTGCGAGTTTATTCAGTTCAATGATAATTTCTGTTGGATGATTATATTTCTTATCATTCAAAGAAACCAATTCACCCTGATTAAATTCCAATACACATTCATGCTCACTTTTACTTTCACTTAACTGCGTTGGATATGCATCTTCCGGCAAAGAATATCTGGATGTCAGTGTTTCTTTTCCGCCAACACTTGTTCCCCAGATTCCCTGATTTATGGAATAGGCCGCTTTCTTAGCATCGATTTCCACACCATGGTTTTTCAGGTACTCTATTTCTTCTTCGCGCGATAATTTATTATCCCTGATTGGTGTGATAATGGTTGCTTCAGGCATTATAATATTAAAGACCATATCAAAACGCACCTGATCGTTACCAGCACCGGTACTGCCATGTGCGATATATGCAGCACCAATTTCTTTTGCATATTCAGCTACTGCTATTGCCTGAAAAACTCTTTCCGCAGAAACAGACAAAGGATATGTATTGTTTTTTAAAACATTTCCGAAAATCAGATACTTAATACATTTTTCATAGTAGTCTTTCACAACATCTCGTACCACAAATTCTTTTACCCCTAATTCTCTTGCACGGCTTTCAATAGCTTGTAATTGTTCTGCGCTGAAACCGCCGGTGTTTACTGTAATCGCGTGGACATCCAGTCCTTTTTCTTCTTTAAGATATTTTACGCAATACGAAGTATCTAAACCACCGCTGTACGCTAAAACTACTTTGTTGTTCATTATTTTTTAGTTTAACGTCATTGCGAACGTGGTGAAGCAATCTGTTAATACGAAGTAATTACTTCGTGCCTCGCAATGACGATGATTACAATTGTTTCTTATTCTCTTTACTTTTTCCTCCGCTTTTTACCACTTTTATCCGTTGTGCTTTCGGCGTTTTTAATTTTGCAGGAATTTTCTTTTCTACTTTCTTCACTTTTGCAAACTCTTTTTTCTTTTCGTCTTTTGGGTCGAAGAGCATTCCCGTACATAAACAATTTTTACGATGTGTTCTTGTAAGCACATCATAATTAATACAACTCTTGCATCCACTCCAGAAAGCATCATCTTGTGTAAGTTCAGAAAAGGTAACCGGTTTATATCCTAAATCGGAGTTTAGTTTCATGACTGCTAAGCTGGTGGTAATACCGAATATCTTTGCCTGCGGATATTTTTTTCGTGTATAATCAAGCACAAATTTTTTAATACGCTTTGCTAAACCGTGATGACGAAATTCTTCTTTCACAATCAATCCGGAATTGGCAACATAATTTTTTCCTTCCCAGGTTTCTATATAACAAAATCCTGCAATCTGATGGTCAGCAGTGGTAGCGATAATCGCTTTTTCCTGTAAAATCTTTTCTTTGATATATTCCGGGTCGCGTTTGGCGATGCCTGTACCACGCTTTTGGGCAGATTCTTCGTACAACCTACAGAGTTCTTCTGCAAAACTCAAATGCTCCGAGCCGGCAATCTGTACAACGAATTTTTCGGATGTTTTTTTCAACTTGCATAAACGATTAAAAACGTAAAATCTATCCTAACAAAAATAAACTGCAAATTGTAAATTGAATGTTATGTTTTGAGTTCAGGACAGGAAATTATTTGTGTAAGATATTTGTTTTTACGTTTATTAACTATTGCCTGATGGCTATTCATTGATAACTAAACAGAATAAATTGCTAACTTTGGCGCACAAATCAGATACATGAATAGTTTACTCGCTTTTGTAATGCATTGGAATATACGTCCTGAGATTTTTATGATTACTGAAAATTTCGGAATACGATGGTATAGTTTGTTATATGGTGCAGCATTTTTTCTGGGATATAATATTTTGTATTGGGAGTTTCAGAAAGAAAAGAAAAACACGGACGGGGCAGACGAGTTGCTGATGTATATGTTTTTTGCCGTATTAATTGGTGCCCGTTTAGGTCATGTATTTTTTTATCAGTGGGATTATTACAGTCAGCATTTGTTTGAAATTATACAAATCTGGAAAGGCGGACTGGCAAGTCATGGAGCAGCCATAGGAATAACCATTGCACTTATCCTGTACAAACGCAAACATCCTGAATATACTTTTCTATGGATTATAGACAGAGTAGCGATTCCAACGGCGATTGGCGGTTCGTTTATCCGTTTTGGAAATTTCTTTAATTCAGAAATTGTAGGAGATTACACCGATGGAAGCTGGGGTGTTATCTTTGACAGATTGGGTGAAACCATGCCACGTGTTCCTATCCAGTTGTTTGAAGGATTTTTATATGTTCTTATATTCATTGTTATTATTACGATTTACATCATCAAAAAATATAAGCCGCGTGAAGGCAGCCTGATGGCTATTTTCCTGTTTATGATGTTTGCCGGACGTTTCTTTTTAGAATACTGGAAAGTAGACGAAAATCAATTGACGATGTTTGGAGTAACATTAAATCACGGACAATGGCTGAGTTTTCCATTTATTGCCATCTCATTTTTTATCTACTACCTGTCGAGAAGAAATACTCAGACAGAAGTAAGCAGTAATCAGTAGACAAAATATTACATTATATAAAAAATGGTTCGTACAATACGAACCATTTTTTATATAATTATTTGACTTTAGTAGTATCTTCTTTAAAGTCTAAACTAATAGAATTAATACAATAACGCAAACCGGTTTTGTCGCGGGGACCGTCTTCAAAAACATGCCCTAGATGTGAATGACATTTCTTACAGATTACTTCTATGCGCGACATTCCGTAACTATTATCAATCCGTGTTTCAACAGATGTGTTACCGGCAATATCGTAAAATGCCGGCCAGCCGCACCCGCTGTGATATTTGGTTTCAGAGGTAAATAATAAATTGCCACATGCTTTGCAATAGTAGTTCCCGTCAGTTTTTAAATCAGTGTATTTCCCTGTAAAAGCCCGTTCTGTGCCTGCTTCCCGCAGCACATTGTATTCTTCGTCAGTCAGTACTTTTTTCCATTCTTCTTCAGTTTTGTTGATAATAGCAGTATCCATTTTTTTATTTGTTTTTTCGGCTGAAGCCGCAGTTAAAGATGTTTTCTTGGGTTTTGTATTTGACTGACATTGAAAGCTAATCAAAGCAAACACTATTAAAAGATACAAAAATAAAGGTAATTTTTTCATACATAGTATATTTAATAAAACGGTTTTCTGAATAAAAAGTTTTATATCTATATTCGTACCATGAAGCCATTTCATTACAAATATGCTCTTATTTTAACATTTCTTTCGATATCTAAGTTAATGTTTGGATATGATGAAAATTTAAAGGTACCGGAACTGACTCAGAGTGCAAAGATTAGTTTGCTGACGGTTGGCAGAGCAGATGAAGAGTTGTGGCAGAATTTCGGTCATACTGCCATTCGTATAAAAGATTCTATTTTAGGCTGGGATTTAGTGTATAATTACGGTACGTTTAATTTTAATGATGATGCTTTTTTAATCAAGTTTATAAAACGGAAACTATTGTACTATGAATCCGTTGATAATTTTCCTGAGTTTGAGCAAATGTACCGTGAAGAGAACCGCTGGATTCGTGAGCAACAATTAAATTTAACACAGGAACAAAAACAACAATTATTTGAAAAGCTAACCATAAATGCGAGGGAAGAAAATAAGTATTATATCTATGATTTTTTATTTGATAACTGCTCAACCCGGCCTCGCGATATCATACTCTCTTTATTTAAAAATAAAACATTTGCAAAAGATGCAGATGATGAATCTACATTTCGTCAACTGATTGATAGAAATGTTCCGAATGAATGGTTAGACCTCGGAATGGATTTACTGATTGGTGTTCCAACAGATAAAAAATCAGGTTTTGATCGTACTTTTCTGCCGTATGAATTAATGCAGTTATATGACAATACAAAAATAGAAGGTAAGCCATTAGTAAGCAGTAACGAATTGATTTTAGATGTGGTTCCTGAATATCATGTGAAAAACCGGATGACACCGGGATTGATTTTCTGGTTGCTGTTTTTTATAATACTGTTGTTGCAGGTAAAGCTATCATTCTTTTCAAGGTTTAAAATTATTCCTGTTTTATATTTTATGATACTTGGATTATTTGGATGGTTGTTTGTATTTATGTGGTTCTTTACTGATCATCTTTGTACAAAATGGAATTTAAATGTTTTGTGGGCAATGCCATTTAATATACCTTTCTTGTTTTTCGTTTTTAAAAAGCAAATTCCAAAGATTACACTCACTTTTATTAAAATATACAGAATTTTATTAATCGTATTATTAATTGGCTGGTGGGTGAATCCGCAAACCTATCACGTTTCCGTAATTCCGTTAATTCTTATTGGAATTTTGTTTACATCTATCTTTTTACCTGTTCCTACAAAAGAAGATTTTAAGAAGAGATTATTTGGTTGATTTCTTAAATACATAAAAACATAGAATTCTAAAAGCAAAAAAGACATCGCAATTCTAGCAGTAAATGTAGTAATCATAGTTTTGTAGCTTTGCTTTCATCTTGTTTTACTAATACACATGAAAATCTGCTACAAAGTATCTTGCTGTTTTATAAATAACTACGTGTTTTCTAAAAATTAGATGCTTAAAAATCGGCACTGAGCAGTAACTCCAAATCCGTGAATTTTAAATCAAACTTTTGTGCGATAAATTCTTTGGTTAGTGCACCCTTATACAAATAAGCACCTAATCGTAAGCCATCGTCATATTTCAGTAAGTTTTCGATGCTGCCTGAATTTGCTGCATTCTTCAGGATTGGAGATAAGATATTACTGAGGGCATAACTTGCAGTTCTGGATACATTAGAGGCAATATTCGGAACACAATAATGTATTACGCCGTGTTTGGTATAAACAGGTTCATTATGGTTGGTTACTTTTGAGGTTTCAAAGCAACCTCCATGGTCAATTGAAACATCAATGATGACGGAATCTTTTTTCATTGAACGCACCATATCTTCCGTTACAACAATTGGCGTTTTCCCGTTTTTAGGTTTTAAAGCACCAATGACAACATGTGCTCTCGAAATATTTTTGGCTAAGTTTATAGGATCCATCACCGAGGTGTAGACTTTATTGCCTAAATCATTCTGCAAACGTGCTAATCGATAGATATTATCATCAAATATTTGAACGGAAGCACCAAATGCTTTTGCTGCTTTAGCCGCTGCTTCACCAACAGTACCTGCTCCTAGAATCATTACTTTTGCCGGTGGTTGACCTGCTATTCCGCCTAACAAAATTCCCTTCCCGTATTCGTTACTTAAATAACGCGCAGCAGTCATAATGGCATAATTTCCTGCTATTTCGCTCATACTTCGCATAAAAGGATAGGTGTTGTAATCGCCCTTAACATACTCAAAAGCTATTGCCGTAATTCTTTTTTCCATCATGCATTTTATCATGCTTTTGGTTTGGTTAGGCAATAAAATAGGTGAGAAGATGATTTGATTGGTATGCAGTAAGCCGATTTCACTTGAGTTTATCGGTCCGGATTTTAAAATAGTATCTGCTTTAAAAACATCTTCTTTGGTGAAAACAACATCTGCACCCGCATTCAGATATTCGTCATTAGAAAAATTTGAATTAAGACCGGCGTCTTTTTCTATAGTAATTCTAAAACCATAATTTACCAACGCAGCTACAGAGTTTGGTGTAAGCGGAATCCTTTTTTCCTGAAAATCAGTTTCTTTGGGAATGCCTATGAATAAAGACTTTTTACTGTTACCAATTTCAGCGAGTACTTCTTTAGGGTACAACGAATAATCTGTTTTTATTTTACTTAAAATAGATTCCATTTGTTTATTGTATGCTACTTACCATTTCAATGGTGCGTGATTCATCAAATTTAGTAATTTTTACGTTAAAATGGGTAGCAGGAAGTATGCTTTTAAAATTATCCGGCCATTCAATAAGGCATAAATTTCCGGAATACAGATATTCTTCAATACCAATATTCAGGGCTTCTTCTATAGATTTTAAACGATATAAGTCAATATGGTAAATGATTCTGTTGTCAATTGTATTGTATTCGTTTATTATCGGATAAGTAGGAGATGAAATAGTATCGACCACATTTAGTTTCTCGCAAATGAGTTTGATGAGAGTGGTTTTCCCGGCACCAAGATTTCCGTAAAAACAAAAAATGCTGTATTCGTTTGTAAGTTGAATAATTTTATCAGCAACAGGCTCTAATTCTTCGATTTCTTTAACAGTAAAAATCATTCTTAAAATCGGATTAACGGGTGTTTTTTACTTACTTTCAAAGATTGCAACAGGTACAATCATTTCCTCAATGGATACACCTCCATGCTGAAATGTATTTCTGTAATAATTTACAAAGTGGTTATAATTATTCGGATAACAGAAATAATAATCTTCTTTGGCAAAAACATAAGAAGAACTCAGATTGGATTTTGGAAGTAAGGCATCTTCCGGATTTTTTACATAGAAAACTTCTTTTTCGTTAAAATTGAGATTTCTTCCTGTTTTATAACGCAAATTTGTGGTGGTAGCTTTATCACCAATTATTTTTGAAGGATTCTGAACACGAACTGTACCGTGGTCGGATGTAATGATAATACGTACTTTTCTGTCTTTTAGTTTTTGAAGAGCATTTAATAGAGGAGAATGGTCAAACCAGGATAAGGTTAGTGAACGATAAGCTGCTTCATCACTCGCGAGTTCTTTTAGTACTTCCATTTCAGTACGGGCATGAGAGAGCATATCAACAAAGTTGTAGACGATAACATTGAAGTCATTATTTAATAAATTCAGAATGGTATCTTCCAGTTCTTTGCCGCTTTTATGATTGGTGATTTTTGTATAGCTTGTTTTTAATTGAATATTATTTCGCTTGAATTGCTCATTGAGAAAAAATTCTTCATGTAAGTTTTTGCCGGCATTTTCATCATCGTAAAACCATTTTTCCGGATATTTTCTATCAATATCTAATGGCATTAATCCAGAAAAGATGGCATTTCTTGAATACTGGGTAGTGGTAGGTAATATACTGTAAAAATAATCTTCGCTAACTTTTCTGAAATCTTCTTTAATCAGTGTTTCTATCATCTTAAAATGATCGTACCGCAAATTATCTACCAGTAAAAAAAATGTAGGAATATCTTTCTCGAGGTTTGGAATTACTTTGTCTTTGAATAAAGTATGCGACAGTGTAGGAGTACTTTCTTTACCTTGTTCTTTCAGCCATTTAAGGTAGTTTTTGGAAATGAATTTGAAAAATTCTTTATTGGCTTCTCCTTTCTGCATATCCAGAATATTTTTCATATCCGGATTGTCAGCTTTTTCTAATTCCAGTTCCCAGTAAATCAGTTTGCGATATAATTCTGCCCATTCCTGATGTGTATTCACGTTGTTTAATTCCATCATTATATTCTGGAATTCTTGCCTGTAGGACGTCGCTGTTTTCTCAGAAACTAATTTCTTGTTATCCAGAATTTTTTTGATGGCTAATAAAATCTGGTTTGGTTTTACCGGTTTTATAAGATAGTCTGCAATCTGCGCGCCGATTGCTTCTTCCATAATATTCTCCTCTTCATTTTTGGTAATCATCACTACCGGAATATCACTGTTGGCAGCCTTAATTCTGGAGAGTGTTTCGAGTCCGGAAATACCCGGCATATGTTCGTCTAAAAAAATTAAATCAAAATGTTCCGTGCTGCATTTGTCTAATGCATCATGTCCGTTACTCACCGGTTCCACCATATATCCTTTCTGTTCTAAAAAGATAATCTGTGGTTTCAGTAAGTCTATCTCATCATCTGCCCATAGGATTTTTATAGCTGCCATGTGTCTGTATTATTGATTATTTTTTCTAAGTTATACGGTTTTGTTACCTTTGTATCGTAATAATACATTTATATCACAAAATACATAATTTTATTCTATTAAATAATGTGAATTTTTGCTTTTCTGTATTCATTATTGATTGAATACAGAAATATAAAGACGAATATGAATAAACGGAAAATATTTAACGATCCTGTATATGGTTTTATTTCGATACCATATGATATTGTTTTTGATGTTATAGAGCATCCTTATTTTCAACGTTTACGACGTATTCAACAATTAGGGTTAAGTTCGTTAGTTTATCCGGGAGCAACACATTCACGTTTTCATCATTCCTTGGGCGCCATGCATTTAATGAGTAAGAGTCTGGAAGTGTTGAAATCAAAAGGACACATGATTACAGAGGAGGAGTGCGAAGCAGCAGTATTATCCATATTGATGCATGATTTAGGACATGGGCCATTTTCACATGCATTAGAAAGTGTGCTGGTGAGTAAAATGCCACATGAACATATTTCGATGTTATTGATGCAGAATCTACAAAAAGAATTTGGGAAACCTGTGGAGATGGCTATTCAGATTTTTACCAATCAATATCCAAAAAAGTTTTTGTATCAATTAGTCAGCGGACAATTAGATATGGACAGACTGGATTATCTGAACCGCGATTCTTTTTACAGTGGAGTAAGTGAAGGTGTGGTTGGGTACGATAGAATTATCAATATGCTGGATGTTCACGAGGATAATATTGTAGTTGAAGAAAAAGGAATTTATTCTATCGAAAAATTTATTGTTGCAAGAAGGTTAATGTATTGGCAGGTATATTTACACAAGACATGCTTGGTAGCGGATTTGATGTTAAAGAGTGCAGTAGTGCGTGCAAAAGAAGTTTACAGAAATGGAACGGTAGAGCAGGGTATTTCAAGTAATCTGAACTTCTTTTTATCAAATGATATAAACGCAGAAGAATTTTCAAATCATATAGAAAAGTTTGCATCTCTGGATGATATTGATATTTTTCAGGCATTAAAAGTGTGGATAGATAGTAAAGATGAAATATTGAAGATGCTGTCAGAATCCATCATCAACAGGAAATTATTTAAGATTGAATTTCTGGAAGAAGATAACGCAAATAAAAAATATGAAAAACTAAAACAACAGTATTCTTCAGAAGAGCTGAAGTATCTTGTTTTAAAAGGAAAGGCACAAAATAATGCCTATAATCCTTCTAAAGATAATATTTACATCAAGTTTAAAGACGGAAGTATAAAAGAAATCACCGATATTACAGAACAATGGAATATACGTTCATTATCAAATCCGGTAGTGAAACACTATATTGCTTATCCAAAAAATAAGTAGAATGACGATTCATGAAATAGCTGAAAAGATAAATGGCGAAATCGTCGGAGATGCAAAACATATTATTTTTGCTCCTGCAAAAATAGAAGAAGCAAAGTCTGACCATATTTCATTTTTAGCGAATAATAAATATTTGGATTATGTATCAACAACAGAAGCAGGTTGCATAGTTATTTCAAAGGAATTATTTTCAGATAAGATGCAAGGGAATTTTATCCTGGTGAAAGATGCGTACGAATCTTTTACAAAAGTGTTGTCTCTTTTTAATGTAGTTGTTACCACAGAAATATCTGATAAAGCATTCATACACTCTTCCGCAAAGATTGGAACCAACGTTCATATTTATCCTTTTGTTTACATAGGTGAAAATGTGAGTATAGGCGATAATTGTATCGTTTATCCAAATGTTACTGTTAATGCTCATTGTCAGGTTGGAAATAACTGCATTATACATTCAGGTGCTGTAATTGGCAGCGATGGCTTTGGTTTCGCGCCAATTGAAGATGGATCATTTCACAAAATTCCGCAGCTGGGAAATGTTGTTATTGAAGATGATTGTGAGATTGGAGCCAACACCTGTATTGACAGAGCTACAATGGGTTCCACAATCATCAGAAGAGGTGTAAAACTTGATAATCTGATACAGGTGGCACATAATGTAGAAATCGGTGAACATACTGTTATTGCAGCGCAAACCGGCATTTCCGGCAGTACTAAAATCGGGCATCATAATATGATTGGCGGACAGGTTGGATTTGTCGGACATATTGTGGTCGCACCCTTTACCAAGATTAACGCTCAGAGTGCTGTTGCTTCACATATTAAGAAAGAAGGATTGGTACTGTCAGGTTCACCTGTAATGGACATCAAACAACATTTTAAAGCAACAGTAATATATAAAAATTTGCCCGAGATGGAAAGGCAAATCAGAGAATTGAAGGAACAGCTGAATATGTTAAAAAACAGGTCAAAATAGCCTAAATCCTTAATATTTATTGGTATATTTGTTAGGTTTTATTTTTCATAACTAATGCTAATGTTTTGAGTTTACAAAAAACAATAATCCGACCGATTCAGTTTTCAGGAGTTGGATTGCACACAGGATTAATAGCGAATGTTACCATTAAACCTGCACCCGAGAATTTCGGTATTCAGTTTTGCAGAACGGATATTAATCCGACATTGTTTATCCCTGCTAAATCTTGTAATGTATCAAATACCAACAGAAGTACCACCATTAAAAAACATGATTCTGAGGTAATAACAGTTGAGCACTTGTTATCTGCTTTTTATGCGCTTGAAATTGATAATGCCTTAGTGGAAATAGATAATAAAGAAGTACCTATTTTAGACGGTAGTTCCAAGTTTTACATTGATAGTCTCCAGGAAGATAATATTATCGAATTACAGCAACCAAAAAAGCGTTATGTCATTCATGATGTTATTGAATGGAAAGATGAACAAACAGGAGCAGAATATATTTTTCTTCCACATGAAGATTTTTCCGTAACCTGCTTAATTGACTTTCCATCCAAGATGATAAAACATCAGTATGCCGTTTTAAATGATATCAAAGAATATGCGGATGAAATTGGTACTGCCAAGACATTTTGTTTTTTACATGAAATTGAATTTTTGTATAATAACGGACTGATAAAAGGCGGAAATTTAAATAATGCATTAGTCTTTTCAGAGTCAGCATTGAGTAAGGATAAAATCCAGTGGCTGGCTACAACTTTCCATCAGTCAGCGAATTCCATTCCCGAAATGGGCATTTTAAATCCTTTGTATCAAACATTTGATAATGAGGCAGCACGTCATAAATTACTCGATGTGATAGGCGATTTAGCTTTAACTCAAACCTATTTTAAGGGTAAATTGATTGCGTATAAACCGGGACACACTTCAAACAGTAAGTTCGCACAGTTTCTGGTTGATAAATATGTTGATGCAGCAGTAGAACATTCATTTTAATAACGCCTATATAGAAACTTAGCTTCTATATCTTCTTCGTTTATCAGTAATAATTCTCTCTTTTTTTATTATAATACTAATACTATGTGTCTATGTGGTTAAAAAAAACAAAATACTATCTTTGTATAAATTCAAAGCGTTGAATAATTTTATACATCCCAAAGCACAATTAGGAACTAATGTAACCGTAGAGCATTTCTCCTCGGTTTACGAAGATGTAATTATTGGTGATAATACGTGGATTGGTCCTAATGTAACTATCTTTCCGGGCACAAGAATAGGGAAGAACTGTAAAATATTTCCCGGTGCTGTAATTGGTGCCGTACCGCAGGATTTGAAATTTGCAGGTGAGTATTCTACTGTTGAAATTGGAGACGATGTTTTAATTAGGGAATGCACAACTGTAAACAGAGGAACTCAATCAACAGGGACTACTAAAGTTGGCAACAATTCTTTGTTAATGGCTTATGTACATATAGCACATGATTGTGTTATTGGTAATCATTGTATTTTAGCAAATGCAACAAACCTGGCAGGCCATGTAACAATAGAAGATTACGCATATTTCGGAGGGATGAGCGGTGCACATCAGTTTACTAAAATTGGAAAACATAGTTTTATTTCCGGAGGTTCTATGATTGGTAAAGATGTACCGCCTTTTTGTCTGGTGATGCGAAACCCCGCACAATATGCAGGCATTAATTCAATTGGATTAAAGAGACATAATTTTACTTCAGATGAAATACATATGATTCAGGATGCTTACAGATATATCTTTGGAAATAACGGCCTGAATACCACACAGGCGCTGCAAAAAATTGAAGAGGAAATTCCTGTATCGGCTTTAAGGAATTATATTATTGATTTTGTAAGAACTTCGGAAAGAGGCATTATTAAAGGAATTGATTAAAGGTTTGACTATTCATCTCGAAAATATAAGTAAACGCTATGGCTTTGAATGGATTTTCAAAAAGATTAATTATCAGTTTGAAGAAGGAAAGAAATATGCAATTGTTGGTCCGAATGGCAGTGGAAAGTCCACATTACTGAAAGTAATTTCAGGAGGACTCGTACCTACTTCCGGAAATGTACATTGTTCTATTCCGCACAAGCGAGTTACTGATGAAATTCAAATGGCAAAGGAAATTTCATTTGCTGCACCCTATATCTCTTTGATTGAAGATTTTTCACTCGAAGAGTTATACAATTTTCATACTTCTTTTAAAAAAATGAAAACTGCAACGAAAGAAGATTTTTTTGAGATATCTCAATTAGGCATTCATAAAAACAAATACATCAAAAATTTTTCGTCGGGAATGAAACAGCGATTAAAATTATCACTGGCATTTCTGACAGAATCACAGGTATTATTATTAGATGAGCCTACTTCCAATTTTGATACCAAAGCAGTTGACTGGTATTTACAGCTAATGGAAAATTATACAAAAGACAGATTAGTAATAATAGGTTCTAATCAGGAATATGAATATAGTTTTTGTGAAGAGAGATTAAGCGTATCAGATTATAAGTAAAGTATTTAGCTTCGCTTTTTAGTATATTAAAAATGCCCCGAATTCTCGGGGCATTTTTTTTAAGTTTATAAAAATGTAAGATTAAATTTCACCGGATTTAAGCGGTTTGTTAGCTACATTTCTTACTCCTATTTGTTTTACAGTTACAGTTTTACCATCTGTTGGTACATTCACTTTAACCCATCCGTAGAAGAAACTTGGCGCAGTTCCTTTTCTGAAGAAGAAGTATTTATCACCTTGTCCGTTAATACCAAAAGAAGCACCTGGAGCAGGGGCTTTGTCGTTAAAGAACAGGTAACCATAATTATTTCCATCATTCCATTTTGCGGTAGATGTATCTACGGTGCTTCCTGCTCCGTAAGTGACTAAAAGTTTATTATTGGTTGTTCCATTAATTAATCTGGATTGATTGTTCTGCAAGTTCATTTTGTCAGCTGCTCTGTAGAATCCGATGGCAACTCCTTCTTCGTATGAATAGTAGTCAAAATCCATGGTTACTTCTGTATTAAACGTTGGAATAACTACAGTTGTATCCCTGTCTGAAGCCAAGGCAGCATTACTCAGCGTAACATTTACATCAAAAACATCAATTGTCGGATCATCTGTGACAGTGTCTTCGCTCTTTCCGCAACCCATTGGTAGAACTGCTGAAGCAGCTAATGCCATTGCAGAATATTGCATCATTTTTTTTGTTTTGTTTTTCATAATCGTTTTTTTAGGTTTACAATAATAAGCAAATATAGTAATTATTTTTTAGTTCTGTACAGATTTTTATCAATAACCTGCATCATTTTTTCTGTGTCTAATTTGCCACCAAAAAATGTATTTAATTGGTTAATGATTTGCATACTGTTATTAATCGCTTCTTCATATTCCACAAAAAGGACATCCATATTGGGTTTGTCTTCTAACCATTTTTTTACTTTTTCATTTGTTTGCCGGAATGACTGTTCGACATTAAAATGTGCAGTATCCTGAGCTAACTTTCCCAGATTTTGCAGCATCTTACTTTGTGAACTTGTAACTTCATTAATATCCCTTTCCATAAATACAATCTTATATTTATAGCGCATTGGTAAATTGCTGAGTAAATGAGATACTACTTTAACTGTTTTGCCAACTGCATTCTTCATCCATGAATTATCTTTATGTATAATCTTTACAGCCTCATGTTCATAATAACCTTTCAGATTATTTTCATCTGCACTGCGTAAATTGTCCGTAAATACAGGCAATCCACCCGCTTCCAGTAATTGCATCATCATTGAAGTTCCGGAGCGTGGCAGTCCGGACACAATAATAATTTCTTTAGCATCTGTATAGATGTCCTCCGACATTATTTTGTTGTAGCGTTCCTCATCTTTTAAATATTCTTTACAAACTTTCTCCAGCTTCATGCGTGCAATTCCCATTTTTGGTGCTAATCGCAAAGCCATCTCGTATGCCTGAGCAGCCTCATGATACATATTATTCTCAAAGAAACTTTCAGCAAGGTGATAGTGTGCAGCCGGATTGAAATAGAGTAATCCGATAGAATCCAAAAATGCATCAATTGCATTATCATAGTCACCAATATTATGGTAACAGATTCCTAAGCCAAAAAATGCACTATTATTATTTGCATCATATTTTATTTCACCCTCAAAAATACGTTTAGCATCCTCCCAGCGCTTTGCCTGCATGTATGCATTCCCTAATGAAATTCTTGAGTATAAAGCATCTTTGGATAAATTATCAGCCTTTTCAAAACAAACAATTGCCTCTGTATTATTACGTTCATTAAGCAGAATTGTTCCTTCTATCATTAGCAATCTGAATGAATCCGTTGATGTATCAGTATTCATATCCGGATTCTTAAGTTTTTCTTCGGCTTCGACTTTTGATTTTTCCTCTTTTAATTCATTCAATAATTCACGGCAACGTGCAGTATTATTTAGATTTAGATGACATTCCAGTAAATAGCGTACAAAGCGTTCTTTTGCCGGTTTGTCTTTTATCAGCTCTTCCAGTATCTCAATCGCTTTAGGATACTCATTTGCATTGTAGTAGGAGCGTGCCAGGTAAAACTGATTTTCTTTAATATTATTTTTAAAATTTTCATCGTTATTTGCCTCTCCGGGTTGTTCTATATAACCTAAATCCGCTAATTGTTGTAACGCTTTCTCATCATGTATTTCATAAATATCTGCTTTTAATTCTTTTGAATGTTGTCCGCTGTTACCATCCACAAATTCCCAGCTAGGAATCATGGTTGGCTGTACCTCGTTTTCAAATATTTGAACTAATGGTTTGCCATCCATATCAGCACCTACCGGTAATCCAAAAAGTGTAAGCAGTGTTGGTGTAATATCTAACACACTTGCTCCGAAGATGCGTTCATCTTTTTTAATATTCGGGCCTTTTGCTACAAAAATACCATAAGGCGAGTGTTCTAGCGCAATGGCAGCAGGTTCTTTTGGTAATGATTTAGGACGTAAATGATCTGAGTGAAAACCATGATCAGATAGAATGATAACTGTGGTGTGTTCATCAATCATTTCAAGTGTTCTTTCTAGCATCATGTCATGGAATTTATAAATCCCGTTCACTACATCCTTATACATATCATAAGATGCCTGTGAGATATGATCCATTTTTGGTGGATGGAATTTCATAAATCCGTGTGAAATCAAATCAGGTGCCTCAAAATATACAGCCATTAAATCCCAGTCTTTATCATTTTCTAAAAGATATGTAAGACAGTTATGTACTGAAGCTGCTTCCGCTAAATTCTTAGTCAGATGAACCAATGATTTATCAATTTCCTGATTAATTTTTGCAGCATCCGGAATGAAAGGAAGAATATGAGCTTCCGTTAATTCGGTAGGATGTACACGTAACTCGGCAAATGTATCATGCATTTGTTTTGGATGCACACAACCTTCCTTCAATTCCCATTTATCCCATTCTTCTGCGAAATTTGCAGACTGAAAGAAATTGGAAATCATAGTTCCGTTAATTGGTTCTGCCGGATGAGACGGCCACCATCCAATCACGTTTGATTTTTTATTTTCCTGATTCAGGATATTCCAGATAGCTTTTACTTTTCTGGAAGTGATATGTGTTTGCCTTAAATTTTTTCCCGAGGCATCAGGTTCCAGGAAACCAAGTATGCCGTGTTTATGGGGACGCATACCGGTAGCAATGGAAGTCCATAACATGGGCGAAAGGGGTGGATCTAATGTGGCGATATTTCCGCAAATACCATTTTCTACTAAACTTTGTAAAGCAGGCATTTCACCTGCATCCATTAATGGATTTATTATTTTCCAGTCGGCAGAATCCCAACCTATAACTAAAACTTTAGGATTCATGTTCACTTTTTGTGTATTGTGCTAATGCCGTAGAATTATTTTTCTTTTCTACAATGTAAAAACTTTCAAAACGTTTTCCTGTTTGCTTTTCATATTCTTTTCTAGCATTTCGCCAAATAAATAGACCAATATGACCAAGAGCCAATAAACCCAACGAGCCTTCAGGAGTTACTTGATATGTAATTTCTTCTTCCATGTAAACAAAAATATAAAAAGCGATTTAGAAACAAAGGGTTATTTTTTCTTTTTGGACCGGAGTAGTTTTTTCTTCTCAAGGCTCTTCGTAGGGTTTTTAGCATTTTTTGCTGTTGCTTCTACCTGATGCGATGGTTCTTCTTCATGTTGTATATGTAATAATGCTAATTTACTAAGTGACCCTTCTATCGGTAATTCAAAATCTTTGACTTCCATCGATTTAGGTTTTTGTGATTTAATATGTTTCTTGTTTTCAAGAAGTGAATTTAAATAAATCGAGGTAAATCAATTGACCAAATTAGTATTTGGTGGATTTGAATGAGAATTCGTAAAAAATCCCAAACACAAGGCTTGGGATTTTTACAAAAATTACTATTTCTTATTTTGCTCCTGCAGCAATTTCTGCATCAGGAGTTTTGTTATATGCTAATTCTTTAATGGTAAGTGTCTTGTAATCTGATGCAAGGTTAACTTTCATCCAGCCGTAGTGTGTATTTGCACCGGCTTTAAATCTGAAACCGATAAGTTTGTCACCGGCGCCTGCAATTCCAATTTGTGAAGAATTGTATTTATAGCCAACATAAGAATCATTTTCCCAGTTTGCAGAAGAAGAATTGATTTTGTCACCACTATTTTTATTAGTAACTACAGGAAGCGTATATGAACTAATGGTTTGATCGTTACTTAAAATTTGATTACCCACTACTTTTCCATTGATAAAGCTATAACCGTATGTGTTGGAACTATAAGTTTCAGTACCAACGGCCAGGTCAAAGTCAAATTGGCCATCACTATTTACGTCTATTGAATCTTCTTTACCAAATTCAGTTCCCGATATTAAAACTGCATTTAATACTTTATTGACAGTTTTGTCGTCAATGTTAACATCATTGCTTTCTTTGTCTTTTGAGCATGACATAGGTAAAATGGATGCAGTAGCCAAAGCTAAAGCGGAATACTGTTTGATTTTTTTGTTCATTTTATACTTTTTAAGATTTAAAAATAATTATATTGACAAATATAAATTATTTTTTATAAAAAACTAATTTTTTATATTTATTGTGTAAAAATAAGAGATAAATTAAATTAAACTCTTTGCAGCATGCTATCGTGTATCTGAATGAGTGTTGTTTTTAAGTCGTACTTAAATGACCATTCGGGATAGTGATTTTTAAATTTAGTTACATCAGAAATATACCAGATATGATCACCAATTCTATTCGTTTCCACATATTGGTAATTCATTTTATTGCCTGAAATTTCTTCACACAACGTAATTCCTTCCATCATAGAGCAATTGGAAAAACGTGAACCACCGGCATTATAGGCTTCTCCTTGTTTTGGGTTCTGATAAAAATGCCAGAACATATTTACTAAATCGTAACTGTGAATATTGTCACGGACTTGTTTTCCTTTATAACCGAAGATGTTGTACTGCGTTCCTGTTATAGCACATTTCATTAAATAAGATAAAAAGCCGTGTAACATGGCTCCGCTGTGATTCGGACCGGTTAAACATCCGCCACGAAATACGCCGATGTTCATCCCGAAGTAACGTCCATATTCCTGACACATAATATCTGCTGCTACCTTAGAAGCACCAAATACAGAGTGTTTAGTATGGTCTAAGCTCATGAACTCGTCAATTCCATCTTTAAAATACGGATGCGATTCATCAATTTCCCAACGTGTTTCTTTTTCAATGAGGGGCAAGTAATTCGGATTATCACCGTACACTTTATTCGTAGAAGTAAATATAAATACTGCTTTAGGCGCATACAAACGGGTATATTCCAGCATGTTTAATGTTCCATTGGCATTTACGGTAAAGTCAGTAAATGGTTCTTTAGCAGCCCAGTCGTGAGACGGCTGCGCAGCAGTGTGTACTATGAGTTTTATATCTTCATTATATTCTTTAAATACATTTTCCAAAGCTGTGTTGTCTCGAATATCCAAATTATAATGGGTATAGTTTTGAAACTTTTCTTCCAGTTTATTTTTATTCCATGCAGTGGAAGCATCCTGACCAAAAAAGTAGGAGCGAAGGTCGTTATCAATACCAACGACTAAATCAAATTTATCTGCAAAAAATTCAACAGATTCGCTTCCTATTAAACCACCGGAGCCGGTGACGATACATATATTCATATTACTTTACTTTTTCGGGTGCAAAGATAAGAAATTCAAGATATTAAACAAACAGCAGGATTTGGATGATTTCAATTTAATTTGGCCAAACTTTCTTCCAGTGACTGTAGTTTTGATTGTCCGTCCGCCATTTTTTTTCGTTCGTTCTCTATAATTTCAGGCTTTGCATTGGCTACAAATTTCTCATTGGACAGTTTCTTGTTTACACTTTCTATAAACCCTTTGTAGTATAAAATTTCTTCTGTGATTTTTTTTCTTTCACTTTCAATATCAATTTGCAACCCTGTTTCGATGTAGATTTTATCTGTTTGTATTAATTGTGAGACAGTATTCTCTACTTCTTTTTCTGTAAAAATAATTGAATTGATATTGGCAATCTTTTGAATCAATGTGCCAAATTTCTCGTATAAACTTTTATCTTTTGTCTGTATGTAAACTGTAAGAATTACTTTAGGAGATAATCCGTTTTTATTTCTCACATCACGAACAGCAGAGATGATTTCCTTTAATTTTTCACCTTCCTGTATAATTTTTAAGTCGTAAGTTCCATTTTTTGGATAAGCAGTAATTATAATATCTGCACTTTTACTTTCATTTAAATAATGATAAATTTCTTCCGTAATAAACGGCATAAATGGATGTAATAACTTCATCAATTCTTCAAAGTACAGAATAGTTTTTTTATAAGACAAGGTATCAATCTTCTCTCCAAAAGGTGGTTTTACAAATTCCAGATACCACGAGCAAAAATCATCCCAGATGAATTTGTATAAATCAATTAATGCTTCGGACAAACGATACGATGCATATGATTTTTCTAAATTTTCTTTTAAAAGTTCCAGTTTGTGTTCAAACCAGATAAAAACGGCTTCATTATTGTTTACTTTTTCAACATCAGTTTCCCAACCTTTAACCAAACGCAATGCATTCCATATTTTGTTAGTGAAATTTCTGCCTTGTTCACAAAGTTTTTCATCGAATGGTAAGTCGTTTCCTGCAGGTGAGCAAAACAACATACCTGTACGTACACCATCTGCAGAATATTTCTCAATTAAATCCAATGGATCCGGTGAGTTTCCTAATGATTTAGACATTTTACGACCCAGTTTATCGCGTACAATTCCGGTAAGGTAAACATTCGTAAATGGTTTCTCATTTTTGTACTCGTAACCAGCCATTATCATTCTTGCCACCCAGAAAAATAAAATTTCCGGAGCCGTTACTAAATCGTTCGTCGGATAGTAATAATTGATATCTTCACCACCCTGATGTTTAAAGCCATCAAACACACTTATCGGCCACAGCCAGGAAGAGAACCAGGTGTCGAGCACATCTTCGTCTTGAGTAATGTTAAATGTTGAATGCTGAATGTTGAATTTATTTTTGAATAATTCAATTGCTTCTGCTTCCGTTTTTGCTACTACCACATTTCCTTTTTCATCATACCATGCCGGAATGCGGTGTCCCCACCAGAGTTGTCTTGATATACACCAGTCGTGTACATTCTCCATCCAGTGTTTGTAGGTGTTCTTGAATTTATCAGGAATCAGACGGATGTTGTCATTCATTACATTTTCCAGTGCCGGTTTTGCGAGCTCATCCATTTTTAAAAACCATTGCATGGATAATTTCGGTTCAATAACAGCATCTGTTCGTTCAGAATATCCGACCTTGTTTTTAATTTCTTCTACTTTTACGAGATGACCTTTTTCGTCTAAATCAGCTGCAATCTTTTTACGAACGGTAAATCTGTCTTCACCAATATACAACTGTGCTTTTTTACTTAAGGTGCCATCGTCATTGAGTGTGTCAATCACCTCTAAATTGTGTTTGATACCAAGATTATAATCGTTGATGTCATGGGCCGGTGTGACTTTTAATGCACCTGTTCCGAATTCAATATCAATGTAATCATCAAAAATGATTGGAATAACACGATTGATTAAAGGAACTAAAGCAAATTTTCCTTTCAGATTTTTATAACGCTCATCATCCGGATGTACACAGATAGCTGTATCGCCAAGAATCGTTTCAGGTCGCGTTGTTGCAATTGTGATCCATTCGTCATTTGCATTTTCAATTTTATAACGAACATAGAACAACTTAGAATTTACTTCTTTGTGAATTACTTCTTCGTCAGAAACAGCTGTTAATCCTTTTGGATCCCAGTTGACCATGCGAACACCGCGATAAATTTTCCCTTTGTTATACAAATCAATAAATACGTCAATCACTGCTGCACTCAAATCTTCTTCCATGGTGAAACGCGTTCTATCCCAGTCACAGGAAGCACCCAGTTTTTCCAATTGTTTTAAAATGATGCCGCCATACTTTTCTTTCCATTCCCAGGCGTGTTCTAGAAATTTTTCACGTGAAATATCTTTTTTAGTGATGCCTTGTTCTTTCAGTAAATTCACCACTTTTGCTTCTGTTGCAATGGAAGCATGGTCAGTTCCAGGAACCCAACATGCATTTTTTCCCTGCATTCGTGCTTTACGTATTAAAACATCCTGAATGGTATTGTTGAGCATGTGCCCCATGTGTAAAACACCTGTGACATTTGGAGGTGGTATAACAATTGTATATGGTTCGCGTTCATCGGGAACGGACTTAAAATATTTTTTGTCCAGCCAGTGTTTGTACCACTTTGCTTCAATTTTTGCGTGATCTAAATTTTTTGGTAATTCTTGCATTACAATTAACGATGTCGATTAACGATGAATATTATATGCAAAAATACGAAATAGTTACTTGTTCACTATCAATTGTTAATCGTCAATTGTTAACTGTCAATTATTTTTTGTCAATTAATTAATTGAAACAGGTTCAACAGTATATCCTTGTTTTCGTAGCAGGTTTATTAAACCATTTTCACCACCAAGATGTCCGGCGCCTACTGCAATAAAACAGGATTTTAATTGTAGTAGTGTATTTAATTTGGGAATCCAGTTGTTGTTACGCTTATTCAATAATTTATCCTTCCAGATCGGGTCTTCGTCTTCTTCAAATGCTTTTGTTAAGGAGCTAAGGTTTTGTTCTTTATAATCTTTAATCAATTCATCTAATTTTTTTGTCTCTGAGGAATAGTTTTTTATTGTTTTAACTATACTCTTTAATTGCAGGTCGAGCGGAATTTCTTCCAGAAAAAGTAATTGTTCTTCAAATGTCTCCAGACCTGTCTGTGGAATCTTTTTATCTTCTGCTACTTTTTTGAAAACTTCTTCATAAGATTCTTTTTCCTGACCTAAATAGGTAAAGAAAATAAGTTGCTCCAGATAGAATGGTTTCAATTTTGCATAAAACTGTTCAAACGTATTTTTCTTAATGCCAATAGAGTCTTCCATAAAAGATTGTAAAATGGTGTAATTCGAATCGCTCATATAATCTTTAATGATTTTCCCACTGTCTAATGTACTAAGCTTGGTTAATGCGACAATATCCATTTTATTCAAGTCAGTTTCCATTATAAGCTCTTCACTCTTTGTCAGTTTCTTAGATACATTCTTCCCAAGAAAAAAATCATTACGGGAAATAATGTGAATCGTTCCGTATAAATAAGATGGTTTAATTAATCCGTTACCGGAAATCTGCCACAGTAATGAATTATTAGTATGTAGAGGTTTGTCTAATTCAAATTTTTCAGCATTACTTTTGGGAGGTTTAAATCCCATGCATACCGTTATAAACAAAATTAAAGCTGCTGAGTTGTAAATGCGGAGCGGAGATTTTCTTTTCATTTCTTTAAAATAAAAAAGTTGCAGTAGTGCAACTTTTATTTATTGGATATAGTAAAAATTATTGTGGTTGCACCCAAGGAGTTGTGCGTGGGCTCTTGTAAGATGCTTTATATTCTTCCAGGTTTTTACCCTTTGAAGGCATCCAGAAATCTTGCCCCAGAAAACTAATTACTGGTTCAAATTGAGGAACAGCTATATATCCTTTAAGTGGTGTAATTAGTTTGTAATCGGATGTTAAAACACAAAATGTTGGATAGGAAAGTTGATTTTGCATAAAATAAGCAGCTAATTCATGATATCCGTTTCTGCCTCCGGGTACAAATACCCAATTTTTATTTAAAAAATTAATAGTGTCTCTTCTTTCAGCATCAAATTTTACACAATAAAAATCTTTCATCATTAATTCGGCAACTACTTCATCTTCAAAAGTATTTTTATCCATTACTTTACACCATCCGCACCATGAAGTATAAAAATCAATGAAAATTTTCTTTGGATTTTTTTCATTCAATTTTACCATTTCTTCCCACGATAACCAGTTGATTTTTTTACCGGGTGTAGTTTTAGTTACAGCAGTAGTAATTGGTTTAGTAGTTTTTGCGGCTTTGGGTGGTGCGCCGGCAAAAGAAGAAATTGTCAGCAGCATAAATACTACTGACAAACTTTTATTTAATTGATTCATTATATTCAACTTCATTTTTTTATTGACCTGATTGAAACTGCTGGAAATCCATAGATTTATAACTTCCGCTTTGATAATATTTTAGAATTACTGTCATCGTTTCCACATCTTTAAATCCGGGGAAAGCCTGTAGTTTATTTCCGTTTGCATCTAAAACAACCAACGTTGGATAGCCTAATTTTCCACCGACACTTCCTAAATCCAATGCAAGCTGATTTGCTCCGCGTGCTCCTGTTTTAGTAAAGTTATACGTTTTTCCATTGAACAGAACAGCATTTTGTGATTCAGCATTAAATTTTACAGGAGTGAAATTATCATTCAATAAACTTATAACACTTTGTTCTGTAAATGTATTTTCGTCCATTTTTTTGCACCATCCGCACCAGTCAGTATACAAATCTACTAATATGAATTTCTTATTATTGCTTTTTGAATTTGCTACAGATTGTTCAATACTAGTCCATTTAATTTCGCTGTCATTAATAGAATAGTTATTAATTTTTGCGCCTGCGGTACTAAGCGAGCAAACCGAAACTGCTAATAATATAAACCATCTAAAATTTAACTTTTTCATGTATAATTTGTTACTTTTATCAGGTATTGCAAATTTAATACCAATCTTTAAGAATTGTAAATTTAAACAAAAAGTGTGGAAAGAAAAATAATAGTTTCTGTTTCCGGCGCCAGTGGCGCAATATATGCTAAAGTATTGTTTGATAAGTTATTACATATTAAACAGCAAGTAAGTAAAATAGGTGTTATTCTTTCTGATAACGCAAAAGATGTATGGAGATATGAACTTGGAAATGAGTTTTATAAAGATTATCCATTTGATTTTTATGAGAAGAATGACTTTATGGCACCGTTTGCATCAGGTTCCGCCAAATATGACACCATGATTATTTGCCCTTGTTCAATGGGAACTTTAGGCAGAATTGCCGGAGGAATTTCTAATGATTTAACGACACGCGCTGCCGATGTTATTTTGAAAGAAAGAAGAAAACTTATTTTGGTCGTACGCGATACACCCTATAATTTAATACACATTAATAACATGAAAACTGTAACGGAAGCAGGAGGCATAATTTGCCCTGCAACACCAAGTTTTTACAGTAAACCTGAAACGTTTGAACAATTAGCTGCAACAGTAATTGACAGAGTGATTGATTTGTGTGGGTTGGAAAACGAAAGTTATCGTTGGAATGATAAATGATTTTATTTACTTCTTAGTTCAAAATAGTTTGAGTATTGAACTTTTTTATAATTGTCTTTCACAAATTTTATAATTGGATAGTTTAAACCACTGTTTTTCTGTGGTGTAAATCCATCTTTTAAAAGTGCCGTTTGGAATACAGGAATGGCAAAAATTAAAGTAGAATCATTCTTGATTTTGGAAGTAACCTTTGTTAATATTTTATCGTTTGGAATCTCTGTTTTGTTTGGCCATTCTGTTAATATTTTCGATTCGTGTGAATGCAGGATATTACATGCAGTAAAGTCAGGAATGATTACCAAATTTGGAATTGGATTCTTTAAGGAATCTAATTCTTTTAAAACTGCAAAAGTGTTTTTGTTGGTGTAAATTCCGGTTGCACCTTCTACAATTCCATCTAATTTGTAAGTGAGATTTTTTGCAGGCGAATCACGATAAACAATATGTGTTCGAACAAAATAAAACGAAATAATCGTAATAAAAGTAAATAAATAAATAATTCTGTTGTTGGTTTTATTTTCTTTGGTATTATGTAAAAAGAAGAATGAAATAATTCCGCCAATAAATAAAGCAGGTGTGTTATAACCAACAGAAATTGAAACTGACCATGCTATAAGTAACGCAACAATTGATGAAATGATTTCTTCGTTCTTTTTTAATCGTATTGAAAGTTCTGCAATTAAAATTCCAAAAAATACGAATCCAAATTTTCCATGATAATGATTGGTGCACAAAATGCCAAGCGCAAAAATCAACATTAATAATACAAAATATAATTTGTTTATTTTTAGTTTAGAATAAATGAAAATGCCAATAATACCTATATAAACGAAAGGATTTAAAACATAACACAATACACCAACTTTAATCAATTCGTTGTGACCACTTAGCTGTACAATTAAATCTTGTAAGCCATTGTGAAAACAAATAAAACCAACATAAATTAAAACAGGTGAAAAACCGGTAATAAGATTTATAATAATATTCTTTCTGCTAAATAAAAATAATGAAAATGGTAATACTACTAAGTAGTTCTGCTTGCATAAAACCGCAAATCCTAAAAAGAAGAAACCAACGAAATTCCATTTCTTTTCTAATATAATAAGATTAAGACCAATCATACACATCAGCAAACCATCTATTGTATGTAATACTGAGCATGGAAAATAATGTACATTGAAAGTGAAGCATAGTACAATAAGTATATACTTATTGAATAATGAAATTTCCTGTTTAGAATATTTCAACAAAAATTGAATCCACAAAAATGCAATCAAAACTTGCTCTAACCAAAAAACAAAACGGGAAACCAAATAGAAATGTGTTTTGGAAATTAGTAATTCAGGAATATGTAAATATGCATACCCAAGTGGACGAACAGAAGAAAAATCCACATGCGGAATTTGCCCGTGCAGCACACGATTCGTTGCAGACAATACAAAACCTTCATCCGTAGGATTGAAACCGTATTTGGAAAACAACAAATGACAAATACTTGTCAGAAACAGTACGAATGAGATATCATATACGGTTTTCTTTGTCATAAATTATGTCCAAATATAAATTAAATACTTTGTGTTCTTGTGCCTTAATGGTTTAAAGTCAAAAACTTCTAACACAATCATAAACTCTCTTATTTTAAGATATATAATGCTTTCCGTACTTTTGCACTAATTAATCAGATTATGGAATACAATTTCTCAGAAATAGAAAAACAGGCACGCAGTAAATGGAATTATGACGATGCTGAAAAGTCAGTATATAAAGTTGACAATAACAACAATAAACCCAAATATTATGTATTAGATATGTTTCCGTACCCAAGTGGAGCAGGTTTACATGTTGGTCATCCGCTGGGTTATATTTTTTCGGATATCTATGCGCGTTACAAACGAATGAAAGGTTTTAATGTGTTGCATCCAATGGGTTTTGATGCATTTGGTTTACCCGCAGAACAATATGCGATTCAAACGGGCCAGCATCCTGAAATTACTACTAAAAAAAATATTGAAACGTATATTGAGCAATTACAAAAGATTGGTTTTTCTTACGACTGGTCGCGACAAGTCACGACTTGCGAGCCTGAATACTACAAGCACACACAATGGATTTTTCTGAAATTATATAATTCTATTTATTGTTATAAAAATCAATGTGCATATAATGTTTCTGTTTTAATCAAACATTTTGAAGAACACGGGAATCACAATAATACAGCTTATACCAATGAAGAGGTGCCAGCATTTTCTGCGGAAGAATGGAAAGCATTTTCGCCAAAACAACAACAGGATATTTTGATGGAATACCGTCTGGCTTACCAGAAAGAATCTTTTGTGAATTGGTGTCCCGCTTTAGGAACTGTGTTGGCAAATGATGAAATCGTAAATGGTGTTTCAGAACGCGGTGGTCATCCGGTGGAGAAGAAAAAGATGTCGCAGTGGTTTTTGCGTATTACTGCATATGCAGAGCGTTTACTGCAAGGCCTGGAAACACTGGACTGGAGCGAAAGCATGAAAGATATGCAGCGCAACTGGATTGGAAAATCAACAGGAGCAATGGTGTCTTTCCCATTGAAAGACCATCATGAAAGAATTGATGTTTTCACTACAAGAGTAGATACTATTTTTGGTGTTTCCTTTTTAGTGATTGCACCGGAACATGATTTAGTTAATCAGATTACAACACCTGAGTATAAAGAGGCTGTCGATGCATATGTAAAAATGTGTGCATCCAAATCAGACATAGAAAGACAAGCAGAAAAACAAGTATCCGGACAGTTCACCGGAGCCTATGTATTGCATCCGTTTACACAAACGGAAGTACCTGTATTTATTGCAGATTACGTGCTAGCAGGTTACGGAACAGGAGCGGTGATGGCAGTTCCTTCCGGCGACCAGCGCGATTATTTATTTGCGAAAAAATTTGACTTACCTATCATTCCGATTTTAGATGCACAGCAAAATTTAGCCAATGAAGCAGATGCTACTAAAGAAGGAAAATATATCAACTCTGATTTTATCAATGGGTTGAATTATAAAGAAGCAACAACTTTATTAATTCAAAAACTGGAAGAACAAAAAATGGGCTACGGGAAAGTGAATTTCCGTATGCGAGATGCAGGTTATTCGCGACAAAGATATTGGGGTGAGCCGTTTCCAATTTACTATGATAAAGATGGAATTATTCATACGGTGGCAGAAGATAAATTGCCTGTTGCGTTGCCAAAAGTAGAATCTTACAAACCGACAGGAACAGGCGAAAGTCCTTTGGCTACAGCAACGGAGTGGGTAACGCAAAACGGTGAAGGTACACGTATGGAAACTGATACAATGCCAGGTTATGCAGGCAGCTCCTGGTATTTTCTGCGTTACATGGATCCAAAAAACTCAACTGAATTGGTAAGCAAAGAAGCGCAGGAGTACTGGCAGAATGTTGATTTTTATGTAGGTGGTTCAGAGCATGCAGTTGGACATTTATTGTATTCACGTTTCTGGCATAAATTTTTAAAAGATATTGGTAAAGTGAGTACGGAAGAGCCATTTCAAAAAATGGTGAACCAGGGAATGATACAAGGTGTGAGTAAGTTTGTATATCGAGTTAGAGGTATTGTACTAAATAAGCTAAGTTATGAAAATATTTATGGTAACCTTTCTACTGAAGAAAATAATCATTATGCTTGGATGTATTTAGATTTATTCAATACAATTCCATCAAAGAATATTTTTATTCAAGAAAAAGATATAAACAAATCAGTTAATGAAGTAAATGTATTCAGTAGTATACTAAAAGAGTTGACAGAACTGCCTGATAAGTTTATAAAATCATCAGATTTTTTAATTGATAAACTTCACGTTGATATTAGTTATGTGAAAAATGATATTCTTGATATAGAAAAACTAAAATCGGAAGATATTAATTACAAAGATGCTATTTTCATTACTGAAGAGGACGGTAATTATTACTGTGGTTCTGAAGTAGAGAAAATGTCTAAGTCAAAATTTAATGTGGTTAATCCAGACCAGATCATCGAGCAATACGGTGCAGATACTTTTCGTATGTACGAAATGTTTTTAGGACCAATTGATACAGCAAAACCCTGGGACACCAATGGTATTTCCGGTGTTTCTAATTTCATCCGTAAATTCTGGCGATTGTTTTACGATGATTTTGGTAAAGCGAAAAATATTGAAGTAGAAGCGACGCAAGATGAATTAAAAATTCTGCACAAAGCCATCAAGAAAATAAATGAAGATATCGAACGGCTCGCATTCAATACCTGTGTTTCCACTTTCATGATTGCGGTAAACGATTTATCAAAACTGAAAAGAGTTTCCAAATCTACCTTGTCAGAATTAACAAAATTAATTGCACCTTTTGCGCCACATACAGCAGAAGTTTTATGGTCAAATCTAGGTAATAAAACCTCTGTGGTAGAAGCTGATTTTCCTGTCCACGACGAACAATATTTAGTGGAATCTGCCTTCAATTATCCAATTCAAATCAACGGAAAACACCGCGCAAACATCGAAATTCCACTGGATATGCCGCAAGAGGAGATACAAAAATTAGTTTTGGCCGATGAAAGAGTCCACAAGTTTACGGAAGGAAATTCACCAAAGAAGTTTATCGTAGTACCCGGCAGAATAATAAACGTTGTTGTATAACTGTTTCTAAGTAATTAGTTATTAATTATTTGCAGTTTCAAGTGAATGGAATTTCATATTCATTTATTTCATAAATATTTTGTTGTAATTGATTAATTATCAACAAATTCCAAATATTTCTAATAAGTTAATTTTGACGGTTTCAGGCTGTTAATTTTGGTTAATTTTATTTAATTACTATTTTTACAGTATTAAAGCCAACTAAGATGACTAAAAAAATTACACTAACATGTACGTTAGTTCTAATGGTGTTTTGCCTCTATGCTTTTGATTATAAAGCGGAAGCAATAAAATACCTGACTCAAAGTGAAAAGGAATTTCCTTTATCCAAAAAGGATATTACTGATTTGCGTGTATCTTCTCAATATACTGATGAAAGTACAGGACTTACGCATATTTGGTTTCAGCAAACAGTAAACGGAATTGGATATAAATTCAGTTCAATAGCTGTTCATTTTAACAAAGACAATAAAGTGGCGTATGCAACTTCTACAAGCGAATTAGATCTTGCTTCAAAAGTGAATACACTGACATCATCTTTAACACCTGAAGATGCAATTTCAAAAGTAGCATCCTATATGAATGTGGGAGATGCTGGTGCAGTCAGTGTTAGAACACAAAATTCAAAAACAGATTTAATTTACAATCCGATTGCAAATCTTACAAATGACCCCGTTTACGTTAAAAAATTCTATTATCCTGATAATACCAGTAAAATAAGATTATGCTGGGAAGTTTATATAGAAGAAAAAGACCATCAACACATTTGGGAATTTGCTATTGATGCAAATACAGGTGAGTTGGTTAAGAAAATTGATAACGTGGTTCATTGTAAAGTAGAACCCGGTATGTATAGCTCAAATGGTGAAAAGGTAAGTATGCCTCTGCCAAATGCAAATCGTAATGATGATAATTTAAATGCAAACGAAATCGCGGCAAGCGGTTATAGAGTATATCCATATTATACAGAATCCCCTAATTTTGGTCCCCGTGTTTTAGTGAGTGACCCTTGGGATTTAACTGCTTCTCCATTTGGTTGGCATGATACCAATGGCACTGCCGGTGCTGATTTCACCATTACAAGAGGAAATAATGTGAGTGCTTATCAGGATGTAGATGCAAATAACATAATTGATACGGGCTCACAACCGGATGGAACTGCATCTTTGACGTTTGATTATCCGATTGATTTCGCTACACCGATGCAAACCGGAACAAATGCTAAAGCAGCAGTAACACAGTTGTTTTATATAAATAATGTCATGCATGATATTTATTATAAATACGGCTTTACAGAAGCGGCAGGTAATTTTCAACAAAATAATTATGGAAAAGGAGGAAGTGCTTTGGATTTCGTGCAGGCAGAAGCACACGACGGAAGCGGTTTCAATAATGCAAATTTCTCTACACCTGTAGATGGTCAGAAACCACGTATGCAAATGTTCTTATGGGATGATCCTACACCACCGGTTCCTGCTAGCTTTAAGATAACAGCTCCGGGTTCAGTAGCCGGCGATTATGATTTTGCATCTGCTGCATTTGGTCCGTGTGCTTATAATATTGTAAATGCTGAACCGGTAAATGCTTTATCAACCGGTACCAACCCTCCGGCTTCATGGTTTTGTGCTACTCCGGCAAATGCATCCTCTTTGGTTGGAAAGGTTGCTTTGATTGATAGAGGTAGTTGTGAGTTTGGAAATAAAGTTTTACGTGCTCAAAATGCGGGTGCTATTGCAGCGATAATTATTAACAGACAGAGTGCAGGAGATAGCTTACCTTCTATGGGTGCTGGTGTGGATGGTGCTTCAGTAACGATTCCAAGTATCTTGGTTACTTATGCAACAGGACAGTTAATGCGTAATAATCTACCGAATACAAGAATTACAATGACTGCAGATAATTGTATTAGAATTGATGGTGATTTAGATAATGGTATTGTTGCACATGAATATGGTCATGGTATTTCAACCAGATTGGCTGGTGGTCCGGCAAATAGTTCTTGCTTAATAAATGGAGAACAAGGTGGAGAAGGCTGGAGTGATTTCTTTGCACTTGCCTTAACGCATAAACCAACTGATACAAAAAATACTGCAAGGGGTATGGGTAGTTATGCCGGTGAAATATTTGAATCGACACCAGGTTCCGGTATAAGAAGATATCCTTATTCTTATGATTTATCTGTAAACCCACAAACCTATGCAGATTTAACTGCTAGTCCAGAAAGTCATGATATAGGAGAGATTTGGTGTTCTGCCCTTTGGGATATGTATTGGAATTTGGTTGATAAATATGGTTACAGTAGTGATTTATATAGTAATACAATTACATCCGGTAACCAAAGAGCTATTAAATTAGTTTTGGAAGGATTAAAACTTCAGACATGTTTAGGTGGTTTCTTAGACTACAGGAATGCTATACTAAAAGCAGATTCAATTTTATATGCTAAAGCTGATTACTGTGAAATCTGGAGTGCATTTGCTCGTAGAGGAATGGGTTTCTCAGCTTCACAAGGATCTCCACTTGTTGCAACAGACCAAACTGCTGCTTTTAATCTTCCGGCTTTTTGTAACACTTCACCAACAGCTACTGCGAGTTTCACGGCGAGTGATACGGTAGTGTGTGTGGGAGGTACATTAACATTTACGAATACATCAACCGCCTCGAGCGGCAGTCCTGACTCGGTGCGTTGGACGATAGGTGGTGGAACTCCGGGTACATCGAACTCTACCACAACCGTTACTCCTACGTTTAACACAGTAGGTAATTTCACTGTAAGTTTAATAGCATACAAAGGTGGTACACCAAGTGTAGCAGCCACTAAAGCCATACGCGTAAAACCAAATGCAGCGATAACATTAACTTCAGCAGGCGGTACGAATGCACAAACAAAATGTGTAGGCACAGCGATAACAAATATTACATACTCTGTAACGGGTAGCGGAACAGGAGCAGGAGTAACGGGCTTACCGGCGGGCGTAACGGGTAGTTTTGCAGGCGGCACATTCACGATAAGCGGTACACCAAGTGCTACAGGGACGTTTACGTATACTGTAACCACAACGGGAACCTGTACTCAGACAACCGCTACGGGAACTATTACCGTAAATCCAAATGCAGCGATAGCGTTAAGCTCAGCAGGTGGTACGAATGCACAAACGAAATGTGTAGGCACAGCGATAACGAATATCACATACTCTGTAACGGGAGGCGGAACAGGAGCAGGTGTAACGGGTTTACCGACAGGCGTAACGGGTAGTTTTGCAGGCGGTACGTTCACGATAAGCGGTACACCAAGTGCTACAGGCACGTTTACATATACTGTAACCACTACTGGAACCTGTACGCAGGCAACAGCAACGGGAACTATAACGGTAACTCCAAATGCGGCGATAGCATTAACCTCAGCAGGTGGTACGAATGCACAAACGAAATGTTCCGGTCAGGCGATAACGAATATCACATACTCTGTGACAGGAGGCGGAACAGGAGCAGGTGTAACAGGCTTACCGGCGGGCGTAACGGGTAGTTTTGCAGGTGGTACATTTACGATAAGTGGTACACCAAGTGCTACGGGCACGTTTACGTATACCGTAACCACAACGGGAACCTGTACGCAGGCAACCGCAACGGGAACCATAACGGTGAACAGTTGTGGATGTTCGAGTCCACCGACAGTAAGTTTGAGCAGCAGTAGTGGCAGTACATGCAGCAGCAGTGCAGTAACAGTTGCAGGCAATACGTTTGGTGGAAGTGCTACGAATGTAAGTTTATCTGAAGATGGAGCGGGTACATTAAACATCAGCAGTGCGAGCAGTTCACCATTTAGCTTCACATATACACCTGCAGCAGGAGATGCGGGTAATACAGTAACGATAACAGTGACTACGAATAATCCGAATGGCAGCCCATGTGTGGCAGCATCGGCAACATATAGCTTAACGGTAAATCCAAATGCAGCGATAGCGTTAAGCTCAGCAGGTGGTACGAATGCACAAACGAAATGTTCCGGTCAGGCGATAACGAATATTACATACTCAGTAACAGGAGGCGGAACAGGAGCAGGAGTAACAGGCTTACCGGCGGGAGTAACAGGTAGTTTTGCAGGCGGTACGTTCACGATAAGTGGTACACCAAGTGCTACGGGCACGTTTACATATACCGTAACCACTACAGGAACCTGTACGCAGGCAACCGCTACGGGAACCATCACGGTTAACAGTTGTGGATGTTCGAGTCCACCGACAGTAAGTTTGAGCAGCAGCAGTGGCAGTACATGCAGCAGCAGTGCAGTAACAGTTACCGGCAATACGTTTGGTGGAAGTGCGACGAATGTAAGTTTATCTGAGGATGGAGCAGGTACATTAAACATCAGCAGTGCCAGCAGTTCACCATTTAGCTTCACATATACACCGGCAGTAGGAGATGCGGGCAATACAGTAACGATAACAGTGACTACGAACAATCCGAATGGCAGTCCATGTGTGGCAGCAACAGCAACATATAGCTTAACGGTAAATCCAAATGCAGCAATAGCATTAACCTCAGCCGGTGGTACGAATGCACAAACGAAATGTTCTGGTCAGGCGATAACGAATATTACATACTCAGTAACAGGAGGCGGAACAGGAGCAGGTGTAACGGGCTTACCGGCAGGCGTAACGGGTAGTTTTGCAGGCGGTACGTTCACAATAAGTGGTACACCAAGTGCAACAGGCACGTTTACATATACCGTAACCACAACGGGTACCTGTACACAGGCAACTGCAACGGGAACCATCATGGTGAACAGTTGTGGATGTTCAAGTCCACCGACAGTAAGTTTGAGCAGTAGTAGTGGCAGTACATGCAGCAGCAGTGCAGTAACAGTTACCGGCAATACGTTTGGTGGAAGTGCTACGAATGTAAGTTTATCTGAGGATGGAGCGGGTACATTAAACATCAGCAGCGCTAGCAGTTCACCATTTAGCTTCACATATACACCGACGGCAGGAGATGTGGGCAATACAGTAACAATAACAGTGACTACAAACAATCCGAATGGCAGCCCATGTACAGCAGCATCGGCAACCTATAGCTTAACGGTAAAAGCAACACCTGCAACACCAGGTATTACACAAAGCAACGATACCTTGTATAGCAGTACATTAGTAGTAGGAGCAAGTTATGAATGGTATTTAGGCGCAAGCTTAGTACAGACAACAAGTACACCTTACTACAAAATACCTGTTGGAGGCAGTTATACACTTAAAGTAATAAAAGACGGTTGCCCTTCAGCGACATCCGCATCATTCTCTGCTACATTGGTAGGTATCAGAAACTCAACAAATTCTATAAAAGTATTTGAAGTATATCCGAATCCTACTGAAGGCAGATTGGTGATGAATCTGAATCTTACAAAAAATGCGACTGTTCAAATTCGAATTTACTCAACTGAAGGCAGAGAATTATATTCGAAAGGATTTACGAACATAAGAAATGTATTTGAGGAATTAAGTATGAATGATTTCGCAAAAGGTGTCTACATTATCAAATTGAATGTAGATGATGAAACATATTATCACAAAGTAGTGAAACAATAAGCTACACTATTTTGATAAATAAAATGGCTCGGAATTTTCTGAGCCATTTTTTATTATGTAAGTTTTTAGTAATTTCATAGCAGAATGCAAAGTGTTAAAATAGTTGAGTGTCCGCGTGATGCGATGCAGGGAATAATTGAATTCATCCCCACTAATAAAAAAATTGAATACCTGAATGCTCTGTTAAAAGTAGGCTTTAATACATTAGATTGCGGAAGTTTTGTCTCTGAGAAGTCAATACCACAAATGGCAGATACTAAACTTATAATTCCACATCTGAAGTTAGAAGATACAGATACAAAATTATCTGTAATAGTAGCAAATACACGTGGGGCAGAAGAGGCAACTGAGTTTGATGAGATTACATATGTAGGTTACCCTTTTTCTGTTTCTGAAACATTTCAACAGCGCAATACAAATTGCAGTATAGAAGAATCGCTGATGCGTGTGGAAGAAATTATGAATATTTGTGAATGTTCAGGACAAACTTTTGTATGTTACATTTCTATGGCATTTGGAAATCCGTATGGTGATTTTTATGATGCTGCATTAGTTGAACATTGGGTGGACAGATTACTTGAAATTGGTGTCAATAAATTTTCAATTTCAGATACGATTGGAGTGGCTACTCCTGAAATAATAACGAATGTTTTCTCTGTTTTATCAGAAGATTTTCCTGAGATAGGATTTGGAGCACATTTTCATACCACACCAACAACCTGGAAAGAGAAGGTAGAAGCAGCATGGAATGCAGGATGCACTAGATTTGATGGCGCGATTAAAGGATTTGGAGGTTGTCCTATGGCGTCTGATAAATTAACCGGTAATATGCCAACAGAAAATTTACTCGCATACTTTGATGAGAGAAATATTGAACATGGCTTAAATAAAGAGGCTTTTATTGATGCTATGAGTATTGCAAATTCAATTTTTAAATAATTTACTGACTTCATGCGTATAATCTACTATCTGCAATTTTATGGAAGTAAAACAGTTATTTTTTTCCTAGAGCTTGTAATTAAAATATTTGTAAAAAATGATGTTTTTTTTGATAAAGCAAATTTTGAGTGGACGAAAATATTGGAAGAAAATTATGAAGCTATCAAGCAGGAATATATAAACATTAATAATAAAAACAGACTTATAGATGCAACAGTTTTTTCGAAAGAGCAAATTAAGAGTGTGGCTCCGGATCAGTGGTCTGTTTTTCCTTTATTTGTATATGGTAATAAAATCGAGAAAAACTGGGTGGAGTGCCCTGTTACCGTTAATTGCTTAAAGCAGATTCCTACAATTACAACAGCATGGTTTTCTGTAATGAAACCGGGTACTTACGTAAAACCGCACAGAGGAACCTACAAAGGGTATTTAAGATGTCTTATGGGGTTGATTGTGCCTGATGATATAACTCAGAGTGGATTAACCATTAATAATACAACCTATCACTGGAAAAAAAATGAATGTGTAATATTTGATGATACGTTTATTCATTCAGCATATAATAATAGTGAAATAACCCGCGTGGTTTTATATATTGATTTTATAAGACCAATGCCTTTCTTTCTAATGTATATCAGTAAGGTGCTTACAGATATGTTCGGTAAATCATTGTATGTGAAAAATATGAAGCTAAATTAATCTTCAAAAAACTACACTTTTATTAATTAATATTTCCAGTTGTGTAACTCCAGTAAGTATTATCCGGATTATAAGCAGAAATAATTAATTCACGGTTGTTGAACATAAATATTTTCAGAGTAATCTGATTTGGGAATGTGCATGATTCATTTCTCCGTGTTCTTGTATTTTCAAGTTTAGATGTATTGTATCCTATTTCTTTCAGCCAAGTTTGAATCTGATTGTAGACATCTGTTTCAGTATAAACTTCAATCTCTTTTTGATACGCAGGTTGTTTCGATAACAAAGGAAAGAAAATAACATTCATATATGATTCGCGTGGCACTAACCCAATTTTCATTTGCGGGTAAATACTTTTTGGATTTTGAATAATGGTGTTTGTTGAAAATTCATCAGCTCCATTGATGAAACTTTGCTCTCTTGCATAAGCCAATAATTCTCTTGCCATACCTTTACTTCTGTAAGAAGGCGCAATAGTGTAGAATAAACCTTCTGATTTATTATTTCTGATTTGAAAACTGCAAAATCCAATACATTGATTCTGCGTGTAAGCAAGATAAAAATAATTACCAAATTGCTCGCCCTTGTTCGCAAGATTAATATAATATTCTGTACTTAAGTGTATCATCTTTTCTGTATCAATGATTGCATCGTAAATACTGTTTGTAAATCCAATTTCAGTTGGTTCGTTCAAGGAGTTTTTTAGTAAAATCCTAAGTGTATCTTCTTTAGAAATATCGTATTTCTGAAAATCAATTTCGTTGCTGATTTGTTTGTCTGGTTTAGGTGCGTCTTTTTTTACAGACATTCTTATCAAAGACTTAAAAATATTATATGGAAATGCGGTCTTCTCGATTTGTTCAAAAGTACGGTTGTTATCAAATGGAATTTTTAGTCTGATAACATCAGCTTTTTTATCCAAAATCTCATTTAAAAGATTGACATGGTCAAAACCGTTTATTTGATTAGCTCTGTAAATTTTAAGATTCAGACTATTGGACTCATTTTCAGAGAATGTAAGTAAATTCATATTTTACGATAATAGAAAATTTAAACTTTAATATAAATGAAAATTAAAAAAATATTATATCACTTATTCAGGTCTGGTATTCCACCACCAGGATGGATTTTCCCTTTTTCCATAACCTAGTATGTCGTCCATCCATAATGCAAGCTTCTTTAAAGGAGAAAATGCTATTCGTTTGAAAACGGAATAATACAATCTGTCTATAAAACGTTTATTACTTTTGTTATAAGGACAAACACGAATGCATATTCCACATTCTGTTCCCTGATTCGCCCAAATATTAAAACATTTTTCAGCATCCACTGTCCATTTTTTTATACCAATAATATTTGATTTATTAATTGTTTTGTCTGTTGGTTCTCCGAATGGTATTGCTTTTGCAGGACATGCATCTGCACATTTTCTGCAAATATCACAAAATTCTTTAACGCCAAATTTTATGGCTTTATCATGCTGTAAGGGCAGATTAGTAAAAATTTTTCCAAAACGTACACGTGGTCCAAATTCTTTAGTGATTGCTAATCCATTTCTTCCATATTCTGCAAGGCCTGCCTGAATAGCATAAGGTATAGCCTGCGCAGTATCATTTAAAGTTGCAACTGCTTCATATCCTAAATTCCTGATAAATTGCGCCAGTGTTTGTAAGATGAAAGCATCTTTAGAATAACCAAAACCCGGTGCAACGCCCGCTAATGCAGATGGATAGGTTTTAATAACTTCGTATGGCATAGATGTGCCAATTACTATACAATTAATTAAACTGTCGGATAGTTCGTTCGGTTTTTCCGTTCGTGTATCTGCATCATACTTATGAGAATAATGCCAGCGTAAATCAGTGCCTGTAATACCAACCATGTCAGCACCAAATATCTTTCCCACTTGTTTTATTTCTGCCGACATTGCTTCAGCTGATTTAACTTCATATTTCGTATCTGATGGTCTCAGATATGCTGTTATATCATCTAAAAATCCGTCTCTTCTTCCAAGATGTTGAGTCCGTTCCATGCCCAGATTGGCAAATGTCCATCCTGCATTTCGAAGTGCAAAATCCTTTTGCGTGTAACCATCTGTGTTTTTAAAGTTCAGATTATTGCTAAGTAAAGATTTAAACCAAATAATTGCTTTTTTTGATTTTACAGCAGAATCCCACTGGGAGCGACAAAACATTTCATTACATTGATTAAAACGTTCAAAATCATCCGTAATATCAAACAGTTTTTCAACGACCTGATTATTTTTATCTTTGGGATAAACACCTTCCTGTGTGGGTTGTAATTCCATATTTGGCGCAACAGTTATATCTTTTAAGAGATATAACAGCAATTAAACATAGTAAAATTTTTGCAAATAAATTAATTAGATTCCTGTAATTTTCGAAGAGAGCTTCTCATTGTTTTACCGATAGCTGTTTTAGGAATCAATTCTACTTTATATATTTTCTTTGGAATCTTAAATGCAGTTAAATATTTTTTACAGTATTCAGTCAATGCCTGTTGGTCAATTATATCTTCAGCAACATAATAGAGTACTACTCTTTCACCTGTTTGATCATCTCTTTCACCAATAACAGCACAATCATTAATACCGCCAAAAGATGTAATGACAGCTTCCACTTCATTTGGAAATACTTTAAATCCGGATACGCTGATCATGTCTTTCTTTCTGTCTACTATTTTGAAATAAGTTCCATTTTTCCGGACAGCAATATCACCCGTACGCAACCAGCCATTTATAAAGGAAGTTTCATTCTCAGTTGGTTTATTCCAGTATTGTGTTATTACCTGTGGCCCTTTTAAAACAATTTCTCCATGTTCATTATCATTTGTGATCACCTGGTTATTCTCGTCTAAAAGTTGTACCTGCGTGTATGGAATTGGTACACCGATAGTTTCGGGGTCATTATATTCATTTAGCGGGTTTACAATAGCCATAGCACTGGTTTCAGTCATGCCGTATGCTTCATATATAGGCACGCCTGATAATTTTTCCCATTCTATCTTTGTATTTAATTGAATATGCTCTCCTCCGCCAATGCATATTTTTAATTTTGGAAAATCATCTTTTGTCAGTTGAGAAGACTGCATTAATAATTTATACAATGTATTTACACCAACAAAACAGGTAATCTTATTTTCTTTTAGTAATTTAATGAGTAGTGGTAAGTCTTTTGTAACAGGATACATTAAGCAGGTTGCACCAATATTGAAGAAGGAAAAAATATTAAACGTAAGTGCAAATACATGATATAATGGAAACGTTGCAGGCATTACTTCTTCCGATTCCGTCAGTTTATCACCAAAATGTTTTCTTATCTGTGAAACATTAGATAATATATTTCCATGTGAAAGCATTGCAGCTTTAATGCCACCTGTAGTTCCGCCTGTATATTGCAGAAATGCAATCTTAAATAAGTTGTAATCAGGAATTATTACTTCTAAAGATGAATTTTCTTTATTGATGACATCCATATTGTAGATAGACTCTTCACTGTTTGTATCATTGGAAACAATCAATATTTTCTGTATGGATAATTCATTCAATACATCTTTTATTTTATGGTATAAATCAGGCGTTAAAATTACCATAGAAACATCTGCATCTGAAAGTCTGATTTTGAATTCATCAGATGTAAAATTTATATTGAGATTAACTGCAATACCACCATGAGAAAATACACCTAACAGTAATGGAATATACTCGGGAATATTAGGTAATATGATTGAAACCTTATCATCCGTTTTTATCTCATACTTTTTGAGAAAATTAAATGTTTTTAAAGTAATCGTCTTTATATCATTATAGGTATAAGTAATTCCATTACTGTTTTTGATGAATGTATTACCGGAATATTCATTGCAACGGCTGTAAAAAAAATCGACTATGTTCGTATATATTTTCATACTTTTGAGCAATCTTTGGCAAAGATAGTAACTAAATAATCATCTTGAATACATTTGACTATATTCAACCTGAATTTGTAAAATGAAAAATTCATGAACTGAAAATCAGATCAAACCAAGATGAATATATGGATATTCAATGTACACATTAAAAACAATTAAAAATAACAAATGAAAATAAGAACAAGTTTATTGTTTTTGCTATATGCTTTTGTATTGAATTGTAGAGCAAATGAGATAGATAGTACCGTAAATGATTTAATTGTTGAAGATACTTCATTAAATGAGGTGGTTATTTTAGCATCGAGAGTAGAAGAAAGAATAATTGAATCACCGATTACAATAGAAAAACTAACAACAAAAGATATAAGAAGAACAAGTGCTGTTGATTTTTTCAGTGAGGTTTCCAAATTAAAAGGAGTACATGTAAATTCAGGAAGTTTAACTTTTCCATCAATAAATACCAGAGGCTTTGCCACTATTTCTAATAACAGGTTTATCACCTTGTTAGATGGTATTGATTTATCTGCGCCTTTATTAAACTTTCCGACGGGTAATATTATGGGTTTGTCGGAATTAGATGCAAGAAGTATTGAGATTGTTCCCGGTGCTTCTTCAGCCTTATATGGTCCCAATGCTTTTAACGGTACTTTATTAATGACATCCAAGAGTCCTTATCAATATGCCGGTTTTTCTGCTCAGGTGAAAGGCGGTTTTACATATGCTAAAGAAAGTGGTATTAAACCATTGGGGTCCTTAAGTTTCAGAGTAGCAGAGGTTTTTAAAAGAAATTGGGCGGTAAAAGTAAATTTTTCGGTATTAAACGGAAAAGACTGGATGGCAAATGATTACACAACAGACAAGATTACACAACAAAACGGTGTTGGTAATCCTGACTTTGACGGACTTAATCTGTATGGTGACGAGAGACCTATTCCTGTATCAGTGAGTCGCTTTAAAACAACCTTGTTAAATATATTTACCCCGCAATTTGCTTCTTATTTTGGCGGAGATTTAGTGGCGACAAAAAATGCTTTATCTCAAAACCTTGATGCCATAAAACCATTCACTCTAAAAAGAAGTGGTATTAAAGAAGAACTAGTGTTGGATAATAAAAATGCAACAAGTATTAAGGGTGGTTTTGCATTATATAAACGCTGGAAAAAAGGTGTGGAAGTAAACTATGACTATAGAATAGGATATGGAAATACTGTCTTTTTCGGAAGCGAACGATTTGCATTCAGAGGGTTTACTCAACAGTTTCATAAGGTTGAAATAAAAAATGATTTCATAAAAATCATGTCCTATTTTTCACCCTCTCAGTTTGGTTCTTCTTACAATCTGGCAGCGGTTGGCGGTTTCGCGAACGAGGCCTTTAAACCCTCTGCTACCTGGGCACAACAATATTTAGTTGCCTATACAAAGAATATATTACAAACTACTTATGGTAATTATGGTGGAGATATAAATCAGATAACTTCAGATGATTTAGCACTTGCTCATCAGTCAGGCAGAACTGTTGCGAATACCGGTATTCCATTGCCGGGCACTGATTCATTTCAAGCGGTAATCGATAAAATCAGATATGGTTATTTTCAAAAAGGTGGTGCACAGTTAATAGATAAATCCCGCAAATATCATGTAGAATTAAATCTGGATTTGACAAAGTGGACATCTAAATGGATAGATATACAGTTAGGTGGGAATTATAAACTTTTAAATTTATTTACGGAAGGCACTGTTTACAACGAAGACCCGGAAGGAACAGGTACTCCTAAACGAATAAAAATGTATGAATATGGAGCATATCTGCAACTTAGCAGAAAATTATGGAACGACAGAATACGTTTAGGTGCGTCCGTAAGAGTAGATAAAAACCAGAATTTTAAAGTGCAGACTTCTCCGAGAATTTCTACTGTTTTCGTTGCAGGAAAAAATAAAAATCATTTTATACGCGCTTCTTATCAGACAGGTTTTCGTATTCCTGAAACCCAGGCTCAATACATTTATTTTCCTGCTTCTTCCGGCATACTCTTAGGGGGTATCAAAGAAAATGCTGAGCGTTATGGAATTTACAATGGAGGTGCAATACGAAAGGAAGACTGGGATGCTTTTAGAGCTACCGGAGATTCTTCAAGATTAAAACCAATTAATTTAAAGTATGTAAGGCCTGAGAATGTAACTGCCTTTGAAATTGGCTATCGCACGGATATTACAAAGAAAATTTATCTGGATGCAAATATGTATTTCAACTTATACAAAAATTTTCAGACACAAATATTTGTATATAGCATTGATTCAACATATCATAAAGGAAAAATGTTGCCGGGTACCAATCAAAGTCTTGCTAATTCTTCTATCAGTCCTACTTTATGGAATCCATTTACAAATGTGGAAGGAACCGTAAAATCATGGGGATTTAATGTCGGTGTTTTTTATAATTTCTGGAAATCTTTTTCAGTAAGTGGAAATTATACGTATACGGATTTTAAAGCACCCTCAAATTTATCTTACAGAGATATTGCATTTAATACACCTAAACATAGTTTTAATGTAAAAATAGGCGCAACAGAAGCCTTTAAAAATTTTGGATTTGATATCAACTATAGATGGCAGGATAAATTTTTGTGGAGTAGTCCGTTTGGTTTAGGTAATATTGCCGCTCAAGGCTCGCTGGATGCACAAATAAATTATACAATACCCAAAGCCATGTCAATGATTAAGGTTACGGGAACAAATCTGGCAGCAAAATCTTACAGAACAAATTATGGTTCACCTTTTATTGGAACTACATTCCTGGTAACCTGGGTTTTTGATCAGTCATTAAGATAATTGTGATTATGCTTTTAAAGCTGCCAGTCAATAGGTATTTCTCCTCTTTGAGTTAATAATTCATTGGTTTTTGAAAAATGTTTACATCCGAAGAACCCGTTATATGCTGAAAATGGTGATGGATGTGCAGCTTTTAGGATAGTATGTTTAGTTTCGTCTATCATAGAAGCCTTTTGCTGTGCAAAGTTTCCCCATAAAATAAAAATTAATCCGTTTTTCTCTTTAGATAGTTTCTGTATGACGGCATTCGTAAACTCTTCCCATCCCTTTTTCTGATGTGAGGCGGGCTGGTTGGCTTCAACAGTTAGAATAGCATTTAATAGAAACACACCTTGTTCTGTCCATTTTTGCAGGCAACCATGATTTGGAATGTCAAAACCAACATCATCTTTAAGTTCCTTATACATATTTACCAGGCTGGGAGGTGGCTTTATACCATGTTGTACAGAAAAACACAAACCATGTGCCTGACCTGCACCGTGATACGGATCCTGGCCAAGAATAACGACTCGTACTTTGTCAAAAGGAGTGGAGTTGAAAGCATTAAATATGAGAGAACCGGGCGGATAGATGGTTTTTCCTAAGGCTTTTTCAGCTTGTAAAAATCGACGCAATTCAGAAAAATATGGCTTTTCAAATTCATCGTTTAAAACATGCTTCCAGCTTTCCTCTATTTGAACATTTGATGCGGACATAATTATTTAAAGTATTTTTTTGGGAAATTAATCAATTTAGGAATATCTTTGCACTCCGATTGCTAAAAGTTTACAGTTGACACTTAAATTAGTTAGCAAATACTGTGAATCAGCATTGCAAACTGTCAACTAATAATTTTCAATCAGAGATTGGCCGCGTAGCTCAGGGGATAGAGCAACTGCCTTCTAAGCAGTCGGTCGCACGTTCGATTCGTGCCGCGGTCACAGTAAAATAAGGGTTTTAGCGAGATGCTGAAATCCTTATTTTTTAAATGTGACCTCAAATGTGACCTATAAACGGTTAAATAAGTGAAAATCCACAACAATTAAAGGAAAATAAAGAGCTGGTTTTAAAGATGCCGGTTGCCTATCATA
>JAXLTZ010000009.1:0-167434 GCA_046329785.1 Chitinophagales bacterium
TAGGATTGAACTTTGGTCCTTTATTGGTAGAAAAAGCACTGCCAATTGAATAATAACCAAAGATACTTACTGGTCCGTAACCCCCACGAATGGTTGGTCCATAGCGGAATTTATTCATGTTAGCTACTTTAATATCTTTGAAGGTTATTTGCTCACCATCATTTTTGTAAGGGTCTTCGCCTTTATATTTCCATTTACTGCCAATTAAGAACCCAAATTTAAAGCCCACTGCTATTTTCCAGCTCATCCCTGTCTTTTTGTTTGGTGCAGAACGGTAGCGGAATTCGATTGGAATATCGATATAGGTCATATTCAGTTTAGATTTCTTGGAGCTGATAGAATCACCGAAAGAATAGAAACGAGTTATAGTATCGCGGTGCCAGCTCATACCATAATTTTTAAAGTAGTAATTTTCTGAACCAACGCCAATTCCCGGCGCAATACTGAAGTTTCGTGGTTTTGTTTTTTTACCTAACAACACATCATACATAAAATATACATTGATGCCTCTGTTGAAACCGCTTAATTTAAAATCGTTTGGCACGGTTACACCTCCATCTTTTTTAACGATAGCATTCATCAATGCTAATTCTATAACCAATCTGTCTTTTGCAGATGTAATTCTTTTTTTCACCTGGGCAGATATCCCTTTGGGTGGAGTTGCGGTAGTATCTTGTCCAAAAACAACCACAACAGAACAAACCGCAATCAGAAAACTTAAAACAATCTTACGCATAAATCAATTTTCTCATTAAAAATAGAACGCAAAAATAAGATTATTAATTGATTGTACGTGTGAATTAACCTTTATTAATTAAAACAAAATAGGTAAATCATAGTATCTGTTGAATATATTGGTAGCAAAGCTCACCATAAATGAATTGCTCTTTAGACCTTGTGTTCCCAAATCCTTAGAAGTATATTTTCTGAATTGCAGCTTACCTTCCACCACCATATTTATCTTAGGGTTAATTATAAATCCGGCGCGAATATCGTGATCAACAACGTTATAAGCAAAACCATTCTGTATTTTTACATTCGTAAGTTTAGATGCATTGGATGCGATATCCATAATATTATTACCAAAATTCTGACTTAATGCTGAATCAGCGGCTGTTTGTATATAAGACATCTTATAGGATGTATAAAAGCGTTTATACTGATAATTAACCATTACGAGCAACTCATTAAAATTAGCCCCCATCGGATGACCGAGTGATTGATTGTAATGATAGTATCCGATTGCACTGTCTTCTCCCTGATAGCTATATGGACGAACGCTATTGTATTCCGCCTGAAAATTAAGATTCTTTATTCCGCCTACATCAAAATATTTCACACCTGCCTGCCAGCCCATTCTGCGATCTGATGTATTTTTCTTGCCGTACTTATTAATCATAAACTGACCGTACAATACTACATATTTCGGGCAGGTTACTTTTACATTCAAACCGTACACTTTGGTGGTATTTGCATCCAGTTTCTTCTGAAAAGCTCTTGCCCCTATTAGTGGATTCAGGAAATTATAATCAAAAAAGTTGTTACCTTTTGCTGTAGTTCTTCTCCAGGTAATACCTTCAAATACACCGAGCTGTAAAAACTTTGCAGCATCTATGCTGAAATAATTAAATGTAGCTAATTTACGGGGAAACCCCTGTCCGAAATCATTGAAATTTCTTAAGTTATCAATTAACTCGGCATATATATTGACATATTTAATGCGCCACACATTGGTAGTAAATTGAATATACGGATAAGTATAAGCATTATCTGATAAAAACAAAGAGCGATAACCATCACCAATAAAATGCTTACCATTACCCAATTGTATATTAAATTGTTTTACCGGCGAATAAGATATATATGCATTGATACTGGAAAAATCCAATCCTCCTTTACCTCGGTTACGAATATTGCCCTCTCCGGGCACTACACCTGTTTGAAAATTATAAATTCCTACATAAGACGGAAATTTGCCTACTGTATTTAAAAACGATGTGTAAATTGTTACTTTTTTACCAATATTTGCCCGCAGTTCCAGTCCTTTTAAATTGTAACTTAATAATTTTTTTGAAGAAAGGTCATATCCAAATCCAATGTTTAGAATCGGGTTAATGGTAACATATACTTTCCGGTTTTTGTATCCCTTATCATAAATGTTATCTTCATAAAAAACAGAATCTTTTGCCAGAATTTTACCGTAATGTTTTACATATCCATTTTCATCAAACTCCAGTAAATTTTCATAGCCGAAAACATTTGCGAACTTGTTAAACCAGTTGGTGTGTTCCATGCGTTCAAAATGCTGCACGGTATCAGGATAAACAAATTGATATACTTCTGAAGCATTGTATGGCTTTACAGCAGAATGAAAGACTGCTTTATCCCAACCATTTAATGATTTCTCATAGTTGAGTATCATGTTTCTGTTGAGTGGCAGATTTTCTTGTTGTGCATTCGCAAAAACAGCAGAAGATAACAGCAGAAATAAAAGCAGATATTTTTTAGAATGCATTTTCTTCACCTCGAATCATATTGATAATGGTCATTATAATAATTTTGACATCTAACCCAAAACTCCAGTTTTCGATATACCATACATCCGCCCGTACTCTTCCTTCCATATCCATTACATCTTTGGTTTCCCCTCTATATCCATTTACCTGAGCCCAACCTGTAATACCGGGTTTTACTAAATGCCGAACCATAAATTTATCAATTATTTTGGAATATTCTTCTGTATGCTTCAACATATGTGGTCGTGGACCAATTACTGACATCTGACCAAGAAAGACATTAATGAACTGTGGCATCTCATCAAGGTTAGTTCTCCTTAATAATTTACCAATTGGTGTAATGCGCTGATCGTGTCTGGTAGCCTGTTTATAATGTGCATCACTATTGATATACATTGTCCTGAATTTGATTACCCGGAATGATTTATTTTTTATACCGGAGCGTTCCTGTACAAAAAACACCGGGCCTTTTGAAGTAAGTTTAATAATCAATGCCATCAGAGGAATAAACCACCACAATACTAATAAAAACACCAGTACTGAAAAACCAATATCAAATAATCGTTTTACAAAGCGGTTTACAATGTTTTCCAAAGGCTCGTTTCGTAAAGTCATTACAGGAATCTGTCCGTAATAATCTATCTCTACTTTATTTAAATGATGTGTTAGAAAACGGGTTAAATCCGGTACAATTTTTACACGGATTAAATTTTCGTCTCCAAACTGAATCAATTCTTTTATTCTGTCTTCTTCCTGATAAGGTAAGGCGCAAAACAACTCATCTATTTGATGAGAGATTGCATATTGTTTCGCATCTTCCACATTACCTAAAATATGTTTTTGAATTTCAGCGCTGTATTTTTGCGGTTCATCATCATAAAAACCTAAAAACTGATACCCGTATTCAATCTTATGCTCCAGCATATTTTTAAACTCCTGTGCCGTGTCTCCTGCACCAATAATCATTACCTTTCTGTTATTGAATCCGCGTGCTCTGTAGATGCGAACAATTTTTATAAATCCAAATCTCCAGATGGTGGTAAGCACAAAAGCGGTGACATACATAATCAATAGTACCTCTCTGGATAATTTAAAAGTCTGATTGAAATCTTTAAAAACAACGATATACGAAAAAGACAAAACAATCTCTAAAAAGAACAAGCGCATCATAGCTGACAACAACGTAAAGAAACGGGTGTTTCTGTACATGTCAAATGTACCGGAAAGCTGTGCGGCAAAAAGATAAATGATATTCAAATAAATCCACAACTGTAGATATTTGGAATCAAACATAAACCTGTAATTCCAACTGAAGATATGACCAATTACATAAGACACATTCAGGATGAACAAATCACCTAAAGCATGTATTAATACGTATAAATTGGTAATTCTTTTTTTCATATCTGTCTCGCTTTCCAAAGTTGAGTTTACACTACAAGAATTCTCTATTACACAGAATTCTTGCAATATGTTTCCCGACTTGAAAATTAAAAAAATTGCTTACGGCAATAATGGTTTCTTCCATTATTTCTATGTAATATAAGTTGTTGTTTTTCCCTAATGCGTTGCAAAAATACAATTATCTTTTTACGCACAACATTAAATAACAAAACTACACTCTCATACTTTTCTCAAAAATACAACAGAAATGGCAAAAGATGACATTTAAACGCAGATTCTAATCTATTAGATTATCAATTTAGCTAATTCTAAGTACTTATTTATCATTGTGATAGATATAAATCCGTACTGTGTGCATATTTTTTGCAGAGAATTTATGGAAAATACTTCATTTCGGTATCTTAATAGTATAAATTTGTTAACCGAAAATTCAGTATCATTATGAGCAAAGAAGCGACACTAAAAGAACCAAAAGACGAGAGAGCAAAAGCACTCTTATTAACCTTAGAAAAATTAGACAAGCAGTACGGCAAAGGCACCGTAATGAAACTAGGCGATAATAGCATTATACAGTCAGAAGTAGTCTCTACCGGCTCGCTTGGCTTAGATTTAGCCCTAGGTATTGGTGGTATTCCCAAAGGTAGAATTATAGAAATCTATGGACCGGAATCTTCCGGTAAAACCACCCTTGCTATACATGCAATAGCACAAACTCAGAAAAAAGGAGGCATCTGTGCAATTATTGATGCAGAACATGCCTTTGATAAAAAATATGCAGAAGCATTAGGTGTGGATACGGATAACCTCTATATCTGCCAGCCGGATGATGGTGAACAAGGATTGGATATTGCTGAGCAATTAATCCGCTCAGCTGCCGTAGATTTGGTAGTTGTGGATTCAGTGGCGGCATTAGTTCCGCGTAGCGAAATAGAAGGAGAAATGGGCGACAGTAAAATGGGATTGCATGCACGTTTGATGAGTCAGGCAATGCGAAAACTCACTGGTGCCATCAGTAAAACGTCCTGCAGTTGTATTTTCATCAACCAGCTACGTGATAAAATTGGTGTAATGTTCGGTTCTCCGGAAACTACAACAGGTGGAAATGCCTTAAAATTCTATGCATCTATCCGTTTGGATATTCGCCGTGCCGGGCAAATTAAAGACAAAGAAAACAACGTGATCGGCAACCAAACTAAAGTAAAAGTGGTGAAAAACAAATTGGCTCCTCCATTCAAAACGGCTGAGTTTGATATCATGTTTGGAAAAGGAATTTCAAAAGAAGGAGAAATTGTAGATATGGGAAGTGAGCTGGGAATTTTACAAAAAAGTGGTGCCTGGTATAGTTACGAAGGGCAAAAAATCGGTCAAGGTCGCGATCAGGTGAAACAATTATTATTGGACAACCCGGGTTTAGCAGACGAACTGGAAGCTAAAATAAAAGAGAAAGTGTTAGTTGCTTAATGCAATAAATAAGATTTTATAAAAGAAGGCATCGCTTAAAGCGATGCCTTCTTTATTTTTAGACTTGGCAAGTCTATTACTAAATCATACTGAAGATGAACTTAGTTCTAAACAAAATAAACACATAGGCACATAGCAAAACAAAAAACAATACTTATGAAACAAGAAAAGGATAGAATGCTACGCTTTACATAGCATTGCTACTGTGTAAAGCGTAGCTTCTATGGAAAACTTCATCAACAATCATAATTACATACATTTGAGCTATGTGTCTATGTGTTTAAAATAGAATTAGATTTGATTGTTTTTAGTAATGCTATTATTTACAACAAAATTCTTTTTTAAAATTTAGAATCTCGATATTCGTATTTCAATCGCACAGCTATGATATTTTTATTTAAGATGATAACGATGACGGATTTCAAAGAGCATTGGTGGCTTTATTTATCCATGCCCATCATCGCTTCCATCATTGGGTACGGAACAAAAATAGTAGCCATCAAGATGATGTTTGAACCACTGGAATTTTTCGGCATCAAACCATTTCTAGGCTGGCAGGGAATTATTCCGCGCAAAGCTGCGATTATGAGTACCATTGCCTGTGATACATTGACCGCCCGTTTAATAAAACCGGAAGAAATTTTTGCGCGATTGGACCCAAACAGGATAGCACAGGAACTGGAAAAACCAATGTTACCCATTGTAGAGAAAATTACACACGATGTGATGAGTCATTACCAGCCCGGTTTGTGGGAAAGCATTCCTGAAAACGTAAAAAAATTACTCATCAAACAAATTCAGCAACAATCGCCCGATATGGTGCGTCAACTGATGCAGCAAACCAAAGACAATTTAAATGATGTATTTGATTTGAAAGATATGGTAGTGACTAATCTCACTAAAGATAAAAAGTTGCTCAACAAAATATTTTTAGAAAGCGGCGAAAAAGAATTTCAGTTTATCAGAAATTCAGGAATCTATTTTGGTTTTCTCATTGGGTTAGTACAAATGATTGTCTGGATGCTGACACAGGAACCATTGGTAATGCCAATTTTTGGCTTGTTCACGGGTTGGTTTACTGACTGGCTTGCTTTAAAGATGATTTTTGCACCACAAACACCTAAAAAGTATTTCGGATTATTTACGTGGCAGGGATTGTTCTTTAAACGGCAACAAGAAGTAGCATCAAAATATGGTGCTTTAATTGCCAAAGAAGTATTGACACCTGCAAATATGATTGAATCTATTTTAACCGGAAAATTATCGGATAATTTATTCAACATGATACAGAAGAATGTACAGCAAATGGTAGATGAGCAAGCCGGAGTGTTAAAGCCGGTGGTAGTGTTTGCAGTTGGTTCTGAAAAATACAAAGCGATGAAAACGGCAATTACCGGAAACATGGTGCAACAATTGCCTGTTGCGCTGAAACATATAGAAAAATATGCCGAAGACGCTATGGATATACAAAATACATTAGTGAACAAAATGCAGGAGCTGACACCGGCAGAATTTGAAGGCGTTTTGCGACCAGCCTTTAAACAAGACGAATGGATTTTGATTACGGTAGGTGCTGTTTTAGGTTTCTTAGTGGGTGAATTGCAGGTATTATTGATGGAACATTTTGTGATGCATTAGTTTTTTTTCTGCATTCATTTAAACTATTCTTAACTATTTACAAATGCTATGCGTGCATTCTTTTTGTAATTTTATTTAACCACCAATCAACGGTGGTTTTTTATACATCAATACGTAAGTAGTAATTTTTATGAATAACAAAGTCTTCATTTTCGACACCACACTTCGTGACGGCGAGCAAGTTCCCGGCTGCCAGCTAAACACCATTGAAAAAATTGAAGTAGGTTTAGCTTTAGAAGCTTTAGGTGTGGATGTCTTAGAAGCAGGTTTTCCTATTTCATCACCGGGTGATTTTCAGTCAGTAGTAGAAATTACCAAAAACATTACACGTCCAACTATCTGTGCACTTACACGTGCCGTGGCTGCTGATATAGATTGTGCCGCCGAAGCTTTAAAACACGCGAAGCGTGGTCGCATTCACACCGGTATTGGTTCTTCTGATATCCATATCAAAAATAAATTAAAAACTACACGCGAAAATATTTTAGAAAAAGCTGCCTGGGCAGCAAAATATGCACGTAACTATATTGATGATGTAGAGTTTTTCTGCGAAGATGCAGGTCGTGCTGATTTGGATTTTTTAGCGAAAATGGTGGAAACAGTCATTGCTGCAGGTGCCACGGTAGTAAATATACCGGACACTACGGGCTATTGTTTACCGGAACAATATGGAGCAAAGATTGCCTACTTAATGAATAATGTTCCAAATATTGATAAAGCGATTTTATCAGCGCACTGCCATAATGATTTAGGAATGGCAACAGCTAACTCTATGGCAGCATTGCAAAATGGTGCGCGACAAGTAGAAGTAACGATGAATGGCATTGGTGAGCGTGCAGGAAATACTTCGCTGGAAGAAGTGGCCATGATTTTAAAATCGCATGAAGCTAATTTGCATTTGCAATGTGATATTAATATCAAAAAAATATATCCGACTTCGCGTTTAATTACGCGTCTGATGCGTATGCCGGTGCAACCGAATAAAGCAATCGTTGGAAGAAATGCATTCTCACATTCTTCAGGTATTCATCAGGATGGTGTATTAAAGAACAGGGAAAATTATGAAATTATCGACCCACACGACGTAGGTGTACCTAAATCTTTGATTGTATTAACGGCAAGAAGCGGTCGTGCAGCATTGAAACATCGTTTAGAAAATATTGGTTACACCTTAGAGCAAAAAGAATTAGATGAAACCTATAAAAAATTTCTGGAATTGGCTGACCAGCGGAAAGAAATCTACGATGAGGATTTACTGGAAATGATGGGGCATAGCCGCGAAGGAAAAATTTTTGAGATAGATTATTTAGAAGTTCATTGCGGTAAACGTCATCAGGCAACAGCAACAGTTGCCTTACTAAAAAATGGTGTGCGAACGGTAGAAATTGCTGATGGTTGCGGGCCTGTGGATGCAACATTGAAAGCTATTGATAAAATTGTAAAACAGCCGGTTCGCCTTGAGGAATATTTAGTGCAGGCTATTACCGGTGGCAGTGATGATACCGGAAAAGTGCATATTCAAATTTCCAAAGATGGTGTGTTTTATTACGGATTTGGAAATGATACGGATGTGATTTATGCTACCGCAAAAGCATATGTAGATGCGTTGAATAAGGTGTAATACCACTTGTCATTTCGAGCGTAGCGAGAAATCTTACTATTAATAAAATATATTTAAAAGAAAATTTACCCTTCTTTATGGAATTTTCCTCTTTTATGTCTCTCTATAGGTGAGATGCACAATTATTATGTATACATAACAAGCAATCCTGGCAGAACTGTTTTATATGTTGGTGTTACCAATAATCTACAAAGAAGATTATTAGAACATCGAGAAAAAAGAAATACAAATTTGTCTTTTGCCGGGAAATACTTTTGCTATAATCTGCTGCACTACGAAGAGTTTCGATATATCAATGATGCCATTGCAAGAGAAAAAGAAATTAAAAAATGGAATCGTCAAAAGAAGTGTGATTTAATAAATAGTACAAATCCAAAATGGAATACTATTGTTACATGGTAAATAAAGGCAAGGCAAGATCTCTCACTTCGTTCGAGATGACAAGATTGCTAATCCAAATATCCCTGATAATAATTATCCAGGTATTCTTTTAAGCAAATTTTCCAGTCGCGCATAATATTGAGATTGCGCAAGTCCAATTTTTTATTGATGAGTCGTTCACTTGGTGGTCGTTGTGAGAAATATTCTTTCGCCCAAAAATCAGAATCTACAGATGTAATCTTTATTTCGTTTTCTTTTCCCAATAATCTCACTAATTCTTCTGCTACTTCAAATCTTCCGGTAATGCCACCACACACCATATTATATAAACCCCAAACTTCGTTTTCCAATAATAATTTCACATTTCGTGCAAAATCATGCGTAAATGTTGGTGTCCCTAATTTATCATTTACAACAAATAATTCTTTCTTGCCATCTTTTAATTGCTGCATCAATTTCTGAATGAATTTTTTGTCTTTTTTTGGTCCGGCACCCATCATCCATCCTGCACGGCAAATTAAATGCTGTGTTTTATTTTGCTGTACATACACTTCAGCAGCCCATTTGCTGCGAGCATAGTGTCCTAATGGGTTAGGAATATCCCAATCATCAAAGGTGTCTTTTGTGCCATCAAAAATTCCTGCAGTGGAAATGTATAGTAAAGGAATATTTAGTGTGTTTGCAATATGAACTGCATTCTCTACCGCAATTGTATTGGTGAGATAAGCATCATCCTGATTGGTGTCACAGTATTCCAGAGAAGTATGTGCACCAAGGTGAAATAAATAGTCAGGTTTAAAATCAAACACATCTTTTTTATAGGCATCAAAATCTCTGAAATCCAGGAATGACAACCAGTCTTCGTTTACATCTTTGTCAGTGCATTTTAATTCATATTCATCTTTGAAGATTTTATGAAATCCTTCACCCAACATGCCGCCACATCCTGCTATGTATATTTTTTTCTTCATCTCTACACTAATGATCTAAGAATCTGCAAATATACGGGTTTGTTTGCTTCTACGGAAAATTTATCTAATACTGTTTGCCGGGCATTTTTCCCGATACGTGCTCTTTCTTCCGGATTATCTATCAAATATTTTAATTTCTCCAGCCATTCGTCATCTGTTTTTACTAATAAACCATTTTCATTATCAGTAATTACACGATTGATTGCCGTTCCTACATTTGTTGCCACCACCGGTAACGCAAAAGTCATATATGTCAATGCCTTTAGTCCGCTTTTACCCATTACCCAGGCATCCGTTGGTAATGGATACACACCAATGTCCATCCCTTGTAATTGTTTGGCTTCATCGTCCTTATTCCAGTCTAAATATTCATAATCTACGCCATCCATATGAAATTTAAAATTGCCGATAACACGCAATTTAAATGATCGTTCTTTTGCCAGGCGTTGAAACACATTGGTCAATAAATATAAATAAGGAACTGTTGAATGTGTGCCGGTCCAGCCAATTACCAATGGTTTATCGTTTGTGTAAGTATTAACGGGAAACATTCTTTCTGTATCCAGTGTTGAAGAGATATCGGTGCAATGTGCACAAAACTGTTTGGCAAAATCATTTAAATCTGGCGTGCAGGTAATTACATGATCTGCATATTTCATTAAGGCAATTGGTTTGTTTTTTCCTTTTAGCAAATGAACTAAATTATTCATTGCTGAACCTTCGGATTTATAAATCATATCATCAATATCATACACTATCTTTTTTGATAATTTTCGAATCATCCATTCAAAAATTGGCGGACCAAGTGGTGTTGCCCATAAGTGTATATAAATAATATCGTAATGATGCAGGCGGAATAAATCAAGAAAGCGACGAACATACCCTCGTAACGTTCCGGTGACTTTTCTGAATAAAAAACCGGGCTTGTATATAACCTCCCAAAAATTTAAGTCGACAAAAGAGCTCGTTTCTAATTCAAATCCATTTGCTTCCAGATGCGCAAAGTATTGTTCATATTTTAGTCGCTGGCTGGCTGCTTTTCCAAATGGATATGGTGAAAGAAATAAGACTTTTTTCTTTTGCATAAACAAAATACGATTATGGTTTTTCTGCCACCAGTAAAAATTGTTCACCTAAAAACTTCCATGCGAGAGGCATATTCAGATAGGTTTTTATCAGAAATTTATTAACCGGTAAAAAAGATTTACTTCTGAACGATAATGGAAGAAATTGCGGATATACTTTTATGATATTAAAACCTGCGCCGTACAAATGTTCTGCAACGCCTAATTCTGTAAGCACTACTATATGGTCGGCAAAATTAAAATAATCTTTGTAGGTATACCGGAAGTTAGGACCCATAATAACAATCCGACCTTTGCTTTTTAAGGTTTTAAACATTCGTTCCAGAAAATCAGCTACTTCATATTGCGAATTTAAATGTTCTAAAAAATTTGAAATAAAAATACCATCAAAATAATTTTGAGGTAATTCTACTTCAAGATTATTGCCAATGATGGTTTCAATACCCGGATTTGCATACTTTTTTACATCCTCTGATAAATCAATAGTCCAACGTTCCTTTGAGGGAATATGATTGATAAATTCACACAAACCACCTGCAGGGTCCAGCATTTTCTGAGGTTTGTTTAAATGTGTATTATACAGAAAATCAGCTATTTCATTCCATACAATATTTTTCTTTTCCATGTCTACCTGTGCAAACCGGTATTCATATATTCTGGTGTGGTTCATTTGCCGTATTCTTTGAAAAATGTATTTTATAAATCATAAAAGCTAAAGAAAACAAGAATAACATTCTTACCGGAATGGTATATCTTGATTGTATCACGAAAGGTACGTGAAAAATATCAAAGTATAAACAAAACAGCAGCGGCAGTGCAAGCATATAAATAATATCCCTTCTCTTCCAAACACAAAATAAAAAATAAAAAATAAATAGCAGCAGTGTAGTGCCTGTACCTATAAACGCTGTTATCATTGGTAATTGTAATTTCAGTGTTTGTTTATCTTTTTCTTCTAATGATAAACTTGTGTACCATAATCTGAAAAAAGTATATGCTTTTAATTTTATAGTGTATCTCCAATCTTGCAGGTAATGTCTTGTTGCTAATGTTTTTAATATTTTTTCACGCTCATTTGTATATTTTGTATTCATGGTAACAAATAGATTCGGATAATTTTTCATTACTTGTAAATTAACACTGTCATTTGCTGTAATATATTTTGCACAAATCTTGTCTATACTATCCATTTCATTATTGAATAACAATATATTTTTAGGTACATCTTTCATATCAGAAAAATTGAACAATATATCTTTATACATTACATTTCTCCAATATTTTTCTTGTCTGTAATTAATAAGCTTAGGACTCCAATAACCTAAATACATTGCCCCGGCTCCACCTTCTATGGGTGTAATCTTAAATTGATGATGGTATTTTAGATTCCAAAAACCGTAAGGCAATAATGTGAGAAAAAAGATTATTATAAATGTCAGATTTTTGATAACTGATACTTTTTTGGAATGATACAAATAATATAAGAAACGAATCAGAGGAATAAACAGGATAACAGGTCGAACTTGAAAACAATACCCATATAACAATGCTAATAATATCATTTTTTTCCACGAATTTTCCTTATACACAATCTCTATGTACACTATAATTGTGATTAAGAACATCATTAATGATTCAGGATAAATAAATGCCGGGTAAGTTAAACCAACAAAATGAATACTCACAAATACTAAAAATAAATTCTTTAGGATTAGACTGTTATCATACTGATCTATTATTTTTAACATCATAAAAATGGTAAAAAACAACAATACCAACTGTACAATTTTTATAAATAAAACGGAATCATTTATATATGAAAGTAAATATAAAAAAATCGGAAACCCCGGATTCCTGAATGTGTCTGGTATATAATCTTTCAAAAAATACCAGTAGGAGTACCTGCCCTCATGCATCCCTTTTACATAATACAAATAGGTATAATGGTCACCGGAAATAGTATCAATTGCAATGTAAAAAAAGAAGAGCGAAAGCAATCCTACAACAAATAACAGAAAAAAATAAGCCTTTCTAGTGTTCAAGATGGAATAGAGCGATTGCAGTACCTGCATAGAATAAGTTAGTATTTCTGTGTAAATTTAGAAAAAATGCTTCAATAATTTTATTCTTACGATATTTACCACATGAGGCACATTCCAATGGTTAACCTTCAGGAGCAATATCTGCACATAAAAAGTGAGATTAATCGCGCTATCCTGGATTGTCTGGATACTGCTAATTTTATTAGAGGAAAGGAAATTAGTGCCTTCGAAAAAGATTTGGCTTTATATCTCAATGTTAGCCATGTAATAGGATGTGGCAACGGAACAGATGCATTGCAAATTGCACTTATGGCACTGGATTTACCAAAAGGAAGTAAAATTATTGTTCCGGCCTTCACCTATATTGCTCCTGTTGAAGTCATTAAATTACTGGGCCATGAAATTGTGTATGCGGATGTTGATTCCGCAACTTTTAATATTACACCAGAAACTATTGAACAAGTATATACAGATGATGTAAAAGCCATTATTCCGGTACATCTGTTCGGGCAATGCTGTAATATGCGGGGCATCGTGGAATTTGCACAAAAACATACTTTAACTATTATTGAGGACAATGCTCAATCTCTTGGTGCAATAAAAGGCTGCACTCATAATGGCATCATTACGGCATCATTTTTCCCGACAAAAAATTTAGGTGCATACGGCGATGGCGGTGCATTAATGACCAATGATGATACATTGGCTAAAAAAATCAGAACCATCGCCAATCATGGTCAGACCCGGAAATATGACCATGAATTGATTGGTGTAAATTCACGGTTAGATGCCATTCAGGCCGCGATATTAAGTGTGAAACTGAAATATCTGAATGAATTTATTTTAAGAAGACAGCAAGTTGCTGCTTTTTATGATGCTCATTTAAAGCATATTCCTCAAATTCAGATTCCTGCACGTTCTGATTTTTCTACTCATACGTTTCATCAGTATACTATTAAAACAAATCCTGCATACAGAGATAAATTACAGCAGTTTCTAATGCAAAGAGAAATTTCTTCCGCGATTTATTATCCTATGCCTTGTTACAAACAGAAAGCTTATTTGCAACCGAATTTATACTTTCCTAATGCTGAGATGTTATCTGCTTCTGTATTATCGCTTCCTATTTATCCGGAAATTTCGGAAGAACAATTATTGTATATTTGCAATAGCATAAAAGCATTTTTTGATACAATATGAACACCTATTTTAAACATGAGACAGTTATTATTGACGAGGGTGCTTCCATCGGAAACAATAGTAAAATATGGCATTTTAGTCATATTATGAAAGCTGTAATAGGTGAAAACTGTAATCTTGGACAAAATGTATTTCTGGCAAACAATGTCGTATTGGGTAATAATGTAAAGGTTCAGAATAATGTTTCGATATACGAGGGTGTTATATGCGAAGATGATGTTTTCATTGGACCATCCGCAGTTTTCACCAACGTGATAAATCCAAGAAGTTTTATAGAACGCAAAGATGAATACAGAAAAACACTTATAAAAAAAGGCGCAACCATTGGTGCAAATTCAACGATTGTTTGTGGTGTAACAATTGGTGAATATGCGTTTATTGGTGCCGGCTGTGTTATAACAAAAGATGTAAAGTCTTATGCTCTTATGAAGGGGAATCCGGCAAAACAAGACGGCTGGATGAGTGAAGCAGGAAGTAAATTAATTTTTGAAAATGGAATAGCCGTTTGTAACCTCTGCGGGGAAAAATACAAACTTGAAAATGATAAATGTTATAAGTTAATCAATGCCTAAACAATTTGCAATTATTGGGGCTGCAGGCTATATTGCACCACGCCACTTAAAAGCTATCAAAGAAGTTGGTGGTAATTTAGCAGCTGCATATGATATAGCAGATGCTGTTGGTGTCTTAGACACTTACTTTCCGGATTGCGAATTTTTTACCGATGAATTTTCATTTTATGATTTCCTGATGGATAAAAATCCAGTAGATTATTTAGTTGTCTGCTCGCCCAATTATTTACATGAAGAACATTGCTATGCAGGATTAAAATTAAATGCAGATGTAATTTGTGAAAAACCATTAGCATTGACGTTAGAGAGTTTAGAAAATTTAGAAAATGCCGAATCTTATACGAATAAACATATTTATACTATTCTGCAACTGCGTTTACATCCTATGCTGATGGAGTTAAAAAAAGAAATTGATGCCTCTGCAATTGAAAGACATGAAGTAAGCATTGAATATTTTACTCCGCGAGGTAAGTGGTATCACAACAGCTGGAAAGGCAATATAAAAAAATCCGGCGGTATCACTACTAATATTGGCATTCATTTATTTGATTTGGCAACTTGGTTATTTGGAGACATGAAGGAAATAAGTATTGAAAAAAATACAAAAACTGAAAACTCCGGAATAGTAGAATTAGAAAAAGCAACTGTGCACTGGAATTTAAGTATTGAATCTGGTTTATTGCCAAAGCGACAAATGACGATTAATCAAAAAATTTATGAATTTACAGATGGTTTTGCAGATTTGCATACTGCCTCCTACCGGGATATTCTAAACAATAAAGGCTTTACTATTAGTGATGTAAAGCCTTCAGTAAGTATTGTAGAAAGAATCCGAAACAATAATTAACTACTTCCTGTCTTTCCGCATAAATTTCTTACGGATAATCTGTCCATCATAATATATTTCTGCTACATAAACTGCTGCATTTAAAGGCATAGTTGACATTTGGAAATTATTATACCCTTTCAATCCATCAAAATCTTTATTATACATTAGTTGTCCCAATATATCAATAAAACGGATATTCACGCGACCGTCTTTTGGTAACATAATACCAAAATTTATATTTTCAAATGCCGGATTCGGATATATATTAAACACATCGAAATTTCCGACTTTTACTTCTTTGCAGGTCGTATTATTATCTGTTCTGTCTTCAAATGCATTACTGTTTACATTATCAATAGATGCACAAACAATAGGAATCTGATTGTTCTCACTAAGTTTAATTTCCCCGGTAAACAAATACACGGTTGTTTGTCCGGGCAATAAACTGCCTGTCCAGTTTTCTCGTATCACCGAACCACCACCTAATTGTAAACTAAGTCCTAAATCTGTAATTTGTATATTGCTATTATTTTTTATACTTACCTGGATTTTATAAAAATCGCCGTTAGTAGGTATAATGGTGATAGAGGTCATTACACCATCTAAATATGCTTTATCTACGAGAATATACTTTGTAAGTGTATCTGTGCAACCTCTAAAGTCTGTAGCTATTAATTTTATCGGATAAGTACCAATAGTGTTATAACAATGCGATGGTGGGTTGTAACCTTCAACAAGCGGGCCACCTTCCCCATAGCTCCATAGATAATTTCCGCTTACCGGCGACTGATTATTATATGTAACACACAATGGTGGCAAGCCATTCTGTGGTGAAAAGGTAAATTTAGGTATTGGAAGTGCAGAAACAGCAATGGAGCGTAATTTTGTACCTATACAACCAACGGCATTTTTTGCTGTTAGCTGAATAATATAATTCCCCTCCGCATTAAATGTATATCTTGGATTCTGTTCATCAGATGTAGACTGACCCGAAAAAAACCAGTTCCACGAATTAACAGGCGTTCCGTCGGGTGTTGCGCTGATATCTGTAAACTGTATCTCTTTACCTACACATTGTGTCTGCGAGACATTAAAGTCAACGACAGGAAAATCAAACACTTTAACCTCTTTAACAACAGTATCTACACATTGATTGGAGGAGTTTACAATTAATTTTACCTCGTATGTTCCGGGTGAACTGTAAACATGTTGAGGGCTTTTAATTGCTGTTTCTATTTGGTTATCGCCAAAATCCCATTTTCCCCATGACAAATTTGGAATGGTGTTAGGCGGAGCCACGGTACCTAAAAACTTAAATGTTACCGGTGTAATTCCACATACAGAATCGTAGGAGAAATCTGCAACAGGAGCAACTTCAACCGTTGTTAAAATTGTTGTATCTTCTTTGCAGCCATTTGAGTTTGTTACTGTCAATAGTACATTGTAACTACCCGCCGATGGAAATCTAAAGGTAGCATTCTGTATGCCGGTAATACTATCTAACCCTCCAAAATTCCAGTTCCAATCTATTATACTGGCAGAATTTGGAATTGACTGATCGACAAAAGTGGTAGGTATTCCTGAGCAGGATAATAGGTTATAAAACTGAGCTTTTGGATTTTTGTTTATTATAAATGCTTTGGAAATAGAATCAGAGCAGCCCACATTTGTAATTATTTTCAATGCTGCTGTTGCATTACCTAAAGTAGAATAGGAGGTGGAAGGATTCTGTTCATTAGCGATAATACTATTGCTAAATGTCCACCTCCAACTTTGAATTGTATTTGAGGGTGGAGCAGAGGATAAGTCTGTAAAATTTATTGGTGCATTTTGGCAGGTTGACGAAAAATTAAAGTTTGCAACCGGTGCTTCGCCATTCACTTTTACTTTAAATATTTTATTAATTACACAACCGGTAGTAGTGCGACCATATACTGAGTATATACCGGGTGCATTAATTGAAATAAATGTATTCGTGCTTCCTGTAGACCAACGTATAGAATCAAATGACGTTGCCGTGTTTAAAAAAATTTTTTCATTTAAACATACTCTAATGCTATCGAAAGCATCCAATGCAGGTGCCAATTGTGGGTTATCAACTATTACGTTTATAGTATCAAAAACAAAACATCCTCTGTTATCTGTTATTTTTACAATGTATTGTCCTGATTGAGTAATGTTAAACTTTGTATTATTAATATTGGATGGTATCCATACAGCTGTAAATCCAGGAGGTGTCTTTAAATCAATTTTAAATGTATCACCCTGGCAAATGTAAATAGTTTTACCTCCTAATCTTATGTAAGGTGAAACTAAAACATCATCAGAACTCTCTATCCCAAATACATCTTTCACTTTAACAGTATATGTACCATTTGCTACCACTCTGGCAAATCGGGAGGTGCTTCCATTTGACCAGTTATAACTAACAAATCTGTTGCCGGCATCTAATATGATACTATCGCAAAACGAATTTCCAAATACAGTATCCGTCCCCAAGTTTACTGGTGGTGCGTACTTGTCGTGCAGATAATTATTTACATTCGCTTTATAATCATCATTCATAATTGTATCAAACAATATTAGTTCAGCAATATTTCCCTGATAGCATAAGAAAGTCACATCAGGTCTTGCACCAAGTGTATTCACACTTATTCCACTAACAGTTTGGTTATAACAGTTTGCTTCAATTGTTCCGTTTCTGAAACCTAGGTTTGGTTGTTGTTCATAAATAGAAAGGTTAGTTGTGAGATTAAGTGGATTTGAATTTAATAATTGTCCGTTAAATGCTCCATAACCACATCCTACAAAATCTGCTTCTGAAAAGAACCCATTTCCGGGGCCTCCTAAAAAGTATTGTACTACATTATCATTGTTTACATAATCTCTTACCACAAATAAATCATAGTCATTTACATTTATTGTATTTGATAAAGATAAATAATCCGGATTTGATGTATTACCATCAAAACGGACAGCAGGTTGATTATTTAGAAGAGGAATTATATTTCGTTGAGGTTGATTCGCTGTTGACCCCTGTGTAGCTACATTACTATGAAGTACATCTGTCCACGATGTTACCGATGAGCCGGAAGTTGTAGTATTCGCTCCAATCAGCCATAGCTTGTTAGATGGAATAGAGACACTAATATAACGTACCTCTTTTATGTCAGACCAATTTGTTACTGAAGTTTTAATTCTGATATAGTATGTCTTGTTAATCTGAGGAAAAACGTACGAATAACTATTCGAATTCGTAAATGAATTAACAAGAAAAGTTGAAAATAAATTATTATCTGAAATTTGAATCTGATAAGTTGTGACACTATTAATTTTATTCCACTGAATTGAAATAGAACTGTTATTTGTTGTGTAATTGTTTTTTGGAAAAACTATTTCCACGTTATTTGCAACCAAAACAAAAGGATATATTATTAATAAAAATAAATATATATTTCTGATAGTTTTTGACTTTCGCATGTATTTTACAGGTTGTTTATAGTAAATAAATATACAAATAAAATCGTATTTTTGACGAATATTGTTTTTTTTATTGAATGACAAACATTCTATGATTAATGTAACACAAACATTTTTACCTGATATTGAAGAATATTTTAAAATATTAAGTAGAGCTTGGGATAAAAAATGGGTCACGAATAATGGTGAGTTGGTTCAGGAATTAGAATACAAATTAAAAAAAACATTAGATGTAAAACATTTATTCTATACGAATAATGGAACAATTGTTTTGCAAATGGCTTTAAAAGCACTTAATCTTACAAAAGAAATAATAACTACACCATTTTCTTATGTAGCTACCACTAATGTTATTTTATGGGAAAATTGCACGCCTGTTTTTGCTGATATTGAGCCACATACTTTTTGTATTAATCCTGTCGATATTGAAAAAAAAATTACATCTGACACACAAGCGATATTAGCTACTCATGTTTTCGGATATCCATGTAATGTTGACAAAATTGAAGAGATTGCCCAAAAATATAATTTAAAAGTTATTTATGATGGTGCTCATGCTTTCGCATGCAACTACAAAAACAAATCTCTTTTGAATTATGGAGATATAAGTACATGTAGTTTTCATGCAACAAAATTATTCCATACAATTGAGGGTGGCTGCATTATAACGAATGACGATGAGATCGCAAAAAAATTATATTTATACCGACAATTTGGACATGATTATGATAATTATCTTTCCGTCGGGATTAATGCAAAGAATTCAGAATTTCATGCTGCTATGGGTTTATGTATTTTACCCAAAGTACAATATATTATTACAGAAAGGGAAAAAATTACTGAATTATATATTTCATTAATAAAAAATGATCATATCCAAATACCAACAAAAAAAATTGATGCCCTTACATATAATTATGCTTATTTCCCTATATTATTTTCCTCAGAAGTGCTATTGTTAAAGGCAAAAGAATTACTCGAAAGTAATGCTATTTTTTCAAGAAGATATTTTTATCCTTCACTAAATACATTACCTTTTTTAGAAACCAGCAATACCTGTTTAATTTCTGAAGATATCAGCAAGCGAATACTTTGTATTCCTTTACATGTTGGATTAAGTGAAAATGATATAAGAAACATATCTAGTATTCTAAACGAAATATAATATTATACTACTTTAAATTACAATACTATTTAAATGAAGAATATTTTAGTAATATCTGATAATGAATATTTAATAACTCAATTTAAAAGGATTATTCAGGATGAAATCTATGGCGCATATTCTTTTAATTTCAGATATAGCTTTTCTAATCATAGTTTCGCAAGTAAGTTTAAAGATTCTGATTGGTTGACATCAATAAATGTGAAAAAAGATTGTCAATACATACTTAGCAACTATGAATTGGTAATTTCATTACACTGCAAACAATTATTTCCAGCAGAGCTGGTTGGTGCCGTTAAATGTATTAATATTCATCCTGGTCTAAATCCATATAATAGAGGCTGGTTTCCACAAGTGTTTTCTATAATAAATAACCTGCCCTACGGAGCTACCATACATGAAATTGATCAATATCTAGACAATGGGCCGATTATAGTGCAAAAAGAAATTAAGATTGAAAGCTATGATACATCGCTTACTTTATACAATAAAGTTTTATTGGTTGAAGTCGAATTACTAAAGGATAATTTATACTCAATAATTAATAATAATTACGTTTCAAAAAAACCATTTAAAGAAGGAAATTTGAATCTAAAAAAAGATTTTTATCAATTATGTGAATTAAACCTCAGTCATCAGGGAAGCTTAAAAGAGCATATAAATTTATTAAGGGCCTTAACACACGGTGAACATCAAAATGGTTACTTTTATGACGAATACAACAATAAAGTATACATAAAATTAAACCTTTATAAAGAAACCACTACGGAGTAATAATATACCTAAACCATAAGTAACCAACAATAATGGAAATTAACAATACACCGACTATTAGTATTTCTGTAATTACTTATAACCAGGAAAATTTTATTGCTGAAACAATAAATGGCATACTATCTCAAAAAATCAATTTTAGTATTGAAATTATCATAACTGATGATAACAGCACTGACAATACAGCGAAAATATGCCGGGAATTCGCATCAAAAAACAACAATATTATTTTTCATCAGAACGAGACAAATATTGGTTTGATGAAAAATTTTGTAGGCACACTGGACAAATGCTCCGGAAAATATATAGCAATATGTGAAGGTGACGATTACTGGACAGATGTTAATAAATTACAAAAGCAGGTTGATTTTTTAGAAGGTAACGAATCGTTTGTAGCATGCTTTCATGAAGTATCTGTAATAAGAGATAATCAAATTATAAAAGAAAGAAGGCTAGAACTTACTGAAGACATATTTACATTTGCTGATTTAGCAAAAGGTAATTTTGTAGCAACTTTATCTCTTGTTTTTAGAAACATCTTCAAGCATAATTTTCCTTCATGGATTATTGAATGCAAAGTAGCAGACTATCCTTTAATATTATCATTGGCACAACATGGGAAATTTAAATATTTTAAAGATATTATGGGAGTCTATCGCCATCAACCAACAGGCAGTTATTTTAATTCTTCTATAAAAAATTGGATCGCTAATATCATGTTGCCCACTTATGTGATTATCTATAACAACGTATTTGAAGCTAATAAAAGAAATATTAAAGCCTCAATTTTAAAAGAAAGAATGCAATTATATAAAATTGAAAAAAAGTTCTTACGATATTTAATAACTAATATAAAGTTGTTTTGGTTTACAGACATAACCGGATACAGTTGGAAAAATCATGTGTATTATATAAAAGATTATTTTATCAAAAATATTCATACATATCTAAATGAATGAAGCTCCATTATTGTTATTAATATTCAACAGACCGGATTACACTCAAAAATTATTTGATGTAATTGCGACAGTTAAACCTAAAAATTTATATATCGCTTCGGACGGGCCAAGAAAAGAACATCCTGAAGATGTAATACTGGTTAATAAAACAAGGGCAATTTTTGATAATATTAATTGGGAATGCAGTGTAAGGAAATTATATCGTGAAGAAAATTTATCATGTGGTCCTGCTGTATCCTCTGCTATTACATGGTTCTTTGACCATGAAGAACAAGGCATAATATTAGAAGACGATTGTATACCATCAATCAGCTTTTTTCAATTCTGCAACATACTATTGGAAAAATATAAACTCAATGATAACGTCATGATGATTGGTGGATATTCATTGTTTACAAAAGATATACTCAAAAATAATAATGAAAGTTACTTTTTCACAAACATAAAAACAATTTGGGGTTGGGCTACATGGAAAAGAGCCTGGAACAAGTATCGGCTAGAAATTAATGATGATATGATATCAAAAGCAGAGAATAATAAGGTGTGGACTGAATTAAAATATAAAACAATCAGGAAATCAAAAAAAGATATTTTACTCGCAACATATAAAGGACTAGTAAACACTTGGGATATTCAATGGGATTATTGTATATCTGTTAATAATGGAATTTGCATTTTACCGTTTGTAAATTTAATTTCTAATATCGGAGAATTTGGCACTAATTATTCACCTTCTAATTTCAACATCAATAATAAAAGATATGAAATAGACACCGTTAATCTAATTCATACAAAAGAAATAAGAGTAAATGAACGAACTGATGCTATTTATCAAAAAATACTAAATGATAAACTATCAAAAATTAATGAACCATTGGTGCAGTTCGCCATAAATAAGATGAAATTTTATATTCTAAAAGTCTTGCGCTCAGTGGGGATTTATGATTATCTTAAAAAAGCGAAATAAAACCTAGATAATGCTATTATATATTTTTAAATAAGCATTTACCATATTTTCTATCGCATACCTTTCTTTAGTAAATTCACTTATTTTCTGTCTGTTATAATTGTCCTTTATAGATAACTGTCTATTTATCCAATCATAAATTGTTTTAACATCAAAATCATTAGCTAAAAATCCATTTGAATCATTAATAATATCTTTCATCCCACCAACATTATTGCTTATAACAGGGGTTCCACAAAATAATGCTTCCAGTACTACATTTGGGAAATTATCTTCTAAGGATGGCATTAAAAAATAATCTGCCGCTGAATAATACAGGTTAAGATTTTCTAATGAATTAATTTTACCTACAAATGTAATATTATTACTATCATCTGTATTGTTTCCTTCGCCAATCGCTACAAATGATATTCTATCGTTTCCCAAAAACTCTCTCGCAAGTTGCAAGATTTTAACAAACTGTTTTCTTTTATTCTCTATATGTTCACTAACAAATAAAAATATGTATTTATCTTCTTCCAATCCTAATTTTTTTCTTGCAAGTGTTTTATCTTTATAAGAAAGTAAATTTGTATTGATTCCATAGGGAATATGATGAAATTGTAGCTTTGCAAAAGGTTGATATGTTTTTGCTTTTTCTATTATCCACTTAGATGGCCCAACAATATTAATTATGTTTTTATATTCTTTTAATGCCTCAATCTTTTTCGCATAATACATCTTATCAATTGTTTCCATGTTCGGATTATTTATCTGCTCTATTGGATAATTAAAACAACCCATAAACGCACTGAGGTCGTGCATTGTCCATACGATTGGCTTTCGAATATTTTTAAAAAATGACGGGTAATTAATAATTGATGGTATCCAGTGTAGATTTATTATATCTGCCTCTCTTACTACCGGTAAAGATTCTATACTATAGTCACTATAAGGTGTACCTAAGAATTCACATACCGGATTATATTTAGCTATCAAGTGCTCTTTAAGGTGCTCTGCAAAAATTGGCTTTACAAACTTATTAACTATTCGCTGCCATCTTGTTGGACTTTTAAAACGAAGAAAAGTAGCATTACTAATATTAACTTGATTATCACTTATACAAACAAAGGAGGAATGAACATTGCAATTTAATAATCCTTCATGCAAACGTGTTGCAGCAATACCAGCTCCGCCTCCCGGAAATGTATTTATATGTACTACTTTCATAATAGAAATCGTATCACTTATCTTAATTACTTACCCGATTTGTATGTTAGGATTATTTTAAAACTGACCAAATATAATAATAATAAAGTATCGGTCATTCTTTTATATTGATTAACTATTAAAAGGAAATTTTGACTAATTACAATATCTATTTTAAGGAACAATTGCATACCTTTGCTACTCATGAGTTTCTTTAAAATCATTTTAAAATACTTATATTTTTATTTTTTTCGTAAAGGATTAAATGTCCATTTTTCTTCAAACCTGGATATGCACTCTTCTTATGGTAAGAATAGTACATTTAAAAAAGATTGTCTTGTTGCATCAAGTAACTTAGGTTCTAACATTATTATACATGAAAATTCTGTTATTAAGAGATCTGAACTTTCAGATTATGTTTCCATACATGCCAATTGTAAAGTAAACAGTTCTTCAATAGGCTCTTACTCATATGTTGCAGAATCCTCAGAGATATCTTCAGCTACCGTAGGAAAGTTTTGTTCTATTGGTGCAGAAGTATTGATTGGCGTCGGTAAGCATCCCCCAAACTTCATTAGTACAAGTCCTGTATTTTATTCCATACTAAACAAGCAATTAGGCTTTAGTTTTTCTGATAAACAATTGTTTGAAGAATTCAGCAGATGTAAAGTTGGTAATGATGTGTGGATTGGCTCCAGGGTAATGATATTGGACGGAATCACCATTGGTGATGGTGCGATTATTGCTGCAAACTCTGTGGTTACGAAAGATATTCCGCCTTATTCAGTCGTTGGAGGTGTACCGGCAAAACTCATAAAGATGCGGTTTGATGACGCTACAATTGAAAAATTATTGCAGGAAAAATGGTGGGATTGGAATATTGAAGACATCAAAAAGAAACTGCCGTTCTTTCAAAAAGAAATTAAAAGTGTGGATGATTTATTTTAAAAAATCACTTTCACAGATGCTTTAATTTTAATCGAATACGTTGCAACAATGTTAGTTGTTTATTTAAAAACCGTTGCTTTACAAATTCATCTGCTTTACTATTTATTTTTACCTTCTGCGGATGATTTATTGTCTTTAATTCTTGCGTTACAACAAATTTATACCACCACGGCGCGCGGAAAGTGTGTGTGGCATCAGGTGTATCAAAACCTGTATTTTGCACAAGATTTACCGATGGGTGAATGCAAATGCCTTGCTGCTCATAAATGGAAAAATACCACTGAAAATCCCAGGCATCACGCACTCCTCCGCCATTCTTTATCGCCTCCCAATGGTGTCGCCACATTTCAGATACTGCCGGGAATTTTTTTACTTTCTCATCAAATCCTGTCATCTCATAATTCATGTGTTTCCAGGCACGTCGCCAAGTTGCCCAGCCCCACGTTGCCGGTACCTGTGAAAAATAATAACTATCTTTTATATCTATTAATCCTAAAAGGTAGTTACTTCCGGAAATCAGCATTATCTCTTCATTTGGGTTATATCTATTCAACATCTCCTCACAAAATCCAAAAAAACTATCCGTAGGCAAACAATCATCTTCTAAAATAATACCTTGTTCTTCCTGTTCAAAAAACCAGTTTATTCCTTCAAATACACCTATTCCGGAGCCTAAGTTTTCATCTCTGAAAAGTATTTTGAGCTCACATTGCCAATTAATTTGCTGTACAATAGTTCTGCAATCCAATACCTGCTGTTCTTCATTTTTGCCTTTGCGTGCACCATCGGAAACGATATATAGTTTACGAGGTCGCTGATTTTTAATTTGCTGAAAGACTTCCTTTGTCCTGTCGGGGCGATTAAAAATGAGAAATAAAACAGGCGTCTGAAGCATTTGATCTTGATTCAGAACAAAATTAGTCATTTATTGGTCAAGTTTTTACCGACAGGTACTGCAATATTTCATAGTCCATTCCATTTTTGTATCTTTGCATGCCATTTATGCAAGAACAAAACTGGTCATATATTATCCGCGCCCGTTCAGCCTTTTCTTTTCATTCAATAATTGAAACATGGCATTATCGTGATTTATTATGGATGTTTGTAAAACGGGATATTGTAACCAATTACAAACAAACTATACTTGGTCCTCTGTGGTTTTTTATTCAGCCCGTTTTAACCACACTGACATATCTGATAATATTTAACAATATTGCGAATATAAAAACCGGAGCCATTCCGGCCGTTTTATTTTATTTGTCGGGTATTTCCATGTGGAATTATTTTTCAGAATGCCTGACAAAGACATCTTCTACGTTTAAAGACAATGCTTATATTTTTGGAAAGGTCTATTTTCCAAGATTGATACTTCCTTTATCCGTTATCGTTTCAAACCTGCTGAAATTTTTTATACAGTTCGGATTGTTTCTGGCAACACTATTCTTTTATCTTTTTTTTACCGTTGCGAATATTCACATTACGCTCTATGTTTTATTATTTCCTCTATTGATTCTTATAATGGGTGCGCTAGGTTTAGGCTTGGGTATGATTATTACTTCACTCACCACTAAGTATAAAGACTTAACGTTCCTTATTCAATTTGGCGTACAATTACTTATGTATGCAACACCTGTTATCTATCCTTTATCTTTAACAGCCGGAAGTAAACACCAGTGGTTACATTTCTTTATTAAAGTAAATCCAATGACTACTGTAATAGAAACTTTCAGGAAGGGTTTCTTAGGTGAAGGAAGTTTTAGCTGGACTTATACGCTTATAAGTATACTTATCACGTTTGTAATATTGTTTGCAGGATTTTATATTTTTAGTAAAACAGAAAAATCATTTACCGATACCGTTTAAAAATGAGTGATACTATAATAAAAGTAGAAGATTTAAGTAAGCAATATCGATTGGGAGAAATCGGTACGGGTTCACTCAGTCATGATTTAAACAGATGGTGGTACAAAGTGCGTGGCAAAGACGATCCTTATTTAAAGGTAGGAGAAGTAAACGATCGTACTCAAACCGGAACATCAGATTACGTTTGGGCTCTGAAAGATATCAACTTTGAAATAAACAGAGGAGAAGTTTGGGGTGTTGTTGGTAAAAACGGTGCCGGTAAATCCACCTTATTAAAATTGCTTTCCAGAATTACAACGCCAACCACTGGTGAAATAAAAATAAAAGGCAGGATGGCTTCTTTACTGGAAGTGGGTACCGGATTTCACGGAGAGCTTACCGGCAGAGAGAATGTGTTTTTAAACGGTGCTATTTTGGGAATGAAAAGAAAAGAGATTGCTTCTAAGATGGATGAAATAATCGCATTCTCCGGAGTTGAAAAATATATTGATACACCGGTAAAACGTTATTCTTCGGGTATGTATGTTCGGTTGGCTTTTGCAGTTGCTGCACACTTAGATACCGATATTTTAATCTTGGATGAAGTACTCGCTGTCGGTGATGCAAGTTTTCAGCGTAAGTGTATTGGCAAAATGAATGATGCTGCAACTAATTATGGTAAAACAGTATTATTTGTAAGTCACAATCTTTCGCAAGTACAAGGATTGTGCAAACAAGGAATGCTGTTAGAACATGGACAATTAAAGATAACAGGCGATATTAATAAGGTGATAAGCGAATATGTTATCGGGAATCAGGCGGAAAATAAAATTGTATTAAGCGATCTGCCTCGTAATGGCCCTAAATCAAATGACTTTCATTTAACATCATTGGTTTTTGAAAATGATACAACACAAATAAAAGTTGGAGATGAAATTTCATTCAGCTTAACCTTTGACTGCAAAACAGCGTTCAAAGAATTAATTGTTGGTTTTAATATTACAGATACTCTTGGAAATATTTTAGTGGAATGCAGGACATCTGCTACTTTCAGAGAATTGAATATTGATAAGCCGGGAAGCTATACCTATAAAGTGCGGTTTCAGCCAAATTTAAGCGCCGGTGTTTATGTAATTAATACAGGAGCCCGCTGTGTAAATGGTAACTTAGAATATGTACCTTCCTCAGCCAGCCTGGAAATATTGCCTGTAGAAAACGGGTATGAAGAATGGAATAAGCCGAGCGCTGGAATTATTAATACAATCTCTGATTGGGAAAGAATTGATTAATGATTTGCAAACGTCGTTTCCTCTTTTATAAATGAACATACATTATTTTGAAAACTATTGCTTTTATTGATATTGGTATAAATGGTCACAAGATGGCATACATGTGTTATCATGTAAAAATTGTTGCAGAGCTGGGCCATACTGTTTTTTGCATTGTTCCGGAAGCTGAGGAAATAGAAGCCTGGATTATTAAAAACCATCCTCATTTATCAAAAAATATACATTATGTCTCTTTTTCGAAATATGAATTGGATTCTAGTCCTAAAAATGGTTTTTATTCGACCTTTACCTCAAAAATAAGAATATGGAGAAAATATTGTACAATCATCAATAATACTATTAAACAATTTAATACCAGTATAGACTTGGTTTTTTTTAACTGGCTGGATTCTTCTTTAACTAATTACCTGCACCCATTAATTGTTGATTTTATTTTTCCTTATAAATGGACAGGCATCTATTTTCATCCACAAATCCTAAGGTTTCAGCCTGAACTACTTAAAGAAAAAGCATCTTTCTCTGATATAGATATTGCATTGACATCCAAAAATTGTATTGCTGTTGGATTGCACGATGAAGGCATTGTAGAAGGACAATCTTACAGAATTCACAATAAAAAGGTTTTACTTTTCCCTGAAATTGCTGATGATACACCTGCAAACTTTCATCATAAAATTTTTACTGAAATAAAAGAAAAAGCCAATGGCAGAACTATAGTCGGTATTTTGGGCGTAGAACCATTTAAAGGCTCTGCAGCGTTTATGCGCATAGCAAAAAGAATGGATCCCAAAAAATATTTTTTTGCACTAACTGGTCCATATGAAGAATTTTACTTAGATTATTTTCATGATGCTGATACTGCTAATGAGTTTAAGGAATTCATTACTAATCCACCAGAAAATGTTTATGTAAATTTGGGTATGTTAAAGGAAGGTGAAGAATACAATTCCGTGTTTTCTGCTTTCGATATCGTATTTATTATTTATAAAAGATTTCCAAGTGCCAGTAACAGACTTACTAAAGCAGCGCATTTGAAACGTTTAGTTATTACTGATGAAAAATATTGTGTGGGTGAAGATGTTCGTAAATACAATTTAGGCATTGGTGTAAATGGTGAAAATTTAGACGAGATTGAAAAGGGAATAGCCCAACTCAGAGAAAGAATCTTAAAGAATGAATTTCCATTAAAAGAATGGGAGATATACGCTGCCAAAAACAGCATTGATGTTTTAAAAGACAGATTTACTGAAATAATTGGATTGTTATAAATAAATTTAGGTGTAAAAAAGAATACGATGATTAAGAACCTGTTGTTTTTTCTGAGGTTGATAAAAAGATTTGGTGTCTCAAATGCCTGGCGTTTATATAATTCAGGAAAAATAAAATCCGGAGAATTAACCATTGAATTTAAAGCGGCAAAATATCCTGTTTCACTACGGTATAATACGTCTGATATTGATGTGTTTTATCAGGTATATTATCACAACTACTATTCATTTAATTATGATTATTATTTAAAAGAAATTAAAACAATAGTGGACGGAGGTGCCAATATCGGATTAGCAAGTACTTATTTTAAAGGGTTATTCCCGAATGCAACAATAATTACTGTGGAACCGGAAACCTCCAACTATCAGCAATTGCTAAAAAATACAAAATCATATTCAGGTATTCATTGCGAACAGGCAGGTATATGGAACAAGACGGCCTTCTTAAAAGTAGAAGATAAGTTTAATAGCGGCAACTGGGGTTTTGTGGTAGAAGAGGTGATTGATGAGACAGAGAGTAATGTAAAAGGAATCTCCATTGATGACATTATGAAGAAATATAATTTACAGGATATTGATATTTTAAAACTGGATATCGAAGGTGCTGAACTGGAGCTATTTCAGGAAAATTATCAGTGGCTTTCAAAAGTTAAAATGCTGATTATTGAAACACATGATTTTATGCGTAAAGGCACCAGCAAGGCTGTATTTAAGGCAATTATTGATTTTAATTTTTCCGTACATCTTTGCAGGGAAAATATTGTTTTTATAAATGATACATATACCAAATGAGTAAAACAATTTTAATCACCGGCGGGGCGGGTTTTGTTGGCTCGCAAATGGCTTTGGCTTTAAAAGCAAAATATACTTCATATGAAATTTATGTGCTGGACAATTTAAAACGTCGTGGTTCTGAATTAAATATTCCAAGATTAAAATCTGCCGGCATTCATTTTATTCATGGTGACATCCGCAACAAAGAGGATTTTGACGGTCTGCCGAAAATAGATTGTATTTTAGAAGCAAGTGCCGAACCATCCGTTTTAGCAGGTATAGACAGCACACCGGATTATCTGGTGAACACCAACTTAAACGGAACTATCAATTGTTTAAATTTCGCCACCAAAAATAAATCCGATTTTATTTTTCTTTCCACATCAAGAATTTATCCGATTGAAACAATCGAAAATATAAATTTTACGGAAACAGAAACGCGTTTTGAGATTGCAGAACAACAAAACATCAAAGGATTTTCGCAAAAAGGTATCAGCGAAGATTTTCCATTAGATAATTATCGCTCGTTATACGGAACAACAAAATTAGCATCCGAATTATTTATTCAGGAATACAAACAATTTTTCGGATTGCGAACAGTAATTAATCGTTGTGGCGTTCTTACGGGTCCGTGGCAGATGGGAAAAATAGACCAAGGCGTAGTAGTGCTATGGCTGGCAAAACATTTTTGGAATCAGCAACTTAGTTATATTGGCTACGGTGGCACCGGAAAACAAGTACGTGATATGTTGCATACATCCGATTTATTTCGATTGATTGACTGGCAAATGCATCACCTCGATGAAATAAACGGCGAAATTTTCAATGTGGGTGGAGGAAGAGAAATCAGTGTCTCATTGCAGGAATTAACAACATTAAGCAGGGAAGTAACGGGTAATACTATTCCCATTACTCAGGTACCTGAAAACAGAACCGCAGATATTAGAATTTATATTACAGATAACTCTAAAGTTACTGCAAAAACCGGTTGGAAACCTGAAATTTTACCCAAACAAATCATTGAAGAAATATTTGCCTGGATGCAGGAGAACGAACAACAATTAGCAGCAATATTAAAATAATCTGTGCAGAAGAATCTTCTATACCCCGAGCATACTATTCACAGAAAACTTCCTGTTAATTATGCAGAAATGCACACAGGAAAAGATACATTTATTCATACCACTGAAAAAATAAACGCCTCTTATCTATTAGAAATTAAGGATGCTTATATTTCTCCCTTTGGAGTTGTCTTTAAAAATGGTTTTGTTGTAAAAGAATCTGTATACTCAATGTTCAAACCAAACAAGCAACTACTTTCTTTTTACAAAAAAATCTTGTTGAATAAAGTCAGACATATTTCCGGTGATTGTGTGGTGGCACATCATGCTTACTATCAAAACTATTATCATTTTCTATTGGAAATCATGCCACGATTATTTGTGATTAAAAATGAGGCACATCATTTAAAATTAATCATTAATAACAATCTTCCTTCATTTGTCAAAGAGTATATTTCTTTATTTAATTTTAAAGAAATCATCTATTTACATGATTATGAAATTGCAAAAGCTGAAAAAATTATCTTCCCAACATTTTTATCGCGTGGTCTTTCATATAATGAAATTGTTATGAGAGAAATGAGTAATTGGCTTTGTGAAAAATTATTTGATAATAATATTTTTTCACCGGAAAGAATCTTTATTAGCAGATCAAACGCAAAATACAGAAAAACAGAAAATGAGAATGAAGTATTTGAATTATTACAAAAAAAAGGATTTGTAAAATTTGATTTGCAGGAGCCTAATATAAGAGCACAAGCTAATTTTTTTAAGAATGCAAAATACATTGTTGGTTCACATGGTGCCGGTTTTTCAAACATGATTTTTAGTAAAAATTGCTTGTTAGCCATAGACATTATTCATGAGCAACATCCTCAGGATTGTTTCTATAATTTGGCTTCTATTTTTGGTGTCGATTATTATTACTTTCAATGTAAAGGAACGGGCGTTGATTCATATGCAAATAATGACAATATTATAGTAGATTTAATTAAATTTGAAACTGTTTGCAATCAACTTATTTTATAATATGAAATTGAGTGTCGTAATACCAGCTTACAACGAAGGAGAGAGTTTACCAGAAACTTTAGGCACTTTATACGCCACATTAAAGGATTCTTCAATTGAACATGAAATTGTAGTGACAAATGATAATTCTAAAGACAATACATTACAGGTTTTAGAAGAATTACAAAAAGTAATTCCAACACTAGTTTATTATACAAATAATGGTCCAAATGGCTTTGGTTATGCTGTTCGTTATGGCTTAGAAAGGTTTACCGGTGATTACGTTGCAATAATGATGGCAGATTTGTCAGATGATCCGAATGACTTGATTGCTTTTTATAAAAAAGCAATTGAGGGAGGTTATGATTGTGTTTTTGGTACACGCTGGAGCAATGGAGGAAAAGTTGTTGATTATCCTACATTAAAAAGAAGAATTAATCGGTTGGCAAATTTTATTGTTCGATTAATTTTCAGGATGAAATATAATGATTGTACGAATGCTTTTAAACTATATCGTCGCGAAACAATAGAAGGGTTAAAACCATTCTTATCTCCTCACTTTAATCTTACATTAGAGTTGCCGCTGAAAGCAATTGTACGTGGTTACTCATATGCTGTTGTACCAAACTCATGGACAAATAGAAAATTTGGTGAATCAAAATTAAAAATAAAAGAAATGAGTAGCCGTTATTTTTTTATATTAATGTACTGCTGGATTGAGAAACAATTTTCACAAGGTGATTTTAAAAAGAAATCATAATCATTTATCCTAAATTTTACTGATAAGATTTAACGACAGTAAATTTATCTTTTAACTTAATGAATCTTGACTCAAAATACGTATAACTTAACTTACTTATAACCAGTGTTAAGATAAATGTAGAAACACTTAATATAAAAGATAGTAGTAAGCTGTTAATACTAATGTGTGCTAAACGCAACGAAATGTCTAATATTGTAATAGCTATTGGATGTAGTAAATAAATACCATAAGTGTATTTTCCCCAATGGCTTGCAAATGATAAGTTTTTTAAATTCAGCGGTGATGAAGTCTTTGTTACTGCTTGTGCGGCAATAACCATTGCAAAGGAGAAAGAGTAGATAGCTCTGTTAAATGCCAATGAATTTTTGTATTTTAAATATTCTCCACCATACATTAATAAAAATATTACAATACCAAATAAGACTGCGTGTGTTTTGGTAGAGCAGTTTTCAAAAAATATTCTAACTGTATTATGTTTTTTTATCATATACGCAAACAAGCCCCCAATCCCCAAATCAATTAATACAGCAAATGTATGAAAATAAATATCTGCACCAGTATAAGTAGCTGTATATCGAAATGCTAAAGAACCTATCATTACAGATACAATTGACAGCAGCCATGTTCTTTTTGGAAGAAATGTAAAAATTAATGGCCAAAATAAATAAAATTGTTCTTCAACAGATACAGACCAGGTTATATTCTGTGACATTGCGTCTTTTCCTGGGCAAGTATGTTGTATATGTATTACATCAAAATTACTCAGAAAAAACAAATGATATATAAAATTAGACCCTAACGGATTATTCATCCCTACCAATGACTTCAGGAAAGGATACAATAAAAAAGAAAAGAATACAACTCCATAATAAAGTGGCCAAATTCTCAATATCCTGCGAATATAAAATTTCTTCAAATCAATCTTATCACTAATCTCATACTCTGTAATTAGCAAATAGGTAATCAGAAAACCACTCAAAACAAAAAAAATAGAAACACCTGTACCACCGTTGCTTATTGAAAGCAAAAACTTTTCCATAAAAGTTCCATTGATAGGTAAGTAGGCATATGTTTTAACCATTACATGGCCGAGAAAAACCATCATGGCAGCAATAAAGCGTATTGCATCTAAATTTTCAAAATATATTTTATCATTTTTCATTAATAGTCCATATGTAAATATACATCATGTTAATCACTCATTTCTTTGAAACAATAGAATGATATCTTTCTTTTTGTATCTGTAATTTTTTTTATAACATAAGGCTGTAAAGCCTCCGGCAAAACTGTATGTTCAAATGTAAACGCATATTTTATAGAAAATGTATTGATGAAATTGAGTTGGCTTTTTTCTATTGATTCATATGTGTTATTTTTTATTTCACTTTGTACATATCTGTAGAATACAGAACTTCTGATAATCAAATCTTCTCCTTTTGACAATATAAGTTCATTACTTCTGGGAATCTCAAAAATGCTTAAACACACAGGGTAATAATCTTTATAATCTTTTTTTAGGTATTGGTATGGGAATGCAACATTTACACTTTTTGAGAAAAACCCGTTATAATCATTTTTCGATTTAAAATACACAATGTTTCCGCCTTTGTAAATTTTTTTCAATTCTGCTGTAAATAACTCATCTATGATTTCATAGCGAGTATATGGGTGTGTTTGATTTAAACAAAAAAAGAAGATTACAACTGATATTATTTTTGCCATTCTTATTTCAGATGTTAAAGCACCTGCTAAAATAATAAAGCATACAATTGCCGAAAAAGGCAAATATACAATTGACCAAAGTTGTACCGCATCCACTCTGTTAAAAAAAATTGAATACGCCAGTAGAGATGATACATGAATAATAAGATACAATAACGTAATCTCTTTCTGATTTTGGGTCAGCTTTATTTTAAATCCAGTACTCAATCCAATTAAAATTAAAAACGGGAAAAAACTAAGCATACTTTTAATAAACTGACCCCCGAAGCAATTAATTGCTGTTTTAATGTAATAAATTATTGAAACAGGTTGGTCTGCAATTTTGCTTACCGTTTGTTGTGCATGATTATTTAAATAACGAATCCATAATGTATATACACCAATAAAAATTAAGATAACCAGAATGGGAATACTGTGCCTGATAAATTCTTTTAAAGTTATCTTCTTCATTATTGTATACAACAAAAGTAAACTCCCAATTGCCAATAATATTGCAGGTGCAGCTACTGTGCAAGCAAGTATAGTTGCCAGTCCAATTAGCACAATATAATCCAGATTCTTTGAACGTATTAAAATGGTTGAGTAAAAAACAAATAAAGCTGTGAAGAAGTACTTTGGCTGGAATAATAATCCTGCGTTCCACCAATCACCTTTAGTAAAAATAGTTTCAAAAGGCAAAGAAAGTGATATTCCAGAAGTAATGAAAATGAGTATTGCTGCTATATAAGTTATTTTTGATTTTGGTTTAATAAAGACTTCTATAAGTGAACATGCTCCCAAAAAATAAATTACCAATACATGTGAAAAAAATATAAAATAGAAACTAATAAATGAATTTTGTTTTGTAAGTAACGTATAAAATGCCGAGTACCATAATTCTCCGAAATGATATAAATCACGAACCGGAGGCATAGTGGTATACCAATCTGTTATATTACCCTCTACCCCCACTTTATTTAAATATTCTATTACTGTCTCATAAAAATAAAAGTCGTTAAATGTGTTGTAAGATTGATTATTAAATGGTTCTTTAATTCTCCAAAGCAGATATGCAATTGCAAAGATTAGCACAAAAAGTTGCAATAAAAAAAAAGGTAAAAATTGAAAAGATATTATTTTAAGAACTGCATCATTGACTGTATGCAAATGATCATTCTTCTTTAAATAAACCAACAGAAATACAGATAAAAATATAAGACCTATATTGATTGTAATTCCTGAAGTCTGAAAAATAGAATAAACTGCAATAATAAAAAAAGTACCTGTACTTAATTTAGTGAATTCCCGAACAAATGGTTTGCTTGAAGGAATTTTTACAAATGAAATAATTAGATGCCCGATTGTATAAGTGAGAACAAAAGAAATTACAGAAAAAAAGCAGGTTGTTAAAAACTCATTCATTCTTTAATTTTTTATCAATGCAGTAAAGGTTTCTATTACATAATTTATATCCTTCTGCTCCATTGGATAATACAACGGTAGAATAATACTCCTGTCAGATGCGTCTTCAGAAACCGGGAGCGAAACACCTTTGCTATATTCAGCATAAGCAGTTTCGCGGTGAGAAGTCATAATACCTCGTCTGGTGGAAATCCCCTTATCTAGCATTGCCTGCATTAAATCATTTCTACTTATTCTGCATTCAGGTTTTAGGTAAATGCTATAGGATTGATAATTACTGAAATAACCATCCTGCTCTATCGGTAATCTTATTGTATTAATATTATTAAACGCTTGATGATATTTTTGTGCAACTTTTCTCCTTTCAGAAATAATAAAATCTAATTTTTCCAGCTGTTTGATTCCAACAGCCGCTTGAATATCTGTCATGCGATAATTATAACCCAGCTCCACATGGTCTTCAAAAATTATTTTAGACGATTCGTGACGAACTCTGTCATTTACACTCATTGCATGCTGACGTAATAATTTTATTCTATCTCTATAAGCTTCGTTGCCTGTAGTGATCATGCCGCCATCTCCCGTAGTGATTACTTTTCGTGGGTGAAACGAGAAACAAACCAAGTCTGAATGGCTTCCTATTTTATTCCCTTTGTAGACAGAACCTGCCGCACAGGCAGCATCCTCGATTAAAATGAGATTTTTTTCATTGCATAAATCTTTGAAAGCATCTATATCAGCAGGCATCCCAATCTGATGCACAATTAAGATTACTTTTGTCTTTGCAGTGATTCTGCTTCTTACATCTTCCACATCAATATTATAGGTAACAGGATTTACCTCCGCAAAAACAACTTTCGCTCCTGTGTATCGAATCGAATTTGCCGTTGCCACATAACTCATCGATGGACAGATTACTTCATCTCCTTCCCCAACACCTGCAACTATCATAGCCAAATGTAATGCTGTAGTACAATTTGATAATGCTACTGCATATTTACTGCCGACATATTTCGTAAATTTTTCTTCAAATTCCTGCACGCGCGGGCCTTGTGTTACCCAACCTGTAAGTATTGTATCATACGCATATTGTGCATCTTCTTTGTCTAAATATGGTTTTGCTATTGGAATCATCTGATTATCTCTGTGTTTGTAAATTAAAATACCAGTCTGATAATGACTTTAATCCCTGCTCCAATGTAATACTTGGTTTATATCCTAATAATTTATTTATTTTACTTAAATCTGCAATTCTTTTTTTCACAGGGTTGACAGAGTTTGCCTCTTTGAATACCGGTTCTAACTCACAATTATTTACTTTCAATAATGTTTCCAATAATTCTTTTAAGGAGGTTTCTCTTTGCACACCCACATTAAATGTTTCATCTGTAACATCTGCCAATAAAGCTAGTATATTACTATGTGCCACATCTTTTACATGCACAAAGTCCATGGTATCAGAACCATCACCAAATATGGCGGGTGACTTATTATCACGAATACAATCTAACCACTTAATCATTACTTCCGTGTACTTTCCGTCGGTATCCATACGTTCTCCGTATACGTTAAAATAACGCAATGCTACATAATCCAAACCATGCATAAATTTGTAAGAACGGAACAATTGTTCTCCCCACATTTTTGCGGCACCATAAAATGTTTGGTTATTATATGGATTATCTGTTTCCGGTGTTGGAAAATTTTGTGCTAATCCATATACTGAAGCACTTGAACTGTAAATCACTTTTTTTATCGCGTGTTTTTTGCAAAACTCTGCAACATTAAAGGTGGCATGCAACATTACATCAAATCCATCCTGCTGGTTTGCAGCACAGGCATTGATACGTAAAGCTGCCATATGAAAAACATAGTCGCAGCCGCTGATACACTTTTCTAATAACGCAGCATCTCTTACATCACCCTCGATAAATTCAACAACCGGGTTATTTATGTAGGATTGCATATTGTAATATGAACCACGAATCAGGTTGTCTATAATTCTAATTTTTTTTGGTTGATGTAACAGTAACTCTTCCACTACATATGAGCCTACAAATCCGGCTCCGCCTGTTACCAAGATAGTAGCATCGGTAATTTTATTGTTCATGGTGCAAAGATAAAGATTATTTAAGTTCTTTCAATGCCATTTCAGCAATTGTTAAACCTATAGATAAAGAAGCTGTTGCAGCCGGAGAGGGTGTATTTAAAACATGTATTATACATCCTTGTTGCTCAATTATGAAATCATCTACAACGTTTCCATTTCTATCCATTGCGGAGGCACGGACACCGGCTTCTCCAATTATTAAATCATCTATTTGTAATTCGGGAATTAAACGTTGTAAGGCTGTCGTAAATGCCTTTTTTGAGTAAGAACGACGCATTTCGCCAAGCCCAGTGCGCCAGTTTTTAAATGCCAGTTTTATAAATCCTTTATAAAAAACAGATTCAAAAAACTCACTCCATACAATATCTGATTTTTTATAGCCTTCTCTTGCATAGGCTAACACTGCATTTGGTCCTGCTTCTACACCACCTTGAATAAATCTTGTAAAGTGTACTCCAAGAAATGGGAAATCAGGATCCGGAATAGGATAAATCAAATTCTTTACTAAATATTCCTTTTCTTTTTTCAGCGTAAAATACTCTCCCCTGAATGGTACAATTTGTACTGAAATATTATTACCGGTTAATTTTGCAATCTTATCGGAATACAAACCGGCACAGTTAATCAGGAGTTTTGTTGTGTAGATATTATCCTGTGTAGTAACTTTTATTTCATTATTGTTATTTTTTATGTCAATTACTTTCTGACATAATGAAATAGTACCATTCTGTTCTTTTATTTTTTCTGCATATTTTTTAGAAACAGCCGTATAATCAATAATACCAGTTTGCGGAACATAAATTCCTTTGATGCCTGCGCAATGTGGTTCTATGTTTTTAATTGCTTTCTCATCTAATAATTCTAAACCTGTCAATCCGTTTTCTATTCCTCTCTGATAAATATTCTTCAGGCGTTGTAACTCATCTTCTTTGGTAGCGACAATTATCTTACCGCAAATTTCATAAGGAATATTTTCAGTATCGCAAAAATCGAGTAGCATTTGATAGCCGCGCAGGCAATTGACGGCACGAAGACTATTGGGTTTATAATAAATGCCGGAATGAATAACTCCGGAATTATTTCCTGTTTGATGTCTGGCAATATCATTTTCTTTCTCAAGGATGAGAATATTCAGTGTTGTATCTTTTTGCAATAAATGCAATGCAGTGGCGAGGCCAACAATTCCGGCACCAATGATAATTATATCGTAGTTATTGCGTTGCATCTAGTTTATTTAATTCCACCATTTCATCGATAATGAACACCGGTCGTTTACGTGAAGCATCTAAGGTGCGCCACAGATATTCCGCAATAATTCCTAATCCGATATTAGTAATGCCAAATCCTAATAATAAAATAGAGGTCAACATTGGCCAACCTGTGGCTATATCATCATAAATCAGTTTTCTTGAAACAATATATACTGTCCATAAGATGCCAATCATGAAAAATAGGATTCCAACAAATGAAACAAAACGAATAGGTGCGTAAGAAAAAGCGACAAATGAGTCAATCAGCATCTTTATTTTTTTGCCAATGGTCCATTTGGATTTACCAATTTTACGTTCCTGCTTATCATAATCAATTGAAGACTGCTTGAAGCCCATTTCCAGTATCTGCAAAAAGATATTGGAGTTGGATTCAATATTTTTATTTAATTTGTCTATTACTTTTCTATTAAAGAAGACCACATCAAACCCATGTAATGGGTAATCTTTATTTACACATTTACGCATTAAAGCTGCATAAATATGTGTAAATGCTTTCTCAAAAATTCCAGTTGCAGTGTTGTTTCTTGACGCGAGTACAATATCATATCCCTCTTTTGCTTTTGTAGAGAGTTGAAGAATAAGCTCAGGTGAATCTTGTAAATCTGCGGGTAAAAACATTGCATAATCTCCAGAGGTATTTAATAGGCCAGCCCTTATAGCTGCATGAGATCCATAGTTTTTAGAAAGCCTTATAACCTTTCCAGCGAATGATTTATCATAAAAATATTTCTCAAATAGTTTAAATGATTCGTCAGTAGAACCATCATCAACAAAAATAACTTCACAATTTATAAGTGAGTTTCTCTTGAAAAAGGAATCCAATGAATCAATAAGGTTAGGAATATTATTCTCTTCATTGAAAAATGGAATTATTATACTGAAATTTTTATTCATTTTTATTCCTTATTTATGTCCTAATTGGTTTCTTATTTCAATTGGAAGTCTATATAACTCTTCCACAATTCCTCTTTTTTTTGCTGGGCTACCAAGCATTATAGATAATGCCTCCACATCCTTAACTATTAATGAGTTTGCGCCTATCATACTCTCATATCCAACTCTTACTCTTGGTAAAACAGTTACGTGTACTGCGATTTGGCATCCCGATTCAATAATTGGTCCTTTTTCATAACCAAATTTTTCGTGTAAGAATGGTCGCTTATATCCCATTGGGTTCCCATTTGTTGTGACAGTAAATGGAGCAATAAAAACATAATCACCAATTGTTGTATCAAAGCAAAGATGTACATTTGAATGTATTGAACAGTTGTGACCGATTCTTAGGTTGCCTTCTAAGTCACACATTGAGCCAATTGAAGTATAATCACCTATAATGGTTTTTTCACGAATTAAAACTTTATGATGAATTTTTACTCCTTCACCAAAAACGGATCCTTTATAGATTGTACAACCTTCACGAATTAAACAATTCTTTCCAATTTCTAATGGCGCTAAATCTCCTACTGTAGAAACACGAGAAACAAAGCCTGTAGCATTACCGTATCCAATTATGCAATTGTCTTCGATAATTGTTCCCTCGCCAATATCACATTCTTCAAGAATACAATTTCTGCCAATAATTACGTTTTCATGCAACACTACTTTGTCTCCAATCTGTGTACCATTACCTATGATAACATTGTTTGACACTATTGCTTTATTTGAAATTAAAGTATTCATATTTTAAATATTCTTTAGAAATTTCAGTCATATTCATTTGAATTTGCTTTCCTTTACTTATAAAATCTACATAGCCTTCAAAAATATTTCTTACGCCATTGTTTGGGTTTATGTATTTTTGTATTGTTTCTTCTTCAATATCTGCTAAGTAACCAAATTGTTTAACCTCTTCGTAGCCTTTCATGTCACTGCAGTTAAGATATATATAGGTAGGATGGAAATTAAATATTTTTAAACCGGATACATGATATTTGGAATGTTGGAAATCCCATGATTGTTTCGGGTCATAACATTCTTCGTCATCTTCCCAAAAATATGGGATTCTTACAAGTGCAACATTTTCATCGTAATTTATTATATGAGGTTCAATATTAGATGATTTTGGCAAAAACAAACTACAATCTACTTCGATCCCAAATTTACGCACCATCATTCCAAGTAATCTAGATGATTGGACTAAGCAATGTGCCCTTAATACTTTTGCCCCCTTAACCATATCTAATAAAGTGGCCATAACTTCTTCTTCTGTTTTGCCATGAGAGGAGTTAGGCAAAAAATTTGGATGTAACCCTAATTCAAATAACTCAGGATATAATTTAAGTCTTTCAATTGCCGGAGATAAATGAGTAATAAACCAAGTTGATTTAACTTTTTTTTCGATAAGGTATTGAGTAACAAAATCAATTGCGTAATCTGGAGCCCAATCAACATCAAATGTAAGAGCATATTGTGCAATATTATTTAATTTATTTCTCATCGTATGATAATAATCTATGTACTTATATTATTGAAGTTTAAATGAATTACCTTCCAATCCACCGTTGACAAATATAATCTCTGTAGAAATCTTATTGTTTTCTTTAAAGAAATCATTTAATGTCTGCACCAACACCGAAATTCCGTCTGCTTCGTTAAATAATGGAATAATTATCGAAATACCTTTATTCATAAGTTATTGTTTAAAGGTATAAACCGGGCTGTTACCGGATTCAATATTTTCCTCACCATTATCTCCAGTGGCGTTTTCTGCTTAGCGTAGAATTTGGAACGGAGACAGAAAAGGCTGATATTATTCGCAACCTTCCAGTCTTCCACCCTTTCAAAAAAGCAAACCGCATCTGCGCTTATTACAGGTATGGAAGAAGGCAGAAAATAAATCTCCCCGACTCCTTTTACCCTTATCTTTTCATCACTGTCTGCCGTGGCATCGGGTAAATTCTGCAAGAGCGTATTTCTGATGATTTCTATCTTTTCAGATACGGATACATCATGATAGGGTACACCAACCTTTGACGTAATATTTTGAGCCGGATTGCCGCTGTACACATTATTTTCTTCCGTTGATTTCGTGATGACAGAGGTTCCAAACAACACCGTCTTCTTTTTTATGGTGACACCCGGAAATATCGTATTATAGGAACCGACGAGCCAAACATCGTCTTCAATCGTGGTTGGTTTAATGCTGAAGATGGAACAGCCTTCTATCAGTTCACCAAAATAACCATGTGTCCAAACACTGGAATAAGTACCTATGCCCACATTATTTCCGATAAGCAGATCCGCCTCTCCGTTCAGGTTGCAATTTTGCCCGATCCAGCAATTGTGTCCGATTTTAACAGAGGACTTTCCATTCAGCAGGCAATGGTTGTGCAGCTTGGTATATTCACCGATTTCAAATGATTTCAGCGCAATGGTAACATCATTTCCGATATAGGTATTATCACCGATATAGACATGCCCGTTCGGACAGATTATTTTAGTTCGTTCATCTATGACAACATTATCTCCGATAAGCAGTTTATCACATTTAATGATTGCGGTCTCGTGTATCACAACATTTTCTCCAATGTCGGTATCGTAAGCAAGTATATTTTCCATAATTAGTATTTATTGACCGCCTGTATTACATGGTTAATCTGTTCATCCTTTAACTCAGCATACATTGGTAAACTAATGCAGTGTGCTGCCAAATATTCTGAGTTCGGAAAATCACCTGTTTTATATCCTAAATTGGCATATGCTTTTTGTAAATGACATGGAACCGGATAGTGAAATGCCGGAATAATATTATTGTCTGTCAAATACTGGCAAAATCCATTTTTATCTTCCGTGGTTACTACAAATAAGTGAAATACTGAATCTGCAAAATCGGGTTGTTTTTGCATCTTAATTTTTTCATTGTTAATTTCTGAAAGATATCTTTTTGCTACAGCCCGGCGTCTGTTATTCCAACCTTCCAAATATCTTAATTTTACAGTGAGTGAAGCTGCTTCCAGTCCACCCATTCTATAGTTATAACCAACTTCATCATGGTAATAACGAACCGCCATTCCATGATTTCTCAAACTTTGAATATGTTTTACATATGCCTCATTGTTAGTTGTAATGCCACCTGCTTCGCCACAAGCACCCAGATTTTTTCCCGGATAAAAACTAAAACAAGCCATTTCGCCAAAACCTCCAATATTTTTCCCTTTATAACGTGCTCCCTGGGCTTGTGCCGCATCTTCTACCAAAAATAAATTATGTTTATCACAAATTGCTTTTACGGCATCAATATCAAAAGGCTGCCCATATAAATGCACGCCAATTATTGCTTTGGTTTTAGTGGTAATTTTCTCTTCAATCTTAGATGCATCAATTTCCCAACTATCTGCTGTACAATCAACAAATACAGGTGTTGCGCCCGCATGAGAAATACCCCAGGCCGTTGCAATAAATGTGTTTGCAGGAATGATTACTTCATCTCCTGCTCCAATACCCAAAGCCAGCATAGCTAAGTGCAACGCAGTAGTTCCATTGCTTACTCCTAATGCATAGCTCGTATCAGTATATTTTGCAAATTCTTTTTCAAACTCTTCTACAAAATATCCTCCTGAAAAAGCTGTTTTTTCATACACCTTCTCAAATGCCATAAAAACTTCTGCTTTTATTTGCTGATGTTGTTCTTTTAAGTCTAAACAAAATATTTTCTCCATAATTATAATTCAATAATTTTTATAGCCTTTGCCGGATTTCCTGCCACCACCGTATTTGCCGGCACATCCTTAGTCACCACAGCACCTGCACCAACTAATGCATTTTCACCAATAGTAATACCACATAATATAGTTGCATTACTGCCAATAGAAGCTCCTTTCTTCACAAAAGTTTCTATTGTTTCCCAGTCCGTATCTGTTTGTTGTGAACCATCGGCATTGGTGGAGCGTGGAAATAAATCATTCGTAAACATTACACCATGACCAATAAAACAATTGTCTTCTATGTGTACCCCTTCACAAAGAAATGAGTGGGATGATATTTTACAGTTTTTACCTATTGTAACGCCTTTTTGTATTTCTACAAATGCTCCTACTTTTGAATTATCATCAATAGAGCAACCATAAGCATTTACAAAATCAAATATTCGCACATTCTCTCCAACGTTAACATTGTTTAGTGATTGTTTGGGGTTATTTACAGTTATCTTCTCCATTTAAATTATAATTTCCTTGCCATTATTTTTTATAGATTGCTGTGATGCTTCCAGTATTTTTATTACATCTAATCCGGATTGAAAATCAGATATTGGTGTTGTATTATTGATAATTGCTGAAACAAAATCTGCTGCCATTCCTGCCAATGCTTCTTTTGCTTCTACTTTCGGAATATAAATATCTCCGGCACGATAATCCACCAAGATTTTATTTCTTTCTTCATCAGTTTTATGACTATAGCCCGTATCATAAATTTTTATTTTTTCTGTTGGCTCCAAATCATTAAAAACAACCATCTTTTTATCTCCACCCAGCAACAGTAACCTTATTTTCACCGGTGATGTCCACGAGCAATTGAAATGTGCAATAAAATCAGATGAATAATTTACAGTCAGATAAGCGATATTTTCAATTCCATTATTTGTATGTGATATGCCGGTTGCCTGAACGCTATATGGCTTTTCATTTTTCAGATAGTTTAAAATTGAAATATCATGTGGTGCTAAATCCCAAAGCACATTAACATCTGGTTGAAATAATCCTAAGTTGATACGTGTAGAATCAAAATATTTTACATTTCCTATTTCACCGGCATCTATCATGCTTTTCATTTTTTGTACCGCACCGGTATATAAAAATGTATGATCAACCATCAATGTTTTTTTGTATTTACCTGCAAGTTCAATTAATTCTTCTGCTTCAGCCACTGACCCTGTCATAGGTTTTTCCAACAATACATGTTTACCGTTTTCCAATGCTTTTTTAGCCAGTTCAAAATGAGTAAAAACCGGAGTTGCTATGACAACGGCATCAATTTCATTGTTATTAAAAACATCTTCTGTGTTGTTAGATATATTTACAGCTGGATGATTACGCTTAACTATCGCTAATCTTTCAGCTCTGAAATCTACAACTGTATGCAGATTACAATCAGCCGTAGAAGAAAAATTTCTCACCAAATTCGGACCCCAATATCCGTACCCAATTATTGCTATGTTTATCATTTTACTTTTCCTATGTATACAAAATTATTTCCCCAGAAAGAGAACTTTTTACCAATTTTTACTGATGTATCTGCAATCAGAAACATCATCTTTTTCATCATTGTGTCGCAATCTTTGTAATTAGATGGAAACGGCCAGTGGCTTTCATCAATTTTATAATATAATGTCTCTAATCCTATGCTTTTCAGAAAATCTTCCTGATTTTTTCTGTTGGCATACAACACATGTGTTGGTGTATGCGATGCTTTCTTATTGAATAAATTTTTACGTATCCAAAAAATAGATTTACGTGCATATTTAGTAAGATTAAAATTATTTTCTACCGGCCCCTCGAGCACAAAAATTCCATTAGTGTTTAATCTTGTTTTCAGCAAGAGCATAATTTCTTTAGGATTTGTTAAATGTTCCAGCACATTACTCAGAAAAATAATATCATATTTTGCATCTGTTTTAAAAAAATCATCTATAGTTAAAAATTTTGCACCAGGTATAGCTTCACCAAGGTTTTTGACCAAATCAGGATTATATTCCGTGCCACTCACCTCATAGCCGGCTTCCATTGCCTCTATGACAAACCTGCCGCCTCCGCATCCATAATCCAATAAAGTCTTAAAATTTCCTTTTGACTTAATAGTTGAAAGTAAATCTTTGTACCAACCTATAGATTCTGTGACCAAAGCACCTTGATATTCAACAGGATACATTTTATTCAGGTCATCTGCATTTGGCAAAGGATTTACATATACCAATCCACAATTGGTACATTCTATGTATTGAAATGTCTTATTATTGAAAACTGTGTCTTCAAAAGGTGTGCTTTTGTGTCCTACTTGCTCACAAAACAAGCATTTTGGTGTTGTATTTGTTGGAGATAATTCCATTTTTTGCTAGAGACAAAGATAAAAATTTGTTCCATAATATCTCAACACAATAAAAACCAAATACTTATTAATACAAACAGCTTATTTTAGTACTTTTGAGCCTCAGCAATGAAGAAGATTTCCATCATTACGCCTTCTTTTAATCAGGGAAACTACCTGGAACAGACTATTGATAGTGTTTTATCGCAAAATTATCCTGATTTGGAGTACTTGGTAATAGATGGTGGCAGTACAGATAACTCTCTGGAAATTATAAAAAAATATGAAAAACACTTAACATATTGGGTGTCGGAAAAGGACAATGGACAAAGCCATGCTATTAATAAAGGATTAAAAATGGCAAGTGGCGAGATTGTAAACTGGATAAACAGCGATGATTGGTATAACGCGAATACACTGCAAAAAGTGGTTGATTATTTTGAAAACGAAAATATATTAGTGGTAAGTGGCAGAAGTGATGTTTGGAAATCAGGGAAGTTCAAGGTTTGCAATCCAGGTGCTGATGTATATGCTGATTTGGAAAAAACAATTGGCTGGGCACGCATAGACCAGCCGGAAACATTCTTTAAAATGTCTGCTGTAAAAAAAATGGGCTTTTTAAATGAAACCCTTCATTATGTAATGGACAGAGAATGGTGGATTCGTTTTTTGTTACATTTCGGACAAAATAATGTCTTGAAAGTTGATGACGTATTTGTAAATTTTCGCCTACACGAAGATTCGAAAACATTTAATTATCAAACTAAATTTGATAATGAAGGATTGAATGTTTATTATACAATGGCTAAACAAAATAATTTAAAAGAGGCCCTCATTTTTGAAAATAATTTTAATGTTGAATACTTAGAAAGCTTACAATATCAGAATATAGCGAATAAAGAATTATTACAAAAAATTATACACTATTTCTGGTTGCTGAATGCCCGGTTAAAATATGCAGATGACGATCTGGAAACAGCAAAAAAATTTACACAAAATATTGAGCCTCAGTTTTTATCAGCGCAAGATGTTGCTGAGTTAAATAAACTAAAAAGAAGAATTTCGCTGGTACCCGTTTGGTTGAAAAAAATATTAAACAAGCGCTATTAGTTTTATGGATGCAAGCATTATTATACCGACCAAAAACAGAGAAGCGATCTTGTTGAATTCGTTGCGGTATGCTATAAAAGCAATTGCAATTATCAACGCAGAAATAATTATAGTAAATGACGGTGATAACGATATTAATTTGCCTGAAGAATGGAAATCAAAAATCCGTATAATCAAAAATCCCAAAAGTGGTGTGGCATCGGCACGAAATTTAGGAGCAGCCAATGCCATTTCTGACATCTTGATATTTATGGATGACGATATGCTGATTAACGAAAATGCCGTAAAGAAAGTGGTAGAATATATTTATCAGAACACAAGCTCCACTATAAATATTAACTGGATTTATACACCTGAATTGTTAGTTCAGCTTAAACAAACAAAATTCGGACGGTATTTAGACAACCATGGATTCACATCGCTAAAAGGGTGGAATAAAAATCAACCATGGAAAGATGATGAGCTATTTGAAAATATTGGGGTGACAAGTCAATTCTTAGGTATAAACAAAGAAGTTTTTAATAGTGTTAACGGTTATGACGAAACCTTTCCTCATGCCGGTTATGAGGATTATGATTTTGCTGAACGGATGCATAAGAAAGGAATTAAATTTTATGTGTGGCCGAAAGATATTATCTATCACAATGAAACCGACAGGCATGAACTCAGTAAATGGTTAGAAAGAAAACGCCGAGGCGGTGAGACACGCAAACATGCAGTATTACGAGGGAACAAAGAGCTGGAACTGCACTATTTAGGTATTAAAAAAATTATTCTCCTATTTTTAACTGCAACAAAAAAAATATGGATTGGCTTTTTATCTGTGTTGCCAAATAGTAAATGGATAGATGGTTTTTATGGTAAAATGGTAAATGTTTTATTGGCAACTTCTATTTTTGAAGGGTATACAAAAACAAAAAATTGAAAACAAAAGTTACACTTATATTATATCAAATAAACAAGGCCCTTGCTTTCGAATGGATTATCGATCATTTTGATAAAGAAAAATTTGAGTTATCTTTTATTTCAATCGGTGTAGAAAAAGAATCTGTCTTAGAACAATTTTGCAAAGAACGAAATATTGAATTTCATTTGGTAAACTATTCGGGTAAAAAAGAATTACCCGCTGCTATTTTTCAAACATACAAGATTTTAAAAAAAATAAAACCAGGTGTTGTCCATTGTCATATCTTTGAAGGCGGACTGATTGGCTTAATCGCAGCAAAATTAGCAGGGGTAAAAAAAAGAATCTACACACGACATTATTCTACTTACCATCATACTTATGCACCGGGCGGTGTAAAATATGACAGACTAATAGATGCGCTGTCAACAAAAATAATTGCCATCAGCGAAAACGTGAAGCAGATTTTAATTCAAAAAGAAGGAGTAAATCCTGAAAAGATTATTCTAATGCATCATGGTTTTGATTTAAACTTATTTTACAACATCTCTGAAGAGAGAATTAAAACAGTGAAATCAAAATACAATCCTGAAAACAGAAGTCCTGTTATTGGTGTAGTGTCTCGCTATACACATTGGAAAGGTGTGCAATACATTATACCGGCATTTAAAAAATTGTTGGAAATGTATCCGAATGCATTATTGATTTTATCCAATGCAAAAGGTGAGTACACAAAAGAAATTAAACAATTGCTGAGTGAGCTTCCATCAACATCTTATTGTGAAATTTTATTTGAGCAGGATAATGCCGCATTGTTCAAGTTATTTGATGTCTTTGTGCATGTACCAATAGACAAGGAAATTGAAGCGTTCGGGCAAATTTATGTGGAAGCGCTGGCGGTAGGTATTCCGAGTATTTTTACGCTTTCCGGAATTGCCTCCGATTTTATTCAGGATAAAAAAAATGCGCTGGTAGTGGATTATCATTCTTCCGGGCAAATTTATGAATCCTTAATCAAACTGCTAGAAGACAAAGAGCTTAGCAACACTCTGGTTCAAAATGGAAAACACGATTTAGAAACATATTTTTCACTACCTTTGATGATTAAGAATTTAGAAATTATTTACACAACATAAATGGAGAAAGAACTCTTCTTTTCTATTGTAATTCCTGCATATAACCGAGCACACATGATTAAAGAGACGCTTGAGTCTACTTTTTTGCAAACGTATAAAAATTACGAAATTATAGTGGTAGACGATGGAAGCACAGACAATACAGAAGAAATCGTAAAATCCATTAACAATCCTAAAGTAGTATATTACAAAAAGAAAAATGAAGAACGTGCCGTTGCCCGCAATACAGGTTTTAATTTGGCGAAAGGTGATTATGTGACTTTATTGGATTCTGATGATTTCTTATACCCAACTCATCTGGAAAAGGCTGTAAAATATATAAAGGCTAACAAATATCCTGAAGTTATTCGTTTTGATTTTGACGTGGTGGATTCTCACAAAAAAGTGCTGCAGGTAGCAGCCATGCCTGATAATATCAACGAAAAGATGATACACGGAAATTACATGGGCTGCAGTGGTATTCTGTTGAAGAAAGAAATTGCGGTTCGGTATCAATTTAACGGAGACAGGGATTTATCCGGTTCTGAAGATTATGAATTATGGATGCGTTTAGCGGCCAGATTTAAAATTCATACGCCAAAGATTGTTACCTGCTCCTTACATTCACATGAAGAACGCAGTGTAATTTATAACATAAAACAGGAACCTTTGGTTACCAGAAAAGACTTACTGATACAATATGCTTTCGCAGATAAAGTAGTAAAAAAAATTTACGGGAATAAGAAAAATAAATTTATTTCCAACAGTTTATTATATGTTTCATTACACTTAGCCATTGCTAAAATAAACAAAGCTTCTATACAATATTTATTAAGGGCAATAAGCTACAATCCTCTTGCAATTTTTGACAGACGATTTTTTGGTATCATGAAAACTCTTTTAAAACGAAATATTTTAGCATCATTCGGGTAATTTATGTGTGGAATTTCAGGATATATTTCTAACAAAAACAAACTTAGTAAAGAAGATTTTATTAAGGCAACCAATGCGATGAATCATCGTGGACCGGATGCTGAAGGATATTACGAAAATGAAAATCAAACCTTATACCTCGGTCACAAACGTTTATCCATTATTGATTTGTCTCCGGCATCTAATCAACCTTTCTTTTCTAATTGCGGGAGATACGTTATGGTATATAACGGCGAGTTGTATAATTTTAAAGAAATAAAAGAACAGCTTCAGCTGCAAACCCGAACGACGGGCGATACAGAAGTTATTTTAGAAGCATTTATAAAAATCGGCACCAAATCTTTTGAGTTATTAAATGGCATGTTTGCCTTTATTATTTATGATATTCAAGAACAAAGAGTAATTATCTGCAGAGACAGAATTGGTATAAAACCTTTATTCTATTTTTATGACGGCACGCAACTTGCTTTTTCTTCTGAAATAAAGATGCTTAGAGCATTGCCCGGTTTTAATAAAGAAATAAATTACACATCAATACCTGAGTTTTTACATTTAGGTTTTATTTCCGAACCGAATACTATTTACAAACACGTTTTTAAATTCCCGACAGCTTCGTATGCTGTTTTTTCAATAAAAGATGTAAACAATGAATTTAAGCTGCCTGTAAAAACATACTGGAAACTACAGGATGCCGTTCAATCAACAACTAAAAAGGATATTACATCTACAAAAAAAGAACTGAAAGAATTGTTAATTGATTCTGTTGAAAAACAACTGATAAGTGATGTTCCGGTTGGCAGCTTTTTAAGTGGCGGAATTGATTCGAGTTTAGTAACTGCCATCGCCTCTACTCTAAAGAAAGACAAAATAAAAACATTCAGTATTGGTTATGACAGTAAGAAATATGATGAATCTGAATATGCACTGAAAGTAGCAAAACATCTTAATACTGATCATTATGCTTTCAGATTGACAGAAGATGAAGTGGAAGAAATTCTGTCCGATATTATTTTCCATTATGACGAGCCTTTTGCGGATGCCTCGGCATACCCAACCATGATTGTATCAAAACTGGCACGGCAACATGTTACCGTTACTCTTTCCGGTGATGGTGCCGACGAATTATTTCTCGGATATGGTATGTATAACTGGGCTTCACGGTTGGCAAATCCTTTTATTCAAGCATTTCGAAAGCCGGTTTACTGGGCTACTCAGTATGCAAATCTTACTTATAAACGTGGCGGTTTATTGCTGGATTATCCTTCATTAGAACATATTCGCAGTCATATTTTCTCTCAAGAACAATACTTTCATTCTGAACAAGATCTGAAACATTTATTGCTGGATGAAGAGTTTAATTTTGACAGGATAAATAAAGAAGTTATTACAGAAAAACGTGAATTAAATCCTAAAGGCAAACAATCTTTTTGGGATATTAATTACTATTTAAAAGATGATTTACTGGTTAAAGTTGACCGTGCAAGTATGAAACATTCTCTGGAAAGCCGTGTACCTTATTTAGATCATCGTGTAGTGGAATATGCAATAAATATTGATGCTGACCTGCGTTTTCACAAAGGAATTTCCAAGTACATTCTGAAAGAAATTTTATTTGATTATTTGCCAAGAGAGTTTTTTGACCGCCCTAAATGGGGTTTTGCCATACCATTACCTCATTGGTTAAAAGGCAGATTTAATTTTCTGTTTGACAAATATCTGAATAGTACAATTATAAACAAATACGACATCTTAACAAATTTATACGTGCAGGATTTAAAAGATCGTTTTCTGGCAGGTGAAGATTATTTGTATGGCAGGTTGTGGACGATTATTATTTTGCATTGGTGGTTAGAAGAAATGTCTTAGTGTAAAATCAAAATGCACATAAGTATTTTAAACATTCTATGTGCACAAAAAAATATACGCATCATAAAAACGCATAAATGGCAATTCCTGTTTTATATATTTCTTATGATGGCATGACTGATCCGTTAGGCCAATCGCAGGTTATTCCATATTTAATCGGATTGACAAAAAAAGGATACGCATTCACTTTAGTAAGCTGTGAAAAAGAAGAAAACTATGTTCAACACAAGAATAAAATACAATCCATTTTAGATAAAAATAATATTACATGGCAGCCTATTTCTTATACCAAGAAACCGCCTGTATTATCTACTATTTACGACGTAATTCGTATTAAAGAACTTGCAATTCAGTTACACAAAAAATATAATTTTTCGATTGTACATTGCAGAAGTTATATTGCTGCGCTGGTTGGGCTCCAATTAAAGAAAAAATTTAAACTCAAGTTTGTGTTCGATATGCGCGGATTGTGGGCGGATGAACGTGTAGATGGTAAATTGTGGAATTTAAAGAATCCCGTTTATAAATCTGTATATAATTACTTTAAGAGAAAAGAAAAACAATTTTTAGAGGAGGCTGATTATACTATCAGTTTAACAAACAATGCAAAAAATGAAATACTTTCATGGAAAAACATTAACAAAAGTTTTGTAAAAATTGAAGTTATTCCATGTTGTGTTGACTTGAATTTATTCGATAAGAATAAACTAACGGCTGACAAAATCCAATCATATAAAGATGAACTAAAAATCGTAAAAGACGATTTCATTGTGTTGTATTTAGGCTCAATAGGAACATGGTATATGTTAGATGAAATGATGGGATTTTTCAGTGTTTTAAAACAAAAAAATAAACATGCAAAATTTTTATTTGTTACTAAAGATGAACACGAACGCATCTTACAAACTGCTGAAAAATACAACATCAGAGATTCTGTCATTATTCGTCCCGGCGCAAGAGAGGAAATTCCTTATTTAATTTCTATCAGCAATTATTCTATCTTTTTTATTTTGCCTTCATATTCAAAGAAGGCATCTTCGCCAACAAAACAAGGTGAAATCATGGCTATGGGTATTCCTGTTATTTGCAACACAAATGTGGGCGATACCGATAAAATCATAAATGATTATGATAGTGGAATTATAATCAACGATTTTTCTGTTTCTTCTTACCAAAATGCCATTGATAAAATGTCATCTGAATTTGATGCCCCAAAAATTATGGAAGGTGCAAAAGATTACTTTTCATTAGAAAGTGGCGTAGAAAAATACGCAGCGATATATCAAGCTGTATTATCTTAATTATCAAAAATTAGTTTCTTTGGGCGGAGTACTTTAAAGTCTTCTTGTGCTTTTTCAAAATGACATATTAAGTTATAACGTTGCTTCATTACATTAATAAATGCCTGTTGATACGATTCTGAATCTGTAAGAAAATATACACTCTTTTTATTTTTTAAGTCTGTAGTGATGTTGTTAAGCTGATGCCGATGTAAAACATTCTTAAAATCCGGTGCCCAAACATTCCAGCCAGTCATAATTAAATTGTTTCCAGGAAATAAGTCTTTTGGTTCTTGCCATGCATTCATATATTCAGTGGGAAAACCATCGTGTAACGAAATAAACAAATAATCTGAATGTTTATTTATCTCATTCCGGCATAATGAAAATATTGTATGGTTTTCTTTATGCATATCTATTAATTTACAAGTACAATAAAATTTATAGACACCAAGTATTGCAAAAAGAAACAATACAAGCAATTTATTTTTATATCTGATTTCTGATTTTGTAAAGTAATATAGATTCAGTATTGAAACATAAATTAATATTGGAAAAGTAACGCGGTGTGGAATTCTGGAAGTATATGCTAAATAGAAGATTAATGTAAGAAAAACAAACCCATTTAATAGCATCAACGGATATGATTTTGGTGCAAAGAAAGAAAGAACAATTATCGATATTAAATAAACCAGTATCATATAACGTTCATCTAAAATAAATTTTTTTATTTCTTTCAATAGCTGCTCTCCTGTTCTTACTGTCTTTATTTTTTGAGACAAGTGAATAATATTATTCCCCTGAGAATAACTATTTGCTGCCGGATATCTTGCTTTCATCAAAGTTATGTCATCTTCTGTGAAGTGAAATTTTTCTAAATCAATAGCTGTATACTTAACAGGTTTATCCGTAATATCATCTAAAGCTATAAGATATTTATATGTATTTGTTTCTTTATAAACTGCGTTATTATCATTAATATTGGTTAAAAGGAAAAACAGAATAACAGACAAGGTGAGTAACACTAAATACGACTTTTCTATTTCATTTCTCATCCATCTAAACAGAAGAACAGCTGAATTAAATGCAATAAATATGTAAAAACAATCTTTCCTTATAAGAATTGTTAATGTAATAAAAATCAAAGAGATAAAAAATTTATATCTCGTTGGCAGATTGCTTAGAATACAAAATAATGCAGCAGCGCAGGACAATAACGCAACAATGGTGTATTGTACTTTTACAATACACAATGCAGAGAATCCAAATATCAAAAAAGTCAATAGCAGACAGTATGATAGGATGTCGAGTTTGGTGTCATAAATAAACACAAGACAAATGGCAAATAATGCCAAACATTGAATAAACTGCAGGTATATGGTATACCAGTTTATTTGAGTTGAGGTCAAGAATATTTTTTTTAATAACCCACCAATTATTAAATTTGTATGCATAATATTCAGGGATGGTTCGCCCGACAAAACTCCGGAACTTATAAAATACATCGCCTGATCATCATTATTGTCGAAACTAATTGGAAAAAATAATAACACTAAAAGCATTACAATGCCGCTAAAAAACATTAATAAATACTTATATTTATGCATATAGATTTTTTGTCTTATAAATGTATGCATTTTTTAGTCTATGGAAAAATGGTTTACACATCATGATTTGCATCAGATTTTATTTCTTAATGATTTATTATTAGGTCCTGTTTTTATTTTTATAATCTATTTTATTTCTAAAAAATATGTTGCTGGGAAAAAGTCTGTTCTATATCACAAATATTTTGTTTCTGCATTGATGCTTCGGCTGCTGTCTGCTATTATAATGGCATGTGTTTATCAATACTATTATAATGGTGGCGACACATTCACCTATTTTGCTTATACACAAGGATTACGCAAAGTATTTTCTGAAGATAAGATTGCATTTTTTAAGATTGCATTTTATTTAAAACACAATGTGTTCACTGCTATCTATTATCTAGGTGAAGACTCGGGGTTCTTTTTTAATCCAAGTTCTAATTTGACAATATGGATAAGTGTGGTCTTTAGTTATTTGCTTTTTAACACCTATATTTTAATTTCTTTTGCATTTAGTATTTTCTGTTTTTATGGGTGCTGGAAAATTTTTTTACTTTTCTGCAAAATTTATCCTCACCTTTCAAAAGAATTTGCCATTGCTTGCTTATTTCTACCATCCGTTTGTTTTTGGGGCACAGGCATTTTAAAGGACCCAATCTGTTTAGGCGCATTAGGCGCACTTACATATCATGTCTATAAATTATTTTTTGAAAAAACTAAAATTTTAAGAAGAATTCTTGTAATAGCAATTTGCTTTTGGCTCTTAAAGGTTATAAAGGTTTATATTGTATTATCTTTCATGCCGGCATATTCATTTTGGATAATCTTCCGATATAAAGAAACCCTTAAAAATCAATTTGTAAAATCTTTAATGAGTCCATTCTTATTTATAATATCTGTAACAATGGGGGTGGTAATATTTATTAAGATTGCGCAATATTCTGAACGGTATGCATTTGATAATCTGGTAAGGACTGCAAAAGATACTCAAAATTGGATTTATCTCTCTTCGCAGGCAACAGGAGGTTCTGCTTATTCTTTAGGAGATGTTAGTTATACACCATTAGGGATGTTAAAGGTATTCCCAAAGGCTGTAAATGTTGCATTGTTCAGGCCATATTTATGGGAAGCAAAGAAGCCTATTTTGATTCCTGCGGCACTGGAAGGATTGATTTCTTTGTTTTTTACGATACGTTTATTATATAAGTGTGGCTTTACCCGTTTTGCAAAATTAATTATAGGAAATCCGGAGGTGCAGTTTTGTTTGGTTTTTTCAGTAATTTTTGCCTTCTCCGTAGGATTTACCAGTTTTAATTTTGGATCATTAGTACGCTATAAAATACCCTTAATGCCATTTTACTATATTGCATTATTTATTTTAGCAGATAAAGAAAAAACTCCGGTAACCGTTTTGAAAAAAAATCCCGTGAAATTAAAACCGCCTGTTCCTAAGAAGGCTCCTGCTTAGTTGTTTTATTCCAAAAATATGCCAGTGAAATTCCGGCAATAATATGCCAGATTCCCCACCATGCCGCAATTAAAGCCATTCCTCCATTACCTTTAAAAAAAGTCATCACCAATATCAAACCCAATCCTGAATTGTGGATACCTGTTTCTATTGAAATACTTCTGCAATGCGTTTCAGGTAACTTAAATAATCTTGGAAATAAATATCCGATTAAGAATGCAAGTGTGTTCTGTAAAAAAACAACCCAGAAAATTTGAGGTAAATACTCAATAAAAACATTTCTGTTTGCAATAAATGCACCTATAAGAAAAATTATGAAAAACAATAATGCCATTGTCTTTACAGGTTTATTGATTTTCTCAATAATTACCGGAAAATATTGTTTCAGTAAAATTCCTGAAAATAAAGGCAACACCAGCAATAAGAGAATAGAACCTAATAAATACCAGAAAGAAATATGAATCTCCTGTAATAATGCTTGTGTAGGTGTATAATGTGATGCGTACAAATAAAAATTAAACGGTGTAGTAATACTCGCACTTAAAGTGGAAATAGCTGTAATGGTAATGGATAATGGTATAAATCCCTTTGCTAAATAAGATACATACGTTGACATATTTCCGCAAGGACATGCAGCTACCATCATCATGCCCATCGCAATGGATGCCGGTGGTTTTACAGCTAAAATCAGCAAAAATGTAAATAAGGGCAATACTATTATCTGTGAAATACATCCAATAATAACTGACTTCGGATTGGTATAAAGTGTTTTGAAGTCTTCTTTTTTTATATCAATTGCTAAAGAAAAAAGAATAAAGGCAAGACATATTTTCAGCAGTATCAAACCGTCATTTCCGGCGTTTATTTGTACCTGATCTAAGGAGGGCATATAAAAGAATTTCAGTTACGATGTCCAGCACACCATGATTTCTCTTGGTCCGTAATAGGGCAACCTGCCATGCGATGTAGAAAAATTATCTATACAGATAATATCACCTTTCTTCCAGGGTTGTATTACCATATTTTTCCAAATCACATCTTCAATGTGTTCAACATAATCATCCGGTATAGGTGAATCGTCGCCGAATGTAACATGCATACTCTGATCATTCGGATTTTTAGTTAGTTTTTTATACCACGTCATCAATTCGAGCAACATACTGTATTTAAAAGTTTCCCAGCGTTTTTGTCGCTTATGAATCTTATGATACTCTGCTGCTGCTGCACTCACATGAAAAACCTGAGTATGATTAAACCAGACTTTCTCTCCTGTTTTAGGATGCACTTTTACCGCATCGCTTTTGTTTGTCAGCCGCAACCCATCATTTTCTTTCCACTCACAGATAATATCGTTTTCTGCACATTTCTTTTCTATAATAGCTTTATCGGTAGTATGAAACATATCCAGCCAACTCTTCAACTGAAAGCCACTTCGGCTTTTATCTTCCGGTGACGAATAATTACGAATATGCTTTACTCCTTTTCGCTCAAATTCTTCTCTGATCTTCGGATCTAAATCCTGATATACTTTTCTGAAATCACAAACAGGTGTTTCGCCGCCATACTCAGGTTCAATATGACAATAAAAAAACAATCTGCGCGGTGCGGATGGTAAAAAACTCATTTCACAGTGTTGCATAATCGGATAATGGCCCGGCAACTCACTGGCGGAAAACACAAATCCTGATTTTTTGTCGCGGGGCGAAGTGCCCATATAATCGTCTTTCAAATCATTATCTACAGCTTTTGCTATACTTTCAAAATCTTCTGGCGTCTTAATATCAAACCCGCTGAATAACACGGCACCCGATTCTGTAAGCTTTTCTTCTACAGTTGGTTTGTTTTCAATAATCCATTGTATCAGGTTCTGCCTGCTGCTATCACCGTTTTCGGGCGATACAACTAAAGGTAATTTGGTGCTTTCTGAAAAATAAGTTAAGTTCATTATCTTGCAAATTAAAAATGCATTTAAATCTACTGTTTTCTATTCTTTTTTACTAATTATTGCTGCTGATTTTAATGATAAAATTTCAAAGAAAAAATATAGAAACTAAAAGATTGTTATTACAACCTTACTCTTTAAAGTATTTTAAAGAAGTATATTATCTAATCCAAAAAAATAAAATCCGATTAGTACATAGTTTTCCAAATTTATTAAAAGCTACTGAAACTTTAGAAAACACAAAGGAGTATGTACAACAGAAAATATTTGACTGGAATAGAAACAAAGCTTATGGATTTCATATTTTCGATAAAACTTCTTATCAGCTTATCGGGCATTTTAATCTAAAAGATATTGACTGGAAAGCAGGACAATGCGAACTTGCCTATTTTATTGATGAGGATTTTGCAAAAAATGGTTTAATAACGGAAGCCATGAACGAACTCTTAAAACAATGCTTTACAGAAATAAGATTTAAACGCGTTGTTGCACGTATTGTTACAACAAACATTGCCAGCCAGAAAGTAGCTGAAAAATCGGGACTTAAATATGAAGGTGCATTTTATAACGATTATACAACTTATGATAACCTAATAGTAGATACTTACCGCTACGGAATTTCCGTTGAGGATTTTGAAAAAATAAAATCCTAAGAAATTACTATTTACATTTCTTATGCCGGTGACAATCCACTATATGGTCATTTACTAAACCGGTAGCCTGCATATGGGCATATAATGTGGTGGATCCTAAAAATTGAAAGCCTCTTTTTTTCATATCTTTTGCAAGGGCATCGGATTCCGGAGATGTTGGCGGACACTCACTCAATGTTTTCCATTTATTCACCTTTGGTTTCCCGTTTACAAAACTCCAAATGTATTTTGAAAAACTTCCGAATTCTTTCTGTACCTCCATAAACCGCTTTGCATTATTCACTGTTGATGCAATCTTAGCCCTGTTGCGTATAATGCTTGCATCCAGTAATAACTTTTCAATTTTAGCTTCATCAAATTTTGCTACTTTTTTATAGTCGAAGTTGGCAAATGCTTTGCGGTATCCTTCTCTTCGCTGTAGAATTGTCCACCAGCTTAATCCTGCCTGTGCGCTCTCCAGCACCAGAAATTCAAACTGTTTTGCATCGTCATACACCGGTATTCCCCATTCTTCATCATGATATTTTTCATATAATGGCTTTCCTACACACCAGCCACAACGTGGTTTATCGCTTATCATATTTGCTTTTTTATAGCACTAATTACACGAATTATCGCGAATAATAAAAATATTTTTTCATTTTTGTATAAATGAAACAAATCACTTCTTTTCAAAATCCATTGATTAAAAAAATCCTGCTCTTACAGGAAAAATCAAAATATCGAAAAGAAGAAAACTTATTTATAATTGATGGCTGGAAAGAAACACAAATGGCTATCGCAAATGGATTTGAAATCGATGCTATTTTATTTCGGAAAGGATTTGGACTAAATTTTGACGAACTTGATAATGAAAAAGTGATTGAAATTTCAGAAGATGTTTTTGACAGAATCTCTTATAGAGGGAATACCAGTAAAGTTGTTTCTGTTGTAAAGCAAAAATCTCATTCTCTTGGTGATTTAACAACTGCTGTCAATGCGTTAATACTGATTTTGGATGGAATTGAAAAACCCGGAAATCTCGGCGCCATCTTGCGTACTGCTGATGCCGCCGGAGTAACTGCTGTAATTTGTTGCGACACACAAACGGATATTTATAATCCCAATGTAGTTCGTTCTTCGGTGGGTTGTTTGTTTACGCAACAAATTGCCATCACACCAAAAGAAGAATGTTTAGCATTCCTTCAAAACAATAAAATTGATGTTTATACCACTTCATTAAAAGCAGCAAAAAATTACTTAGAATGCAATTATACAAAACCAGCTGCTTTTGTTTTTGGTACTGAAGCAACGGGTGTGGATACGTTTTGGGAAACCCATGCTTCACAAAATATTATTATTCCTATGCGCGGGCAGAATGATTCATTAAATGTATCCAATGCCGTTGCAATTGTTTTATTTGAGGCATTGCGGCAAAGAAATTAAATTATTTTCTCTTCAAAAAATTTCCAAATCTTCTCATTTGGAACGGGTGCAATAATTTCTATCTTTTCATTTTTTACAGGATGTGTAAATTCAATTTTTCTGGCATGTAAATGAATACTTCTTTTATCATCATTCGGTCTGTCAAACCCATATTTTACATCTCCTTTTATTGGGGAACCAATTTTTGCCAACTGTGCTCTGATTTGATGAAAACGACCTGTTTCTAATTGTATTTCCAATAAATGATAATTATCTGAACTTGCCAGCAGTTCATAATGCAGCACACATTTTTTGGAATGCGCCACTTCTTTATCATACAATTTTGCTTTTCGTTGTATCGAATCTTTTAAATGATAATGAATCAATGTACCTGTATCTTCTTTAGGTTTATTTTTTACAACAGCCCAATAGGTTTTAGTAATATCTTTTGTTTTAAAAAGCTCATTTAAGCGTGTCAATGCTTTTGACGTACGGGCAAATAAAACAATACCGGAAACAGGTCGGTCGATGCGATGCACAACACCCAGAAAAACTTCGCCCGGTTTTTGATATTTCTCTTTGATATAATCTTTTACAAAATCTGACAAAGGTTTATCTCCGGTTTCGTCTCCCTGCACAATATCACCGCTGCGTTTGTTCACCGCAATAATATGATTGTCCTCGTATAAAATTTCTAACATAATAATATAACTTTGGAAAAGCTTATAACATTTCCAAAGTTAACGTAAATTCGTAAAATGTATCAATCGCCTGTTATTATTCTCGGTATGCATCGCAGCGGCACTACGATGATTACCAAAATGCTGGAGAATCTAGGCTTGTTTGTTGGTGCTGAAAAGGAAGTTAATAACGAAGCGCTTTTCTTCTGGAAAATTAATAACTGGGTTTTTGATTTGCACACGGCGACATCTGAAAAACCACATAATTTACGATACAAAAATCCCGGATGCGAAAAAGTTATCTTTGAATCTTTAGAGCACTTCATTTTGTCTGACAAACGAAAAGAATATTTAGGAAAACACTCGTCTGTATTCAGAAGTATTAAAGATGTGAATTTTCCGTATGGCTGGAAAGATCCGAAGAATACATTTACGATTGACTTCTGGTCGGCTGTTTTTCCAAATCCGAAAATCATTCACATCTACAGAAACCCGATTGACTCCGTATCAAGCTATATTGAAAGAGACCTGGAGCTGAAAAATAAATTTGAATGGAACTGGAAGAAAAAGCTGAAACGCAATTTTCTAATCAGCAAAAATTTTCACGAGAATTTCAGATTAACTTCCATTGAAGAAGGGTATGAATTATGGGAAGAATATGTTACAAAGGCATTATCCTTAAAAAATAATTTTCCGGATTATCTTGAAATTAAGTATGAGGATTTTTTAGAGAACCCTTTTGAAAACTTAAAAACATTATCAAAGTTTTGTGGTTTATCAATAACTGATGAGCAAATACAAAAAGAAATTTCATCTATAAATAGTGAGCGTGCATTTGCATTTCTAATGAATGAAAAATATGTTGAAATTTATCAGAAACTAAAAACAAAACAGCTGGTACAACAATTGGGATACGATAATTTATAATGCAATCTTCTGTTCAAATATTACTAGCAACGTATAATGGTGGAAAGTTTCTGCGTGAACAATTAGATAGTCTGTTTAATCAAACGTTTCAGGATTTTACTGTTTTAATTCGCGATGACGGTTCTACAGACAATACATTGCAAATAATTGAAGAATATCAACAAAAGTATTCAGCAAAAATAAGCATCCTAAAAGATGACAAACAAAATGTTGGTGTAACACAAAATTTTAATTTATTACTAGAAAAATCTACTGCAGATTACATATTCTTTTGCGATCAGGACGATATCTGGCTGAATGAAAAAGTGGAATTCTCTCTAAAAAAGATAAAGTTACTCGAAGATAAAAACAATCGAACACCGTGTATGCTTTATTCAGATATGAGAGCTATTGACGAGGAAGGAAATATTGTAGCAGAGTCTGTTTGGCATCAATTAAAAATAGCACCGAAATATTTTACGTTGAACCGGTTGTTGATTCAAAATATTCCACACGGCTGCACTATGGTCATTAATAAAGCTATGCGCAATTTAGCTTTTCCGATTCCGAAAGATGCCATTTTACATGACCATTGGATTGCATTACTTGCTGAAACAACCGAAAAATTTATTGCCATAGAAACTCCTTTGGTTTTACTCAGGAATCACAGTGAAAATGTAACAAGAAAAAAAACTTCTTTTACTGACAAACTAAAACGATTCACAGGTAATTTTTTATCCAAAGATGAATATGAATATTTCATAAAAATTCGGGTAAATCAGGCAAAAGCACTATTAGAAAACCACCAAAATCATCTGAATAAACTACAAATAGAAACGATTCAGCATTTTATTCAATTAGAATCAACACGTGGATTTTCAAGAAAAAAACTATTCCTCCAATATAAATTCTTCCGGACTACATTCTGGCATACGTTTAAAATGATTACAAGGGCGTAAAACCAATCTGGGTACAATTTTTAATTTGCACTTTTTTGTCTATTTTTGGTAAAGATTCTAACGTAAACATTCTTGAAAAATATTCTAATCACAGGCGGCGCCGGCTTTATTGGCTCTAATCTTTCTTTACAATTATTAAAGAAGGGATACCGAATTACCGTTCTGGATAACCTGCATCCTCAGATTCATGGTGAAAACCCTGAACAAACATCTCCGTTGTATCAGTCTGTTAAAGATAAAGTATGTTTTATTAAAGGAGATGTTTCAAATAAAAATGACTGGCACAGCGCACTGGATGGTCAGCATATTGTTGTCCACCTCGCAGCAGAAACCGGCACCGGGCAGAGTATGTACGAAATAGAACGCTACACTACCGTAAATGTAAGCGGTACTTCTATTTTATTAGATTATCTTACTAATTCGGCACATCAGATTGAAAAAGTAATTATTGCAAGCTCCCGCGCTATTTACGGTGAAGGAAAATATATCGACTCAAAAACAAATCAATATTTTTATCCGAATAACCGGGCCGAGACTGATTTACAGAATGGAATTTTTGAACTTAGAAATCCAATCCATGAAAACGAGTTTTTAACGGCATGTGCAACAGATGAACAAAGCAATATTCATCCAAACTCAATTTACGGTTTGACGAAATATTATCAGGAACAGGCGTTAATGATTTGTTGTAAATCATTAAATATTCCGTGCGTAGCATTCCGTTATCAGAATGTTTACGGACCCGGTCAATCCCTTACAAATCCATATACAGGAATCTTATCCATTTTTTCTTCACGCATCATGCAGCAAAAGCCTGTTAATATTTTTGAAGACGGCAACGAAAGCAGAGATTTTGTATTTATTGATGATGCTGTAAATGCAACTGTTTCAGGTATAGAAAAAAGTGAAGCTGATTTCTGTTCGTTTAATGTTGGAACAGGAAAAGCAACAACCGTTTTAGAAGTGGCTAAATCACTGATGAAAAACTATGAAAAAGAAATTCCACTCGAAGTTACGGGACAATACCGCAAAGGTGATATTCGACATAATTTTGCAGATATGCATTTTATAAAAGAAAGATTAGGATTTACACCTGCAGTAGATTTCGAAACCGGGATCGCAAAATTCTGCGATTGGGTTAAATCTCAGGAAATAAAAAACGACCAGTACGAACAATCTTTGGCTGAAATGAGAAGCAAAGGCTTGATGAAATAGAACACAGATTGCACAGATAAAAATGATTCTTATGATTTCACAGTATCAATTATTAACTAAATAGTTTAATTTAATATCCCAATGCAATCATATAATCATTATCAATCAGCGATAAATCATACTAATCAAATATAATCAGATAAATCAGTGGTCAAAATCGGCATCGTTACTATTACGTATAACAGCACAAATGTTATTGGGCCATTCTTACAATGTATTTTAAACCAGACACATCAAAATTTTATTTTATACATCGTTGATAATATTTCTTCAGACGATACACTCCAGCTTATATCTAAATTCCCGGATGAGAGAATAAAAGTTATGGCAAATAAAACAAATGTTGGTGTGGCTGCAGGAAATAATCAGGGAATAAAACAGGCTATTGAAGATAGTTGCGAAGAAATTTTAATTATCAATAATGATGTTGAATTTGAAAATACATTGCTCGAAAAACTATCGCGACAGTTGGTGGAATTAAATTGCAGCCTCGTTGCCCCGAAAATGATGTACTATCCGGAAACGAATCTTATCTGGTGGGCGGGTACAAAGTTTAAGGAGAGTGAAGGTTGCATGACAAATCATATTGGAATCCAACAAGAAGACAAAGGTCAGTTTGATGTTATAGAAAAAATGGACTATGCGCCTACTTGTTGTGTTTTGCTGAAAAAAGAAGTGATAGATGACATTGGATGGATGGATGAAAAGTATTTTGCTTATTACGACGATACCGATTTTTTTTATCGTATCTATAAACAGGGAAAACATCAACTTTATTATTATCCGTTTGTGCATTTCTACCACAAAGTAGGCGGGTTGTCTAATATGAAAGAAGGGAATGCTAAGAAATTCAAATTCAATAATTTTTACATTCATTTGTTTACCAGAAACCATGTGTATTACTTAAGAAAGCAACATAGTTTTTATGGATGGTACAATATCCTGTATTTCTATTTCCGAATGAACCTGCGTTTTGTTTTCAGCGGAAAGTATAAGCGCGATATAAAGACTTTTTATTTGTTACAAAAATCTTATTTCGAAGGGTTGGTAATGTGATTTTTAGAATAACTGAAGGGTTTTAAGAAACTTGAGCTCACTGGTTTTATTAATTATTTTCTTTTTAAAAGACTTCTTTACTTCCTAAAGCTTGTTATGTGATTAATATCTTCTTGACTTACATCAAATCGCTTCTTAAAAAACTGCTAAAAAAGCTTGTTTTAACAAGTTTTTAAACATTTTCTTATACCAAAAAGTAAGTATGCCGCGGTTTTCGAGTTAATTTTATAGGTAGAAAGCGCAACTATAGCCAAACTCTACAAAACGTAAACAAATTTAAGAATTATTGTATGAAGAAAAGAACTGTCTTTTTGATAGTGTTGGTTATATTTTTCCCGTTAAATAACCTTCCCTCTTTTGCAAGCGATGCAGCAGATAATATAATTCCTTCTTCTGATTGGTTTGATTTATCCCGTTCTGAGTCTGATATCCTTCATAATTATCTGGGTTGTTTTTCTGTGATATCTGAAGATGCGATGAAGTATGCACTTTCCGGCTATGCAGAACTGAACAACGAAGGAAAAATCACTAAGAAAGATATTATTACAATTATTGATTTCAGCAAACCATCTACAGAAGAACGATTATTTGTAATAAACCTGGCAACAAAAAGTGTAATTGCAAAAAGTTTGTGCGCACACGGCAGAAACAGCGGGGAAATCTGGGCAGAAAAATTTTCAAACAATTCAGAATCTTATCAAAGCAGTTTAGGGTTTTATATTTGCAACGAAACCTATGATGGCAAAAATGGATTTTCTTTAAAGCTGGATGGGCAAGAAGCCGGCATCAATGATAAGGCACGTGACCGCGGTGTGGTCATTCATGGCGCGGATTATGTAAGCAAAAACTTTATTGCAAACAACGGAAAACTAGGGAGAAGTCAGGGATGCCCTGCATTACCCATTGAAAAAACAGAGAAAATCATCAGCTTAATAAAAGGCGGCTCATGTTTATTTATTTATCATCCGAATAACTATTACAGAACACATTCTCCTATTTTAAAACACTACAACGAATCGTGTCTAGCAGACGTGCTGACCGAGTTTGGTGAGTAGATTAATTAATCAAGCTATCCTTTTTCAGAATAGTATCACTGAGTGTTAGCTTCTCCTGTTCTTTCTTTAATTTTTCTGCAGTTGCGGTTGAATCCGCTTTTTTCTTTTTTATCAAGGATAACGAATCCGCTATTTGTTTCTCCCGTTTTTCTTCTTTGGTCAACACATGAGGTTTCTTTCCTTTAAAAATAAAATTAATCATCTGTTTGTCTCTGTTGTAAACATCCGCATAAAATTTCAGATTGCCATCGAAATCAGCCTCTGCTGTAAAATATCTGAAATAAACAGGTATTCCTTTCTTTAATCTAAACGTATGTGTCGCTATCTTACTTTCTTTAAAGGCTTTTAAAGAATCGTATGTAATTTTAAATGTATCCATCATCATCAAGTTAGCTGCTACTTCTAACGGGTCCTGACAGCGCACACAGCCATGACTTGCGGCACGAAAATCTGCACCAAATAAACGTTTTGTCGGCGTATCATGAATATAAACGGAATACTTATTCGGAAATAAAATTTTTACACAACCCAATGCATTGTTATTGCCGGGAGGCTGAACAACACTTGTCCAATTACCGTTTTTTATTACATTAAATCCTTTGAAACTTTTCATTTCATGTTTTACGATACTTTGCGGCACACTCCATGTCGGCCACAATACAATTTGATTGATCGCACTTTCTAAAATGGGTGTTTCATTTTTTAGATTTGATTTTCCGATGACCACATTTTTTTCCAGGCGCAGCGTATCTTTCTCAATAATTTTTAATTTATAGGATGGAAGGTTCACCCATACATATCTTTCCGGCAAATCTATGATATGTTCTTTGCGCCATCTGTCAGCATTGATTGCCAGTAATTGAAATTTTTTGGAGTTATCGCGTTCTAATGCTTTAATCGTATTTGCTCCGATGGCTCCATCACTGTTTAAGTTATTTTCTTTTTGAAATTTTTTTAAGGCGCTTAAACAGGCTGAATCATTGTTCTTTAAAGAATCTAATAAGTAGTGATGATAAACCAATGCCTTACGCGTATCATTTACAGCGCCTACTGAATCTAGCTTAGGATTTCGAATAGAAATCGGATTGTCTGAAATATTATTTTTGGAAACAAATGCTCGCAAGGCTTTCATATATCTATTATATAAAGGATTATCCGGCTCTAAAGAAGATAAACTTTTGAAAACAGAATTATTGATTGCATCTTTTAATAAGTTACTGTATATGTCTTTTTCATTCCAAAAATTAGTATTGATACCATGTATGGTATCTGCAAACATACCGTGATCTATATGTAATGCCATTTGCAGAAACGAACGTGTTAAACCTGTTTCTAATTGTTTGGATAAATTAAAATCAATGGATGGCTGCATTTTGATAAGTGAATCTGAAATTTTACTCAGTTTCTCGTAGTCATATAAATCTTTATTCAGTGCCAAAAACTCTGCTGTAGCAAGTACGTGCAGCATTTCTTTTCCTTTCGGAGAAAGTACATCCTTACTCACCCAAAGTGCTTTGTAATTATTTTGCTGGTAAATATCTTTGGCAAGCTGATGCCAGCTTAAATATTTAGTGGTATCATTCTTTATAACAGATAATGTCGGGATATATTCCCTAAGAATGGTTGTAATATCACTTTGAAATTCCAATTCATCTTTTGGTATTTGAATTTTATTTTCTATGGCCTCCGCATTTCCATTTTTGCATTTACAGGATGAAACTATCTGCATGCCGCAAACAATTAAAAAAATGCAACTAATTGAAGTAGACTTTATCTTCAATTTATGGTAAAAACACATAGTTTATCGGTTCAAATGAGATATAAAGTAAATTAAAAAAAGAATAGGTTGTATATGTTTTTGTTTGCTAATTTAATTTTGCCGCCAGTACACATTTGTGTTTGTAAATGATTTTAGTGCCATCCGGTTTTTTTCTTTCAAACACTAAGAAATAAATACCTACATCCTTTTTATTGCCATTTTCATCATCACCATTCCAGGTAAAAAAACCTTCTTTCGAAACTGCAATATCATTTACCAGATGGTTTGCAAGTCTGCCATCTGCATTATATATATAAACATTTACCACACTTCCTGCTTCCTCGAAAGCATACGTAATTATAGCCTCATCATCAACACCGTCTCCATCAGGTGAAAATACTTCAGGAACAATATGTACGGCATTTTGGAATTCGTAAGTATCCTCCGAATTTAAATACCCCGGAGTTGCAAATACAGACTGCGCTGCTGAATGCCAGTTTCTTTTATTTTGTGTGTAAGTGGCAAACCCTGTTCTTTCTAAGGAAATGCCTTGCTTGGTGGCTAACAAAGGAGAATGCCAGTTTTCGTTGTAATGCAATTTATCTATTTCTGCATTTTCTGCATTTTTTAAGATTACAATGTCTTCTTTGGTATCAAATGCTGGAAGGGCAGCATTGACACATTTAGAAATAACCGTTTTATTATATTGCGATTTGATGGTATTTTTATTTCTACTGAACACTACATAGTCGTTTGGGAAAATATATCCTCTGTTTCCTGCTAAATTTAGAAGTTGATTTTCAATTCCGCTAATTGCATCTGCTTGTGCAATAATTAAATCTTTTATTTTAAAAAGTTTATTCGTGTTGTTATAGAGTTCTACAAATTGCTCTCCGTCGGCATTCGGATGAAACAAAATCTCATTTATAATTAATTCGCCAGCTTTTGGAATTTCTGTAATAGCAATTTCAAATGTATCTGGAGCATGAATGTTACCTATACAACCTGCAAATTGTTTAATAATGAAAGTATAAACAATATTAGGCTGCAATGGTGTTGCCAAGGTCACTTTTGCTTTGGTAGTATATGCATCTAATGATTCCGCAAATTGAACGACAATACCATTATCAAAAATATAATTAGCTGTATTTTCAATTTCATCTTTATTCATCGGACGATGGAAATCAATTTCCAGAGTAGTATTATTTACCAAGGTGTCTGTTGCATTAATGTATCTAATAGAATATCCTTTGCTATTGGCTGTGCCCGGTGTGCCTCCAAGTAAATTATTTGAGGCCGACCAGAATAAGTCTTTCGGGCAATTTCCTGAATATCGCTGTGAATCCAGTTCCATCGACCAGCCTCCTAATTTTTTAACAGCATCCTGATAAGTATCCTCAGTATATGGCAGGAAGTCCATTTCCTCATTTTCATCTGTTCTGATAGTAACCGCTCCGTTATACGTTAAATATGGCCAGTTTCTTACACCTGCGGTATTTCCAAGTGTTTTAAATGCGCTTGTATCCTGCTCAGAACATAAGATAATGTATCCAAATGGTGCAACAATACCTTCATCCAATACACGATAATTTATTGTCCAGTCTTTTATATTTATATAATTACTTGTGGTGTTTATCAACTCAACATATTGTTTAGCCGGCAAACCAACTGCAGGCGGTTTAACCATAATTTCATTAACGATAATATCACCCGGAACTGCAAAATAAGGTGTGTTAATAATATCAATATGTGGAAGCATTATATTTTCTGAAGTATCTTTTACATTATTAGTTGCCAATGTATAACTGGTATTAGATGCTAAACTGTATGCGAAATATAAATGTATCAACCTTTTATTTATAGCATCTAAACTAACCGTTGATGGATTACCTAATACAGTTAGATAAAAATTAACCGCAGCTTGTGCTGATAAAAAATCCAATGGCTCATTAAAATATATATCTATCTGATGGCTATTTACTACTGTAGTCTGTTCTACATATGGCGGTATGGTATCTGCAGATAATTGTGATAAACAAGCCGGCTGACTCCCGAGTTTAATTGGCTCAGTAGGTTGGGCGTTCGAGGTAAGCGAAAAAAATATTAATATATAAAAGAAAAAATTTTTCATTTGACTGGGAGGTCTAAACAAATATCTCTAAACTATGTCGTTATTCCAACTATAATGGTTGTTTTTGGTAATATTAAATTAAAAATATAAATGCTGTTAATTCTATATTTTTGTAAGACAAATAAAAAGAAAGTATGAAAGTAGCAGTTGTAGGGTCCACTGGTTTAGTAGGTGGCGAAATGTTGAAAGTTTTGACTGAAAGAAACTTTCCGGTAACTGAATTAATTCCTGTGGCATCCGAGCGTTCTGCGGGCAAGAAGATTGAATTTAAAGGAAAAGAATATACTGTGGTAACGCCACAGACAGCCATCGAAATGAAACCTGATTTGGCATTGTTTTCTGCAGGCGGTTCTACTTCATTAGAGTGGGCACCGAGATTTGCAGAAGCCGGCATTACCGTAGTAGATAATTCTTCTGCATGGCGTATGGACCCAACTAAAAAATTAGTGGTTCCGGAAATCAATGCTGATGCTTTAACAAAAGACGATAAAATTATCGCGAATCCGAATTGTTCTACGATTCAAATGGTAGTCGTCTTAGATCCTTTACACAAAAAATATAATATTAAACGCGTGGTCGTTTCTACTTATCAAAGTGTAACAGGTACCGGTAAAAAAGCAGTAGATCAACTGATGAATGAACGCGCTAACGGTACATCCGAAGAGATGGCGTACAAATACAAAATTGATTTGAACGTAATTCCTCAAATTGATGTGTTCTTAGATAATGGTTACACCAAAGAAGAAATGAAAATGGTGAAAGAAACCAATAAAATCATGCGCGACGACAATATCAAAGTAACTGCAACTACTATTCGTATTCCTGTAATGGGTGGCCATAGCGAAAGTGTAAATATTGAATTTGAAAACGAATTTGATCTGGCAGATGTCTTCGATATTTTAAGCAAAGCAGAAGGTGTGGTAGTGGTAGATGATCCTGCTAATCAAAAATATCCGATGCCGATGGATGCACATGGAAAAGATGAGGTGTTTGTTGGCAGAATTCGTCGCGATGAATCGCAACCAAAAACGTTAAACCTTTGGATTGTTGCCGATAATTTACGGAAAGGTGCCGCCACCAATGCCATTCAGATTGGTGAGTATTTACTTAAACAAGGTTTGATAGGATAAATCTTTTTAATGTTTCGGCAATAATTGTTCTGTAAGGACAATCTCTATATAGAACAATACATTAAATAGATACAGCTCCGTAAGAACTTATATTTAGGTCGCTCCTACGGAGCTTGCTTTTTGCTTATCATTAATACCTATTAACAGTTTGTTACTAAGGAATAATAAAATACGACATGCCTCATTCAACAATGTTCTTAACATGATTAAAATAATGAAACGCTACTTTTGGCAGAGTTTTTTATTTTCTCAATCTCATTTTTAATTCCTAATTTTCCATTCTAAATTTTAAGCTATGCCTATTAGAATGGTTGATGACGATAATCAGCAACAGGATTATGTTCCCAGTAATGATGGTGGTGGTTCCCGTGGCGGAGGCGGTGGTGGTTTGCCGGGTGGCAGTGGTTGTTTAACCGCTTTTTTTCCAATTATTTTAAAGCTGGTTTTTAAAAGACCACTAATTGGTATTCCTATTCTGCTGATTGGTGCATTTGTTTTATTTAAAAGTGGATTGCTTGGCGGTGGTGGATTATCTAATCCAACAAGCCAGACGGCATTAGCAACCGGTGCTGAATTAAAAGAAGAAGTGTATGATAAAGCCGAAGTGGCTGCGGCTCTGTCGGAATATGAAAAAAACCCATTGCCTGAATATGTGAGTTTACTAAAATTTGCACCATCACGGATGGATCAGGGCGAGCAGGGTTCTTGCGTAGGCTGGGGAAGTTCGTATGCAGCACGCACTATCTTAGAGGCAAGCTCAACCGGTGTGGATCCGGATGAAATTGCCATGAGCCCATCGTTTGTTTACAATCAAATCGGTTTAGAAAACTGTCAGGGTGCCTATATTTTAAACGCCTGCAAAGTAATGTCAGAAGCAGGCGATATTCCAAAAAAGTATTTTGAATATACTGACCAGAGTTGTTCGCGCGAACCCAATCAACAAATCTTACAAGCCGCACAACAATTTAAAATTCGTGGATACGAACGTTTGTCCAAAGATGGTGATGATTATACGACTGACTTTTTTGCTATCAAACAATATCTGGCAAAAGGTGCACCTGTTATTTGCGGAATGATGGTTGGCGGTTCATTTATGCAGGATATGGCTGGTCAAAAATTATGGCAGCCTACACAGGATGATTACAGCATGGAAGGTTTTGGAGGACACTGCATGTGTATCATTGGTTACGACGACAGATTAGAAGGCGGTTCTTTTCAAATTATGAATAGTTGGGGTCCGAGCTGGGGCGAGAATGGTGTAGCCTGGGTTCGTTATAAAGATTTTATGCATTTTAATAAAGAAGCGTATGCATTACAACCATTACCTAAACGCGGCGAAATGGCTGCACGTAAATTTGAATGTGCCATTGGTTTAGTAAACAACGATACTAAAAAATATATCAGCTTAACAAATTCAGGAAATTTATTTTCTACCACAACACCTATTGCAAAAGGCACCAAATTCAAAATAGAAGTGGAAAATTCCATTGAATGTTACATTTATATTTTTGGACAGGAAACAGATGGCAGCAGTTATGTATTGTTTCCATATACACCAAAACATACTGCATTTTGTGGCATCACAGGCTATCGTTTGTTTCCGAAAAATCAATCATTGCAAGCTGATAACATCGGCAATAAAGATAGGATGGCCATTGTAGTAACGAAAGAAGCCATCGATTACAATCAGATAAATACGGCTATAAACAATGCACAAGGTGATTACAAAGCAAAGGTGATGAGTGCTTTAAACAATACTGCGTTAACAAGTGTTCAATACAATTCTGATAAAGGGCGAATTGTTTTTTCTGCTGAAAGTGAAAACAAAAATGCTGTTGTAAGTATTATTGAGATTGATAAAAATTAAAATCAAAAGAATGTCATTTCTAATTTACGGAGCCGCAGGCTATACAGGAAAAATTACGGTGGAAAGTGCTGTAAAACAAGGTTTAAAACCAACACTTGCAGGAAGAACCGAAAGTAAAATAAAACCATTGGCTGATGAATTTGGTTTACCTTATCTTATTTTTGGATTAGAGGATGTAGATACGATAGCCTCCAATTTAAAAAACTTTCCTGTGGTATTAAACTGTGCAGGTCCATTCAGCAAAACAGCAAAACAAATGATTAAGGCTTGTTTGCAAGCCGGCACACATTATTTAGATATCACCGGTGAAATAGAAGTGTTTGAATTGGCAAAATCATTTCATCAAAAAGCAATAGAAAAAAATATTATAGTGATGAGCGGTGTTGGTTTTGATGTAGTACCAACCGATTGCATGGCAAAATATTTACACACTAAATTACCTGATGCTACGCATTTAGAATTAGCATGGTTTGGTATTGGCGGCAGTATCTCACACGGTACGATGAGTACTATGGTAGAAAATTTAGGTAAAAGCGGTGCTGTTCGCAAAGATGGAAAAATTACACTTTCTCCAACCGGTGCATTCAGTAAAGAAGTAGAATTTAACGGCAAAAAATATTTCAGTATGTCTATTCCCTGGGGCGATGTTTCTACGGCACATTTTACCACAGGCATTCCGAACATTACCGTATTTACAGGTGTTCCGAAAAATACTTATACAATGATGAAATTCCAGAAGTTGTTTAATCCGATTGTCAGCATTGATTTTGTAAGAAAACAAATACAAAACTATGTCGACAAAAAAATTACCGGCCCAACTGCGGAACAACGTGAAAAAGGGAAATCATTGATATATGGAAAAGTAACCAATGCAAAAGGTGAAACCATAGAAGCAAGATTGCAAACAGCAGAAGGGTACAAACTCACAGCAGAAATGTCTTTAATCATTACACAAAAAGTATTGAACGATAAAAGTCTGAAACCCGGTTATCATACACCGGCTGAATTATTTGGTGCTGATTTGATTTTAGAAATGCCGGGTTCAAAATTTATCTGACATAAATTTATTTAAACTTCACCTTTGATTCAATTTGTTGCGCAAGATTTTTACCTTGTAATAATCCGCTTTCTATTGCTTCGCGATAATGGATACCTCCATATAGTCTCGAAATTCCGGCTTCCTGAGCAGCAGCATTAAAAGATGCAAAACTACGTGGTATATAATTATAATATTCCACATTAATGCTGTCTGTAAACGAAACGGTACCCAATAAACTCGTCAGTATTTCTGCGGCAGCTCCTGAACATACTGAATGCCCTGATGGATATTCAGGAAACGGCGGTGTAGGATCTGAACCCTGTCCTGTTGACCAAAGAGAATTCATATAGGCTTTAATATAGGTTTCAGGTCGCAATAAATTATACTTATACTTTGCATCCCAGCAGGAAATAAAAGCATCTGAAGTAGTAATACCCACCATCGCATATAATTCTGCTGCCTTATCTAATTTAAATCCTTTCTGATGGATAATGTATTGCAAAATTCCAATCCAGTGCCCTGCCGGTGTTTGTGTGCCTGTCGGATCACGCCACCATAATACGATATCGTTTTGTGCCGGTGTCCGATTGTTTACCGTATCCATTACCTCTCTTGCCTGTCTGCCAAATGCAGAACTGGTATCTTCGTTAAACAATATATTTTGAGGAATTTCAAACTGGCCGGATGCTGTCATTGTAAAGGAACGCATCTGTCCCCAGTAAGGTTCTGCCGGGTTTAAGTGGGTTGCATCAGTGGGTTCCCAATACCAGGGATGTGTCATATCTCTGGGTGGAACAATATAGCTCATTGTTCTTACTGTCTGAAAGTTATCCGCTGCAGCATATTTCATAATTGCATTCGCAACTGATTTGCCTCTTGCTTTCGATTTTGTAATAATCGAATCCACAACGTCTGTTTTGGTTGCTAAAAAATTATCGTGCAATGCATTTATAGCATCCAAACTTTGCATGGTGAGTGCAGGAATAATTGTATCGCATTTCGCAACTATTGAAAGTGCTTCATTCAACACAATACCATAGTCTAAAGAATCTGTATTCGGGGCAATTGTATTTAAACTAAATCCATTAAGTTGTCCACGCAATGGTTTATTGTTTTTGATTCCTTCAACAACACTCTCATACAAAGTAATACCGGTATAGGCATACACTCTTGCTGCGCGGGGTGGATTGATATTTTGATTTCTGACAATCGTTCTGAATAAATTCATCCAGTCGATAGCGACCTTAGCATCGTATCGGGTAGCATCTGAAATAGCATGTTTTAGGGGTGTAATGGGTTCGGATGGATCTTTTTTACATCCTGAAATAAATACAATAAGCACGATAAGAACAGAAGTGTATTTTATTATAAGATGTTTCATTTAGAACAAATGGTTTATGTTAAAGATAAAAGAAACGCAGCCGTAATATATGGCTGCATTTATCTTTAACTATATTTTAGGAAAATAAATGGCTTATTGTAAGATAATATCAAAATCTACCAAGTCAATAAATACCTGCACACGTTCTTCTATTTCTTCTCTGCTTAATTCTTTCAGGCGTTCAGGTCCGAATTTTTCTACACAAAAACTTGCCATGGCTGAACCATAAATTACTGCACGTTTCATATTTTCAAAAGACAAATCCTTGGTTTTAGCAAGATATCCCATAAAACCACCGGCAAAAGTATCTCCGGCACCTGTTGGATCAAATACATCTTCCAATGGCAAAGCCGGTGCAAAGAAAACTCTGTTTCCATGAAACAATAAAGCACCATGCTCCCCTTTTTTAATAATCAGGAATTTCGGTCCCATTTCTATGATTTTGTTAGCCGCTTTCACCAAAGAGTATTCTTGTGTCAGCTGGCGTGCTTCTTCTTCATTCACAATCAGCAAATCCACCATTTTCAATACAGTTTTTAGGGGCTCTAAAGCGATATCCATCCAGAAATTCATCGTATCCATCGCTATCAGCTTAGGACGTTCTGTCATTTGCGAAATCACCTTTGCCTGTAAAGTCGGATCAATATTTCCTAAAATCAGAAATTCCGCTGTTTTGTATGTTGAGGGTAAGATAGGGTCAAAGGCTGCTAAAACGTTCAAATCTGTCACTAAAGTATCACGACGATTTAAATCCATGTGATATTTTCCGCTCCAGAAGAAGGATTTTTCGCCTTCTTTTACCTGTACGCCTTCAATATCCGTTCCAATTGATTTTAAATAATTGAGTTCATTTTGGTCGAAATCGTCGCCAATTACGCTTACTAATTGCATATCATTGGTAAAATGACCTGCAGACTGGCAAATATAATTGCCAGAACCGCCTGTTATCTTATCTGTTTTGCCAAACGGCGTTTCTATGGCATCAAATGCTACTGTACCTACTACTAAAAGACTCATGAAAAAATTTTTGCAAAGATTGCATATTTATTTTTATTGTCCTACATTTGCACTCCGAAATTATGTATTCTACTTGAATACAGAACAAGGATGCTGATTCAAACAGCCCAAAAAATTGAAGATTCTTCCTTAGCTCAGTTGGTTAGAGCATCTGACTGTTAATCAGAGGGTCGCTGGTTCAAGTCCAGCAGGGAGAGCGAAAAAAGCCGGTTAGGGTTCCTAATCGGCTTTTTTTATTTCACAAGCAGTTCGCAAAGACACTCTCATATCATCTAATTCCAAGTGCTCCAATTTTGGAAATTTCTAAATATTATACCTAGTTTTTAATGCAGTCCATTGAGTTGATAAACTGGGATTCATCTTATCGAAAGTTTTTGAATCTAATTTTATACAAGCCCATGACAATATAGTTTCGTAAGTTGTGGTATTATATAATATTGGTTCGTTTCTGTCATTTGCATTAATTGTTGTATAAATTGTTTGAAATCTATTAAATACTTCTCTGATTCTCTCTTTAAATACAAATAACCTGATTGTCCTTTGAATAATAGTGTAAGGTAGCACCCATTGTAAAACTGTAATAATAAATGCTTGATTTGTAAAAACTGCAAGCGATATAAATACCAAGAAAATAATTATGGATTTGATAACCATAGACGTTAACATTTTTTCTGCTACTGAAAAAGTAATAAAAGAATTTTCAAAACTATTAACACCAAGCTTATTTATTCCTGGTGCAATATTATCATTTGTAAAATAATCCTGAGAATTCTGAACCGAAAATTTTGTATTTAAACTATTATCAAAAAAATCATTTCTCCTTTTATTTTCTGCTCTTTGAAATAAGTAATTACCAGCTACATCAGCAATGAAGTATGCTACTGTCAATATGCAATTTATAGAGTTTAAAATGTTGCCATAACCTTCATATTTTTCCACTTTTACATTAAAAAGTACAAATGTTCCAACTGATAATATGATTGAAAGAATCAGTATAAAATTTGAAATAAATTCTACTTTATCTACTGCATTATAGTTTTTATCGAAAGGTACTATTTTTGTCATACTTGTTCTTTTACTGTTGCGTGATGTGCTTCTGGTCCTAACCATTTTCCTGTCTGAAGCCAAACTTCATAAAAATAAATCCAAGCCGCAGCCCAAGGCACAATATATTTAGATATTAGTTTTTCTTTTGTCCATTTGAAGTTTTCAGGATGGTATAAACATAATGTTCTTGTCTTTTTATAGATATGTGGCGGATCAGCTACTAACTCAGGTTTTATAACTTTTACTAATGGACTTGAACTACCTCTATATTTTATTGATAATGTATAAACAGGAAGTTCCGGCAATACTTGTAAATTACCAATAAATTCAAACTCATATCTGCCTTTCTTTTTCACTCTGAACTGTGGATATTGACTTCTCATTGCATAAATCTGAATATCGTAATTGAATTGCTTACTCTTGAAGAATGCCATCGAAAAAACCTTTAGATGCTGAAACAGAAGATCCTAATGTAGTTGAGAGTCCACCAGATGAAGATATTTTTAATGTACCTTCAGTTAATGCCTTTGATATATTATTAGCTTCATCTACATCAATAGCAGGAAATTCTTTTGTAAAAATATCTTTCCAAATTTTTATTGCTTCTCCCTCTTTTTTAGCAGCGTACTTTTCCTTTGCATCATTAAGTTTATCTTTAACTTTTTTAATTCTTTTTATTGATGTTGTATAGTCATCATTTGATTTAAATTTATGCGAGTACAGATTATATTCTGCATTGTTAAACCACAATCTTATTGCTTCCTCATAATTTGAAAAATTGTGTAATTTGAAAATATTTATTGCCGCTTCTTCAATATGGTATGACGGAATTATTTTTCCATTTTCACGATTCCAGTATTTAATTGCTTTGATGATTGGTTTAAGTTTGTAATTTTTTAATTTATGTGTTTGGTCTAAATCAGTTGTTAACTGCTCTGGATTTGAAAAAGTCCATGAACTCAAATCATGATTTGGAATTAAATATCCACCGCCAATTTGCTCAAAACTCGGCATTATATCGAAGTTTTTATCGCTCAATTCTAACGTAACACATGGCCTGTCTTGAAAAACCTTGTCTTTGTAATCATTTTGTGCGTTTAGATAATTTTTAATCTTAGTCAATACAGATTGTGGAGTTGGATATGTACCATTTTGGTCTTTCCAGTCTTCAAATTTTAAAACTGCAAAAATGTCTATGTCATTTAACGGTCGGATTATCGTATCTCTTTCATAAGAGCCGTTCGTAAATGTTCGTAATACACTAAGTTTATTTTCTTTATTTAAAAGATGTCCGTTAATGTTATTTAGAGATTGCGAAATATTATCCTCTTGTCTGTCCGTTAAAGATATATTTGCAATAAGTTGATCAAGTGATTGTAAAAGTGTTGCCATAATTATTTTTTGATAATATGTTCAAATTTAATGCCACGCCAAAAAAATCGGTAATTATGGCAGTTGTTTTATTAAATAATATCACTAATCTGTTAAAAAACAAGACATCTTATCTACTTTATAAGGTTACTAAACATGCTATTTTTGTTGCAGGATTGCAATGAGAATAAATTAATAATCTATTCAGACATTGCTTCATGTGGATTTGGTTGTATTGGTGCAGACGCAGACTGTAATCAAACTATCACTTCATATCTTACTAAGGCTAGTAGTACCATCACAAAAACTATGATTTATGAGAAATTCTTTATTTCTCCAAAATCATCGTAATACCTTGTCCGCCGGCAGCGCATACGGAAATGAATCCTTTGCCTGAACCTTTTTCGTTTAATAGTTTTGCGAGTGTTGCAATCAATCTTCCGCCAGTTGCAGCAAACGGATGTGCTGCTGCTAAACTGCTACCTTTTACGTTTAATTTATTTCGGTCTATTTTTCCTAAGGCTTTGAAACCAAATTGCTGACTGAGTTCTTCGCTTTCCCAATTTTTAAGTGTAGCCAATACTTGCGCGGCAAATGCTTCGTGTATTTCATAGAAATCAAAATCCTGTAATTTCAATCCTGCTTTTTGCAGCATTCTGTTGGTTGCATAAACCGGCGCCAACAATAAATTGTGTTTGTTTTCTACATATTCAATCGCTGCTAATTCTGCATGTGTGATGTAAGCCAACACTGGTAAATTATGTTCTTTTGCCCATTCTTCTGAGGCCAGTAAAACACAAGATGCTCCATCTGTTAATGGTGTGGAATTTCCTGCGGTTAATGTTCCGTTTTCTTTGTCAAATGCAGGTTTTAATTTTGCCAGTTTTTCGATGCTGGTATCTGTTCTTAGATTGTTATCTCTTTCAATCCTAAAAATGGAGTTATCATATCTTTGAAAAAACCTTCTTCGTATGCTTTCGCCATTTTTTGATGACTTTCCAATGCTAACTGGTCTTGTGCTTCACGAGTGATGCCATAATGTTTTGCGGTATATTCTGTGTGGCCACCCATTGCCAAACCTGTGCGTGGTTCTTCGTTTGCCGGAGCAGATGGTGTTAAATCTTTCAAATTTAATTTGCGAACGCTTTTATTCTGTCTAAGGTTGTTTTTGCACGGCGCGCTTCTAATAATGCTCTTCGTAAACCTTCACCCACTAAAATAGGCACATTGCTGGTAGAGTCTACACCACCTGCAATACCAACTTCTATTTGTCCTAATGCAATTTTATTGGCAACGTATACTGCTGTTTCAATACCTGTGTCGCAGGCTTGTTGTAAATCGCAGGCAGGTGTTGCAGGGTTTAGTGCTGTGCTTAATACACATTCACGCATTAGGTTCAAATCCAGGCTGCTTTTAATAACGGCACCGCCTACCACTTCTCCTAATAATTCGCCATGTAAATTATAGCGTTCTATTAAACCATTTAATGCAGCGGTCATCATGTCCTGGTTGCTGGCTGTTGTGTAGGCGGTGTTATTTCTTGCGAAAGGAATTCGGTTATAACCAACGATGGCTACTTTTCGAGCTTGTTTATTTGCTAACATTTTTATTTTTTTGATGACAAAATAGAACTTTTTATTTTTTACCGCATAGGTACATAGATAATTATAAAAGCAAACAGTAAGCAGTAATTTTTAGTTTGTTATAGATACACATATTGTAAGCTTTGCTTACAACTATGATTTTCTTAGTTAAGAAATTTATTGCTATCCTCTTTTCTTACTTCAAAACTATGTGCCTATGTGGTTAAAAATTTTATTGTTCTTAAAATTAGAATTTTAAAATCATACAGGTGCTGATGCCGTGTGCGTATACCAAATTATTCTCGTCTGTTAGTTGAGCTTCTACTAAAGCTGTTCTGCTTCCTGCGTGAATTATTTTTCCGGTTGCTGTTAATTTACCTGTTTTAGTAGTAATGGTTTTTAAGAAATTTACTTTTAATTCCAGTGTTGTATATCCTGTACCTTGTGGTAATGTTGATTGCAGCACACAACCCATGGCAGAATCTAACAAAGTGGTGATAACGCCGCCGTGTACACAACCAATCGGATTGTAGTGAAATTCCTGTGGTAGAAAGGAGAATGCACAATCCTCTTTTTCAAAGCGTTCTGCATTAAAATCCAACGTATGCATTAAAGGTGGTGCCGGCAATTCACCGGCTTTCATTGCGTGTAAATATTCTATGCCTGATAGTTGTAATGCTTGTTTTGCGCCAATTGTTGGGTCTTGCCATTCATACGTTCTTATTCTTTCCATTTTGTTTTTTTATAAATCGTTAATGATATCAATTACTTTTTGTGTGATTGTTTTTATGTAGCTTGTTTTTCCTGTGAGTTTCGTCAGCATGATGCCGCCTTCTATTAATGCGATAATAGCAATAGCCGTTTCTTCTGCATTTACATTCTTTTTAATTTCTTTTTTTTCTTTACCTTTTTCAATTAAACGAATGATAGCGTTTTTCCAATTGGAAAATGCTGATAATGCCTTTGCTCTCAACAAAGGATGTGTATCGTCTGCTTCGATGGCTGTATTTAAAATCGGACAACCACCTTCGGGAAAAGGATATTTTAAAAATTTTTCATACAGCAACGGATAGACTAACAATTTTTCTTTCGGTATTTTGCTTCTGAATTTCTTCTTAAATAAAGCACTTACTTTATTTACGTTGTATTCGAAAGCCGCCAAAGCCACTTCATCTTTATTTTCAAAATTGCCGTATATACTGCCTTTGGTTAAACCGGTCTGGTCGATGATATCATTTAAAGAAGTGCCGGCATATCCTTTTTTATTAAAAACCGGTGCTGTTTTTTCTATAATGTACTGTCTGGTTTTTTCTGCTTTGCTCATTAAATTTAAATAACAATGTAAAAATATACCGATTGGTATATTTTTGTGTAAAGCGATTATTAAATTTTACATATTTGTGTTTCGTGAGACACGAACCAACTAAGGTTTTTAGAGAGGTGCTTCTTATCTCTCAAAATAAATTCTTTAGAAATCTTCATAAATCAGCAATTGCCAAACCGATATGCTCACTTCCCTTGCTCCAATGTGCGTAGTTGCGGGCATTAAAATAGAGGTAAATTTTATGGTCAACTATTTTTACATCACAGGCATAAATATGACTTGCCATCCATGCAATTGCAGGATTTGGTTTTAAGATTGGTTTTTCCATTAAATATTTCCAATCTATTCCATCTCCAGAATATAATATACAAATCGCGGAACCGGATTGTCCATTGTGTTCATAAATTCCATTTTGAAAAGCCACAAAGCCATCTTCACAACCTAATACTTTCATCGAACCGGCTCCTAAATTATTCCATTTCCTTTCTTTTGTTGGTGAAATGACCGGCTTATTATGACAAGTATAATTTCCATCAACAATATCGCTTTCTGCATACGTAATATGCAACGGTTCATTAAAACCACAATCTGGAATTTTAACTAATGATGCAGAAAAATACAAACGATATTTATTTTCAGTTTTTATTAAACAAGGGTTGCTGACAGCTTTTCCCAGCACTACATCCTGATGAAAATTTAATGTAGGGCGGATAAGTGTCTTCGGTAATGACCAATGTTGTAAATCATTTGATGAAATCATTTGAATGGATGAATACCATTTTTGTTTCGGAAGAAATGAAAACAGCAGTTTTAATCCATTATATTTTTCATAAAACAAAAAATAAGTATTGCTTTCTTTGTAAATATACGGACGCATGGCAGAGCGAACAATCAGATTTGTTTTTTTCCAATCCACTCCATTTTCTGAAATATATTGCTGAATACCAAATACCGAATGTGCAAACAAATACCATCTTTTGTCGGGTGTTTCATCAGGCGTTAAAACGGTCGGGTCTGCGATAAGCGGCGTAAACTTGGGTGGAGAAATTAACGGAATATCTTTGACGAGTTGAAAGGATTTATTTTTAAAATCTTCTATTTTCATTCCTGTTACAGTTATTGCAACAATTCCGGCGGAACTGTTGCACCCATTTGTTTCGCTTTGTTTGCATCATTGATAGAAGCACTTATATTTCCCATGCTGCGATATGTTCTTGAGCGGGCAATATAAAACAACGGTTCTGTTGCTTTTAGTACTATAGCTTTATTATAATCCGGCAATGATTCTTCCACTCTGTTTACTGCAAACTTGCACATTCCGCGGGAATAAAAGATATCGGCATTGTATGGATTTAAACGGATATACTCATCATAATCTTTAATTGCTAATGCATACTGACCTGCATTAAAATAAATCAATCCTCTGTTTAGATAACCGTTTGAATTATCGGGATTAACCAAAATACCTCTTGATAGATGTATCATCGCTTCATCCATATTTCCCAAAATAGCATAGGCTACACCAAGATTAACAATCATTTCTCCAGTGATTTTTTTGTCGGGTTGTCCTTTTATTGAATCTTTTTGAACTGCCAGAATATAACTCTGAAGTGCTTGCTGCACCAATTCATTTTGTTCCTGCTTATAGTTAATCATTTTAGGGTCTAAGCGAAATGCCTGATCTAAATATGCTTTCGCTAATCCATTATACGTATATCCTACTTGAGGTTCCATTTTAATAGCCTGCTGATAGTTTGCAACCGCTTTTGCAAAATCTTTCTTTTCATCTCTGTAATAGTTTGCCGCTTGCTTCCATGCGAGCGGGCTGTCCGGATAATATATTTTTACATGTTCCCACAGTGTTTCGCTGTTTTCCCATACTTTGAGTTGCCTTGTGGTTAAAAAACCAAACAATGCCAGATAAATTCCGGCTGCGGCCATTAAAGGAATCTTAAATGAAGGTCTGTTTTCAGTTAGCCAATCATATCCTTTAATCATTATAAAAAAGAGGCCAATGTAAGCAATATAAGTAAAACGGTCTGCTAAGAATCCTTGCCCTGCACCAACAATTTGTAATAAGAACATGATATTGAAGGTGAAAAACATCCAGCCAAAAAATAAATCATTTTTCTTGTATTTTATTATCCAGAATAAAAAAGCAGCCATCAAAATCGGAACTACCGCCAAACAAATATATGCCTGGATGGGCAACTCCGGCGGGTAAGGATACAGTGGTGATAGTTTGTACGGATAAATCCATTTGATTAAATATATTGCATAAGAATAAGCACCTACCGCAAGTTTATCAATGAAATTAAATGCAACGACGTGGCTGTCTGAATTTAGTGAATTCTGTCCTTTGAGCGTGTAGATATTTATTAAACCAAACGTAAGAGAAAGCAACCACCAGGGCAATTTTTCAATAATCAATATTTTAGGGCTAAGCCATTTTCTCTTAAAATAAAAATCCAATGCTACCATGGTGAGCGGCAGCGTTACCGCCTGTACTTTAGCAAAGCAGGCAATAACAGCCAGTAATATCGCGGAACCATACCATATCTTATTGTTTTTTTCTGCTCTCACATAATTAATATAACTCAGCAAAGCTGCCAAGAAAAACATTCCATACAAAACATCTTTTCGTTCAGTAATCCATGCCACAGATTCAACGCGCATCGGGTGAATTCCAAACAACAGAGCCCCTATAATTGCTGCGGGTTTGCTTAATCCCAGTTTCTTAAATAGGATAAAAACAAAAAGCGTACACACCAAGTGCATCCATAAATTATTCAAATGGAAAATTGATGGTTTTAAAACAGGATTGGGTGCAAAGAAATATTTTTCTATAGCGAACGTAAAAATGGGAAGTGGATTATAGTTTCCGATTACATCCGATTTAAAAATGGTTTTAACCGCATTCCAGTCCCAATTGTATGAAAATATTTTCAGTGTTTCGTTTTCTAATAAATTATAAGGGTCATCCCAGTTTACAAACTGAAGAGTTAAACTATGCTTAAACACAAAAAAAGTGGTTAGCAATATAACAAATGCATAACCCCAAAAATAATAATCGGTTTGTGTGGTTGCTTTTTTTATAACTGTGCGTTTGGGTTTTACCGCAGGCGGTGTTGTATTTGGTTTGTTTTGTTGTTTTACTTTTATTTTATTTTTTGACATACGCTTCTTTCAATTTTTGAAATATTATCCTCCACAACCAATCAGACGATTTGGGTTTTTTTTGACCAACTCTTCCAGCTCGGGCATTAATACAATTGTTGAATTAGAGAATTGTTGAGTTGTAGAATCATCATCACTCTCTTTATTAATTAATTGTTCATTGTCAATTGTCAATTGTTCATCAACAATAATCTTTTCCTTTTTAGATTTTGGCATACTTAAATTTAAAGAATTATCTTTATAAAGATAAATGAAAAAACTCATTCAAAAATATACCGGACTGTTACGCAATATACGGTTTCTGCATTATTTGTATAACTGGCTGCATCGGAAAGGCCTTGAACACAACAGGCATTTGTATCCGTATTATCAACTTAAAAAGTCAATTTACAGCAATATTTCTCATAAAGATTTTATCGGTAAAAAAGCTAAACCGCCTTGGCTGGATAATATCGTGAGTGAAAATGATATCAAGAATCATCCTTTATTTTGTCTTTTTCCGGAAAATATAGAACAGCAGATTTTGCAGTGGCATAAAAATGGATTTCTAATCTGGCAAAATTATTTGGACGAGGAAACAACAGATGCAATTAATAGCGAAATAGACAGCCTGCTCGAAAAAAAAGAAGTGGATTTTAATTATACAAACCGGAAAATTTTTAATGCGTACACACAATCTTATACTATCCGTAAAGTAATAAAAGAAAAGAAGCTGATAGATTTATTATCTTTTATTTTAGATAAAAAAGTATTACCGTTTCAAACCATAAATTTTTTAAAAGGAAGCGAGCAGCAGGCACATTCCGACTGGATACACATGAGTACTTTTCCTCAGGGATATTTGATTGCTATATGGTTTGCACTGGAAGATATTTCTATTGAACAGGGTCCGGTTTCTTATTATCCTTCGTCTCATTTACTGCCGTATATTACCAATGCTGATTACAATAATGACAGCACCCGATTTTTTCTTGACGGAGAAGCAAATCAAAAATATGAAGAAAAAATAGCAGGCATTATTCGTCAGCATTCACTGCAGAAACAAATCTTTACTGCGAAAAAAGGCGATATGCTGGTCTGGCATGCCAATCTTATACATGGAGGTGAAGCTCAGTTAAACAAGGAGCTGACACGCAAAAGTATGGTGGTTCATTATTTTGCTAAAGATGTAATTGCCTACCATGAGATAAGTGAACGGCCTGCTATTTTTGATACCGAATTGGTTGGTGAAATACAGGATGAATTTTACAAAGGGCAGGGTGATATTTTAGATATGCCGCTTGAAATCATTTAGCGGTATTTATTGATGAATGTCCGGTAAAACATGTACATAAATCCGGGAATCAGTACACAATACATTTTAAAAAGAGAGGTGGCACTCATATATGATTTAGCATATATCAATAATGCAAGAATAAAGAACCCAAGTGATACAGTAAATACCTTTCCCCATACACTTTCGTAAAAAGTCATTTTCCTTTCAATCGTTAATTGCTTTTGCGGTGATGATACCGGCGAGTGTGCTGTTTCCACTTTAGATAAAACAGTTACTTTATTTGTTTGATTAAATAATTCTACCTGTTTCAAAAAAAAATCAAGGAAGTTAGTATATGTATCTTTCCGTTCACCATACATATCTGTTATCTTCCACTCGTCACCGTTCCTGAATTTGATTTCTAAATACCGGTATTCTCCTCTATAGCGTCCTTTGTCTGTACCGTTCTTATATGCTTTTATATTTTCCCAGGCATATCTCTTTTCGAGTTGGTGTTTAAATATAAAATTAGAAGACAACAACATTCTTTCCAACCCATTCTCTCTTATTGTAAATGTCGCCTCCGTGCTAAGAAAGAGTATAACCAAATACATCAACCCAACCATTACAACTGTTGTAAAGATTGCATTTGCTCCTAAAAACGTACTGATAAAAGTTATACTCATAGCAATACTTACGGCAATTGAAACAGTGCCCAAAAGTCCAAAAGGTAATACCTTACAATTGTATTTAACTTGCAAATCTACCATGCTGCTTACCACAGTTCGTCTTCGCTGATATCTGCTGGTTTTTTGAATTGAAACAACTTTCTTGTTTCTATTTTTTGTTTCTGGCGATCGATAATTAAATCCGTAATTATTTCTGCAGCATTTTCGCCTTTATGTTCCTGCATCAGTTTGCGTACTTTATCTTCATGTACATCAATTCTGTATAATAAATACAGCAGGTGTTCAAAATCATTATTAATCCAGTTGTTGATTTTTTGAATAATGAATTTCCGGAATTCAGCGAATGAACTGAAACTAACAGCGTTTTCTTCCAATAACTGAAGCGTGTACTCCTGTATTTTTATAGTATCTTCCATTGCAACGGATTTATATACTTTTTTTGTGTTTTCCTTTATGGAATTAATGAACTACAAAACAACTTTCTCTATTCCCATTCCAAACAGTGCAAAATCAAAACGCACGGGATCTTCGCTATCAATCTTTCTTAAGTTACACGTTAATTCGGTAACTGTCAACCAATCCCGTTGTTTTCTTTCTATTAAATTTAGCTGTCTTGCATAATTTTCTACATGTACATCCAGTGGTATCATCAGATTGCTTGTTTTTATTTTCTTCCAGATTCCAAAATCTACCCCGTTTTTATCTTTGCGCACCATCCAGCGCAAATACATGTTTAATCGCTTGCAAGTTGATTTTCTTTCAGGTGTAGCAATGTGTTTTCTGGTTCTGGCCGGAAAGTTTTCTAGCGAAAAAAACGTGTTATGAAAATTTATTAATGCTTGTTCTGCGTTTACTTGTAAGAATAATTTTTCTAAAGAATTATTTACAGAATAATGCTGTTTTAAAAATTCAATAAAATAAAAAACGTCTGTTGCATTAAATGTTCGGTGCACAAATGTGGTGAATGGTTTTAAATCATGAACGGAATGATTTAAAATAAAATCATGTGGACTATTATCCATAAGCAGCATCAATTTATTACAACTGCTGATGATAGATTTGCGGTTTCCCCATGCTAAAGTTGCCGAAAATAATCCTGCAATTTCTATGTCTTGTTTTTTGGTAAAACGATGTGGAATCGAAATCGGATCTTCTTTAATAAAATCTTTTCGATTGTATTTATCATGATAAAAATTTAAAATATCAATCGTTCGGGAAGAAATCATTTATGTTTAATTCTTATTAAAAGATGAGGCATCGCTAGACTGTTTCAGAATATAAAATATGCTTTTACCGGCAAACCACAAACCAACAAATGCTAACAATGACAACATTGGAATACTTTTCTGCAGCAGAAAAAAATCGTATGCACCGTGCAATAAAATCGGATAAAGAAGTCCTTTTCTTATAAGTTCCGAACGATGTGTTAAATCAAATTTTGCCAAACCGACATAATAACCCATCACAACGGCAAAGATGGCATGCGCAGGAATGGCAGTCACCATACGCAGTAATGCTACACCAACACCGCCATCTGCCACATATAAAATATTTTCGAATGCAGCGAAACCCATGCCTATCATTACTGCATATACAACTCCGTCTAATGGTTCATTAAATTCCTCTCTTTTAAATAAAATATAACGCAGAAAAAAAAACTTAGCAAACTCTTCACTCAGTGCCACTACCAGAAATGCATATAATGCTGTATTGATAAAACTTCCTGAAACATCAAAGAGTTGGCTCCCCATTACACTGCTTATACCTGCCGGAAAAACACTGAAGACACCAAATCCAAATGCCAGCAACATAAGCCATTTTGGTTCTTTATTAAACCTGTCTTTATGTATTACATAACCACAAAATGCTAATGCGGGTGCAATTGCCAATATGATTAGTGTGTAACTCATTATTTATTTTCTTCGTCATTGCAGGAACAGTGGTTCCGGTTATTTCGGAAAGCAATCTATTGAATTATACAGATTGCTTCACTGCGTTCGCAATGACGTATATTTCATGTTATATTATCCTATCGCATTTTTCAAATCTTCGATTAAATCGTCTGCATCTTCAATGCCTATACTTAATCGAACTAAAGAATCTACTACGCCTGTTTTTTTTCGCTCTTCCAATGGTATGCTGCCATGTGTCATTGTTGCAGGATGGCCAATTAATGACTCCACACCACCCAGTGACTCTGCTAAAGAAAATAACTTAGTAGAAGATAACAGTTTGTTTGCCGCTTCAATACTATCATCTTTTAAAGAAAAGGAAACCATTGCGCCAAATAATTTCATTTGCTTTTTGGCAATTTCATGTCCTTTGTGTTCTTCAAAACCCGGATAATGTACTTCGCCAACCTTTGGATTCGATTTTAAATAGGTGGCAATTTTTTCTGCATTCTCACATGCACGTTGTACACGTATATGCAACGTTTTAATACCTCGTAAAATTAAAAAACAATCTTGCGGGCCCGGTACTGCACCGCACGCATTTTGCAGAAAATATAACTGGTCTGCCAACGCTTTATCTTTTACGACAATGGCGCCATGAATGGCATCACTGTGCCCTCCTAAATATTTAGTAGCAGAATGAATTACCATGTCGGCACCTAAATCTAAAGGCGTTTGCAAATAAGGCGATGCAAAAGTATTATCGACACACACTAATATATTATGTTTTTTTGCCAACGCACAAACCGCTGCAATATCAACAATATTCAACATCGGGTTGGTGGGAGTTTCAATCCAGATTAATTTTGTTTTAGAAGTAATCGCTTTTTCAATGTTGGAAATATCTGTCATATCCACGAAAGAAAAGTCCAACCCAAACCTTCCGAAAACTTTAGTAAAAATCCGATACGTGCCACCATATAAATCGTTGCAGGAAATAATATGATCACCACTGCTGAATAATTTAGCGATAGCATCCGTTGCCGCTAATCCGCTGGCAAAACAAATACCGTGATTGCCATTTTCCAGTGCTGCCAATTGATTTTGCAATACATCGCGTGTTGGATTGTGCGTACGTGCATATTCAAAACCTTTGTGTACGCCCGGTGCATCCTGCACATAAGTAGATGTTTGAAAAATTGGTGTCATAATAGCACCTGATGTTGCATCCGGTTCTATCCCGGCGTGTATAACTTTTGTTGCGAATTTCATTGTTTAGTATTTAGTAATTAGTACTGAGTATTTAGATTGTCATTTTGAATTCCAAATTTACCAAATAAAAAACCGCTTGCAAAAATACAGGCGGTTTAAATCTTATTTTATTAAATACTACGACCGCTTATCTTCCGATACAGCAGCATTTAATATAGTTTTTCTTTATTTTCACGAAATGAAGATAGGAAAATTATTTTAATTATTTCAACACATTAATCACCAAACCGGATTTTAGTTTTGGTTCGAACCAGGTCGATTTTGGCGGCATTATATTTCCTGTATCCGCAATGGCAATCAACTGGTCTAAAGAAACAGGATAAAAAGCAAAAGCGATTTTCATTTCACCTGAATCAACACGCTTTTGTAATTCTCCTAAACCACGGATGCCTCCAACAAAATCAATGCGCTTGTCAGTACGTTGGTCTTTTATACCTAAAATATCATCTAAAATATATTTTGATAAAATGGTAACATCTAACACAGCAATCGGGTCATTTTCATCATAGGTATTTTTATTCGCTGTCAGTTTGTACCAGTTGCCGTTTACATACATCGAAAATTCGTGCAATTGTGTTGGCTTGTAAATTTTGTCTCCTATTTTCTCTATTGAAAAGTGTTGTGAAATTTTATTCAACAACTCTTCTTCATTCAAACCATTTGTGTCTTTTACCAAACGGTTATAATCCTGAATTTGCAATTGGTTGCTCGGAAACAAACAGGATAAAAAATAATTAAATGGTTCATCTCCTGTATAGTTTGGGTTTTCTTCGCGTAACTGTTTGCCTACTTTTGCAGAAGCTGCAGAGCGGTGATGTCCGTCAGCAATATAACTGGCGGCTACTTTTTCTTTAAATAATTCAGTGAGTTTATTAATGATATTTTCATTATCGATTTTCCATAACTGATGTCGCACGTTTTGTGAATCTGTAAAATCATTCTCTGCTTCATGATGCACACAATAATGCTGAATAATAACATCAATTTCCTCCACAGCTTTATACGTTAAAAAAACCATACCCGGCTGCGCCATTTTGGTTTTCATGTGCTTTATCCTGTCGTTTTCCTTTGCTACTAAAGTAAGTTCGTGTTTTTTTATTCTGTCGTTAAAATAATCATCTATCGAACTTCCTGCTACTAAACCTGTTTGCGTCCTCCCATCCATGGTTTGCGCATAAATATATAAACACGGTGTTGCATCCTGAATCAAAATACCATCTTTGATAAAACCATCAAAAATTTCTTTTCCTTTTGTATAAACTGCATCTGCATATTGGTCAATTGGAGAATCAAACCCAATCTCTGGTTTCGAAATTCTCAAAAAAGAATACGGATTGTCTTTTGCTTCTTCTTTTGCTTCGGCAGAATTTAAAACGTCGTATGGCTTTGATGCTACTTTGTCTACAATATCTTTGCGTGGTCTTAATCCTTTGAATGGACGAATCGTTATCATTTTTTAACTGCTGTTTTTACGGTTGATTTTTTCTTTTTATCCACTCGTTTTTGTTTGAGCTTTTCCGTTGGTTTGAGTTTTTCTTCTTTTTTATCGGAAAAAGTTTCTATGCCATACTTCTGAAAAGAACCATCTGTAAAAGCACTTAATGCACGCAGATAAATCAGATTTTGCTCATTTGAAATCTGATAGTAGGCACTGCTATTCCATAAACTTTGTGCAAGCAATGCTTTCAACTGGTTTTGGATTACAGGAATACTTTTAGTATAGTTTTCTGAGGAATCAGGTTCTACCTTTTTTGTTTTGGCAAAATCATAAAACTTTTTCAGGAATGCTGAATCTGCTTTGAAATTCTTTATAAATATATCCAGCGTAGGATATTGTTTTTCCAGTGCCGCACGGTTGTTATCTACATATGCCAGTAAAAACTGACTGAACGAACCGGAACGAACGAGCTTTCCGTAAAACTTAGAAGTCCATGTAGTGTCGAGGCCTACAAAGATATCCGGTGTAATACCGCCACCGCCATAAACAATGCGTTTGCTGTTGGTAAAATACTTAGTAGAGTCAATTATTTTTATTTTTGAAGAGTCAAATAGTTCTCCGCTTTCATATCTTTCTTCCAAATCCTCTTGATATTTTTCTAATCCTTTCGCATATGACTTCTGAATATTTCTTCCGCTTGGTGTGTAATAATGTGCCATTGTTAATCTCACAACAGACATATCCGGCAACGTGTATCCTTTTTGTACTAATCCTTTACCATAAGTTCTTCTGCCTATAACAAGACCTCTGTCCCAGTCCTGAACAGCTCCAGAAACAATTTCCGATGCTGACGCAGTATTCTGATCTACCATAATAACCAGTTCACCTTTTTCAAAATTTCCTTCTGTTGTTGCATTTAAATCTATTCGTGGCTGCGAGCGACCTTCGGAATACACCACTAATTTCCCTTCACTCAAAAATAAATCTGAAAGTGCATGAGCCTGATTCAAGTAGCCTCCTCCGTTGCTTGTTAAATCCAAAATTATTTTTTTAGCTCCCAGTTTTTTCAAAGAATCAATGGCTGCCTTTGTTTCTTCTGTAGCTGTTGCAGAGAAGCGTTCCAGTTTTACATATCCGATTTCAGGTGTTGCCATGTATTGCGCACCAATAGCAAAAATTGGTATTTTGTCTCTGATAATTTCAAACTCCAATAATTCAGGTTCTCCGCTTCTTTTTATTTTTATCATCACTTTCGTGCCTTTCTTTCCGCGTAGTTTTTTAAATACACCATCATTATTTATGCCTACTCCTGCAACTTTTGCAGTATCTACAAAAATGATTTTATCACCGTCTTGTATGCCTACTCTTTGCGATGGGCCGCCTGTAATTACGTGCACCACCTGAATGGTGTCTTCATAAATCTGGAATTGGATTCCTACGCCTTCAAAATTTCCTTCAAGCGGTTCATTCGCTTTCTTAATCTCTTCTGCATTCATATAAACCGAATGCGGATCGAGTTTTTTAAGCATCTCTGTGATACCTATCTCTACCAAAGAATCAATATTTGCATCGGTTACATAATAATTATCAAGCAGGTTTAAAAATGTAGCCATTTTTTGCTGATACATTTGTGCTTGTGAAAAGTATGCAGTAAAAAGTATGCAGTATGCAGTAAATAAAATCTTTTTCTTCATTATTATCTATAAGAAATTAAAAATACAATTTTAACGATTGGCAGAATGTTATACTTTCTTATTTTTTGTACGAAAGCGAATGTTTAATAATTCCACTGTAAAGGAAAAGGCAACAGAGACATATATAAATGATTTTTCTACTTCTCTGCCCAAGCCTTCCATAATAAGTGTTACTCCAATCATAATCAAAAATGATAATGCAAGAATTTGTAAGCTTGGATGTTTATTCACGATTTTACTAACAGGCTCTGTAAACTTCATCATCACAAGCATAGACAATACTACAGCTACTATCATAACAATTATTTCTTTTACTATTCCTATCGCCGTTAGAATTGAGTCAAAAGAAAAAACGAGATTTAATAATGCAATCTGAATTAAAACAGAAGTAAAGGAAGATTTTGCTTCCGATTTATTGACATTAAACTCATCATCATCACCGGTGATCTTATGGTGAATTTCTGTAGTAGATTTATAAATAAGAAAAATGCCGCCCAATAACAAAATGATGCCTTTTCCTGTAAGCTCAAACCCAAATGAAGATGGTAGTATGTTTTTATTTAAGCCTAAAATATAACCCAGGAAAAATAACAAAATAATTCTAAGTATTAATGCTAAGGTCAAACCAAGATTTTGTCCTCTTTTTCTTTCTTCCGGTTTAAGTTTTTGTGTTACAATTGAAATAAAAATTATATTGTCTACTCCTAAAACTATTTCTAAAAACGTAAGTGTAAGTAAACTCACCCAGGTGGCGGGTTCTGCAAAAATGCTAAAATCCATATCTAAAAGTTTTGCTGAATGCAAAGATACATTTTGCGGCAATTAATTTATAATTCAGGTGAAAGGTACTGACTATGCTTCAAAAACCCATTGGGGTATAGCATCCGAAGATATTTTATGTAAAGCCGTCTGTTTTATTTTGTCAGGACACCTAATAATAAGATGACCAGCAAAATCAAGAAATACTGAAAGGCTTGTACTTCTTTTGGGATTGGTAACTGTTTTTTCATCTTTTTTTGGTATTTGTATATCAAATTATACCAAAACCTACATATTGTCAATTCTTTTAATGCATTCTATTCCAATATGTACTATGTTGAAATGTGGAAAAGAGGAGTAAGTTGTAAGTAATAAGTCGTAAGTAAACATAAATTTATGTTCTATCAATATCTTTATACTGTAAATCGTGCTGATAATAAAACAAATCCCAGCTACCATTTACATATTCAAGTGCTGTAAGATTTTCAACCCAGTCGCCGCTGTTCAGGTATATAGCTTTTCCTTTATCTGTAGCCACTTCGCGAATTTGCGGTTTATGAATATGACCACAGATAATATAATCATAGCCTTCTTCGATACCAATTTCTATGGCTACATCTTCAAAATCCTGTACTTTACTTTTTACAAGTGATTTTACTTTGTCTTTAATATATTTTGAGATAAAAATTTTATCCTTGCCATATTTCATCCTTACATTATTCACATACCTGTTAATCTGCCAGATAGTATCATATGTTCTGCCGCCAAGCTTTGCCAGCCACCGCGCAGAGCCTCCCACAGATAAATCGTATTTATCTCCATGAAAAATCCAGTGCTTTTTACCATCCAACTCTAAAATGATTTCATCCCGCAATTGCAGCGTATCAAATTTATACCCTGAAAAATTACGCATATGGTCATCGTGATTACCGGTAACATAATAAACCGGAATGCCTTGTCTTGCCATATCCAGCACCAAAAAAACATTTTCTATGTGTTCCTTAGGAAAATAACCCGCACCAAAATTCCAAATATCCAGCCAATCACCGTTTATTATTAAAATGGTCGGCTCTATACTTTTCAGGTAACGGTTTAATTCAGCGGCATGGCACGCCCGTGTACCCAAATGGATATCCGATATTATACAAACTTCTACGCTGCGTTTATCTTCTGCCATACTTTTTAAAAGTAAGAAGGAAAATATTAAAAGTAGTTTCTTTTTTATTAAAAAACTGTGTACTCATTAAAATACAAATAAACAGTTATGATAATTTTTAGAAAAACTTGATAATGTTGTTATATATGTATATTTTTATGTGTTATCGCCGTATTTATAACATTCATATAAATAGCCAAATTAGCAGTATGCATATTTGCAGATTTCTTTTACTCTGTTATATCGTTGTATGTTCTACATGCTTATGTGCACAAACTGCTGACTTGATTATACAAAAATCCGGACCGACAAGTGTAAAAGAAGGCTTAGCAATGTCGTACACCATAAAAATAAGTAACAATGGTCCAACGGCTGTTACTAATGCAACATTCAATGATACATTTCCAACTGGTGTTACAAATGTAACATTTGGTTCTTGCCAATCAGCAGGTGGTGCTGTTTGTCCAATATCAAGTAATTATTCAATTTCCAGTGTTGGATTTCCATCCAAGTTTAATTTCAAAGGAACAATTCCGTCTTTACCCGTAAACAGTTCGGTTACATTTATTATTAACTTAAATGCGCCAACTTTTACTAATGCTTCTTCTTTTTCAAATACAGCTACAGTAAAAGAACCAACAGGCATTACAGATCCTGATTTAAGTACTAACTCTTCTACCTGGAATACCGTTTTGATTGATACAGTTCCGGTTAACTCAACGTATATAAATGGTGATATCGCTGTATTCAAAACGGTAAATGACACAAGAGGTTATGATTGCACTCAATACCCGAAAACGTATAAATATTCAGTAAAGTGGATAAACAAGGGTCCTATTGATTTTCATAATGTTTATGTTATTGATAATTTGAGTTCAACAAATACTACTCTTTCTGGTTTTGAATATCCATGGCAGATTACAGATACAGTATGGAAATCCAGTCCGGGATCAAACCTCATTCCGGGTTTTATATCTGTGGATACAGGACGGCACAGACCGATTTCTGGGAGAAACGTTGGGATACAGAGTCATACTAAATTATTACCGGTCTTTCAAAAAGGTGATACCATTACATTCAGTTATACCTTTACCATTTTTAAACCAAAGGGGCCACCGTGTGGCGGTAGTATTTCATGGGATTTATTGAATGAAGCATATATCAACTTTCCTATATATCCTTTTTCACTTGAAATAGATAGCTTCCCTGCAAATAATGAATCGGATGTGATAAGTCGTGTGATGACTTGTACGGCACCCCGAACAGACTTTACTAATAATAATGTAAGTGTAAAAGTAATTAAGACAGTAGATGATACTGCATCTTTTACAATAGACAGCATTCCTAAAAGCTTAAATTATACTGTAAAATGGATAAACAACGGAATAAATAATATAACGAACATGGATATAAATGATGGCTTGTCATCAGTAATACTTTCTTCAAGTGGCTATGGGTCTGCAACCTTTCTATATCCTTGGACAATCTCTAATGTAAATTGGAGAATTAGTCCGGGTTCATCTTTTACACAAATTATACCATTTAATTTATCAGGCACATTCTCCTTAAATAATGATATTTCACTTTGTCAGGCAGTTATACCACTTTTGGAAAAAGGTGATACTTTATCCTTGACTTACACCTTTACATTAGGAAAACCTATAATTACAGGAGCAGGTTACAATGTTAAATGGAAATTAGTCAACGGCGCAAACTATTCCTATTCGGGATGTAATCCACTTAGTGGTGGTGGTGCTATTGGTAATGTTATATTCGCTTACTCACCTGAAATCAAGAAGACAGATTTAAAAGTAGCGACTTCAGTAGATAATGTACAAAGTTATGTATGTCAGAAAGAAACAAAAATTTTTAAATATAAGGTTCAATGGGTGAATGGCGGACCCACTGATGTGGAAAATGCTCAAATTTCGGACTATGTAAGCACAACATCAATTTACTCATCCATTTCATATCAATGGAATATTAGTGATATTGTATGGTCTGCAAGTTCAAGTGTTAGTATACCTACAGATACTTTTAGTGCTACATCAGGAATAATAAGAGGTTCAATTAATTGTTTTTATCCTTTTCTATGTCCGGTAGCGAGTGTTTACAGTAAAATTCTTAAGTTCAAGGTGGGCGATACTATTACATTATCTTATACATTCACTTTAAAGCCACCAGTAGAAATAGGATGTGGTGGAGTTTTATACTGGCAATTAGCGAATGAAGCTCGTATACCATGGTACAACAACACTTATATAGTTGATACTTTTCAAACTAACAACTACAGTAGTGTTTCAAATAACTTTACAGAAATATCAACTGACTTGGTAATTTCTACTTCTGTAAATCCTGCTATTGTAGATGATGGTGATATATTAACTATATCAAATGAATTCTATAATGCTGCAAATGCCTATGCAAAACCTGCTATTTGGTTTGATACTTTACCTGCAACATTTAGAATTAACATGAATTCTATTGTTTGTACAAGAATAAACGGTACTTCAGGTTGTGGAAGAATTACGTATGATAGCATTACTCATATATTGCGGCAAGAAATAGATAGTATGCCTGCTAACTCAGGTGTAAAAGTAACTTTTAATGGAACCGTGAATTCAATATATACGGTTACGGAATATAACAAAGCTATTGCTTATAATTCTTGTCTAGATTGTGTGCCAGCAACAAATTTTACACAATCCAACTACCAAATAAATGGTGAATGTGATTCTGTCTTTGCCGGTTTTGACCACGATACTTTAGTAGCTTATAATTCAAGAGATACCATACGTTTGTTTAATTTACTACAAGGAAAACCTGCAAATGGTGGAACCTGGACCAGAATAACAGGCAGTGGCGGTATTTTTTCAAGCGATTCCGCTTGGTTTATTTTAACAGCAACTGCTGATTCAAGTGTGTTTAGATATAGTTTGCCGGGCAATCTGCCTTGTCCGCCCGACACTGCCTATGTTACTATTCGCATACAAGAAAAACTCGCGCCGGATACAATACATGTATTCACTTTTACTAAAGATACGATTACTACCTGCGAGTTCTTACCAAATAATACAAATAATCTTTCTGTTCAGACTTGTGATTCTACCACATCAGGCAGTAGCAATATAGGTTTTTGGCAAATAAATTCTGTAACTAAATGTTTAGAATATACTTCTAATTCTATTAAACAATCAGATACATTATGTATTAGGGTTTGTGATACAATCACAAAAACTTGTGCTGATTATATTCTTATTATAAAAACAAATGGCGTGCCGCCAATTGCTAATGACGATTCTACTGATACAACCGTTAATACACCTGTTACAATTAACGTTTTAAACAACGATATTTCAAATGACAATGATTCTATTCGTTTTTGCAATCCTGAAATCTCTGTACCATCAAAACATGGAACCATTATAGTAAATAATGATGGTACGATTACCTATACACCTAATAATGAGTTTGAAGGCATTGACAGTATTCAGTATATTATTTGTGATATCGAAGGAAATGATACTGCCTGGATTATCATTCGTGTTGCATGCACCAAAGAAGATGCTTGCTGCGTAATTCCAAATGCATTCTCACCAAATAATGATGGTATTAACGATATTTTTCGCGCACGTTGCAATTGTAAATTATCTGAATTTTATTTAGTCGTTTATGATAGATGGGGAAATAAGATTTTTGAATCAAGAGATGTAAATGTTGGATGGAATGGGTTTCAAAAAAACAAATTGGCGCAAGTGGAAGCTTATGGATATTATTTAGAGTATAAGTCTGAATGCAGCACTCAGAAAGTTTTCAATAAAGGCAATGTAACCTTGCTTGAGTAATCACCTTGCATAATAATCTTTTAAAATTAACTTAACCAAGTAAAATCTTGTATATTTTTTACTTTTTGCCATATTTGTATAACAAGAAGAATAAATTATTCACATTTTAAAAATTATAACATGTCTTACGCAAAATTAGAGTACATTTGGTTAGATGGTTACAAACCAACTCAAAGCCTACGTAGTAAAACAAGAATCGAAAGAGATTTCACGGGTAAGTTGGAAGATTGTCCAACATGGTGTTTTGATGGTTCTTCTACAGAACAGGCGCCGGGTGGCTCATCAGATTGCTTATTAAAACCGGTTTTTATTTGTCCGGATCCTGACCGTAAATTCGGTTATTTAGTAATGTGTGAAGTATTATCTGCGGATGGTACGCCGCATGAATCTAATGGTCGTGCTACGATTGATGATGATGACAACGATTTTTGGTTCGGTTTTGAACAGGAATATTTTATCTGGAATACAAAAACAGAAAAACCTATTGGCTGGGGCGACTTTACACCAAGTGGTGAGCCTGGTCCTCAAGGTCCATACTATTGCTCTGTTGGTGCCGGCAAAGCAGTTGGCCGTGATATTGTAGAAGAACATTTAGACTTATGCTTAGAAGCTGGTTTAAACGTGGAAGGTATCAATGCTGAGGTTGCGATAGGACAATGGGAATTCCAAGTGTTTGCTAAAGGTGCAAAAGCAGCAGGCGACCAAACCTGGATAGCCCGTTACTTATTAGAAAGAACTGCTGAGAAATATGATTACGCAATTAACTGGCACTGCAAACCATTGGGTGCAACAGACTGGAACGGTTCAGGTATGCACGCAAACTTCTCTAATACAGTTTTACGTACTAGTGGAAAACAGGAAGATTTTAATGCTATTTGCGAATCATTTGCTCCTTATGTAAAAGAACATATTGATGTGTATGGCGCAGACAACCACATGCGTTTAACAGGAAAACATGAAACACAATCTATCGATACGTTTAGCTATGGCGTTTCTGACAGAGGTGCTTCTATTCGTATTCCGATTGCTGCAGTAGAAAAAGGCTGGAAAGGCTGGTTGGAAGACCGTCGTCCAAATTCTGCGGCAGATCCGTATAAAGTAGCTGCAAGAATTGTAAAAACTGTGAAAACAGCAAAGGTGTAGATTAATAATTAATGACTAGTTATTAGTTAATAGTTTTGCATATAAAAAACCGACCTTAATGGTCGGTTTTTTTATATCCTGAAATCTGAAATAATAGCAGGTTTTTATTTTATCAATTTTGTGTCCACTAACACATCTAATAAACCTTCTCTAAATTGCCAGTTTTGATGTAGTGTAATCTGTGCACTTTTATATATGTCCGGCTTCAATAAATATTGTGCATTTTGAAATGCTTCCTGTCGGATAAACTGAAAAGCAAGTTGCGTAGTAAAATTTTCACCAAAAACAGGATCTAAAATGTCGCCAATAAACAATCCATGAAACAAATACGCAGATTCCACATTGTATTGTTTTTTCAATTCATCAATGATAAACGGGGATGCTTTTACCAACGCTTCTCCAAATTGCAAATAATCTTTTTTAAATGATGTATCGCCGTTTACATCATATACTGCGCGTGCTAAATCTACCGTTAAGTGGGCATTTAAACCTGCTGATGCAATACGCATTTTTGGTTCATTAGAAAAACTCAAGCGATAATATTGTTTCCAGTGGTATTCGGGTTCTTTGCCTGTTAAGTGGTCATGCAAGTTAAATAAATAACGTTTAGAAAAAGCGATGGTTATATCTTTCGCTTTTTGAATATTCTCATATTTTTCAGGTTCGTTTTGTAAAGATAAGATTGCCTGATTTGTGGTTTGTTCATATATCAACGGAAATAAACCGCGGTTATCATTTCGTTGCTGAAATATTTCTGTGATACGATGCAATTTATATTGTACCTGCATTTCTGAGGTCATATTTGCTGTATCACTAAGCTGTAATAACTCGTTCATTTCTTCCCGTGAAAGCGCATTTTCTAATTGCACTTTTGAACAAGACTGCAACAACAGAGAAAAGAATATGCTGTAAAGAAATAGCTTCATTTGATGGAATTACATCATAACAGAAAAAGCTGATTTTTGTTGAGTTCTTCTTAATTTAATTGTTCCTGAAAAAAATCGCTCATCTTATCAAATGCCTTTTTCCCTTGTTCTGTATTAAAAAATAAATGCGGAATTCCATGTGGTAAATTATACCAATGCGCTTCTAAATGACCGTTTAGTTCTGCTTCCAGTTGCTTTACCCGCCAAATCGGACACATCGGGTCTACATAAGCAAAGTGTCCCTGTACTTTTTTATCAATTAAGGAAGAACAACTTTTTGGAATGCCACTTCCTTTTAATCCAAAGGAATGATGAAAAACTACCGGTGCTTTTACTTCCGGGCGAATGGCAGCATGCAGAACAAAACCGCCTGTTAAACATTGACCAATCACGCCTATATTATTCTCATCAACATTCTCAAATTCTTTAAACTGATCTAATATTTCAAAAAATTCTGCCAATGGCGCATTGCCTGCCGGTTCATTGTTTCTTACAAGGCTACTCATTAAAAATTGCACACAATACTTTTGTAGTGAAGAACCTCCGCTGTATAAATCAGGAATCAGAACATTATAATCTCCTTCACTGCTTAAAATTTGCGCGCACTTGTGTGTTGTTTTCTGGATGCCTGTTAAATCCGGTAAAAACAAAATACCGGGACGTTTTTCATCTGAAGATGCTTCATATAAAAAAGCATCCATCGTACGATTTAATAATGGCAGTTGTACTGTTTGCATATCAGCTGTTTTTTCTTTTAGTAGAAATATAATACAAAATTTGAGAAAGACCTAATCCGCAAATCGGTGCATACATCATGGTAATTGGCAGCTTATACCGGACAACAGGTAAAATTCCGTAAATCAGCAGGAAATAAAACATGGTTCCGATAAACAATAACGAAATTATTTTCTTTTGCTGAAGAGCTGCAATTAATCCTATGAAATAAAGAAAATAGCAAGCTGATAAAAAGAGTAATATAAATACACCCAGTCCGATTTCTGTTATTGTTTTAGTTGCGAAAAATAATTTAACCTGCTGCCATAAGCCAAGTGTGTATCGTTGGTTATAATCCCATCTCACTTGATTTTTCACATGCAGTTTTTCCAAAAAGTTTTGAGTCCCCATATTTATCATCATGCGCACCATTCCTAATGCGGTGGCTTTGATAAATGGTAAACGATGTTCCGCCAAATATTCTTTAGAGAATTTTTTGTAATAATCTTCGTTTTCAAAAGTAGCATATTCCCACATTTCTAAAGTCGAATTTGGAATACGTGTGGCATTCGGATATTGTTGCTTTAAAATGCGTAAATTCTGATTTCCGATAGAATCGAAATTTTGTTTGGTTAAAGTTGCTTCCGTTAAAGGGACGGTGTTATAAAACAAAGACAACCCTGAAATACTGCACATGCTAAAGTGATTAAATTTCTCATAGTTTCTGTACATCCAGGGTAATATCAACAGTATAGAGAAAACAAATACAGCTGTTGATTTAATTAGTTTTTCTTTCCATGAAAATTTGTACCAGATAATGATGAACATTATTATCGCTAAGGGAAAATATTGCATCACCGGTTTTATAATAATATTGATGCCGATTAAAATACCAATTAAAATAAAATAGTAATCTTTCTTTTTTTCTAATGCAACAATGAGAATATATAATGTAATAAGAAGTAGCGTAGAGAATAAAATATCGGGATATAAAAAATGGCAAATTAATATTTGGTGCGGATCAACAGCAAGTATAAAAGCTGCCGTAATTGCTGCAACTTCATTAAATACTCTTTGAGTAATTTTATATATCAGATAAATACTACAGCAATTCATCAGAATTTGGAGCAGTAAAATCATCCACGGTTTAAACCCAACAAAAAAATAAATCATTGCTAAGAATGCAGGATAACCCGGTGTTCGCATTTGGTTTCCGGCAAATGAAAAATGATATAAAATTTGTTTGGCAAGAATCTGGTATAATACAGCATCACCCGCAATTACCTGTGACTTTTCTATTTCAGCTGACCACGGCTGATACATAAGAAAAAAAACAAGTCTCAGAAAAAGTGCGAAAAGCAACAGATGCTTTATCTTAATTTTAGATAACATGTATAAAAATACTAATTAGGATTTATCTTTTTAAAAAGTTTTTGGTGATTTCATTGAGTGCATTCACCTTTTCTTCAAAGTTTCCTTTTAATGAATTCCTGTATTCATTCAGATTTAAAATTAAATCATTGATATTGTCCGGCAATATGTCTTCAAAAAATTCACGCAAACGTTTACTCATAGTCGGGGATTTTCCATTTGTAGAAATCGCTATTTTCAAATCGCCTTTGCTTACGACTGAGCCTAAATAAAAATCACACAACTCAGGAGTATCCGCTACATTAATTAAAATATGCCGTGCTTTCGCTGCCTGATAAATTGATTCGTTCAATGTTTTATCTGCGGTTGCGGCAATAACGAGTTGTTTATTTTCCAGATCTGAATTTTCAAATTCTTTTTCTATCAAAACCGTCGACGGTCGACGGTCGACTATCGACCGAATCTCTTGTGAAATTTCTTTAGCGACAACCGTAATATTTGCGTTTGGTGAATTTTTTAAAATGAAAGAAAGTTTTTCTGTACCAACAAATCCGCCGCCAACAATTAAAATATTGAAGTTTTCGGTTTTGAGAAATATTGGATAAAGTGTATTGATACTGATGAATATTAAATGATGAATGATGAATTTATTACTTCTCCTAAAATAATAACTGCCGGTGATGTAATTTGTTCTTGTTGTACTAATTCTTGTATGTTCTTCAAATTTCCTTTCACAATTTTTTCATCAGGCAAAGTTCCATTCTGGATAATTGCAATTGGATAACTTTCTTGTTTATGTTTTTTGAAAACTTCTACTATTTCATCAAGCTTTCCAATTCCCATTAAAATCACCACCGTTGCTGATGATTGCGCAGCCAATTCAATATCTTCTGATAGTTTTCCGCAAGAAGTGGTGCCCGTCGTTATCCAAACACTTTCGGTAATACCGCGTTTGGTCAATGGGATTTTTTGAGCTGTGGCAAGTGCTGTGGCGCTGGAAATACCGGGAATTACTTCGGTAATAATTCCATGTTTTTCTGCGTACTCTATTTCTTCCTGTCCTCGACCAAACACAAATGGATCACCGCCTTTTAATCGTACTACAATATCATATTTTTTTGCATTTTCTACAATCAGGTGATTGATTTCATCCTGTTTCATGTAGTGTGTGCCTGCGCGCTTTCCGCAGAAAACATGAATGGCATTCGGTGCGTGCTGTAATAACTCTTCGCTGACTAAAGCATCATACATTACTACATTGGCTTGCTGCAACGCTTTAATTCCTTTTAATGAAATCAATTCCGCATCACCTGGACCGGCACCAACGAGTATGAGTTTTTTTTGAGACAAGAATTACGCTTTATAACTACTTTCCACCACTACTTTATCTTTATTTAAAGATGCTTCGCGATGTGAAATTACATCTTTTAAAAAGTAAGAGAATTGTTTAACATAGTTTTCTGCAAATTCTTTTTCCGGTTCGTGTTGGTTAATTTGTAAAACCAGATTTTCAAAACCATCTTCTATTTTAAAATCACCTGTCTTTACCAGATGTTCATCAAAATCTTTCATGATTTTTATTTGTGTATTACATTCCACATCTTTGCTCAGCAACAAGGCTTTTGCGCCAATAATAAAACCTGTGTAAGCGTAATAAATCGCTTCCGGGTATTTATTCTTTGATAAATTTTCTTTCGCTTCCATCATTTTATTTTCCGCGTCTTTGATAATGCCGCCTACCATATCATACATCACGCCGGCACATTCACCAACACCAATCTCCGGAATGAAATTCTCTACTCCATCATAATCAATAAAGTCATCATCTACATATAAATCAACATTAGCTAATGGTTTCAACAATCCATAAAAATAATTTTTGCCTTGTCGCCTGTAATAATTATTGAAGTATTCACCTTCCGTAGCGTTAGTTTCATAATCATTTAGAATGATACGCAACATTTCGGGTGTTCGTTTTGTAGGAATTTTTACAATTTTGTCGCCCACAGAACCAACGCCGTTTACATCCACGCCGCCGCCTAAAACAACCTGCATCGCCGGTGCCACACGTTCACCAACTTTGATGGAACTTCCGTGCAAACCAATGTTTGCTGCCATGTGCTGCCCGCAGGAATTCATGCAGCCACTGATTTTTATTTTAATTTCCGAATCAAAAATCAAATGATAAAATTCATCTAAGATGACATCTTCTAAAATTTTTCCAAGTGTCATACTATTTGTTACACCAAGGTTGCAGGTGTCTGTTCCCGGACAAGTGGTAACATCTGCAATGCTATCAAAACCCGGTGTTGCGAAATTCATTTTGTTTAATTCCTGATAGAAATACGGCAGTGATTCTTGGCGCACAAACTTCAACAATAAACCCTGATTCATGGTAATACGCATATCTTCTGATGCATAATTTTGCACCATCTCCGCAATTTTTCTTGCTTCATCAGGTTTAATATCACCTTTGGTTACTTTCAACGCTACTGAAAAGTATCCTTTTTGCTTCTGCTCAGAAACATTCGTCTTCAACCAGTCTTCATAACGTTGTTTATCTTCAATCTCAACCTGGGGCGCACTGTTATTATGTGTTGGCTCACCTACATCAACTTTTGTGGTGTCTATCTTAAAAGATTTTACTTTATTTGCTTTGCGTTCGATTTCTACTAACTCTAAAAATTTATCTAAACCTAAATCTTTCACTAAATATTTCATGCGCGCTTTATGTCTACGTACACGTTCGCCGTATCTATCGAACACACGCAAAGCCGCTTCCATAAAAGGTATTATCTGGTCTTCATGTAAAAATTCATAGGCTGTTTGTGCCAAGATAGCTTGCGCACCCAAGCCTCCACCGACTACAACTTTAAATCCTCGTTGACCATTTTCGACACGTGGAATAAAACCAAAATCGTGCAAGAAAGTATAAGCAGAGTCTTTGTCAGAAGAAGAGAATGCAGGTTTAATTTTTCTACCCATGTCCTGACAAATCGGATTACGTAAGAAGAATTCGAAAGCAGCCTGTGCATATGGCGAGACGTCAAATAATTCATCTGCGTCAATACCTGCCTTAGAAGATGCTGTGATATTTCGTACCGTATTGCCACAGGCTTCTCTTCCTGTCGCGCCAACATCTTCCAGTCCTGCCCAGATAGCAGGCGCATCGGTGACTTTCACATAGTGTAATTGTATGTTTTGTCGCGTGGTTAAATGCAAATTAGAACTCGCATATTGCTCTGATAATTCAGCCACGCGCACCAATTGCTTTGGTGTGATTTTTCCGAAAGGAAATTTGGTGCGAAACATTTGCACGCCAAGTTGACGCTGTCCGTACACACCACGTGTTAAACGGAATGCCTTAAACTTGTCTTCCGGAATTTCATTATTTTGAAAGGCGTTGATTTTTTGCTGCAGCTCAAAAATATCTTTAGCTGCTTCCGGTGAAATGTTTTTAGTAATGGTTACACTCATATCTGAATTTTACCGTCATTCCGAGCATCGCGAGGAATCTGTTGAGTCTTGCAAGTGCAAAACAATACGGGATTTCTCACTGCGTTCGAAATGACGCATTTAACAAAAAGCCTGTCGTTTTACGGACAGGCATGTAATTTTTATATAAATATCAACCTATCCGACTACTGCGGACAAGAACAACAACAATTGTATAGATTGATAATTAGTTGCATTTGAAATTAAAATTAGTGTTTTTTGTGGAAATAGGAAAGTTGTTAATGATTTGATAACCGCTGATAAATAGATTAAGCTAACTCTAATTTTTGTCTTTCAACCTTAATATCATAAGCAGTTTGTACGCGCATCCAAAATTCCGCAGAAATATCTAGCGCATTTTCTAATTTAATAGCAACGTTTGCACTTACATGTCTTTTGCCATGCAACAGTTCACTAAAATGACTTGGGCGCATTTCTAATAGAAGCGCAAAATCTGATTTTCTGATTTCACGCGCTTCCAATTCCATTAGTAATACATCACCAGGATGCAATAAAACATCTGACTGAATTTCTTTTCCTTTCTTGTTTAATACCTTATAAGTATTCATAATTAATCTCCGTAATGATTGCTTAAATCTTCTATTAATATTATTTCAATTGTTTGTTCGTTTATTATCTTAAATTCTAAACGATAGGATTGATTAACTCTAATTGAAAACAATCCTTTCTTTTCGCCTTTTAAAGGTTTAAATCTTAGACCTTTAAATTTTTTCAAATCTTGTACCGATTCTATCATCTTTAGTATCTGTACTTTCTTCTTAAATTGTATAATGACTTCTTCATTATACTCAGGTTTTTTATTTGTTTCTTTGTTCTGATAAATTTTTTCTAGATAGTCATTGTTAAATTTTACAAACATGATAAATTTGATTAAAAATGTTAAGTTGTGATTTATGAATCAATTTATATGCTTCAGTAAATCCGTGTCGTATTTTCATACTTATTCTATTTTGTTTCCCAAAATTAGGGAAATAAATTAAATTACCAAATTTTGGGAATTATTTAACAATTTTTTAGCTTACTCATTCTCAGCCACCACTTCTTGTACTTCAGGAACAAAACGCTTCAATAGATTTTCGATGCCTTGTTTAAGTGTAACAGTGGATGAAGGGCAACCACTGCAAGAGCCTTGCAATTGAAGTGTTAGTTTTCCATCTTCAAATTTTACAAAAGAAATATTACCACCGTCCATTTCAACAGCCGGTTTCACGTATTTGTCCAATGCACCTTTTATGCGAATTTCCACATCGCTGTCATTTTCATTGATTTCGTTGGAAGCCGTTTTTGCGAGTTTCACAAAATTCTTATTCAAAATAACACCTTCTTCATCGATGTATTTTTTCAAAAATTCTTTGATGGGGATCATCATTTCCGCCCATAGTAATTCTTCCTGTTTGGTGATTGTTACAAAATTATTGCTAATGAATACATTGGTTACACCTTCAAAATCAAATAATGCTTTTGCCAGTGGTGCTTCTGCCGTTTCTTCTGCATGTTGAAATTCGACAGCATCGTTCAGCAATAAAGCTTTATTGGTTACGAATTTTAATGTATTGGGATTGGGCGTAGATTCTGTATAAATCATCACCGGTATTTTTGTTGTAGGTTCCATTTTTCGTGTTTTATTTATAACGTTTTTATTGGGTATATAGTTCAACAGATTGATTCGTTCCTCGCAATGACGTATTAATTCTTATGTGTAATTGTAGGTGTAGCTTGTGCGGTTGGTAAAATTAAAATTTCCTCAATATTTACGTGTGCTGGCTGTGTTGCCATAAAATAAATACTTTCAGCGACGTCTTCTGCTTTTAAAGGCTGATAGCCTTGATACATGGAGTCAGCTTTTTGCTGGTCACCTTTAAAACGCACTACAGAAAATTCCGTTTCCGCCGCACCCGGGCTGATAACCGATACTTTAATATTATACGGCAATAAATCAATCCGAGAACTTCTGGAAATTGCGCGAACAGCATGCTTGGTGCCGCAGTATACATTTCCACCTCCATAAGTATCCCAGCCTGCTAATGAACCGACGTTGATGATATGTCCTTTCTTTCTGGCAACCATTAGTGGTGAAATCTCGCGTGTCATATACAACAAGCCTTTCACGTTGGTATCAATCATCTGATTCCAGTCTTCGTACAAGCCTTCATGAATTGGACCGCGGCCCACTGCAAGACCGGCATTATTAAGCAGTACATCTATATTTTTCCAATTTCCGGATAGTGAGTTTACTGCTTGTTGTACTTCCTGTAAATTTTGTACATCAAAACACAAACTCAGCACTTCAATATTATGGGTAGATTTTAAATCGCTTTCTAATTTTTGTAAACGTTCTTTTCTTCTTCCGGTAATAATAATATTCCAGTTGTTTTTTGCAAATAAGTGTGCGGCGGCTTCTCCAAAACCCGAAGTTGCGCCTGTAATAAGAATAATGCTCATTTAGTGATTGCCATTAAAGTGTAAAACCGATGCAAGTTAGATAATATTATGCTTTTTTCGGAAAATACCTTTCTCTGAGTTTTAAAAAGGGAATTTCAATTAAGCGTCCTACTATTATTCCAAACCCAATTGTCACAATCATATAGATTACAAAAACAATATAACCATTCAGTGTATTTCCCTGTAGCCACAAAAAATTGTACATGATTGTTTTTACCATTAGATGCCAAAGGTATATCGAGTAAGAATAGAACCCTATTTTTGTGATAGCGCTGAATATACTTTTTCCTATCATTTTACTTACTTGCTTCTCAAAATTTTTATTGTTTAACGATAAAATCAATAGTAGTCCGAACGAAATACTGATGGCAGACAACCCAAAGCTGGATAAATAAAGTTGTGACGGATACTGATCGATATCCCAAATAAAAGGCAGGGATAATCCTATTGCCACCAAAGCATACATTATCTTTTTATACTGCATTATATTCTCTATTATATCAGGCTTTTTTCTTGATATATGCGCAATTAATAATCCTATTATCAGAGAATCTATTCGCAAATGTGTAGGAAATAAATGTGTATGTGTTGAAAATTCAGGATAAATAAAAAACATAGCTGCCTTTACTGCTATCCCATATATTATTATGATTATGGAACCTGTTAAAATTATTTTTGACGGATTTTTACTGTATTTGATGATAAGAAGAAACAGAATAACTATTAAAAAATAAAAATGCTCCTCAATAGCTAATGACCATGTGTGGTCGGATTTGGGAAAATAATTCTGAATAAAAAATAATTGCCTCAGTGCAAAATCCCAGTACACATTTCCAAAAAACAAATACTGATAGAGAATTGAACAAAGAATTAATGCCCAAAATCCCGGATAAATTTTAAACCCTCTCCGGATTAAAAACAACTTACCGTCAAATTTTTTTGATTTTTCATATTCATCAAATATCAGTCCTGATACTAAAAATCCGCTTAAAACAAAAAACAACTCTACACCAATCCATCCAATTTTTTTTGCCAGTTCAAACGTTCCTGTGTACCCGGAATGTCTGAATAAGGTTAGTATTATCGCAATTCCTCTTAAAAAATCTATTGTTTTGTTTCTCATAATTTTACTACTTTTATTAGTGTTCATAAACACGAATAAAAGTGCTGTGTGCTAAAAGTACACAAAATAGCTTTATTAATAAATACAAACATAATGACAATACAGGAAGCACAAAACACCATTGATAAATGGATAAATTCTACAGGTATCCGCTATTATAATGAGTTAACAAATATGGCAATATTGACGGAAGAAGTGGGAGAAGTAGCCAGAATTATTGCTAGAAAATATGGGGAACAGTCGTTTAAAGAATCAGATAAAGACAAGGATTTAGGTGATGAATTGGCGGATGTGCTCTTTGTATTAATATGTATTGCCAATCAAACCGGTGTAAATTTAACTGAAGCTTTAGAGAAAAACCTAACAAAGAAAACAATACGGGATACAGAACGCCACCGGAATAACGATAAATTGAAATAGCTTTCCCTGTAAAACTTAACATGTAAACTAAAAGTTAAGTCGTATTTTGTATTTCTAAAACTAATCATATGAAAACTGTAAAATGGATTTTAATTTCCGTAGTTGCCTTATTGCTGGCAGCAACGGCAAGCACATTTTTTATGTCCGAAAATTTCAGAGTATCTCAAACACAAGTAATAAAAGCTTCACCTGAAGCCGTTTTTAACCAATTAAACACCTTAAAAAACTGGGAAAACTGGTCATATTGGTATGCACAGGATGATAAAATGGCTATGACGTATAACGATATTGCTTCAGGGCAAGGAGCCAGTTATTCCTGGAAAAGTGAGAAAAAAGAACTTGGCAGTGGTTCTTTAACAGTTACTACATCGCAGCCAAGTGCTTATTTGCAATGTAAATTATCATTTGACGGTTATGGCGATTCCTGGTCTGAATATATTTTAAAACCGGTAGATGGTGGTACAGAACTAACCAGTGCCATGAATACGGAAACTAAAGGCATTTTTAGCAAACTGATGGCAAGATTAATGATGAAACCTATGATGATTAAGGCGTTTAAAGCAAGTGGTGAAAAGATGGATGCTTATCTTCAGGCAAATCCTAATGCTACTGCTAAACCGATAGATTCTGTTTCTGCGAAATTAATAGATTCTGTTTCTGCGAGAATAACACCTTCTCCAAATGATTGTACAGCCATAAAGAAATAAGCAACAATGGCATGTTTTTATATAAAATACGGACAAATTGTCCGTATTTTTTGTTTTTAGTTGGTAAATAAGCGCTTGGTATGGCTTTTGAAAAATTCATGGCGTACAATTATTTATCACTAAAAAACAAAATAATATGAGAACTTTAGTAAAAACAAAATGGGATGTACCAACCACAAACCGTTTTTTCTTTGACGACATTTTCGGAAGAGATTTTTTTGATTTCGCTCCAAATCATTTAGTAAAAAGCACACCTTCAGTGAATGTAAAAGAAAACGAAAAGGAATTTGCTTTAGAGGTGGCTGCTCCCGGTTTAGAAAAACAAGACTTCAATGTAGTATTGAATGACAATGTTTTGACAATTTCTGCGGAAAAGAAATCAGAAACGGCGGAAAACAATGAGCAAACAAAATTCACGCGTAAAGAATTTTCGTATACCTCATTTAAAAGAAGTTTTACACTGGATGAAGAAAGTGTAGACGCAGAAAACATCGTAGCAAAATATGAAAACGGAATTCTGCATGTTTCAATTCCTAAAAAAGTAAAAGCAGAAGAAGAGAAAAAAGCAAAAACAATTTCTATTTTATAAGTATTGATTAGGTTTTATTAATAAGAAAAGCATCCGTCGGTGGCGGATGCTTTTCATTTTTTATATCTCTTTGTTTTACATTTTAGCTTTTAGTTTATCGGCATATTTGGAGTCCATGGATTTTAACTCATCCAGCATTTTTTGTGCATTACTTTTTTTGTTTTGTTTAATATAAACCTGACCGAGGTAATATCTTGCCAGTTCTGACTTTGAATTGTATTGCAATGCTTTTAAATAATCAGATTCTGCGGCAGAGTAATTTTCCTGTGAATAATCAATCCAGCCCAATTCAATCCAGGCATCTGCATATTTCGGATCTAACTCGACTGCTTTATACAGATATGGTTTTGCTTCATTGTATTTTTCCTTATCATTCAAAATCCAGCCAAGCCTGTAATTAGATATGGCGCTTTTATTTTCAATGGCTAAACTCTTTTTGTAGTACTCTACCGCCTTATCCAAATCTTCTAAATCCTTTACGCCATAATAAATATCAGCCACATTTGCTGCATAGGTAGCGTTCTTAGGATTGAGGTTATGTGCCTTGATATAATTATCCAATGCATTAGATTTCTGATTTAACTGACTGTATGCATATCCTAATTCATTATATGCTGCTGCATATTCATCATCTAATTTTATTGCTGCCAATTCATAATCCACCGCCTTCTGGTATTTTTCATGTTCATTCATTATATAGCCAAGTTTATAATTGGCTACCTTGGGGTCTTTTCCTAGGTCTAAGCACTTTTTATAATAAATCTCGGCATTGTTATAATCTTTATCCGTAAAATAAACATCTGCAATTCCTTTTACGGCACTTTTCTCATCCGGGTTTAAGGCAAGTGCTTTTTTATATTTCTCAATAGCCTCATCATCTCGCTCAAGCATATATAAGGCGTAGGCGTATTCACTATATAGTTTTGCGGTAGGTGCAACTTTTATTCCTGCTTCTGCTGTTCTTAAAACATCTGAATATTTTTCCAACTCATTTTCACACCATGCCACATCATAATAGGTAGTTCCATTTTTAGGGTTTAACTGGTTTGCTTTTTTAAACCACTTTAATGCCATCTCATAATCCTGATTGTCTTCGGCATTTTTTGCTTTTTCCAAGGCAGATTTTTCTGTTTCTCCCTGAGCATACGTAATGTTCAGCAACAGAAACAAACTCAACGTCATTAAAATTATCTTTTTCATAGTATTTGTTTTTGTGTTAGTTAAAATTAAAGAAAATTATTCATTCTTATATTTATTTTAATACCCAAATCATGGTATCTTTTCTATAAAAATTTAATGTTATTCGTTATATTTAGGCATCTGAATTTATTCATTATAAAAAAACAAATTAATAGTTCTATGACTATTCAAACGCCATTAGAAAAATTATATTACTGGACGGAACAAAAACCAGACCAAACATTTTTACGACAACCATTTAATGGTGAATGGATACATTATTCCTGGAAGAAAGCTGATGATGAGATTCGCAGAATGGCTGCTTATCTGCGGTCTTTGAATTTGCCGCCACAAAGCAAGATTGCCATCATTTCTAAAAACTGTGCTCATTGGATTATGAGTGATTTGGCGATTATGATGGCCGGTCATATTTCTGTTCCATTATATCCAACCATTCCTGCGGATTTGATTCGCTATTGTTTAGAACACTGTGAAGCGAAAGTAGCTTTCATTGGAAAATTAGATGACTGGAAAAATCAACGCTCCGGATTACCTTCTACTGTAAAAGGAATTTCCTATCCATTCTGGACAGAAGAAGGTTATGAAAACTGGAATGATATTATTGCTAAAACCGAACCATTTACAGAAAATTATGTCCCAAATGGTAACGATATTGCTACTATTATTTATACTTCGGGCACAACAGGGCTACCCAAGGGCGTGGTACAAACTGTTCACTCATTTTCATATGCTGTTTGCTGGGCTTTAACAGTATTAGATGATCTTACAGACAAAGAGCGTTTCTTTTCGTATTTACCTCTATCGCATATTGCTGAAAGAATGCTGGTTGCAATGGGTGGTTTATATTCAGGTGGCTCTATTTCATTTGCAGAATCGTTGGATTCATTTGCAGCAAATTTAAAAGATACCAAACCAACTATTTTCCTTGCCGTGCCACGTATCTGGACAAAATTCCAAATGGGAATTTTAGGAAAAATGCCGCAAAGCAAATTGAATATTTTACTGAAAATACCAATCATTAATAATCTCATTAAAAAGAAAATAAAAGAAGGGTTGGGCTTAGAAGAAGCTAAATATTTATTAACCGGTGCTGCACCGCTTCCTGTTGCTACAATGAATTGGTTTGAATCCATCGGTTTTGTTATTTATGAAGCATATGCGATGACAGAAAACTGTGCTTATTCGCACTTAAACAGAAAAGGCAAAAGAAAACCGGGTTATGCGGGAATTGCAATGCCCAACTGTGATGTAAAAATTTCTGAAGAAGGCGAGGTTTTAGTGAAAAGTGAAGCCAACATGCATGGTTATTACAAAGAGCCTGAAAAAACAAAAGACACCTTTACTGAAGATGGTTATTTGCGTACCGGCGACCAAGGTGAAATTGACAGCGATGGATTCCTGAAAATTACCGGACGTGTGAAAGATATTTTTAAAACGGATAAAGGAAAATATGTGGCTCCTGCTCCAATAGAATTAGAACTATCAAAAAACACTTACATCGAACAGGTATGTGTAGTAGGAGCGAACCTGCCGCAGACAATGGCGCTGGTGGTGCTTTCTGCTGATGCAAAAAATGAAGAAAAAGAAGCAGTGGCTAAAAGTCTGGAAGAAACCATGGCGGATGTAAACAAACTTTTTGACAAGCATGAAAAAATGAAAAAGGTAGTGGTGATGCGTGATGAGTGGACGGTGGATAATAACTTCTTGACTCCAACGATGAAAGTAAAACGCAATGTTTTGGAAAAAGAAAAAACTCCGCACTATGAAAAATGGTATGGTGAATCAGGTGTTGTTATCTGGGAAAATTAAATCAATGAGAAAAATTCTTTTTTTCTTTTTTGTTTCAATTGCTGCCCTTCCATGCAAAGCAGGTAGTAATTTTGATTTATGGGGAATTGATATTACAAAAACGCATTTAGAAACTTCCGGCTGTAAGGTGGAAAAAATTGAGGATGACAAAATATTCAGTCAACTTAAAATTTGTATGGATGGCTATACGTTTGCAAACGACAGGCCTGTATATACTTGTTTCTATGGCGATGAAGCCGCTTGTTTTTCAAAGGCTACAGAAATAATTACCGCTAAGTTTGGTTTTCCGCTCGATGTATATTCCTATAATTCAATTAATCCTTTCTCTGTCAGAGCTTCCTTTTTTAATATATGGAAATATAACAAAGACGACCGGCACTATGTATTATTATTATTTGGCAGCGGTGAAGGAATGACACTGGATGTCTTACATTTTGCCACTGAAAAAAAACTCCGTGCCAATATTTTATCTACCATAAAAAGTTTTCATTTTTCTGTTAAACCAACACTCTATAACTATTTAGACCAATAAAAAAGAGATGTTCTTTTTTGACATGACATTGGTGGTGCTTTCTGCTATAAAATAAAAAAACTCCGCCCTATAAAAAATGATATGGTGAATCAGGTGTTGTTATCTGGAAAAATTAGCTAATTCGTTTAAACAAACTATTTTATTGGCTATTTGCGTAGAGTTTTTTATTAATCACCCGGTTCATATAATCCTGAATGAAAGCCTTACAATTTAATTCTATTTCGTTCATCGCAGCATTCCTGTTTTGAATTAAATTGTTGCTGAGTGCTTTGTCATCTTTATCGTAAAATCCAATCACATTCTTACCGTCAAACGTGCAGATATAATCTCCTTTAGAGAATTGATAAATCGTACCTGTCGAATTAATCACAAATGGTTCTGCCAATTTTTTATCCAACAAACTTCTGCCCCAGCTTCGAAATGGCTTCTTATATCCAATCATGTCTAATATCGTTGGATAAATATCAATCTGCTGTGCGAGGTCTTCATCTACTCCAACATAATTGCTGCCGGGCTGATAAATGATAATAGGCACGGCGTAATGGTTAATGGCTTTTTGATATTCATCATAATGAACCCAATTGCAATGATCCGCGACAAAAACGAAAATCGTGTTGGAAAACCATTTTGACTTTTTTGCTTCTGCAAAAAAACGCGCCAATGCAAAATCTGAATATTCAATGCATTTATGAATGGGAATATCACCCTCCAAAAACCTGCTTTTATATTTTTCGGGAACTTTATATGGTTCGTGTGAAGAAACCGTAAACACCGATGCAAAGAATGGCATTTTCTTTTTGTCTAACGTTTTTTTCATAAACTGCAGAAAGGGCTCATCCCAAATTCCCCAAACACCATCGTACTGAGCATCATCATTGAATTCTGTTCTTCCATAGTAATTATCAAAACCAAGAATAGCACTAAAGCCAAGAAATCCCATAGAACCATTGGCTGCGCCATGGAAGAAAGAGGAATTATATCCTTCGGATTCAAGTGTGGAAACCAAGGATTCAATTTTTTGTTTGGGGTACGGAGAAGAAGTAAATGCATCTTTAAATGACGGTATGCCTGCAATGACGGACGACATCCCGTGAATAGATTGACGGCCGTTTGCATATGCGTTAGTAAAAATTAAACTGTACTGCGACAATGAATCCAGAAACGGTGTATAACTTTTATAATTGGGAATATTTGATTTTTTATTAAACGCTCCGATATATTCCCTCCCAAAACTTTCGAGAATAAATACAACTACATTCGGCTTGGATGCTTCATGGTTGTGGTATTCTTTTATTGGCTGAACTTTTTCACTAATTACCTGTTCGTTTACATCGGGATAATTTATTTTTTGAAAACTGTGTTTAAATCATGTTCGAAGAATTGCAAATGGTGTATTGAGGACAATGTCGGAGTGAGAAATATTTTTCACGTGTCTGCATGCATCCATTATATTAATCGGGCGTGTAGCTTTTTTAAAATCACCGCCGCGAATTCCATCCACCATTAGCAAGGCTGTGAGCATACAAAACAATATAGAAACGCTGAAATACGGAACGCTATTAATTGCCTGCGTTGGTAGAACCACAACTTTCTTATACAAAAAAATCCATGCCATTGAACAAAGAATGAATAAAAGAAAAACGTGCCAGTATGAAAGCAAAAAACCCAAGAACAGCACACTCAGATTGGTTTCATTCTTTATTACATCTACTACAACTATTGTACTCCGTGTAAAAGTATATTTGTAATAAATGAAGTCGATAAAGTTGGTCGCATAAAACAAGAGGTTAGGGATGAAATAAAGGTAAAAGAGAATTTTCTGAAAGCTCGGATTCGTATTTGCCCTAAGCGGCAAAAGAGAAAACAGGATGAAGGGAATATTGATATATAGAATTGCGGTAGTGTCGAATGCCAATCCATAATACCAAAGCGAAAGAAAATCATTAAGAGAATCAACTTTGACCAATTCAACATTATAAATGTAAAATAGGACGCGGGCAATAAAATAGAATACATACGCTAATGAAATTCTATACAATACGGCTTTGTATTCGTTCAGTCGTAAATATTTTTGCATCTCAAAAGATACAAAATATATCAAAGAATATAACTCTCTTACAAAATAAAAAAAGCGATGCATCTTCTGGCATCGCTTTTAGTTTACTTACTTCGTTCTGAATGACAAACCGGTGTCAAAACACATATCCAACTTTCACAAAACCACCATTTATATTGTTTTTAAAATCTGTAAAAAGTGTGTAACCGCCGTTAATAGTAAACGAAGCATTTTCTCTTGCTTTAATTAAAATACCGGTTCCTGCATTCATAATAAACTGAGTATCGTTCAGTTTTTTCTTTTCATCAACAGGTGAGTTGCTTACTTTATTTAAACCGGCCTGAACGGTAAACATCGGCGTTACTTTTTTGTCCAGTGCATATGCACGGATATCTGCTGTTGCCTGTATCTGTAATAATTTATTATTTGAAACCTGTAATCCAAAACCTTGTCCTATAAAAAAGTGTGGATTTACACGCACACCAATTACCTGGTAGATATTAAAGTAGGGCTGTGTTCGTGCAAACGTAGTACCAATTTCTGTAATGGCAGAAAATCGTCTTTCATAATAATACTCTTCCGCAGCTTCTGCGTTTAGTTCTGTAGCAATCACTGTTGCTTCTTTTTCAATGTTTACAGTTGAAACTGTTGATGTTGTTTCTGTATTATTTTCGGCAAAAGAAGCTAAACCAATAAATAATGTTGCTGTTACCAATAATGTCTTTTTCATTTTTTCTTATTTTAAAAATTTACAATCTTTTTATTCTTATTAAGTATTCAAAACTTTCAAACAAAATTGAAAGTTTTATTTGATAAGTTGTTTAGCTAAACCTTATGCTTAAATAGAAGAATACTTATGAAAAAGTTGTCTAAACATTATACAATACTTTCAATTATTACTGAAAGTTTAATTTTTGTGGGATTTTTATTGATATAAATCATATTCTGTTTCTAACTGATACAAAATCAACCTGAAAAGAATTTTGGGTAAAGAATTAACAAAAGAAAAGAAGCAGCGCAATTTATTACATTGGCACAATGCTTGTTCACAAAGACTTTCTAAGTTTATAAAGTTAGAAAGTCTTTCACTATATTTATTTCTTATTGAAAAGAAGTATGCACCTTATTACGCCATTAGAAAAATTTTATCAATTTGAAGAACAAAAAGCCAATCAAACTTTTTTGCGACAGGCACATAATTCACAATGGATTCATTACAGCTGGAAGCGTGTTGGTAATGAAGCTCGTAAAATGGCAGCATATTTTCATACTTTAAAGTTACCCAAACAAAGTAAGATTGCTATTCTTTCAGAAAACTGTGCTCACTGGATAATAACTGATTTGGCTATTATGATGAGCGGTCATGTTTCCGTGCCTTTATATCCGACACTTCAAGGTGATGTGATAAATTATTGTTTAGAACACAGTGAATCACAATTGTTGTTTGTTGGCAAAACTTCTAAATGGACAGAACAAAAAAAATACGTTTCCAAAAAAATAAAAAAAATACATTTTCCTGATTGGGAAAAAGAGGATTGTGAAAGCTGGAATAGCATAATAGATAAACAAAAACCGATTACTAAAAACTATTTGCCAAAATTTGAAGATTTAGTTACTATTATTTACACATCCGGCACTACAGGTATGCCAAAAGGTGTAATGCATCATTTTAAGGCATTTGCATTTGCTGCCACGGCATTACTAAATGAAATAAGTAGCCTGGGTTTACTTTCCGATAATGAACGTTTTTTATCATTCTTACCTTTGTCGCATATTGCGGAAAGAATGTTGGTAGAAATGGGTGGTTTATATGCAGGAGCGCCGATTTCCATTGCAGAATCGATAGAGAAAATGCCCGAAAATTTACGCGATACTCAACCAACTGTTTTTCTTGCAGTACCTTTGATTTGGACGCGTATGCAAAATAAAATTCTACAACGGTTACCGCAAAAACGTTTAGATATACTTTTGTCTATTCCGTATTTATCAGATTTAATAAAAAATAAAATAAAAGAGAATGCTGGTTTATCTGCTGCAAAATTTATTATCAGTGGTGCAGCACCGATTCCTGTTGCTTTAATTAACTGGTACGAAAAACTCGGCATAGAAATTTATGAAGCATACGGGATGAGTGAAAACTGTGCGTATTCACATGGCAATCGTCCTGGACAACGGAAAGTAGGAAGTGTAGGAATAACAATGCCTGAAGTAGATTGTAAAATATCTAACGACGGTGAAATTTTAGTAAAGAGCGATTGTACAATGGTTGGTTATTATAAAGAACCTGAAAAGACAAAAGAAACCATTACAAAAGACGGATACCTGCACACCGGCGATATGGGCGAAATAGATGAAGATGGTTATTTAAAAATTACCGGACGTATTAAAGAGTTGTTTAAAACGGATAAAGGAAAATATGTTGCACCGGCGCCGATAGAATTAGAGTTGTCAAAAAATGTATTAATTGCACAAATTTGTGTGGTGGGCAGTAACCTGAAACAACCAATGGCCTTAATCGTTTTGGAAGAAGGCATTGAACTCGGTAAGGAAGAAATTGAAGAAAGCCTGACACAAACGCTGCAAGAAGTAAATAGTCTTTTAGATAATCATGAGCGCATTGCAAAATTTGTGGTGATGAAGGAAAGCTGGACAGTTGAAAATAATCTTATTACGCCTACCATGAAAGTAAAACGAAATGTTTTAGAAAAAAAACATGAAGATGATTTTCTGAAATGGCAAAACAAAAAAGATACGAAAGTTATTTGGGAAAATTAATTACACCAACTGTTTGCTTTCATTATTTGTTCGCGTCTTGAATTCCATAGTGTAGTATCGTTTATATTATAAGTGCTGCTTAGTTTTATCATTTCTTCTTTTCTCAACCAATAGATTTCTGTAAAGCGAAAATCATATATAGAGTTTGACCAATAGCCTGTGGCGTAAAAACAATTATTGTCTTTTAATAGTTTTTTTTCTAAAATAATCTTGCCTTCTTCCTCAGCATCTGCAAATGTGTTATCAAAATAATTTTCTAAAGAAACATTCATATCTTCTCTGAAAAAGCCTTGCACATTTATTTCGTTATCTTTTTTTGTTTTATGCAGAAACGTATGTTTTGCCCTTTCATTGTCTTGAGTAAATGTTTCTTTATATTCATTTAAAGGCAACGGAATACAATATTCAATTTGTTCAATATTGCTGAATAACTGCAAATTTTCTTCTTCAGTTGTTGATGAAATAATTTGCGTGTCATTTTTTGAAATAGTAGTTATCTCTCTTGTGTCTGCAGTAGTTTTAGGATTCGAACATGCTAATAGCAGTAACACAAAAACAGTAATAATTGTATGGGTTCTTTTCACAGAAAGAAATTTATTTGAACAACTATTAATTTGCTTCTGTATATTTTTTAAAATTATCCAAAATAGCTTGCCAGCCAGCTTGCTGCATTTCATGTGGATTTTGATCTTCGGGTTCAAATATTTCAGTTACTGTTGTTTTGTTTGCATTTCCTTCAAATGTAATGCTTACTTTTCTACCACCTTCTATCGCATATGAAATTAATTCATTGATTTTTACTTCGTCGTAAATACCATTAAAATCAAAACCGAAGCTGCCGTCTTTTGCTTCCATGCGTGTTATGAATTTTCCACCAACACGTATATCATTTTCTGCGTGCGGTGCATGCCAGTCGTCTGATGCATGATACCATTGCGTGATATGTTCCGGTGCTGTCCAGTAGTTCCATACTTTTTCTATTGGTGCATTTATGATGGCGGTAACGGTGATGGTTGGCATTGTTTAAAATTTTTATAAACATACAAAATCTGTAATTAGAAAATGCACATTTTTCGATGTGCGGTTTTTATTTTTGAGCAATATATGGTAGTGTGCTATTTAACGGATATATAAATGATGAGGCAACGCTGTTTTGTTTAGCTGTACAACTGGAAAGTACGAAGCATTGGTTTGATAAAGTTGTGAGGTTGTCGGTTACTTATTTTTATGTATAAGGCCTTTTTATATTTATCATGTGTTTCAAAAATTATTTGGGATCATTTAATATACTAAGCGTTAGGTCAATGTCATTGAAATTAGAAACAAATTTATATCCCTTAAAGATATTCGCCTTTACATTCATACTTTTCTTAATATATTCATTAAATGATATTTTCCAATATTTTGAAGTTGCTATACCAAATGCATGTCCAAGTAGTTCAAATTCAAAAAATGAAGATTCTTCTAATAGGTATTTAAATTCTTCTTTAGTGCATATTTCTGAATTTGTTGTCCATTCATCACATGACATTATAATTCCATGATTCCTTAAGAAATATATTACAGGATAATCTCCCAAATTATACCTTGAATATTCTCTAATAAAATCATACTTTTTATCATGAGCACATTCTTCCTTTCTTTCTAATTCTTCTAAATATACTTTATATATTCCCCTTTTTAATTGTCTAGATACTTTTTCTTGAAAAGCAGAATGAAATTTATATTTGTCTTTTATTGCAATCTTCCTATTCTTAAAATCAACTTTAAAATATATCGAACTAAATTTAGGCAATGCTTTATTTTTACCAATCTCATTTTTACTTTCTAAAAATCTTGCTCTTGATATATTAAATGTTTCTTTTAAAACGGTTTCTATTGGTGGTAACATATCCATATATCTTCCAAAATAACTATTACAATCATCACACACATTTTTACAAATATTTTTTCCACCTAATGATTGTGAAATAGTATGAGCTAATTTTTGGAATGAGGTTTTTGTTTCATCTTTGCTGCACCAAATACATTTTCTTATTTTTATAATTAAATCCATGTCGTTCTATAAAAATACGATTTATGAATAAAAATTATACTAAACAAAAACGCACATCAAATGATGTGCGTTTTTATTTATTTGTTATACAGATTGCTTCGTGCCTTGCAATGACGTATAAATCGCTCGCAATGACGGTTTTTTACAACTTACGTTTCACTTCCACCTGCTCAAAGGCTTCTACGATATCGCCAACATTGATGTCGTTATAGTTTTTGATTTTTAATCCGCATTCGTAGCCTTTCACTACATCTTTTACATCGTCTTTGAAACGTTTTAAAGATTCTAATTCTCCTGAATGAACTACTATGCCATCTCTGATGATACGAATTTTATTATTTCTTGCTACACGTCCGTCCAGTACATAACAACCGGCAATAGTTCCTACTTTTGTTACTTTAAATACTTCGCGTACTTCAATATTTCCAACAATTTTTTCTTCGAACTTAGGTTCTAGTAATCCTTCCATCGCCGCTTTAATTTCGTCGATAGCATCGTAGATAATGTTGTAATATTTGATTTGAATATCTTCTTTTTCTGCCAGTGCTTTTGCATTCATAGAAGGACGTACCTGGAACGCGCAGATGATTGCATCGGAAGCAGATGCTAACAATACATCCGATTCGCTAATAGCTCCTACGCCTTTATGAATTACATTTACCTGAATTTCTTCCGTAGATAATTTCAGTAAGGAGTCAGCTAATGCCTCCACAGATCCATCCACGTCACCTTTGATAATTAAGTTTAACTCTTTAAAGTTGCCTAATGCTAAACGACGACCAATTTCATCCAGCGTAATATGTTTCTTCGCACGCATTCCCTGCTCACGAATAATGGTAGCTCTTCTGTTGGCTGTTTCTTTTCCTTCGTCTTCGTCTTCGTATACTTTTATTTTATCGCCGGCTGTAGGTGCTCCCAATAATCCTAATACCTGTACAGGTGATGATGGTCCTGCTTTTTCAATGCGCACACCACGTTCGTTGGTCATTGCTTTTACTTTGCCAAAGTATTGTCCTGCGACTACAAAATCACCTATTTCCAAAGTTCCTTCCTGTACCATAATGGTTGAAACATATCCTCGGCCTTTATCTAACTGTGCTTCAATAACAGAACCGACAGCAGGCTTATCTGGATTTGCTTTTAAGTCTAAGAGTTCAGCCTCTAAAACAATTTTATCCAAGAGTTTATCAATGTTTAATCCTTTCTTCGCAGAAATTTCCTGACACTGATATTTTCCACCCCACTCTTCCACCAGAATATTCATTTGTGATAACTGGTTCTTAATGTTATCGGGATTTGCACCGTCTTTATCAATTTTATTGATAGCAAAAATCATTGGAACCTCCGCTGCCTGCGCATGTGAAATAGCTTCTTTTGTTTGAGGCATTATATTATCATCCGCAGCAATCACAATCACAGCAATGTCTGTTAGTTTCGCTCCACGTGCACGCATGGCTGTAAACGCTTCGTGGCCCGGTGTATCTAAAAAAGTGATATGTTCTCCTTTTACTGTTTCCACTTCATAAGCTCCAATATGCTGGGTGATTCCTCCCATTTCTCCGGCTACCACATTCGCGCTTCTTATATAGTCCAGCAAAGATGTTTTACCATGGTCAACGTGCCCCATGATGGTAACGATAGGAGGGCGTTTTACTAAATCCTCCGGTAAATCTTCGTATTCTTCTTCCTCATCATCTTCATCTGCAAGATTGATAAATTGTACTTCATATCCAAACTCACTGGCTACTAATTCTATAACCTCCGCATCTAAACGTTGGTTGATGGAAACGAATACACCTAAGCCCATACAAGAGCTGATAACTTGTGTAGGTGAAACGTCCATTAATCCGGCTAATTCACTTACCGTAATGAATTCAGTAAGCTGTAAAACATTGGATTCTACATTTTCACCTTCTGCCCGGGTAGCATGTTCGTCCCTTTTTGATTTTCTGTATTTTGAGCGGTCAGATTTTGTTTTCGTTCCCTGCAATTTTGCCATGGTAGAACGAATCTTTTCCTGTATCGCTTTTTCTGAAATTCCTTCTTTAGTTGTTTCCGGTAGTTTTGGACCGCGTCTGTTATCCGTTCTGCCGCCACCAGGTCCACCTGTTCTTGCAGGTCTTGTATCTTTACTTGGTTCAAATTTTTTGATGTCAACCTTATTCTGAACTATACGTGCACGTTTTTGGTTGGCGTCTCTTCCTTCTTTTTGTTTCTCGCGTTCTTTATCCCGTTTCGCTTTTTCTTCATCTCGATAAATATCTTCAGGTCGTCTGTCTGCTTTTATAGGTAAATCTATTTTACCTAAAATTTTCGGACCGGAAAGTGTTTCTATTTTTGCTCTTACCAATTCTTCAGGAACAACTACTGTTTCTTCTGTTTGAAGAACATTGGATTCCTGTTTGGTTTCTATTTGTTCTTTAACTTCTTCGGTTGATTTTTTTGTTGATTTTTTCGCAACCTCTTCTTCTTTTTCCTCTTCTTTCTTTTCGGTTTTGGATTTTTTGGGTTTGTCTAAATCAATTTTACCAACAATTTTCGGACCTTCTACTTCGTGTTTTACGGCAATGATTTCTTCTTCAACTTTTTCTACAACTTTAGGCATTTCTTTCAGAGCCTCTTTAATTGTAAGTTCTTCTTCTTTGCGCTTTCCAATATTAATCTGTTCAGCCTTATCTTTTACATCTTTGTCGCCTCTGAATTCACGCAATAAGATTTCATACTGCTCTTCTGTGAGCTTAGTGTTTGGTGAGTTGGCAACATCTTTAAAGCCTTTAGAATGCAGGTGTTCCACAATGGTAGCGGTACCAACATTCAGCTCTTTTGCTGCGCTTGCTAATCTTGTTATTTTCCCTTCGGACATATTTTTTATTTAGTCGTAAGTCATGAGTCGTAAGTCATAAGCCAAGTGTTGAACTATGACCGATGACAATGGCTAAAGACCTTTCATATTATTCAAATTCTGATTTTAAAATCTTAATCACATCATCAATAGTTTCTTCTTCCAAATCTGTTCTGCGCACTAATTCATCTCTGTCTAATTCCAATACAGATTTTGCGGTATCACAACCAATTGCTTTCAACTGGTCTATAATCCAGCCTTCAATTTCGTCTGAAAACTCGTCTAAATCCACATCATCTTCTACGGCAGTGTCTGTATCTCTGAACACATCTATTTCATAGCCGGTTAATTTACTTGCCAACTTAATATTGAAACCACCTTTTCCTATTGCTAAAGAAACCTGATCAGGTTTTAAATAAACAGATGCTCGTTTTTTTACATCATCTAATGCGATACCTTCAATTTTTGCAGGCGTTAACGAGCGCTGCAATAATAAGTTGATATTCGCTGTATAATTGATGATGTCAATATTTTCATTTCTCAATTCTCGCACGATTCCGTGAATACGTGAACCCTTCATCCCAACACAAGCACCTACCGGATCGATTCTGTCATCGTAAGATTCTACTGCCACTTTTGCTCTTTCTCCGGGTTCGCGAACGATTTTTTTGATAACAATTAAACCATCCATGATTTCAGGAACTTCCTGCTCCAGTAATTTAGCAAGAAACGCTCCGTCTGTACGGGAAAGTATAACCAATGGTGTGCTTCCTCGTAACTCTACATTTTTTATTACCGCACGGATACTGTCGCCTTTTTTATAAAAGTCGGTTTTTATTTGCTCGTTTTTCGGTAAGATTAATTCATTTCCATCATCATCCAACAACAGGATTTCTTTTTTCCAAACCTGATACACTTCTGCAGAAATAATATCGCCTACACGGTCTTTATATTTTTTGTAAACTTCATCCTTCTCTAAATCCAGCACACGGGAAATCAAGGTTTGACGTGCGGCCAAGATAGCGCGACGGCCAAATGATTCAATGGTGATAGGTTCGTATAACTCTTCACCCACTTCCATATCCGGTTCTATTGTTTTAGCAGAACTTATTTCTACCTCTGCTAATCTGTCTTCTACTTTTCCATCTTCCACAATCATGCGGTGGCGCCAGATTTCAAGGTCACCTTTTTCTGTATTGACGATGATGTCAAAGTTTTGGTCGGAGCCGTATTTTTTTCTTAATAGCGTTTTAAATACATCTTCCAACACGCGCATCATGGTTGGTCGGTCAATGTTTTTAAAGTCTTTAAACTCCGAAAATGATTCTACTAATTCTACACTGTTCATGACAATTATAGTTTAAAATTGAAATGTTTTTTTACTGATTTTATTTCACTGAAATCAAACGAATGTTCTTCGATGGTTTCTGCTTTTTTTATTATTATTATTTCCTTTATAACAATTCCGCTTTCATCCGCAGAAATTAATTCTCCGGTGATTTTTAATCCGTTTTTTAAAACAACATCTACTTTTTTATTCAGTTGTTTTTGAAACTGTTGTGCCACTTTTAATGGCTCATCCATGCCCGGCGAAGAGACATCTAATGATAAATTGTCGCTCATTAAATTGTTTTCTTCTAAGAAATGATGAATATGTTTACTTATTTGGGCACATTCATCAATTGTTATATTTGTTTTTCCGTCTGCAAAAATTTCTATTTTGCCGTTTGAAAGAACTTTTACATCTACTAAAAATAAGCTGGTGTTTTTAAAGTAAGCATTAACTTCTTTTTCAAGAATTTCCTTTAACTGTATCAACTTATCCATCGCAAGAGGTATGAAAAAAGAGGACTTCGAGTCCTCTTCAATTCTTAATTACGGTGCAAATATACTACATTTATTTAGAAATCCAATTTTTTATGTCTTTTTTAACGAAAAAAGGCCATGCTTTGGCAGCCCTGTCTTCTTGAATATTATGAAACTGCCTTTTGCTGTAGTTTTATATTTACCATTATTATCTACCAGATTAGCATTGGTTATATCTGCATTTAGTGATGGGTTTATCTGTTTCGTAAGATGGCTCATTCATTTATTTTCTTTGGCATTCTTTATTAATTGCTTGATTTCTGTTTCATAATAAGGATTTTGACTGATAAATTGTATTGCTTTTTCAAAATCTGCTATTGCTTTTTTATTTTCCTGTTTCATTAAAAAAGCATTTCCACGCAAATAATAAGCTGCAAAATTGGTTGGTTTTAATTTTATAGCAGTCGCTAAATCATCCATCAATAAAAACCAATCATCGTTTTTGTTAAAATCAAACGTCGCAGGATTTGCAATAGCATTCGGGTTTTCCATTTCAAAGAGTAATAACAAAATTTCTGCACTTAAAGAAAATAAATCACTACAGGTTGGTTTTAATTTTATAGCACTTGATATTGTTTTAAATGCTTCTGTAAATTTCTTTTCTTTCTTTTGCTGAAGCGCCTTTTCATATAACCCGGATACCTCTGTATTCTCTGTAATAATTTTTTTTACGTTAATTTCAGGAATCTCCTGTGATCGTATGATGGTAAACACCCTGGTAATTTCCTGAATATCGCCATCGAATTTTTTTGCTTTTTCAACGTTTATTCTGGCAGAATCCACCTGGTCTAACCAGGCATAACATTCTGCCTTTTTTATATAAATTTCAGGCTTTGTCCAATCTTGTTTTTCCGCTTCACTAAATTGCTGTAAAGCTGCCCTGTATTGATTCCGTTTCATTTCCAAAACGCCTGCAAAATATGGAGGTTCGTACGAACCGGTATTATTTTTTAGTGCAATATCTATATTTATTTTGGCGGTTTTAAAATCATTTTGTTCTATGGCTATGGCGGCTAAAACCGCAGATGCGTTCGCGTAATTGGGCTGCATTTTTAAACAAGTATTTAATGTAGTGATAGCCTCCTCAAATCTTTTTGCTGCAAATAAACATTTTCCTTTAAAATAATAATTAACAGAATTTCCTGGCAATTTTTGTATCGCTGTATCGTAATCATAAACAGCAAGATTGTACTTTTTTAGTTTCTGGTAAATCGCGGCTCTTGAACAATAATTACCAGATTCGGGGCTTAGTTTTATTACCTGATTAACATCATTCAATGCCAGTTCATACTGTTTATTCCGCACATATGCATCTGAACGAAAGGCATAAGCCAGCATTAATTTTTTTGAGTCAGTTTCTGTATTAATACAAGTTGTTGCCGCTATTATTGCTTCCTTGTATTTCATGCTTAAATAATATTCGGATGCAGCTTCACAGGAATCTTTTGAGACATTATTTTTTGCAGATACGCTATAAACCATCAAAAAACATAGCAATAAACTGGTGTATTTCATAACTTTACTTTAGTTCTAATTTAGTGATTTTTAAAGAATGAAGTACCTGAATATTATAAGGCATGCAAAATCAAGTTGGGAAACTTCTGATTTAGATGATATCGCACGTCCATTGAATACTCGCGGAAAAGAAGCAATCCATATTATCGGAAAGTTTTTAGTACAACAAAGAATAAAACCTGATTTGATAATTAGTTCACCGGCAATACGTGCAGCAGAAACTGCAAAAGGCATTGCTTCCATTATTCAGTATGATGCAAAAAACATACAGACAGAACCTGTTATCTATTTTGGTACATCTTCTGCAATTATTGAATGTATACAAAGTTTAGAGAAACAGTATAATGATGTTTTTTTGTTTGGACATGAGCCTGTTTTATCTTCTTTGATTTACCATTTTACTAAAAAAACTGTAGAAAAATTTCCAACCTGCAGTGTTTGCCGAATTGCATTCAATATAAATACATGGAAAGCAGTCAAAACCGGTAACTGTGATTTTTTAATATCGCCAAAACAACTTATATAATTATTGTCGGATATTCAATACTGGTAGTTTCTCCGCCTTTTCCATCTTTTGCAACTACTATCATCGCACGTAATGTTCCTAAAAAACTGACTCCGCTGGTATATTCACTAACTGTTAAATTCTGGGCTATCTTAAATGGTTTTGAACTGACATCCATTAACAAGTAAACATCATACGTTACAGCATCACCGTCAGCATCTGTCGCATCAGACCAATTGTAGATATTACTGCTCCCATATTCTATAGAAAAACCTGAAACCGAACTTGGTGCATTATTGGAGGTTACATTTTCTTTTGTACAAGAGCAGAATGCCATTGTACTTAAAATAATTAATACATATTTTTTCATGACTTAATTTTAATTAAAGTTACAAAACCTTTTTATCTTTTCATTTGTGAATTTTATGTGAACGCTTAATTTTCCTTCATCTTGAGGAACATAAATCTTTATATTTACGTTGTTAGTATTTTACTGTAACCATTTTATGCCTACAAATATTCCTATTATAAACCGAGAGTTAAGCTGGCTTTCTTTCAATGAACGTGTGTTGCAGGAAGCGGAAAGTAAAGATGTTCCATTGCTGGAACGTTTGAAATTTTTGGGTATTTATTCCAATAATTTAGATGAGTTTTTTCGCGTTCGTATTGCCACCATTAAACGTATGATGGATTTTGATAAACGCGCCAAACAGGAACTGGGTTTTTCGCCAACAAAAGTAATGGATGCCATTCAGGAAAAATTAAAGGCACTGCAAAAAAGGTATACCAAAGCATATGAATCTATTTTAAGTGATTTAGCAAAAGAAAATATTTTTATTATCAATGAAACGCAGCTTGATAAAACACAGGGAGATTTTGTAAAAAATTATTTTCAGGAAAACGTCCGATTGGAAATATTTCCGATTATGCTGGATAAAGCGAAAGAATTTCCAACCTTATTAGATGCTTCTATTTATCTGGCAATTCGTTTTTCAAAAAATAAAAGCAAAGAAATACATTATGCTCTCATAGAGGTTCCAACAACCTCTGTTTCGCGCTTTTTGGTATTGCCTCCTAAAAAAGACAAACAATATATTTTGTTTTTGGATGACGTAATCCGGTATAACTTAAAAGATATTTTTCAGATTTACGATTTTGATAAAATTGAAGCATACACGATAAAATTTACAAGAGACGCAGAACTTGATGTCGATAACGATGTATCGCTGACGTTTGTAGAGTCTATGGAAATGAGTTTAAAAAAACGCAAAAGTGCTGACGCATTACGTTTTGTATATGATGCACAAATGCCGAAAGATTTTCAAAATTATCTGATTAAAAAGATGGAGCTGGATAATAAAGTGCAATTGTATGCCGGGGCACGTTATCATAATTTTAAGGACTTCATTAAATTTCCAACGCTTGGAAAAACACATTTATTAAATCCGCCGCAACAACATATTTTGCATCCGGATTTACTAAAAACCCGATCCATATTGGATAAAATAAAAACGAAAGATATTTTACTGTATTACCCATATCATTCGTTTGATTATTTTTTAGATTTATTGCGCGAGGCTGCTATTGATCCGAATGTTTCGCATATTCGCATTACCTTATATCGTGTTGCTTCTAATTCACACGTGATCAAATCACTGATAACGGCATTACACAACGGAAAAGATGTGACCGTATTTATTGAGTTGCGTGCCCGATTTGATGAAGAAGCAAACATAGACTGGGCAACCAAATTGAGTGATGCAGGTGCCCGGGTTATTCCGGGTATTTCGGGACTGAAGGTACACTCTAAAGTTTGTTTGATTACACGCAGGGAAAAGGGTCATAAAATTTACTATGGTGCTATTGGTACAGGAAACTTGCATGAAAAAACGGCACGTATTTATACAGATGCAATGTTGCTGACCAGCAATCAAACGGTCACCAAAGAAGCACGTCAAATATTTTCTTTCTTCGATAAAAATTATTCCGTACCAAAGTTTAATCACTTACTGGTGGCTCCTTTTAATTTACGCAGTAAGCTTATTACATTTATTAATAAAGAAATTAAAAATGCGAGAGCGGGCAAGAGGGCTGAAATATTTTTGAAGTTAAATAATCTGGTTGACGAAGATATTATTGAAAAATTATATACTGCAAGTAAAGCAGGTGTAAAAATTCGACTAATTATACGGGGAATTAATTCACTGGTGCCGCAACTTTCCGGTTTTAGCGAAAATATTGAAGCAATTAGTATCGTTGATAAATTTTTGGAACATACCCGTGTTTTTGTTTTTCATAATGATGGTAAACCCGAAGTACTGATTGGTTCTGCAGATTTAATGACACGCAATTTAGATCATCGCATTGAGGTGGTACTGCCGATACTGGATGAAAAAATAAAAAAAAAATTGCTGCAAATAATGGAACTGCAATGGAAAGACAATGTGAAAGCGAGGATTTTTAATGCACCGCAATCCAATGATTTTAAAATAAAAACTTCAGGAGAAAAGTCCGTACGCAGCCAGGATGCCATTTATGATTTCTGGAAAGAGTTTGGTGTAAAGAAGAAAAAATAAAATCGTAACTTTCCATCATAAACCACCACATGAAATTCGCCGCTATCGATATTGGTTCCAATGCTGTTCGTTTAATTTTTATTAATGTATATGAAACGCCTGCCGGTCCGCAGTTTGTGAAAGATGCGATGTATCGCGTGGCATTGCGCTTGGGGGAAGAAGCATTCTTGAAAGGAAAAATATCTTCTAAAAAAGAAGATGAATTGATGTCTACCATGAAAGCGTTTAAACATTTGATTGATGTTCATAAGCCCGTGCAAATCATGGCGTGTGCCACCAGTGCTATGCGGGATGCGAAAAATGCAAAAGAAATAGTTGGTAAAATTTTTAAGAAAACCGGCATTGATATAAAAATTATTTCGGGACAAAAAGAAGCAGAATTAATTCTATCCAATCACGTAGAAAAATTTTCTTTAGATGTAACGAAGAATTATTTATACATCGATGTTGGTGGTGGTTCTACAGAATTAATTTTATTATCGAAAGGAAAACTGGTGGATAAATGGTCTTTTAATATTGGCACTTTGCGGATGACACTTGGAAAGGTGAAACCAAAACACTGGCAAGAACTGGATGTTTGGGTAGATCATTTTAAAGGAAAATATCAACCTTTGTTTGGTATTGGCTCCGGTGGAAACATCAATACTATTCAGAAACATTTTGTGAAACGCAAAGAACCGGAAGTACATTACAATGATTTACAAAAAACATTTGAAAGTTTAAATGATATGACGCTGGATGAGCGTATTTTAAAATACGGTTTTCGACCAGACAGAGCCGATGTAATTGTTCCTGCTGCTCAGATTTTTATGCATATCATGCATCGTCTGAATATTGAAACACTTCATGTGCCAAAAGTAGGTTTGGGTGACGGTATGATACATGAAATGTACGAGAAAATGACCAAAGGAAAAAAAGTGAAAAAGAAATAAATATTCAAATGAAAAAAATTTTATTTCTTTTTGGATTGTTCTGTATAAACTTTGTGTTTGCACAAAAGTTACACCTTTGTTTTAAGTCTACTGACTCCGCATATCTTGAAGATCCTATTCAATTATCTTTTAATGTTATTGATAATGACTGGGCAAATGGTTTTGTGCATTACAAAGGGCAGAAAGGTGGATTACTGCTGACATTTTCTGAAGAAAAAATACTCGAGAAAGGCGAGGGTGTAAATCCAACTCTCGTGCAGTACTCATTTAATGAATATACAAACGGGAAAATAAGCGGCAAATATTTTCTTGCTATTGCCGGCTCTAATGTGACCGGTTTTTATTACTACGATAAACGCAGGAAATCTAAAATAAACTTTGCGCAGGATTTTAGTACAGGAGAAAAATGCGGGTGTGACTGGTAGTTTTTTTACTCATAAAACATATTATTTTGTACGATGGCATTCAGATTTTGTTCGTATAATTTAAATTGAAAAAACTGTGCCCCAAAATCTTTTCCTTTTGGATAAAAACTGAATTGAAAATCCAGATACGGAAGGCCTAAATCCACACTTCTTATTCTCATCCCGGTGCCGATGCCATACTGAAAACTACTTTCTGTTATGAGCTTTTTCCCGTTTTCACTCAGCCAGCCCATATCACAAAACACATAAATCATTCCTTTACTGAGCGCTACTATTTTATCTAAAAATAAATCGCTTTCCACACTTAATGTTACGCTTTTTGATCCTCTTAATGTTGGTGAATAAAATCCCCGGATACCATTAAACTCGTTTATATTAAAATAGCGGTCTTCCGGAATATAAAAACCGAGATTGGTACTTCCTTTTAATACTTGCCGGAAATACATATGCTTCGCGAATCCAACTTTTTTAGACATATAATCGAGGCTGATTTTAGTTTTCATTTGTTCACCTTTTTTATTTCTGATATATCCGCTGTAATTCACCTGTGGATATAGAAACCCGAATTTCTTTAAATAAATACCATAATTTACTGAAAGATCAATCGATGCTCTTCTTCCATAAATTTCATCCACTTGTGGTCCTGCCCAAACAGACGCACTTATACCACGCGGAAAATACTCAGCAATATCAATATAAAAGGCATTTTTTTCCAGATAAAAATCCCATCTCGCAATCCCGAAGCCGAAGCGATAGTTTTGCTGCTTTATAAAAGATTCATTGTAATTTCTGTTAATAATAAACGGGCGGGTTTTATAATCTGTGTAATTTAATTTTGTTGCCACAATAAATTTGAGTTTATCATCTTTACAAGGCATTAATTTATTAACGGCTACTGCACCAGCTACCCATAAAGAATAATAATTTGACTTGGCGTGTACAAAACTGGATGGGTCGCGCAGGTTTCCGTTCAGACTAACCGTTTTGTTGTTGTATGCATATTGCGCATTAAATGCAAAAGCTGTTTTTAAGTTAAAGAACTTTCTGTTGACTGAAACCACAACATTCTGATTCAGTTTTTCAATCACAAAACTGGCAGAAAAATTTATCTGAGATGCCTGTATATTTTCATACAAATAAGTTCCGCCAACCGCCCAGAGATTATACTTATTAAAATTAATTCCGCCAAAAACACTCAGCGTATTCGGTAATCCGAAAAAATTAAAGGTAGAGGCATTGAATACTACACGCTGATTATAATATCCGGCAGCCATTGACCAGGAAAGCCGGTCTTGCAGGAAAATCATTACCTCCGCTTCATCTGTGTTCAGACTATCCGGAAAAACAATAATTTTGACATCTTTAAACTTTTTTCTTTGCCATAATAGTTTTTCCGTGTCTGCAAACAACGTTGGATTTATACTATCTCCTTCTTTAAAAAAAATATCTCCTCTTATATACCATTCTTTGCTTTTAAAATGAATCGCATTTCCGAAGCGTTGTCCTTTATTCATAGCTACCGGACAACCTTCCGGAGTGCAGCCAAAAGGTTTAAAGACCACCACATCCACACAGGTTATTTTTTTTCCGGCATACTGTTCATATTTTTCAATTCCTGAAAAATCCTTGCCGTATCCACGGTCGTTATAATTAAAATAAGACATAAACTTGAATGCCTTTTTTGTTTTTTCTGCTCTTATTTCTTTTTTGTTTACAATAAAAAAATCATCGGAAATAATAAGTGTATCCTTCGGTTCTGATATAAAAGGAAAAGTATCTTGTTTAATTTTCTGTATGGAATCTGTATTATTAGTCACCAAAACCGGTAGCGTATCTTGTGAAAAAGATAGTTGGTATAAAAAAAATAAAACAAAAAAAAGCAACATCTGTGTAGTAGTTGCTTTTGAAATCTGTTGTGTACAATAAATGCGTTTGCGCATTATTAAAAATACAAAATTATTTTTTCAATCTTATTTGGATAGCTTTTATTATCATTGGCAGAATAGAAAGAAATACAATACCTAAAACAAATTTTTCCAGATTTTTATGTACAAACTCATAAGAGCCTAAAAAATGCCCGAGCATTACCATGCTTCCTACCCACAATATTCCGCCTAAAATATCAAACGGCAGAAATGTACGATAATTCATTTTCCCCACACCGGAAACAAAAGGCGTTACCGTTCTGACAATTGGTACAAAACGTGCAATGATAATTGTTTTAGTTCCGTATTTTTCAAAAAATTCATGTGTCTTGTCTATCCATTCCTGGTTGACTAAAGGTTTGCCTTTAATTTGCCATTTTAGTACTGTATTGCTGAAAAATTTTCCGATAAAATAATTCACGTTATCTCCAAGAATAGCTGCAAAGATGAGCAAAGGCAACAGTACGTATAAACTTAACAGTGCCGGTTCCTGTAATTGAGTTTCCTGAGAGATATGAGTTGCCGTTAACATTCCGGCAGTAAAAAGGAGGGAATCTCCGGGAAGAAAAGGCATAATTACCAGTCCTGTTTCTACAAATATTATCGCAAACAAAATGGCATAGATAAGCGTTCCGTATTGCTGAAAAAGCTGTGCTATATCAGGGTGCAGTAAAAAGTCTAATGCGTGTTTAATGGCGTCCATCTCTTATTTTATTCTGTTCACAAGATACGGGTTTTAATTATATGCAGAATGAGTAACTTTAAATACAGTCTTATTTTATGCAAACAATTATGCTGTTGATTATTTCCAATTCATTTATGACGTATGCGTGGTACGCGCATTTAAAAATCCGGATCTTAAACTCTGGCCGGCAGTTCTGATAAGCTGCGGTGGCATTTTTTGAATATTGTTTTATGGTACCGGCAAACAGAATCGGATATAAAACATTTAATACTAATCCGTTAAAAATCATTCAGGAGGTGGTCACACTGGGCGTGTTGGTCGTGTTTGCTTATTTTTTTAGGCGAAAAAACAGATGGAATTATGCAGTGAGTTTTATATTTATTCTTTATAAATTCTGAATAATTTATCTCCTGCAATAAAAATATACATACCTACGGGATAATTACTCAGATTAACACTTTGTACATTTTTATCCAGTTTAATATTGCAAATATTTTGCCCGAACGGATTGTATACCTGCATATCTAATTCCAAAGGTGCATTAACATTATCCTCTACCTTAATAAATATTTCACTGTTCGTTGGATTTGGATACATCACAATGTTTCCATTTTTTTCTTTCGTAGGCAAGCTAAACCGTACGGGAATTATTATAGAATATTCGAATTGTCCGTTTAGATCTACCTGTTTTAAACGATAATAGTTTATGCTGTTGCCGGGGGGGTGGTTGTCTTTAAATTCATACGAAATTACCTGTTTGCTGTTTCTGCTTCCTTTCACTTTTCCTATTGCTTCCCATTGAATAGCATCTGATGAACGCATGACTTCAAAATAATCATTGTTTAATTCTGAGGCCGTTTTCCATAATAGTAATGTAGTTTTATCTTCTTCCGCTATTCCGGTGAAATCATACAATTCAACCGGCAAAAGAGTAGCTGCCGCCACACAATTACATCCATCGGTTTGGGTAACCTGCATATCCGGTGTCCCAAATTGTACAGTAGCTCCAGTTGTTTTATTTAAACTGTAAAACCTATCCTGTACTCCGCCTATTGTTGAAGAACCATACCCATACAGATTTCCAACGGCATCAAAAAACATGGAGCCCATAGTATTACTCGTGTTGGTCCCCATAAAAGTAAAGCTATTGGTAATTAAATTTACTTTATATAAACCTCTTACAGAAGATGCCGCTGTCGGATGATACCAGCAGTAAATCTCTTTTGTGTTCGGGTCAATTACCATATCGCCCCAAACTGAATTACTGGGACTGTCACTTATGCCGCTTATTGAATTTGAAGTAACGGCCAGCGTATGCAAATTTATTTTCCATAAAGTATGAGTGCCGTTTTGTAATAAGTAAACCATGCCGCTATCTGTGCATACGGCATTGTTCCATGAACTGCTTGGCAGCCCGGTCATCGTCATAGATGCTGTAGTGCTGTTATTTCTTAACTGGTATAATACATTGGAAGACGGAGTATGTCCGAATGCATATAAAAATCCGTTGTAATAAAAGCTTGCATTTAATAAAATGCCAGAATACGTTTTATTGTCATTCACATTTATATCACTTCCTGCAAAATTGATACTGCTTAAGACGGTTGCATCACTTGGTGACGTAATTTGTCTTGTAAGATAAAATTTATTGGAACAGATGTAGCCCAAAGAGGTTGGAGCGCAATCTGTATCAAACATATCTATATAACCATCACCATCGTTGTCTATTCTGTCATTGCAATTAGACTCTTGTGCAGATAGATTGTTTGTTATTAATATGGAGATAACAAACGTTACTATAAAAGCGTCTTTTTTAATTTGGGTTTTCACAAGATTGGGTTATTATGAAAAAATAAATGGTTTTTTATGTATATACTTTCATGCTTTACTCTTTTTGTAATTTATATACCAAATATCCCGTTTTAATGAAATAAGTTCCTCTTGGATGGTCTGTAAGTTTAATATTCAGTACACTCTTATCCATGCGTGTATTATATACATTTTCTCCTATGCTGTTATATATACGCACATCTATTGCATTATCACTATTAATTTCCTGTTCTGATTTTATCCATATCTCATTACCTGAAGCAGGATTTGGATATACTGTAAATTTTTGTTCTTTTGTTTTTGATAAGGGCGTTTCAAAATTAACGGCTATCTTATAGGAGTATTCAAATTTACCATCAAAGTCAACCTGTTTAAGGCGGTAATAATTTATTCCATCATATGGGTTTTCATCAATAAAGCTGTAGGAAACAGGCTGATTACTAAAACCATTTCCACGCAGTGTTCCAATACTTTCCCATTCTATTGTTTCTTTGGAATGTTGTATTTCAAAATAATCATTGTTCTTCTCTGATGCTGTTTTCCATTCTAATAGAGTCGTATTGTTATCCTGTGCTTTTCCTGTAAAACTTATCATCTCTACCGGCAATCCAAGACTAAAATAAACCGTAACCCTTACAGAATCACTTTTAAAACATCCGTTATTGGTAACTGTTACTTTATAATATCCTGAATCACTTATAATAGTATTACCTTTTTTCGGATTCTGAATTGCCGACGAAAAACTATTCGGTCCGGTCCAGCTATAGGAAGATCCTCCACCCGATGTTAATCTTATGGTATCCGGTGTTGTTACCGGTGAATTACTGCTTAAACTTACCGTAGGTAAAGATTTCACAGTAATCTTTACTGTGTCTGTTGATAAACAGGTGCCCGTGCCCCGTAAGATATAGATTCCACTATCCGCTAACGTCGCATTATTTATAGTTGGATTTTGTGTCGTCGTCGTCGTTGCATTCGGATATGTCCAGCTATACCCCGTAGCCCCGCTGCCTGTAAGATTTATCGCTGAACCTGAACAAACACTGTTCGATACCGCACTCGCTACCACAGGATTCGTATTTGATACCGTTACTGTCCACGTTCTGGAATACGTAGCTAAGCGCTTCCTGGCTAAAACTGAAGTATCTATCGTAACCAGTTTTACCGTATGGCTCCCTACTCCGTAAGTCGTCGTATTTAAATCAAAGCTTGTTGAATTATTTACAACCAGGGCTCCGTCTACATACCACGAGGCTTTTACCGTATTTGTGGTTGTATTCACCAAACTTGTTGAAAAATTTTGTGTCGTATTCTTACATACTGTCGGTGTCGCACTCGAGGGAAAGTAACTGTCTATATAATTTATGGATGTATCTATTCGGTAAACCAGTTGCTCTGTACATACTTCACAAAACGGTGAATTTAATACCCGCATCTTACAATAAAATTTAGGATGATAGCGGTTGTTATTACATAAATCGCCGCCTACATAAATCCCTATCGAACTTAAACTCGTCGAATCCGGTGTCGGATAGGATGGATAAGGTTTGGTCAGCCAGTTCTTCCATATTACATTCGTATCACTCTTTCCGCTTGTGTTTATTTTCTGGGTCGTTGTAGAGGTACAGGAAGATCCGCCGTATTCATCCTGCAACAATCCGAAGGAGTGTCCGAATTCATGCATAAAGATTTCTCTTGCCGAGGTGTTCGTACTGGAATAAGAAATAGCGCCGCCCGAGCCTCCGTAATAACTGCTGTTAGCTAAAATCGTAACATAATCATACTGCGGAAAATTGGACGTAGCTGTCGTATTGATCAGCGTTGAATTTGCTGACGCTATCAAACGATGCACAGAAGACAGATAATCAAACGTGGAATTAAAATAATTATTTACCGTCTTGACAGGTCCTATCGGATGACCGGTATATGTTGCTTCATCGGAGCCGTTGCCCGGATGATCTATATCCGATTGCACTGAGGCTACTTCGATGGCAAAAAAATTGAAAAAGTTCTTATATACATCAAACGGCGGTATCGTGAAAAAGTAATTCGCATTCGCCAGCGCATCTGTTCTGAATTGTGACATTTGCGCTGCCGTGTATCCATCGCCCATTATCACTATGTTGATCCGGTTGGCAGGATTGCCATTGTAAATCAGCGTATCTACTGTAAGTGCTTTGCCCGAAAGGCTTAATAATAATAAGCCTGCAATTAACAGTATATTTTGCAATATTAATCTCATTATTGATTTAAGCTTAGGGTGGTTAATAATTTTTCCGGCTGTCCTTCAAGTTGCTGATAACATTTCAACAGTAAATTGCTGCCTACATTACCGGGTATAGGAAAGCGTACATTGATGGAACCTTCCTTTGTAACAAACAAGAAATTATCCGCATGCTGTCCGTCTTCTGTATAGATTTCTTTGTTTTCTACTAAAGGATTATCATAATAACCCGTAAATACCTCTTCCCCTTTTAAATTATAGGCTCTCATGATGAGTACATCACTCGTGCGCGTAGAATTTATTTCATTGAATGATTTGGCTTTGCCATCATACACTTTTACCAGCACCGGCTGTATCTTATTGATGGTATGACCGTCACCCGTCACGGAAAGTACTACTGATACTGACTTGGGTCCTGCACTTAAATCTTCCTGTGAAAACAATAAGGTATTTGCCTGCAATAGAAATAACAATAATAAAATAAATACGTGGGGCCTATTCATTTCTTATATTTAATCGAAGTTCTAAAAAATACTATTTATCTATATATAGAGATGTTAACTAAATGTGGAAATGCTTTTATGTTAAAGCTTGATTATTGGGTGAATGTACATTGATATGGAAAAAGCGAACAAGCATTTTTTTATGTGTTTTGATTTATTCTTTTATAATCTTATAAATAGTATTGCTGATTTTAATAAAATATAATCCTTTTGGATAGTTTCCTAAATTAATTCTTTGGATAGTCTCCTGAATTTTAGTCGTGAATAATTTTTCACCAACAAGGTTAAATAATTCAACGTCTATCGCATTATCCTGATTGTTCTCCTGATTTGTTTTTATATAAATTTCATTTTTTGCCGGATTTGGAAATAGTATAAACGTAGGTGCTTCTGCTTCTATTGTTGGTTTAAATGTGACCCTCGCAATTGGAGAATATTCAAACTTACCATTAAAGTCAACCTGTTTAAAGCGGTAATAATTTTTTCCGTCAATCGGATTTACATCAACAAAACTATAGGAAACAGGCTGATTACTAAAACCATTTCCCGCCACTCTTCCAATACTTTCCCATTGAATCGCATCTTCCGAACGTTGTATTTCAAAATAATCATTGTTTAATTCTGAAGCTGTTTTCCAGGATAGGAGAGAAGTATGGTCTTCCTGTGCCTTAGCTGTAAAATAAATAAGCTCAACCGGAAGGCCTGTGCTTGCAAATACACTGACCTTTACGGAATCTGTTTTCAGACATCCGTTATTGGTAACTGTTACTTTATAATATCCTGAATCCGCAAATGCAATATTTGCTTTTTTCGGATTCTGAATTGCCGCCGAAAAACTATTGGGACCTGTCCAGCTATAGGAAGATCCTCCACCCGATGTTAGCTTCAATGAATCTGAAGTATAAAGCGGTGAATTATATCCTTTCGTTACCACCGGTAAAGATTTCATAGTAATCTTTACTGTGTCTGTTGATAAACAGGTGCCCGTGCCCCGTAAAATATAGATTCCGCTATCCGCTAACGTCGCATTATTTATAGTTGGGTTTTGTGTCGTCGTCGTCGTTGCATTCGGATATGTCCAGCTATACCCCGTAGCCCCGCTGCCTGTAAGATTTATCGCTGAACCTGAACAAACACTGTTCGATACCGCACTCGCTACCACAGGATTCGTATTTGATACCGTTACTGTCCACGTTCTGGAATACGTAGCTAAGCGCTTCCTGGCTAAAACTGAAGTATCTATCGTAACCAGTTTTACCGTATGGCTCCCTACTCCGTAAGTCGTCGTATTTAAATCAAAGCTTGTTGAATTATTTACAACCAGGGCTCCGTCTACATACCACGAGGCTTTTACCGTATTTGTGGTTGTATTCACCAAACTTGTTGAAAAATTTTGTGTCGTATTCTTACATACTGTCGGTGTCGCACTCGAGGGAAAGTAACTGTCTATATAATTTATGGATGTATCTATTCGGTAAACCAGTTGCTCTGTACATACTTCACAAAACGGTGAATTTAATACCCGCATCTTACAATAAAATTTAGGATGATAGCGGTTGTTATTACATAAATCGCCGCCTACATAAATCCCTATCGAACTTAAACTCGTCGAATCCGGTGTCGGATAGGATGGATAAGGTTTGGTCAGCCAGTTCTTCCATATTACATTCGTATCACTCTTTCCGCTTGTGTTTATTTTCTGGGTCGTTGTAGAGGTACAGGAAGATCCGCCGTATTCATCCTGCAACAATCCGAAGGAGTGTCCGAATTCATGCATAAAGATTTCTCTTGCCGAGGTGTTCGTACTGGAATAAGAAATAGCGCCGCCCGAGCCTCCGTAATAACTGCTGTTAGCTAAAATCGTAACATAATCATACTGCGGAAAATTGGACGTAGCTGTCGTATTGATCAGCGTTGAATTTGCTGACGCTATCAAACGATGCACAGAAGACAGATAATCAAACGTGGAATTAAAATAATTATTTACCGTCTTGACAGGTCCTATCGGATGACCGGTATATGTTGCTTCATCGGAGCCGTTGCCCGGATGATCTATATCCGATTGCACTGAGGCTACTTCGATGGCAAAAAAATTGAAAAAGTTCTTATATACATCAAACGGCGGTATCGTGAAAAAGTAATTCGCATTCGCCAGCGCATCTGTTCTGAATTGTGACATTTGCGCTGCCGTGTATCCATCGCCCATTATCACTATGTTGATCCGGTTGGCAGGATTGCCATTGTAAATCAGCGTATCTACTGTAAGTGCTTTGCCCGAAAGGCTTAATAATAATAAGCCTGCAATTAACAGTATATTTTGCAATATTAATCTCATTATTGATTTAAGCTTAGGGTGGTTAATAATTTTTCCGGCTGTCCTTCAAGTTGCTGATAACATTTCAACAGTAAATTGCTGCCTACATTACCGGGTATAGGAAAGCGTACATTGATGGAACCTTCCTTTGTAACAAACAAGAAATTATCCGCATGCTGTCCGTCTTCTGTATAGATTTCTTTGTTTTCTACTAAAGGATTATCATAATAACCCGTAAATACCTCTTCCCCTTTTAAATTATAGGCTCTCATGATGAGTACATCACTCGTGCGCGTAGAATTTATTTCATTGAATGATTTGGCTTTGCCATCATACACTTTTACCAGCACCGGCTGTATCTTATTGATGGTATGACCGTCACCCGTCACGGAAAGTACTACTGATACTGACTTGGGTCCTGCACTTAAATCTTCCTGTGAAAACAATAAGGTATTTGCCTGCAATAGAAATAACAATAATAAAATAAATACGTGGGGCCTATTCATTTCTTATATTTTTTGATTATTATTTATGAGTTAATTATGTTGTTATTCGATAAACGTGATTACGATTTTACATCATCAGGTAATCTATTTTTATTCTTTAAGTATTTTGTATGTTTTATTATCAACTTTAACGAAATACATTCCTTTCTGATAATTGCTCATGTCTACACGTTGAAGATTTTCAATAATCTTACTTGCATATATTTTTTCTCCTGTGATATTATATACCTCCACATCCAGCGCATTATCTCCGGTAATTTTTTGTTCTGTCTTTATCCAAATATCATTTTGTGCAGGATTTGGATATAGTATGACATTATTTTTTTCAATACTTTTAGTAGTCTCATTAAATTTTACAGATACTACCGGTGAATAATCTGAACTGCCATCATAATCTATTTGTTTCAAACGATAATAATTAATACCCATATATGGTGTATTGTCGATATAAGAGTAATTTATAAGCACATTGCTGTTTCCGTTTCCATCTACATTTCCAATCGTTTCCCAAATATTATTTTGTGAACGCTGTACTTCAAAATAATCGTTATTTAATTCTGAAGCTGTTTGCCAATCTAATTGGGTTGTATTGTTTTCTTTTGCCGTAGCAGTGAAATTTACCAATTCCACAGGAAGGGAAGATGCATCAATTGGAATATCATAATCTTCTGCTTCGCCTGTTGCGGCATACCCGGATCTGCTTCCTGCTTCAGAAGCAGAGGTTGCCAGCCTGAAGCGAATAAAACTGGCACCTACAGAACCACCTGTTAGGCCTGTAAATGTTACATTAATAGGTGTTGCGGTCGTTGTACCATTAGCCACTGCCGCTGCCGCAGATGTTTCACCTGCATCTGCAAAATCACCATCCCTGTTAAAATCTAAAAACCCGTATAAGGTTGCAGCAGCTCCGCTTGAGTTGGTTACTCTGACAGGCACCGTGTAAGATGCATTTGCCACCGTAAGGGTTGGAAAAGAAGTAACTGCATCTTCATCATCTGCTGAGCCTGTATCGTTATTGTCGTCCGCATTTGCTGTAGGATTTATGGTATCGTTTACCTCATAATCTACAGCAGCTCCAAGCATTAAATTTGGACTGGTTCGAAATAAATGGTATGCAACGCCATAGCCTGTAGGTGCATCACCAAAATCATACGGATATTTAAAGGCCTCTCCGGCATCCCAAATTATACCATTTGAACCTGTATATGCTGTTGTTGCCCCAAAACTACCTGCACCATTATACAATGCATAATTTCCGTTAGTCATATTGTATATTTTTCCGTCATAGCCTATGGATGCCTGATTGGGTCTTGGGTTACCGTTCGATAATGTATCTGTATAGCTGGCAGTTGCCATCATTGTATTCAAAGAAATATGTTGCAAGTCTGTAAGCAGTACATTATTAAAACCGGCATTAAAATTATAGAAGGTTCCATCATTAATAACAAAATCACCCATGTTGTACAAATAAGGCCTTGAGCCTGTAAATGGATTTACAATTCCTTGCTTTGACCAAAACCTGCTTGCCTTTGTAGCTACACCACTGGAGTTAATATCTATTCTCCATACTGCTGTTGGTTCTGCTGCGGCATAGTTGGCATCCACTCCTAAAAATAGACTTCCATTATAAAAAGAGGCGCCGCCGGAACCAAGTCTTCCCCCCGCTAACATAACTCCAAGCGTAGTAACATCATTAATAAAAGTAGATTTTACACCTGTTTTTACATCGTATTTAAAAACCTTCAGCACATTAGGATTTGTAGCCGGTGGCGAAGTATCATTATCACAGTAGTATACTATTTGTTTATATGGATCATATGCCACCGAATTCATTTTTCTTGCTCCGCCTGTTAAATATAAGGACGCATCTTCAAATAATAAGGAGGCTGTGTTGGTTGTCATATTTACCAGCATACAGGAGTCTCCGTATACTGCCATTATATACTGAGGTTGCCCTGCTTCCGGTGTGGATACTGCCTGATAATTTGTTGGCCAGCTGCCTACCACACAGGCAGAGATATCTGAAATCCAGATATTGTCCGGTGTCGTATTGTTTTTTGTGAAGGCTAAATTTACTGATTTTACAGGTCCGTTTATGGTAACGTTTACGGACGCCAAATTAGAAGTGCTTGCGATATCAGTACCTGACGGAAATGTAGCAGAAGCTGTATTAGTGCCGGAACCTGCAATAGTTAATGTACTGGCAGCATTTGTTTTAGCTAATGTTGTAATGGGTATGGCAGCACCACTAATACTTTTTGCCGTAATGGTAACAGCTTGTCTGACATCAATATCGTGAATACTGAATTTTAGGTTACGCACCGTATCTGCAAATACCAATGAGTCCGTACCTGCACTTACGTTAAAATTGATATCATCTCCGTTTCCGAAGCTGCTAGCGCTTCCTGTGTGTGTTCCATTGGTTCCCACAATTGCATTTGTGTTGGATGCGGCAGCTCTCCAGTATAAGTTCATGCTGGTTACACCAAACATAAAACCTATACCGCTTGTGGGCAGTCTGCTTATCGGTGCTGTTTGGAAATATTGCCAGTCCCAGTTTAACGTATCAGAACTAGCGTTTGATAAAAGACATTGCGCTTTTGCTTCCGGTGCCTGAAAACAAACACTACCTATCATTAAGATAAATAATATTTTTAGTGTGAAATTTTTCATAAAAAGGGTTTTTAAAAGGGGGGTAAAAATTTTTCTATAGCAGTTGTTTTATTTATTCAATAATTATTTTCTGTACATTATCATCCAGCTTTACTAAAAAAGTACCGGCTGTAAAATCACATAAGTTTATTTTATGCAGTGCTGTATTCACTGCTGAATAATAAACTCTTTCTCCTGTTGAATTATATATTTCAACATTTTGCTGATTTGCGGATGGTGCTTCATTTTCAATATTTATCCAAAGTTCATCCTCTGTCAGGTTTGGATACATACATATACTTTTACTTTCCTGTGTTTGGGGGTTGGAGGAAGAAGAAATAACAGAGACTGTTTCTGTATTGGTATTTTTTAGAAGACTGTTGGTATTTTTAGTAAATAATAAAGCAATCGCAGGGTTAGTGTATTCAGAATTTCCACTGCTGTTACTAAATATAAATGCTGCTCTGTTTGTTGGCAATCCGGACTTTGGAGATGGTTGTTCGTTGAAATGTTGAAATGGGTGGTATAAACTGATATTTGTTTGAGCTGTCGCTGTAAATACTATACAAGTGAGTATAAGTAAAAAAAGTAGGGTTGTTAAGGTCTGTTTCATAATTGGGGTTTGTTATGTTTATTAAATAGGGTTTAAAATCTTATCATATTAATTTTATTTTGTGCGTTTTAGCTAATCTGTTATCATCAAATAAGTATACAAAACGATTACTCTTGTGTATTTTAAACAATTAAACTCTGAAAATTTTGTTACACGAATAGCTACAAGTTGTAGTGTGCTTCCCCGGGAATATTAAAGGTAAAAAGTGTAAGTAAGAAAATATTCCCAGAGGTTTATGTCCGGTAACATTAGATTAGGGTTTAATGTTAAGACAAAATTAGATAATATTTCCCTACTGCGCATACCCATAAATGGTGATATTTGCTATTTTTTGTTAAATTCAGTAACTCGTTTCTATTGCCTTATTTCGGCATATTTATCGTCTTTTATACACCTGCTTACCTTATATAATACCATATATTTAAAAAGCACAATTAACAGGCTGTTGAAAAAACTATAAAACCAAAACAAAAATGTAAGATATTTTTGACTTAAATCAAATTTTAAACTAAATCCAAATTCATTATGAGAAAAATCTATTTATTATGCGTCAGTTTAATGATGCTAATGGTGGCCTGCCAAAAAGAAGCGTCAAATGCTACCAAACAGGCGCAAGACAAGGTTAATGTATTAGCCGGCAACCAATCAGCTAAAGATGTTTGGGTATTGCCAAGTGGTTTTGAAGCTAACAGCTTCTATAACAACGGAGGTGTGGTTACCTCTTTGGGTGATGCAAGTTTGTATTGCGGTGGTGTTATTAATGAAGCAACACTTCACGCAGGAAACCAAATCTTAGGTGGTAAAGTTCAATGGGCAAACGACCAAACCAACTTGTATATTACATTTTTTGCATTCCCTAACTGGTACTTTACAGAAATTGAATTGTATGTGGGTAAATTATCTAAAATGCCACATACCAGAGAGGGTTCTCCTTCTCAAGGAAGATTCCCTTTTCAAAATGATTACTGCTATAACAATTTATCACAAAACAAAACCTACACTATTCCTTTGTCCAGCTTAACAAAAAATGCAGCCGGAGAGTGGATTATTGCAGCTCATGCAGTAGTAGTTAAAACAGAAGTAAGAGGTAACAGACATAATTGCAGCAAAAACTGGTACGATGATGATGATGATGATGATGATTCAAACGATAATAACCTTGAAATTGTTGCCAGACACTCTGTTTGGGGTTCCGGTGTGGCATTCTTCAATGATAATAATGGTTGCGGCGGTCAAAATGTGGCACGGCAAACTTATATTGTTGGTACTTTAACAAGTTGTGATGAAACACCACCTCCACCACCTCCTGGGGTTGTTTCTAACACAAACAATTAATAAACGTATAGAATTTAATTTTCTTATTATAAAAGGCCGGCAGCATTGCCGGTCTTTTATTTTTAAAATTCTTGTCATTTTGATGTAGTAATTTTTTTGTATCTTACCTATACCATAAAATTGCTAAGATGAAAAAATTACTTCTTCTGTTATTGTTTTCTCTTTACTGTTTTTCCGATTTAACAGCGCACAATCCAACAGATGTTGTTTTGCTTGAAAAATACTGGGATTACCGTCAGCGTTTTCTGAATCGTTTTGTACGAATTGGCGATCAGCCAGGCTATAGTATGCCTATCGAACAATATTTATACAGTGATTGCCGCTGGGACTGGATTTGGTGGAACTATCCTCCTCAATACATTAAAGATGGCATTGGTATTTTGTCACCCGGCGGCGACCAAACCTGCAACCTTGGACATTATATAGCATTGCTTTCAACTGAATATGCTTTATTAAGCAGAAATTACCAAAATACAGATTCTGTTACACGAGAGTTGTATTATGCATTAAAAGCCTATTTTCGTTTGGAACGCGAAGCCAATGAAATATTCGGAAACCCCACCTATTTTGGGTATTTCCTACGGCAGGATGCTCCGAACGATTTACATTTATCTTTTCAGGATGATTCCGTTCCCGCCGGAAGTAAACCATTTTGCACTATCAGCGAAGAAGTAAGCCGGCAGTATAGTCCTGATTCTTTGGTTACGAACTTTACTTCTCAGGATCAGGTGGTGCATTTAATGTACGGAATGGCATTGGCAAAAAAATGTATTCCACCTACACTCAGCTATAACGGAGAAAGTTTAATAGATCTGGTAGTAGAAGCATCGCGGAGAATGATTGGTCGCTTTTACACGGATAAGTGGGATTTAAAAAATCCGAACGGGCAAGCCGTGGGTAATGCACGTGGAGGACAAGCACAACCCTGGGCATACGGCTTCGACAAAACATGGGCGTATATCAATCCGCAGGGAAAAACATTTGGTGATTATACTTTTAATATTGTTGATGTGTTGCTAAAAAATATTTACAATTGTTGCGGGCATCTGGGTGGCATCACCCACTTCTATAATCGTCGTTTATTTATTTCACTGGCAAGTACAAGTAACACCAAAACTATTGATTATAATTTTGATTATACCTTTACAGACGGTTTGTGGATATACCCGCTTACACAGGGAATTTTATATAATCTGCAATTAGACAGCACGCGTGAAATTACATTGCTGGATTCTATGTATGCTGCACTTACACAGGCACCACCGGAAGGAACCTGTATTAATATTAATAACGGAAATCCGGACTGCGTGAATTCTCCAAAAGGATGGCGTGGACAAAATCGCTGGTTTGGTAATCCGGAAACACGTGATACTATTTCAGATACCAACAATCATCCCGCTGATCATTATGGATTAGATTATTTACTTGCTTATAATTTATATCGCTTGTATACCAATCCTGTTGGTTATTACAACACCCATCTTGGTGCGCCTACTTCAGTAAATTATAATGCCAATAAAAAATTATTTGACATTCATATTTATCCAAATCCAACACAGGATTTTTTGACGATAGATTATTATTTACCGAAAGAAAAAAATATTTCCATGCAGCTCGTTGATATTACCGGCAGAGTTGTAAAAACACTGAAAATAAATCAGACTACAGACGCCGGAAATCATCAGGAAAAAATAAGTATAAATGATTTGGCAGCAAATACGTATTTACTGCTCATACATATGGATGGAGAATTGATTCGGGAAAAAATTATAAAGTATTAGTTTTTTTTATCGGATTGATTTTTTAATAAATTTACCTTATTGGGAATTTCAGTTGGCGTATTAGCATTTACATTATTTTTAATCGCTGCATTTACTGCTGAAAAATCTACTTTAATAGTTTCTTCCGCATCCCAATTTTCTTTAATTACAATAGGTTTTAATTCTTTATATATTTTTTCAGGCAATGTTTTTGTAGTGAAGCTTCCGGAATTCCAGATTCCATTATTGTTGGCATCTTCAATTACTTCAACGGAATAGACGCCGGCCACCTGCAATCCATAGTTAATTTTAACCGCCTGAGAATCGCGTAAAATTTGCTTATTCAGTACTTTCCCCGAATTATCTTTCAAAATAGCAATATAATTGGTGTTTTTTTGAGGCAACTGATATGTAATCAATAAGTTACCTGCTTTTTTTACTGAGATGGCTGAAAATGAAATTTCCTGCATTTTGCTATAATTTCCTACTAAATCTGAAAAAACAGAATCCTTTAAATGAAGACCATATTTCATTCCTGGTTGCCAAGAAGATTTAATAAAGTAGGTTTGTAAATCTTCGTCACGTGAAACATAAAAAGCAATTTTATTTTCTGAAGTATCCGTTATATACATTTTAGCCGTATCAATTTCTGATAAGCTATACGATGATGAAATCAATTTTAATGGCTCGGATTCAATTACGGTTAGTGATTTATAGGCAACTGTATCATTAAAAAATAAAACCGGTGTTTTAAATTTTTTACTTTCCGTTCTGACTTTTAATGAGTCGATTAATTCGTTTTTATTTTTTAAAATTAACGTGAAACTATTTGTGTCTGAAGCTATTTTCGGAAAATAAACACTTATTTTTTTGGGTTCTTTTTCCTGAAAGGCAATTGGAGAAATTTCAGCATTTTCCTGTATAGAAACCGTTATATCATCTTGATTAAGAGATAGTTCTCTATTGAAAGTCAGGTGTAAAATACCCCCTTTAATGACTCTGTCAAAATCCTGTATTCTTAATTTTGCATCTTCCGGCATAAAGAGCTCAAGAGATAATGTATCTAAATTTGAATTTACAGGAGAAACACTGTCTGTAAATCCAATGGCTTCTGTTGGCAAATCATAATAGTAATTACCGTTTTTATCACTCAATGCATAAATTCTGTAATCACCTTCTTTTATATTTTCCAGATTAAAACTTCCATCCGGTTGTACTTTTGTAATATAAAAGGGTCGCTTTTTAAGAAATGCCGAATCTTCTTTTTCCTTGTAAAGCAGTAAGAAGGTATTGTCAGGAATCTTATCCAAGGTTGTTTTTACAGATCCTTTTATATTTAATGAATCTATAAAGTTCCCGGTAGAAAAGATGTATTTGTAGTTTGAAAACGCATTTCCTTCATTGTTATCTTTAATATTATCCCCAAAAAACATGCTGTAAGTTGTGTTGGGCTGCAGTTGATTTTTAAGTTTTATGGAAAGTTCATTTCTCGCAATGGTTATTTCCGGAAATGGCTCTATTTCAGGAGAAATAATTACCTGTGTTTTTGGATTTGTAAGCGATTGAATCCATTCATCAAACTCCACTTTTATTTCTTTTTTTTGAAAATTAGTAGAATAATTGGGTGGTGACGAAACGGAAATAACAGGCGGTGAAGTATCTTTTTTGCCACCCGTTGGTGCGGTGATTTGCGCACAGGAAAAAATAATGAAGCAATGAAATAATGAAATAATGAAATAATGAAACCTTTTATTTTGTATATTTTTTCGCTGATACATTGGTAAACTATTTCATCCTTAAATTTACTATCTTCCTAAATATACCATCAGAACAGAAATATCTGACGGAGAAACACCGGAAATTCTGCTTGCCTGGCCCAGTGTTTGAGGTTTCATTTTAGTTAATTTCTGACGGGCTTCCATGCTTAAAGATGGCAGACTCATATAATCAAATTCCGGTTTTAGTTTAACATTTTCAATTTTGTCCATTTTCTGCACTTGTTCGTACTCCTTATTGATATAACCATCATATTTTACAGATATTTCAGCCTGTTCTAAAAACTCTTTTTCGTATTTGGAAAGATGTTCATTCACCACGGGTACATTTGCCATCAGGTCTAAAATGCCAATTTGCGGACGTGTAATTATTTTTTCCAGCTTCATTTTATGCATCATTGCTGTAGTACCTTTTGATTCCAGATAAGCATCTATATCTGATGGTTCTACGCTGAATTCTTTTATAAAACGAATAATTTCTTCTGTTTTTTCTTTCTTTTCCTGTACTCTATCCATTCTTTCCTGCTCTGCAAACCCAATTTTATGAGATAGTTCCGTTAAGCGTAAATCCGCATTATCCTGACGCAACAGAATGCGGAATTCAGCTCTTGATGTAAACATTCTATAGGGTTCCTCCGTACCTTTATTCACCAAATCATCAATTAAAACACCAATATATGCTTCACTTCTTTTTAAGATAACAGGCTCTACATCATTAACAGCCCTATGCGCATTTATACCTGCCATCATACCCTGAGAAGCTGCTTCTTCATACCCTGTTGTACCATTTATCTGACCAGCAAAAAAGAGATTTTTTACCAGCCTTGTTTCCAATGAAAGTGATAATTGTGTGGGAGGAAAATAATCGTATTCAATAGCATAACCGGGACGGAACATTTTTACTTTTTCAAATCCCGGAATTTGTGTGAGTGCCTTATATTGCACATCTTCCGGCAATGAAGTGGAAAATCCGTTTACATAAATTTCTACCGTATTCCAGCCTTCCGGCTCCACAAATATCTGATGTCTGTCTTTATCGGCAAAACGGTTTATTTTATCTTCTATGGAAGGGCAATATCTTGGACCAAGTCCTTGTATTCTCCCTTGAAACATGGGTGATTTTTCAAACCCCGTTTTTAATAATTCATGTACTTTATCGTTGGTATATGTAATCCAGCAACAGCGTTGTTCTTTTGGCTTTTCTATATTTTTGTAAGAAAAACCTACTATTTCTTCATCTCCATTTTGGACTTCCATTTTAGCATAATCCAAACTTCTGCCGTCAACTCGGGGAGGTGTTCCTGTTTTCATTCTGCCACTTTCAAATCCCAAACTAACCAGTTGCTCAGTTATTCCCTTGGATGCTTTTTCTCCGGCCCTACCGCCACCAAATTGTTTTTCACCGATATGTATAATGCCATTTAAGAACGTTCCGTTTGTTAGCACCACAGCTTTAGAGCGAATTTCCATACCCATGCCGGTTCGTACACCACAAACTCTTCCGTTTTCAACTAACAACTCACTTACCATATCCTGCCAGAAATCGATATTAGGTGTATTTTCCAGCATTTCGCGCCAAACTAAATGGAATTGCATACGGTCGCTTTGTACCCTCGGGCTCCACATTGCCGGACCTTTTGAAAGGTTCAACATACGAAATTGAATCATGGTTTTATCAGAAACGATACCTGAATAGCCACCCATGGCATCAATTTCACGTACAATTTGTCCTTTTGCCACGCCGCCCATAGCAGGGTTGCACGACATTTGTGCTATCGTTTGCATATTCATAGTAGCTAATAATACTTTGCTGCCCATTTTAGCTGCAGCAACAGCGGCTTCACAACCGGCATGACCAGCCCCTACTACTATTACATCGTACGATTGAAACATGGTGCAAAGATATACATAAGTCGTGAGTCGTAAGTCGTAAGTCGTGAGAAATTATTGTTAGGTTGAAATTCAACAAAATAATACACATGTTTATAACAGAGTTGTGAATTAAGGTTTATAAGTTTCACGTGAAACCTTTACATGTATTGTATTCCACAAAATAATCAACTTTGTTAATTACAGAATGTGAGTTTATTTGTTTCACGTGAAACAAAAAAGCCGGTGAATCTTCACCGGCTTGTATATTGTAAAAGTTTAATCTTAGAATTTAGGACATAGCAGTGGAGAGTACGCTTTTTTCTTATCCAGTGGTTTGCCTGTATATATTATAGAGGCTTCTAACGCTCCAAATGATTTAACAGCTTTGGATAAATCTTTCTTAATTGTGGCATCATAGCTGATTCCTATTTGTAAGCCGGAGAAAGAGAAACCTGTGGATGCTATTACAGCACCATTTCCATCGTACCATATACCTGCAGATATTGCTGTTCTGTATGGTTCTTGTTTTCCGGATAGGTTAAAAGAGAAAGAGGATCCGGCAATCCATTGCTGTGCTTTTGCCTGAAACATATACATTCCATTTGGTGAAATAAGTACTTTTCGTTTTATATCTATAAACAAACCTGCATGGGAATTAAAACGCATTGCACGCTCATTATCGGATTTAAAGAAAGTGTCTTTGGGTTTAATAACATTAAATATAGAAACACCAGCATATGCGCCCAGCATTTTATTAAAATTAGACGACCAGAATAATCCAATGTTTAAATTGGGTTTGAAGTATTTACTACTAGCAAAGTTCTCTTGATTGTTTAATGAAAGATCAAAACCTGTTCCTGTAAATTGAGATGCAAAAGCCAGGTTTCCTAAATCTACAGAACGCTGTATAAAACCAACTTGTGTACCAACGCTTAAATAGTGATTCTTATTTTTACCTAAACTCTTATGATATGCCAATGAAATCATCATAACATTTGAGCGGATAGCTGTTTGTCTGTCATTCGTAAAAAGGATACCTACGCCAAAAATATCACCTTTAAGCTTGTCTCTCAATAAACCAAAATCCGCAGAAGCACTTAATGTATTAAAGGGTGATGGTGATTGTAATGGCAAGTACTGAACTCTGTAATTGGCAACAAAGCGATATAATGAATTTATTTTACCTGTGAATGCAGGGTTTAAATTCAATGGTGAATTATAAAACTGAGAGAATTTATAATCCTGTCCTTTTGAATTTAATCCAAATGATAATATAATTAAAAATAATATTATTCTGAAATGTAAACTATTTTTCATCCCCTAAATTTGTTTGCTGATTAATAAACTCAAAAACACCCCAATATATTTGCTTAGCGAGTAAATCGTTATGAAATATTGCAACTAATTTACCATTAATTTTCTTAAGTTGGTTAAAAAGCGTTAAAAAAATGTCCTGAATTTCATTAATTTTTTGAGGCTGATAATATTCATAAGTCGCATCCATCCAGCAGGATGGCTGTATCAATAATGGTAAAGATATATTATTTATTATATCAAAGAAATAAAACTCTCTGCTGAAACCAGCTCGAAAACCAATTGTATCCGGATAGCTTAATGAATAATCGATTTCTATACCTGATTCATATAATTTCCTGAAATAATACGGAAAGTTGATTTTTAAAAAATGCTGTCTTGAGACCGTAATAGTTTTTGATAAATTTTGAAGTAACTGCTTTTCACTATCTATAAGATTATTTTCAAATGAGCAATAGGATGGGTGAATTCCGGTAGTATATATATTAGCAAGTTTTTTGATTAGCTCATGATATTTTGTTGAATTTGGTGAAACATTACTGTTATTATCTCCATCATCATTCAACAAAAAAAAGAAAACAGGATTGTAACTGTATTGATTTAATTCAGTAATTATATCGTCAAAAATATTGAATGCATCTTGTTGATTTCCCACAAGTGTTTTCAGGCAATCTGACTTCAATATGTTAGGCGGGTGTTTTTGCCAGTTTCTGCCGAGGTATTTAAACGCATTGTCTACATCAAACGTAGGAACATACTCCAAGCGATATTTTTTGAAAGAAAGATTCGTCCTTAATTTTTGTAATTCTTCCCTAAAATAATTCAACCAAATTTCTACAACCGGAGAAAAATTAAATTCCGGCTTCGCCAGAATGGAGTTCGATGATTTATACCTGCCGTGAATATCTTTATCATGCGGCAGGTATTCTTCATATCTAGACAATAAATAAAAGATGCATGAAAAAATGTCAAATTTCAAATCAAAACTTTCTATAGTTTGAAAAAAGACCGGCATCTCTGCTTCACGTGAAACAAATATTTTTTGTGCTTTTACATTTTCTTCCAGCAACAAATCATCCTGAAAAACAGAAAAGAAGTTAGATAACTTTTGTTTTGAATAATTAATATAGAAATTCTCCGGACTTATAGTAACAGCAGGGTTTTCAGTAAATTCGTACGTAATACCAAAATATTGTTCAAATATAAAATCTGCAGTGTATTTTATTCTGTTAGTAACTTTTGGTGTGTAGATAACTATCAAGCTGATTTGTTTAAGAGGATTTGTATTTTTACATAATCATGTCTGCACCTTTTCTCATACATCTGCCGCAGTTTGAAGGTCCTTTTGACCTTCTCCTTTTTTTTATTGAACGGGATGAGTTGAGTATTAATGATATTCCGATTCATAAAATTACAAATGATTTTTTGGATTATATCCAACATATGGAGCGTTTAAATATTGAAGTGGCCAGTGAATTTATTTTAGTGGCTGCAACTTTAATGCGCATTAAAGCAAAAATGCTCCTCCCGAGGAAAGAAGTGGACGAAGAAGGCAATGAAGTAGATCCGAGAGAAGAATTAATACAGGCACTTTTAGATTACAAACGTTTTAAAGAAATTGTTGAAGTATTAAAAGAATTTGAAGGTAATCGCTCTTTAAGATATTCACGTGGCAACCAGAAAAAAGAAGTGGATGATTTAATAAAATTACTGGCAGATGAAGCGGAGCTGGAAACCATTACTTTATTTAAACTCCTGAAAGCGTATCAGCGCACAATGGAGAAATACAAAAACAAAACAGAAAAAGTAGTTCATACTGTAGACCCTTTTAAATATTCAATAGAAGAAGAAAAAGAAAAGTTATCTTCTTTTATTAAAAGTAAATCCAAAGCATCCTTTACAGAAATTTTTGCAGCGTGTGAAACTAAAATTCATGCCGTATTTATTTTTCTGGGCATGTTAGAACTTATTCAGCAACAAATTGTTTCCATCATAATTGGTGATGGCAACAACAATTTTTGGTTGACTACTGACGTTGTAGAAGAATAATACTATATTTAACCATGCTGAAAAAACAACTTTTTGTTGTCATTGCCCTTTTTTTAGCAATGAACATAAAACCTGTAAGCTCATTTTCACAAGACTACAAAGGTTCTGTTGGTGGTCGGTTTGGGTATGGAATTGGCCTGACCGGCACGTATAACATACAAAACGGACATGGTTTTGAATTCTTACTCAGGTACGGATATCACGGATTAATTTTGAATAAGCCGGGAATTAATTTTCAGGTTTTGTATGAAAAGCACTGGGAATTAGGAAGGGCAAGAGCCTGGACTGCTTATTTAGGTGCAGGTCCATCCTTTGGGTTTGGCAAAAAAACATTCCAGAGTAAACAGTCGTATTTTGCATTAGGTATTTCACCTATAGTAGGTTTTGATTATATCACACAACGTTTACGTATTCCTATAGTTTTTGCATTGGACTATAAGCCTACATTTAACGCGGATTTTCCTATAAAAAACGGAAATAACAAGATTGGTACTGATTTTTCGTATTATGAAATAGCCTTATCGGTAAGAATAGCTATTAGTAAAAGAGGAAGAAGGTATTAATCAAAGCCCTCTTATCTTGGAGCGTAATGCTTCTTTCAAATCTTCTCCGCAACACATACGGGTTACTTTTTCGGAAACATTCTTTTTATAAGCTACCTGATTTTTGTAAAGTTGTAAGGTTTCCTCACAGCTTTCCATTTTTTTTAATAAATCGCGCTCTGAAGGGCGGTCTAATTCGCCATCTACAAAAAGAGAGATTTTGTCTTGCAAATCGCGTTGCTGATTAGGTGGTGTGGTATTTTCCATACTATTCGCTTTATTTATAACCCATTTTTTCTGCATATTCCTTCAAACTCTCTTTCAGCATGTTACGCGCCCTATGCAGCCTGGAACGAACTGTTCCTATTGGAATATCAATTATTTTAGCAATTTCTTCATACGTAAATCCTTCAATATCACATAAAAGAATAACAGTTTTAAAATCTATCGGCAATCTGTTGAGTGCCACGGTAATTTCATCACCCATCATTCCATCAAAAATGTCTTCTCTTAAATCAAAAACCACGCCGCCATTGTCTTCATCTGTGTCCTGATAGGCAATGACAACTTCGTAATCTACTTTGTTAGGCTCCTTTTTCTTTTTACGGTATTCATTAATGAAACCGTTTTTCAGAATTTTAAACAACCAGGCCTTGGCATTAGTTCCCGAATCGAAAGAATTTATAAAACGAAACGCTTTCATAAACGTCTCCTGCACTAAATCATTCGCATCTGCTTCATTATACGTTAAATGGTAAGCAAAATTATACAGTGCATCTGCGTGAGGCAAAAGTTCATTTTCGAAAAGCTGCTCTTTATTTGAAATAGGTTCGGATGGCACTGCAATCATAAAGGTAGTATATTTATCAGATTATAAACTGTAATTTTACGAAAAAAAGTTGCATAAGTTAACTATTCAAAAGACTGCAGAACAGCTTTCTAAGTTTTGCCTTGCAATTATTATTATAGGATTTTACTATTCAAAAGCACTAAGATCAATTGGTGTTGTAGCTTTAGCAATACTTATCTTATTTCAGCCGATATCATTAAAAAATTACAGGTTATTAATAAAGGAAAAATTATTCATTTCTATTTTAGTTATCGCTGTATTTTATATGTTGTCTTTTCTTTATGGTGGAAGTTTTAGTGAATACTGGTGGCATGTAAAAAATAAATTACTATATTTTTTTATACCTGTTGCTCTTGTCAATATCAGATTTAATAAAAAAGAGCTTACTTATTTATTTGTACTATGGATAGGATGTGCGTTAGTACAGTCAGCTTATGCATTTTACGCGTTCATTGAATATGGAAATACGGAAAAATTATATGTAACAGGACAAGTATTGCCCACTATTAAAATATATCATATTGATATCTCCTATTTAATCTGCATTTCAATATTATTGCTTTATGCTGCATATAAATACATAGCTGATTTTCGGTTAAAAGTACTTACGGTAATTACAATTACCTGGTTTGTATTTTTTATACATCTGTATGCAGTACGTTCGGGAATATTGATATTGTATTTATTTTTTATCATTCAGGTAATAATGATGCTGAAAAAAAAGAAACTAATACCGGTTATGCTATTGCTAATACTATTATCTGTTTGCTTTTATATACCGTACAAATTTTCTAACAACATAAAAAACAGGATTGATTATACTATTTACGATATAGAGAAATTTAAAAGTAAGGATAATGATATGCTGAATTATTCTGACAGCAGAAGATTACAATCTATCCTGGTAGGAATACAAATAATAAAAGAGCATCTTTGGTTAGGATGTGGAACAGGAAATATAAGAAATGAGAGCAATAAAATTTACAGGAAAGACTATCCGTTAATGCTAAAGGAGAATTTTTTTAAACCGCATTCATTTTACATTTATATTATTTGCTGTTTTGGTATTTTGATAGGAAGTATTATTCTGCTGTGTTTTTTATATCCATTATATTATTTTTTTAAAACAAACAATTCTTTATTATTTAGTTTGTACGCATCCTTAGTTTTTATTTCCATTTGGGAAGGTTTTATGTTTTCACTGATTGGTGAATGTTTTTATTTGTTTTCTGTTAGTATTGGAATTAAAATGAAATTGAATGAAGATATTATTAATCAGCAGTAATAATGAATGGCGGGGAAGCGAACAGGTTATTGATTCAATATTCAATTATAATTCAGTCAATCTTGACTTTTATTTATTCTGTCTGCAGCATTCTGAATTGTATAAAAAAAATGCACAGAAAAAAAATAAGGTGTTTGTCTTTAAAAGAAACTGGATTTTTTTGCTGTCATCAGCTTATCGGCTCAAAAAAATATGCAGTAAATTCAGTATAAATTTAATTCATTTAAATGACAGTCATTCTGTCAATATTTATATTACAGCATGTTTTTTAGGCTTGAATATTCCCGCTGTTTTACACAGACATGTAAACATCCCCGTTACAAATATTTGGAAATATAACTTTCCTAAAATAAAAAAAATTATTTGTGTAAGCAACGAAGTTAAATCAACGGCGTCGAAAACAATCCCCGAAGAAAAACTGAGCGTTATTTACCCGGGAATTCCTGTTGATGAATATCGCAGAAAAGAAATAAATAAAAATTTTATAAAACAATTATTTACAATTCCGGAAGAGGCAAAAATAATTGGCATTATTTCCGCTATTGCTAAAGAAAAAAATATTACTGAGTTTATTGAAATTGCCGGAAAGTCTATTAAAAAAAATAAAAATTATCATTTTGTCATAATTGGCGATGGTAGTTTATATCAAAACTATAAAGCTGCATATTCAACCACTAATATACATTTCACGGGTTTTCGTACTGATATTGCAGCCGTATTATCTTGTTTTGATATTTTCCTTTTTACATCAAAAAATGAAGGGCTTGGTGTTGTATTATTAGAAGCTATGGCTGCTAAAGTTCCTGTTCTATCAAGTAACTTTCCGGCTGTTGAAGAACTAATAGAAGATAAAAAAACAGGATTTATATATACAGATGTAAATGATGCCCTTGTTCAAACAGAATTATTGATTAACAATGAAATACTTCGTAATAACATAACAACAAATGCCTATCGGTTTGTACAGCAATTTGATGTAACTTTAATGAATAAAAAAATAGAAGCAGTTTATAAATCTATCTTAACGAATGACTAAAAACATAGGATTATACTTCGGCTCTTTTAATCCCATTCATATCGGACATTTACTGGTGGCCACCCATATGCGTGAAGCGGCACAATTAAACGAAATCTGGTTTATCGTATCTCCTCAAAATCCGTTTAAACTAAATACGGAAATGGCACCCGAAAATCATCGCCTGGAAATGGTAAAACTGGCAGTGAAAAACACAGACTATTTCAAGGTTTCTGATATAGAATTTAGTTTAGAAAAACCATCGTACACACATCTGACTTTAAAAGCACTGAGTAAACAATTTCCGGAACATCAGTTCCACCTTATTATAGGAGAAGATAATGTGCCTAAATTGCACGAATGGAAAGAAGCGGATTGGATCCTGAATAATTATAAAGTATTGGTGTATAATCGAAATACAAATTCACGAATAAAACCAAACGACTATCGACTATTAACTATCGACTTACCTATGTTCGATATTTCTGCCACGGAAATCCGCCAGCGTATCAAAAACCAGCAGTCGGTTCAATACTTTGTTCCGGAAAACGTGGAACAATATATCAGGTTTCACAAACTTTATTTGTAAAATGTGAGTTATACACACCAATGTTAGTTTTATTTCAAAACACTATATTTTATTGACTTACTTACCCACAAAACTTTATGTGTACATTTTGTAATTTATGTGAATCCGTGTGTAAAGAATATTCTATCCACAAAAATAAAAACTACTGTAAAATTTCTTCCGCCGGCAATAGTACTTACTAAAAATTTAGACACAGCAAAGCGGAACTAATACACCAAAAGTATCGTTAAAAATTATACACATTTAAGTATGGATAAAGTTGTTCAATAATGTTGAATGATAAATGATAAATGATCAATAAAAGCAGCACTTGAATAATAAAATAAATGAATCAGGAATAAAGTGATAAAATTATTGAATGTGTATATACTGTTGATAAACTCAGATACTAAGAAAACAATTCAAAATTCAAAATTCAAAATTCAAAATCTATCCACTAATTCACAACCCTAAATAATAGTAATAAATAAAAAAATTTAAATAGATATTTATAAATGATTAGCAAAACGGTTCTCTGTAAAAAATTTCGTTCCGATGATTCGGAATTTAAAAAATCAAACTACCTTTGATTCCGAACAATCCGAACAATTTTACAAAATGGCAGAAGTAACTGATTTAAAAGAAAAAATTTCTCAGCTGGCGCAGGTTGGTTTTCTGGATGTGGATATTGATCCTACCCTGGATTTATTTGCAGAAATTGAGAAATTAAAAAAAGAGAAAAATGCCGTTTTGCTGGCGCACTACTACCAGGAAGCCGACATTCAGGATATTGCCGATTTTATCGGCGATTCGCTGCAGCTGGCGCAAAAAGCCAAAGAAACCGATGCCGATATTATTCTCTTTGCCGGTGTGCACTTTATGGCCGAAACGGCTAAAATTCTGAACCCGAACAAGAAAGTCATTTTACCCGATCTGAAAGCAGGCTGTTCCTTAGCCGATAGTTGCCCGCCGGAAGAATTTGCCGCCTTCAAAAAAAAATTTCCCGGCTACGCCGTAGTGTCCTATATCAACTGCACGGCAGAAATTAAAGCCCTGAGCGATTATATCTGCACCAGTTCCAATGCCGAATTTATTGTGAATGCGATTCCCAAAGAACAGGGTATTATTTTTGCGCCCGACAAGAACCTGGGTGCCTATCTGGCCAAAAAACTGAAGCGCGAAATGGTGCTGTGGGACGGCTCCTGCATGGTGCACGAAATTTTCTCGCTGGAGAAAATCCGGCAGCTGAATGAAAAACACCCGCAGGCCAAGATGATAGCACATCCGGAATGCGAAGCCGCCGTGCTGGAGCTCGCTGATTTTATTGGTTCTACCACCGGCCTGCTGAAATATACGCAAAGCGACGAGGCACAGGAATACATTGTAGCCACCGAAACCGGTATCTTACACAAGATGCAGCAGGCTTCGCCGCATAAAACCTTTATACCGGCACCGCCTAATAATGGCTGTGCCTGCAACGACTGTCCGCACATGAAGCTCAACACCCTGGAAAAAATTTACCTGTGTTTGAAATACGAACTGCCCGAATTACTGATGGACGAAGAACTGCGCTTAAAAGCCAAAGTGCCAATTGACCGAATGCTGGAGATTAGCGAGAAGGCTGGGTTGAAAGGGTAAGGATAATTCTTTTTTATAAGACATAATGTATCTAGTTTTTTAACTGGAAAAAATATTATTTTTATTTATGCTCAATTATTATTATTCAGATACAATTGACTCTTTCCTCAAAAAAAACAATGAAACTATAATTGGTTCAATAACATTGAACAATAACTACGGAAATAATAGTAATGAAGTTTACGCTTGGGAAAATCAGATTAATATATTAAAGGAAGCTCTTATTGGAAAAAAGGGAATGTTATTCTTTGAATTTTCAGTACCAAGAATGGGCAAGAGAATTGATTGCTTATTAATTATTAATGATACAGTTTTTGTAATAGAATTTAAAAATGGTGAAAAAGAATTTCTAAGACACAATATCGAACAAGTTTGGGATTACGCTTTAGACCTTAAAAGTTTTCATAAACCAAGTCACGACTTATTAATGGCACCTATATTGGTTGCTACAGAATCAAAACAATCTTTTATTAAGATAATCACAACATCCCATAATGACAAACTTTTAAATCCTATTAAAACTAATGCTAAAGATTTAAAAACATCAATTGATGTAGTATTAAATTATTTTTCCACATCTGAAGAAATTGATCCTGAAAAATATTGTAAAGGTAGTTATGAACCTACGCCCACAATTATTGAAGCTGCAGTTGCATTATATAAAAATCACACTGTTGAAAATATTACAAAAAGTGATGCAGAAGCTAGAAATCTAAGTCATACTACGAATTACATTAAATTGATAATTGAACAAGCAAAACAAGAGAATAAAAAAATTATTTGTTTTGTTACAGGTGTACCAGGCGCTGGTAAGACGCTTGTAGGTTTAAAAGTAGCAACAGATCATTTGGATAAAGAAAAGGGGGACTCAAGTGTTTTCTTGTCAGGAAATGATCCTTTAGTGGCAATCCTTCAAGAGGCACTTACAAGAGATAAAATACAACAAGAAAAAAATAATGGAAATAAAATTACCAAAAAAGATGCACTAAAAAGCGTCAAGTCTTTTATCCAAATAATTCATCATTACAGAGATGCATATTTAATTGATAAAGAAAACCCGCCTTATGATCATGTAGCAATATTTGATGAAGCTCAACGAGCTTGGACAAAAGAACAGACAGTAAATTTTATGCATCGAAAAAAAGGTATTCCTGGTTTTAATTATTCAGAACCGGAATTTTTAATATCCTGTTTAGATAGACATAAAGACTGGGCTGTAGTTGTTTGTTTAGTAGGTGGAGGACAAGAGATTAATACTGGTGAAGCTGGAATATCAGAATGGATAAAAGCAATCAAATATTCATTTAAAAATTGGGAAACTCATATATCTCCCCATTTGTATGATTCAGAGTACAATACCACAGATGAAATAGAAGAACTGAAAAATCAAACAAAAGTGGTTTTTAACCCTGAGTTACACTTATCTGTTTCAATGCGTTCGTTTAGAGCAGAAAATGTTTCTTTGTTTGTAAAACAGTTATTAGATTTAGATATTGATTCCGCAAGAAAAAGTTTCTTATTGTTTAAAGATAAGTATCCAATTTTGCTAACAAGGAATATAGATAAAGCAAAGCTGTGGTTGAAAGAAAAAGCAAGAGGTTCGGAAAGATATGGAATAGTTGTTTCTTCACAAGCTTATCGATTAAGACCTTTAGCTATTCATGTTAAATCTCCAATGAATCCAGTTTATTGGTTTTTAAATAATAAAGATGACATAAGATCTTCGTATTTTTTAGAGGATGTTGCAACGGAATTTCAAGTACAAGGGCTAGAGCTTGATTGGTCTTGTATTACTTGGGATGGAGATTTAAGATATAGTAATAGCGGATGGAAGACCTTTTCTTTCGTTGGAAACAAATGGCAAAATATTAAAAATGAAGATAGAAGGAAATATTTAATCAATGCTTATCGAGTTTTGTTAACGCGAGCAAGAATGGGAATGATAATTGTTGTACCGGAAGGAAATAAAGAAGATCATACTAGGTTACCAGAATACTATGATAATACTTTCAATTATTTAAAACAAATCGGTATTCCAATAATTGATTGAAATTAATTAAGACACGACAGATGTTTTTTGTGTTATAATTATTAACTAATAAGTTTTGAAAATTCTACCTTTAATTCAATTTCTTTTTACAAGATGATAAATGTTATGACACTTTTGAGTAATTGTAACAAACACCTTAACAATACCAATTGAAAAATCAATGCACGCCAAACTCTTTAATTATTTTCAAAGAATTATGCCGCTTTCTTCCGGAGAAATTGAAGCGATTGTGGAAACAATGACTATAAAAAATTATCCGAAAGGAACAATATTGCTAAAGGAAGGACAAGTTTCTGCGGAAGCGTATTTTGTGTTAGACGGCTGTGTAAGACAATATTATCTGGTGGACGGCGAAGAAAAAACGAATAACTTTTTCACGGAAGAGCAATGGGTAATTTCAATGCATAGTTTTAGTCAGCACCATCCTTCCAGTCATTATCTGGATTGCTGTATGGACAGCACACTGGTGGTTGGAAACAGAGAAAAGGAAGAAAACCTGTACAAACGGTTTCCAAAATTTGAAAAGGTTTCCAGAAAAGTAATGGAAAATGTTTTTGCAGAACAACAAGAACTCATGTCTACTTATATTACCGATACTGCAGAACAGCGTTATGTAAAGTTATTAAAATCAAGACCGGATCTGTTTCAAAAAATACCGCAATATCAAATTGCAAGTTATGTTGGCGTAAAACCTGAATCACTGAGCAGAATCAGAAAAAGATTATTTAAAAAATAGCTTACACTTCTATTGCAACATTTCCTTTCTTATGTCCTTTTTCTGCATAAGCATGTGCTTCCGCAATTTGCTCTAAAGGATACGTTCTGTCAATGACTGCTTTATATTTTCCTCCTTCAATCAATTCCTTTAAAAATAAAATGTCTGCTGCAGTATGACTGATTACACCTGTCATTACTTTTCTCTTACTTGTCATAGAAATCCATAAACCCTGAAGCATTTCCGGCATTCCTGCGGCACTTAGAATCATGATTCCATTTTTGCTAAGTGATTTTAAAGCTCGGGAAACTGAAATAGTATTCACGGTATCCATAATGATATCGTAAACTTCTCCGTTTTGGGTAAAATCTTCTTTTGTATAATCTATTACATGGTCTGCACCGATAGATTTCACCAATTCCATGTTTGTTGTGCTGCAAACACCTATTACAATAGCACCATAAGATTTTGCCAATTGAACAGCAGCACTTCCCACCGCCCCCGAAGCACCTACCACCAGTATTTTTTGTCCGGCTTGTATCTTTGCTTTTTTTAGAAAATGCAATGCTGTAACACCACCAAAAGGAATACCGGCTGCTTCTACGTGTGAAACAGTAGCAGGTTTTATTGCCAGAGATCCATCTTCCGGCAAACATTTATAGGCTGCATAAGCACCAAAGCTCATATCGGTATGGCCAAAGACAGCGTCACCAACTTTATATTTTTTTACAGCCGAGCCGATACTTTCCACTTCTCCGGAAAAAACACTACCGAGAATAGTGGTCTTAGGTTTCAGTAAGCCAAAAAATAATCGAACTGCAAACGGGTCGGCTTTTCGAAGTCTCAAGTCACCTGAATTTACTGCGGTGGCTTTTATTCGTACAAGAATTTCATTTTCTTTTGGTGTTGGTTTAGTTACTTCTTTAATTTGAAGAACTTCCGGTGAGCCATATTGGTTATAAACTGCTGCTTTCATCTTTTCATTATTTTATGTGTTTAAGAATAATATCCTGACACAAAATTATAGGCCTTATTTACTAATCTCATTGATTTGGGTTAAGAAAGAAAGAATAAATGAAATAAGGAATCGCAAAATAGAATAAAAAAAGAGCAGCGGTCGCTGCTCTCTGGGTTTTGTGTTTCTAAGCCTTAGGTTGGGCTTGGGGTTTCGTTCTTTGGGGTAGTTTTTATGTTTCTAAACTTCAGGGTTGGGTTTTTATGTTTCCAGCCTTTCGCTGTTTTGTAATGTAAAGATGCAGCTAAAGCCGCTCATATGAAAAGAAACACAACAACGAATTGTGACATGCTTATTTTTATTGTTTAAAATAGTGCGTTCTATTATAATTCCCCCAGAAAAAAGTAACTTTCTGCTATGATAAAAAGTATAGGAATTACCGTTATTGTTGATGAGATAAAAAATGAAACACAAACAAGATTAATAACAGACCAATTATTAAGTGTACTTCCGGAAACAACAGTGCAGCAGTCTGCTGAAAAATATGCTAAATTTCCGGATGCCTTTAAACTGGAATGTATTGTTCCCGGTTCAAAAATAAAATCAAAAGAAAAATTAGTTTATTATATGATGCAGCTTGCAGAAAGTATCGCGAATCCGTGGATTGTTTATATTGACAGTGAAGGTAATAATACCGAACTCATCTTCAACAGAGATATGAACAGTAA